>NZ_JBIAVF010000018.1:0-218347 GCF_042893755.1 Streptomyces sp. NPDC001568 | reverse complement strand
TGGCTGGTCGTCGAACCGGCCAAGGCGGAGTACCGGTTCATGTCGGCCCGGCTGGGTGACGAGCACGAGGTCATCGTCATCAGGCCGGGTGACCGTGGCGGGGGACGGTCAGTACGCGCCGACGTACTGGACGACGGTGCGACTCAGGGCCTTGGCGGGAACCTGGCCGGTCTTGCCCTCGTAGACGAACGAGCCCCCCGTGATCGTCGAATACCACTCCTCGGACGGGTAGGTGTCGGGCGTCTTCATCACCTCGGACAGGTCGACGGTGCTGGCGTCCTTGTCGGTGCCGAAACGAATGTGGAGCGTGCACCAGGTCTCGGTGGAGACAAAGGCCGTGTCCTCGCAGCGCCGGTAGGCGTCCCCGACGACCACGGGGCTCTCTCCTCGAATGTCGTGGACGACGCCGTGTCCGGTGTAGTTCGTCCCGGTGAGATCGCTGAACGTGATCGTCATCGCATAGAGGTCGGGCCCGGGGGCGGGCAGAGACGGCTGCTGGGCGGCGACCGGCGCGCTGAAGGCGCAGCCGGCGCCGAGCGCGAGGGCCGCCACGGCCACCCCGAGGGTCTTGCGGGACGGAGCGAAACGCTTCATCTGGTCCTACCGTTCCTGTCGCGTTCGTCCGAACCGCGTGGTCCGGACGGCGCCACATGATCATGTGCGTCAGCTCGTTGTCGTCCCGCTCCGTGGTCCTGCATGCGCGCCTCCGGCAGGACGGCCATGCCGAGCCAGTGGGTGGAGAAACGGTTCGCAGCAGTCCGTCTCACCCCCCGGTTGGCGGACTCCGGCCGTCGCCTGATCGGCCCACGGCGAACAGGTGACCCCGCACGCAGAACCGCCGCCGGGCTCGCGACGACGGCCGGCCCGGCACCCCTGTCAGGGGTGCCGGGCCAAGCCCGATGAAAGGTGATGTCAGGCGGGACGGCCGCCGAAGGGGGCGCCGGTGCCGTAGTAGGTGCCCAATTCCTCGCGGTAGCCGGCGTCGCCGATGTGCTTGTCGCGGTGCAACTCCGGGGCGTCCTTGATCTGTTCCTTCGTCCGGTCGACATAGACCTTCTCCTCGGCCGTGTCGATCCGCACCACGGTCCTCCGTCTACCGAGAACTGGCTCAGAAACTCATGTTCCGTCAGCCTCGGTGTTTTCCGTGCGAATTCCGCGGCGGCCGATGCGTTGACCGTTCCACCTGAAACCCGCATGCCCCCGATTTCGCGCCGGACACGGACGGGATCGGGTTCCTCGGCCGGGTTCCGTGGCCGGGACGGTCGCCGTTCTTGGAGGTGAGCAGGTCCCCTGCTGCGTCACGACGGCCGCCCCGGTTAGTGCCGCTGATACCCCGGCCATCCGATTTCACCCGTTACCGGAAAACCATTTGCCGCCCAACGCGGACGTGGGGGGGGGGGGGGTGGCCCCCCCCCGGGGGGGGGGGCCCCCCCCCCCCCCGCCACGCATGTCAGCGCCGAGGTTCGTGCCGGTCGGCTACCAGCGGTACCAGCGGCCGCTACCGCCCTTCGGACGGGCAACGAACCCGATCAGCCACAGGACCAGGACCGCGATCGCGACCCACCAGAGAATCTTCACCGCGAAACCCGCACCGAAGAGAATGAGAGCAAGCAGAAGAACGAGAAGCAGGGGAACCATAGTTATTACCTCCAGAACAACGACTGCCCCCATCAGTTCCGGCCATGCGCCGCAAAAAAGACTGTTTCTTGCCGGCGTCAGCGGGAAGACGTATCCCCCGCAGACGGCCGCAACCTGCCGCCACGGGCTAAGATCCCGGCCCCGGCAAGCCACCGGTTCCGCGCCGACGACCAGGACCGCCTCACTCGCGCCATCCACTCGGCGCCGACATCACCCCGGGATCGGGGCGGTGATGAAATCGGTGACGACTCCGGTGAGAATCGGGCCGGGGAACACCGCCGACATGGGCTCCGTACCGATCGGCCCACGGCCGGTGACCTCTGACCGCGCGCTGTCCCCCGGCCGGTGACTGAATCGGTGGCCCGTGCCGGCGGCCGCCGGGCCAGCAGCGAACTCCGGCGCTGCTCCACCGTGACGTCCGGGCGGCGATCGCGTGAATGCCCAACTGGACGACCCCCGCGTTCGAGACCGGGTCGCGATCGCCTTGGGCCGCTTTCCCGTCCCATAGCTCGCAGACCCCGCGACCTCAGCCGTGCTCGACCGGCTGGCAGCGGCGCGCGCGTCAGGGACCGGGGCGTCGGGCGCACGACGCCACTCGTGGCCCCAACAGGTCCGCGCCGCGTAGGCGCTCAGCCGTGGGGGCCGATCTCTTCTCAGGTCGCGCCGACCTCCCGATCCGCGACGAACCGCATGCCGGCGAACCCGGTGTTCGGGACCTGGTCTTCGCCGACATCCTGCGCTACAGGCGCGGGCGCCCGTAACAGGGTGGGCAAGCCGTTCCCGCGGACGGCTTGCCCGGACTCCCCTGAGGCTTGCCCCGGCTGTCAGGCCCGCCACTACTTCAGCAGGGTGCGGAACTCTTCGAAGTCGAGGACCCCGTCGTGGTTCGCGTCGGCCACCATGGCCTTCTTGACCTCTTCAGAGAGGTGCCCCTGGGCTCCCTCCGCCTTGAACCTCTCCGCCAATTCGACGATGCTGATCCGCCCGTCACCGTCCGTGTCTATCTCGGCGAACAGCGTCCTGAGCTCGGCCTCGTTCATGACATACCCCTCTCACGTTCACAGGCCTCGAAGGGCCACATGCCCCACCACCCTGCCACACCCTCAACATCACGCTAACGGCCGAGCCTTGGACCTACCGCCATGTTCCGGCCGGAGTGGACAACCCTCCCCCTCAGGTCGCTTGCCCAGGCACTCAGGCCTGCCCAACCGCCGACGCCCACAAGGGACTGGCGCGCCCGGTGCCGTCGCGACGGAAGCACCGGCCACCCCCAAACGCGCTCCGGGCCCCGATGGTGTCCGTCGCGTCGCGCAGCAGCTGGATGAGGCCGTGAACGTGGGCGGGGTGCCGCGCTCACCCCCGCCCGGACCGCCGAGTTCACGCTTCATGGACGAGAACAGCACACCGCCAGTCACGACGTGCTGTTGACGGACCATCGGGGAGGTGCCGAGGACGAGAAGCCGTTGGTCGCTGCGGGTCTCGACGGTGAAGCCCGCGCCGCCGGAGCGCGACGGCCGGCACGGGGCGAAAGTCCGGCGCAGGCCGGGCAGGTCGGCGACATCACTCCGCCGAGTCCGCTCCGCGCCAGCACCGCTTTCGTAGCGGCGGAGATTTCCCTTATTGCGGGCTCCCAACTCGGCTTCGACGGGCGCATGAAGGGTGTGCCGTACGTCCCATAGGGTAGCCGCGCCGCATGACCCCCTCCAGGAATCCCGCGGTCCCTTGGAACGACAGCACCCTCGGCCTCTTGATGCACGGGTACGCGTGGCTGCCCGGCCGGATGCGCCGGCAGGACGCTGGTGTGGTCAGAACCCGTTTGTTGGGTCGACCGGTTGTCGCCCTGGGCGGGCCGGGCGCGGCCCGGTTCTTCTACGACCGGCGCCACGTCGTACGAACTGCCGCGCTGCCGAGCCCCGTTGTCGACGCCTGGTACGGGCGGGCCGTCTCGCCCGCTCTGGACGACGACGCGCACCTCGCCCGCACGGCCATGTTCGCCACCCTCCTCAAGGACGGGGCCGGCGCTGCCACTCTCGCCGGGCACGTCGGCTGGCGGTGGCGCGAGACGGTGGGCGGCCGGCGGCAGGACCGGGTGGTGCTCTTCGACATGATCGCCGAGGTCCTCGCTCAGGCGGTGTCCGACTGGGCAGGGCTCCCCCTGACCGAAGCGGCGGCCTCGGAGATGGCACGCGACTGCACGGCCATGGTCGACGGCTTCGCCGTCCCCGGGCCCCGCCATCTGCGCGCCCGCCGTGCCCGCTCCCGGCAGGAGAAGGCCTTCGCCGACCTGATCGCACGAGTGCGCGAGACCCAACCGGAGGCCGTCACCAAGCGTTCGGCCCTGGAGACGGTCGCCTGGTACCGCGGCCCCGAGGGACGGCTCATGGACCTGCGCACCGCCGCGGCCGAGTTTCTGGACCTCGTACGGCCCACCATCGCCGTCGCCTGGTTCGCCACGTTCGCCGCGCACGCGCTGCACCGATGGCCCGGGCACCGCGAGCTGCTGCGGGCCGACGCCCGGGGCGCCCACGCGGTGGCGTTCGCGCACGAGGTCCGGCGCTTCTACCCGTTCGCCCCGTTCGTCGGCGGCGTCGCAGCGCAGGATCTGACCTGGCGGGGCGAGCACCTCCCCAAGGGCACGCTGGTCCTGCTCGACCTGTACGGGCAGAACCACGACCCCGCCCTGTGGGAACAGCCCTACCGCTTCGATCCGCAGCGGTTCATCAGCACGAACAGCCCCTTGGACCACCTCGTCCCCCAGGTCGGCGAGGACCCGACCCGGGGCCACCGCCGCCCCGGGGAGGAAATCACCGTCGCGGTGCTCGCGTCCGTCGTCACGGAGCTGGCGCGGCTCGACTTCGACGTCCCCGACCAGGACCTGACCATTCCCCTGTCCCGGATACCGACGCTCCCCCGCAGCCGCTTCGAACTCAGCCTGCCGTGAGCCGGCGCGGCTCCGGGCACCACGGTCCGGGGGCCGCAGACATCCGCGTAGGCGCTCACCCGTTCGGACCAAGTCGGTCACCACACGTCATGACCGGGATACACCGGGTCTCGCCCGTCCGGCGGTGCCTTCTCGGCGGTTCCGGCGCCGCCGATCGGTTGCGGGCGGGCGCCCCGGGGTGCGGTCTGGGGAGGGGCACGAGGTGAGCGTGGGACATCGAGGTCGCTGCGCGCCGCGTGCCGTACCGCACTGGAGGATTCACCGATGAGCGCTGGACACGGATTCCTGAGCACCGAGCAGCTGATCAACCTCACGGCCTACGACACCGACGGTGAGAAGATCGGCAGCATCGGCCAGGTGTACCGCGACGACGCGACCGGCCAACCCGAATGGGTCACCGTGAAGACGGGCTGGTTCGGCATGCAGGAGTCGTTCGTCCCGCTGGCCGGCGCCCGCAGCGACGGCCAGGTCCTGCACGTCCCGCACGCCAAGGAGCTCGTCAAGGACGCTCCGCGCGTCGACGCCGACCAGCACCTGGACGTCGATGAGGAGCGCAGGCTGTACCAGCACTACGGCCTGCCCGGCACCCACGGCAACGGCAACCGGAAGACCCGCCGCACCGCCGTGGACGCTCCGGGGATCGCCACGGGGACGTACGTCGATGAGCCGCGCGAGGGCCGTGGCAATGACGAGTTGATCCGCTCCGAGGAACGGCTGCGTGTGGGCACGACGAACGAAGAGGTCGGGCGCGCTCGGCTGAAGAAGGTAGTCGTCACCGAGAGCGTCACCACCGCCGTCCCCGTCAGCCACGAGGAGGTCCGCGTCGTGCGCGAGCCCGTCCGCGAGGGCGAGCGGGTCAGGGGTGACATCGGCGAGGCGGAGCAGGAAGTGACCCTGCACGCCGAGCGCGCGGTGACGCGCAAGGAGACCGTGCCGGTCGAGCGGGTACGGCTGGAGACCGAGAAGGTGACGGAGCAGCAGGAGGTTTCCGAAACCGTCCGTAAGGAGCAGGTCCGCTACGACGAGGACAAGAACGGCCGGCTTGGCGAGGGCAGGAACGGCCCGCGCCGCTGATCCGGCGCGGCTACGGCCGCATGCGTGACGAAGGGCCCGGACTCGACGAGTCCGGGCCCTTCGGCGCATCCGGCGGGCCGGATGCGTCGGACGGGCCCGTGGTCCTCGTGGGTGCGTGGGAACCAGAGGTTGCCGTGCGGAGTGGGCGCTTGGCACGGCCGGGAGCGGCGCTCAGCCGTTGAAGCGGTCCGGGTGGGGGCCGGTCCGCTCGTCCCGGTTCAGTGCGGAGATCTCCGCCATGTCGCCCTCGCCGAGCTCGAAGTCGAACAGGTCGAAGTTCTCCTGGATGCGGGTGCGGGTCGAGGACTTGGGGAAGACGATGTCGCCGCGCTGCAGGTGCCAACGCAGCGTCACCTGGGCCGGGGACTTCCCGACCCGCGACGCGATGCGGCCGATGGCGGGGTCCTCGAGCACCTTGCCCTGTGCGATGGGCGACCAGGCCTCGGTGGCGATGCCGTGTTCCGCTCCGTACGCCCTCACCTCGTCCTGGGTGAGGTAGGGGTGCACCTCGATCTGGTTGACCGCGGGCACCACCACGCTGTTCTCCAGCAGTCGCCGCAGGTGGTGGGGCTGGAAGTTGGAGACCCCGATGGCTTTGGCGCGTCCGGATCGGTAGATCTCCTCGAGGGCCTTCCAGGTCTCGGTGAAGTCGCCCGTGCCGGGCAGGGGCCAGTGGATGAGGAAGAGGTCCAGGTAGTCCAGGCCCAACTCCCGCAGGCTGCGGTCGAATGCCGCGAGGGCGTCGTCGTGGGCGTGGGCGCCGTTGTTGAGCTTGCTGGTCACGAACACGTCGGCACGGTCGAGTCCGGAGTCCCGGACTGCCTGGCCGACCTCCTTCTCGTTGCCGTACATCTGCGCGGTGTCGATGTGCCGGTAGCCGGCCTCCAGCGCGGCCTTCGTGGTCTTTCGGGTCTCTTCCGGCGGGATCTGGAAGGTGCCGAATCCGAGCTGGGGGATCTGCACGGCGTTGTTGAGAGTGATGGCGGGTACTGCGCTCACGGTGTCTCCTGGTGTGGCCCCGCTGGAGGCGGAGGATGTGGGGGCGGGCGGTCGGCGCTCGGGCGCCGGCGGGTCGGTCAGCCGGCGATCCCGCGCAGGGGCGCATCGGGCGGCAGGATCCGGACGAGTTTGCGGTTCACGAACTCCTGCATGCCGAGCTTGGAGAGTTCCCGCCCGTAGCCGGAGCGCTTGATGCCGCCGAACGGCAGGTCGGGCTGGGTCGAGGTCGGGTGGTTCACCCAGACCATGCCCGTCTCGATGCGCTCCGCGACCCGGCGGCCGCGCTCCACATCCGCGCAGAAAACGGATCCGCCGAGGCCGTACCGGCTGTCGTTGGCGAGGGCGATAGCCTCGTCCTCGTCGGCGACGCGGTAGACCACCGCGGCCGGCCCGAACAGTTCCTCGGCGTAGGCGCGCATCCCCGGCTTGACGCCGGTGATGACGGTCGGTTCGACGAACGCACCCGGGTGGTCGATCCGGTGGCCGCCGGTGACCAGTTCCGCGCCCTGCTCCACCGTCTCGCGGATCTGGTCCGCCAGGTCCGCGGCGGCCTGTTCCGAGGAAAGCGGGCCCAGGGTGGTCGCCTCGTCCGCGGGGTCACCCGGCTGCAGCGCCTCGAAGGCACGGCGCATGCCGTCCACGAAGTCATCGTGGACGGCGTCCAGCACGATGAACCGCTTCGCGGCCACGCAACTCTGGCCGGTGTTCGCCATGCGGCCCGCGACCGCGGCGCTGATCGTGCGCTCCAGGCCCTCGCGGTCCAGGACGATAAAGACGTCGCTGCCACCGAGCTCCAGCAGGCTCGGCTTCATGTTGTGTCCGGCCCGTTCGGCGACCTGAGCTCCCGCCTTCTCGCTGCCGGTCAGGGAGGCCCCACGGACGGTCGGGCTGTCGATGATGCGCGCGACCTCGTCGTGCCCCACGAACAGGTTCGTGTAGACGCCCTCGGGAGCCTGCGCGTCGCGGAAGAGAGATTCCAGGGCGAGCGCGGATTGCGGGCAGATGCCGGCGTGCTTGACCATCACGGTGTTGCCGAGCACCAGGTTCGGTCCCGCGAAGCGGACCACCTGGTAAAGCGGGAAGTTCCAAGGCATGACGCCCAGCAGGACACCGAGGGGTTCGGCGATGAGGTACGCCTCCCCCTCCTCCACGTCGAGCGACTCGGCGGCAGCGAAATCCGGCCCGTGCTGCGCGTAATACTCAAGGATCGACGCCGCCAGGTCCACCTCTCCGCGCGCTTCGGAGATGAGCTTGCCCATCTCCAGGGTCACGGTCCGAGCCAGTTCCTCCTTGCGTTCCCGCATGAGTTCCGCGGCACGCCGGACGACGGCGGCGCGGTGGGCGATCGGCTGCTTCCGCCAGTTCTCGAACGCCCTGCCCGCGGTCTCAACCGCGTCGTCAACCTGTGTGCCCTCGATCGCCGGGAATTCCGCCAGGGTCTCGCCCGAATAAGGATTCACGGTCGTGAATGAGCTCTTGTGCTGGTTTGACATGGATACTCCAGACGAGAGATGGCAATTTTGGGCAGAACATCACGTTCCATCCTGTTCTCCCACTGCCCGCCCATCCCATGCGCAAACGGTCCGAGCGGCCGCCCGTCAAGCCGGCGCAACCGTCTCACCGGACGACCTCCGACGGATTCCGCCGACTACGGTCACCGGATCGCCCCACAGAGGCACGGGTATCCCCATCGTGGATGCGGGCGGACGGGCCCGGGCGTCGAGGCCTCCTTCGACGCCGAGGACCGCGAGGCGCGTCGCCACGGCATCTCGGATTCGGGCTGGTCAGTGCCGATCTCCCCCGGTGAGGATGAGGGCGCCGATGCGATCGAGGAACGCGGCGACGGAGGCGACCCCGGGCAGGCGGCGACAGTGAAACCTTCCAAGGCCGGCTCCGCGGCGGCGTCTCCCCCCTCCCGGGCGCGGACCAGATCGCGGCTGTCGCCCGACGTACCGAACAGGCCCAGCAGCCGGGAGTTGTGGGGCCACGCGCACGCCGGAGCCGATGCCGGTGGCGGTGCAATGGGTCATGAGCGGCACCTCTGCGTTCTGGACGCCGCACCCGGCAGGTACTCCCCACGGGCGACCTGCGGATACGCCAACTTCCCAACAGGGACTGCCTCTACGTCCGCAGGCCGTCTCCACGCGGTGTCAGTGGCGGGCCCGAGCATCTGCGGATGATCCACGAGCCGACGGCGTACGAGTCCGAGAGCGAGAGCGTCGCCGCCTCCTTACGCGCGTATCTGTCCGAAACCGGATTGTCCTTCACCGGCGTGACGCGACGATCTACCTCTCCGACGCCGCACGCGCGGTGTACACGGGGACGATGACGGCCGGCGCGCGCTCATGGAGCCGGCCCCCCGCGCGGCCCGACGACTGGTCGCGGCCGGCGAAGTGGAGATCACCCAGGGCGGACTCCCCGTGGACCCGGCGAAGCCCGGGGCCCGATCCCTATCCGCCTCCTCCTCCGCTGACACCCCCCGGCCTCCTCCGGCCGCTTCGCTCCGGCGTCTGCGCGGACGACTCTCGGCCCGCAATCCCCTCGCTGCCGGCGTCAGGGCGATATCGGCTTGCGAATGGCGTCGCGTATCTTGCGCGTCTCAGCCGCGGCCACATCGAGCGAATCGGCCGCCGGCGTGAAGCCGATGGCGACGGTGGTGCTGTCGTCGCCCCATCCGCAGACGGTTCTGTCGTTGACCGTGGTGCAGCGGAAGGCAACGTCCGAGCCGGGAACGCGGATCGTTCTGGGCGGGTCGACGACGTTCTCGCTGCCCGTGACGGTCATGGCGTCGATCAGTCGGTTCCGCTTGTCCCCCGGATATTTGAACCGGCCGGACGAGCCGTACACCTCCACCTTTTCAAATGCCGGGTCCTGACCGGTGCCGGCATACGTGGCAGAGTGGTGCAGCACGTCCCTCTGGTACCAGGTGTTCGGCTGCGGGTCCGTGAAGTTCGATCCCTCGGGATTGCGCCGGTACGCGCCGTCCGCCATCGTTTCGGGCGGGTCCAGCTCGTACGTGGCCCTGGGGAAGGCCAAGTCCGAGTAGCCGTAGGCGCCGTAGCCTCCGCCACCGAGCAATACCACGCCTGCGGCCACACCGAGGACGAGCCGACGGGTCCGCCTCCCGCGCGGCGGAACCGCCTTCGGCTGCTGCTGGGGAAGGGCGAGCAGGGGCTCGCTGCGCGGGGCCGCGGAGACGGTCGCGGCGCCGGCGATGTGCCCGACCACCGGCGCGCCGGTGGACCCGGAAGCCGCTGTCGGCGGCCGTGGCACGGTCTGGGCGGGGAGGGTCGGCGGGTGCGCGGCCGTGGCCGCCGCCCTCCGCGGGGCGGCGCCCGGGGCGAGTTGGTCCAGCACCCGCTCGGGCGTCGGCCTGTCCGCAGGATCCTTCGCCAGACAGGCCGCGACCACGGGTCGTACACCCTCGGGCACGGCCGACAGGTCCGGCGACTCGTGCACGGCCCGGTACATCAGCCCCATGGGGGTGCCCTCCCCGAACGCGTGCCCACCGGCCGCCGTGACCAGCACCGCGCCCAGCGCGAACACATCGGCGGGCCCGCCGACCTCGAACCCCTGAGCCTGCTCGGGAGCCAGGAAACCAGGGGTTCCGAACGCCGCTCCGGTCGAGGTCATCCGGGTCGACTCCAGGGCCCGGGCGATGCCGAAGTCGAGCACCCGCGGGCCGTCGTCGGCCATGATGATGTTGCCCGGCTTCAGATCACGGTGGACCAGACCGCAGGCATGAATGGCCTGCAGCGCCTCCGCCAGCGCCGCGCCGAGCGCCCGCAGCCGGGCTTCGCCCATGGGACCCTGCTCGGCGATCAAACGAGAGAGCGTCGGCCCCGCGACGTAGGCGGTCGCCAGCCAGGGAGCCGCCGCGTCCGGGTCGGCGTCCACCACCTGCGCGGTGTGGAACCCGCCGACCCGGCGGGCGGCGTCGACCTCCGCACGGAACCGAGCGCGGAAATGCGGATCGGCGGCCAACTCGGGACGAGCCACCTTGACAGCCACGGTACGCCCGCCCCGGGACCGGGCCAGGTACACCGTCCCCATACCGCCCGCTCCGAGCTCCCGCTCCACGGCGTAACCGCCGATGTACTGCGGCAGATCCACGCCGTCCACTCCCCAACCCATGTTTCACACACCCCCGTTGGAGTGCCCCGATCAAGTATGGCCGCCCCTCCCACCCGACACCACGCGCACAGCCAGCGAAGTGGGGAGCAGAGTTCGCCGGAGTGACGCGACGAGGGCGATGGGCTGTTCGGGGAGCGGCGTGGAGTGGGGGCGGCAGGGTTCGGCATGGTGTCGCCTGCGGCTGCGGCGAGCTGTCCCGGCAGCGGTCCGGAACCGTCAAGGCCTAATTGGCCGCACGCGGGATCCCCGCGGACCGGAACCAGACGCGGGCCGGCGGCATGGCCAGCCCTTCCGCTACAAGGACCGCGGGCAGGCAACGTCGAGCGGACCGGAGCGGCAAAATTCTGCCCGCCGAGTCGTGATCAAGACAGAGCCCTGAGCTTGACGTTTGACGTTTCAGGCTGAACAACGCCTCCTCGCCCAACGGTCCGGGGATCGGATCAGTTGGTTTCGTCGATGATGCTGCGGGCCGCGAGGCGGAATTCCTTGACGGCTTCGTAGAGGTTCCGCTCTCGTTCGGCGGCAAGGTCAAGGTCTTCGGCCTTGTGGGTGGTGTTTCCCGCGTGGGCGTTCTCGGCCATCCGGCGCATGACGTGTGAGAGGTTGCCGGAGGCGACGGTGACGCGTTCCGCGACGTCCGCGAGGAGTGCCGGCCCTTCGAGGATGACGATTTCGCAGGCGCGGTGGACCTCTCGGGCCAGGGTGATGAAACGGCCTATCTTCTCGTCGATGCCCGGCAGGTCGGGTTGGTCTGAACGCAGGGCGTCCAGGACGGCGTCCATGGCGATGTCACGGTCGTGGAGAGCGCTGAGGTAGCCGGCGTATGCGTCGCGGCGATGCTGGCGACTCCATTGCGCGTGCTGGGACCGTGCCTGAGCACGGCCGTTGACGATTGCGGCCCCGAGTGTGGTGGCGGAGCCGACGGCGGCGCCCAGCAGTGCGGCAAGTCCTGAGTCCATGGGCCCTAGTCTGCCGTTCTTGTTGTTCGTCCTGTTCGCCGGGGCTTCGTCCCCTTCTTGTGGGGCGGGTCGGGTATAGGACTCGCCGGTGGCGAGGACCCGCCCGCTGAACCCACAGCGGACCCGGGCAGGGGTGAGTCTGTTCGGTTCTGCCGGCCGCTCCCAGGGCCGGCGCAGATCCCGTGTGAGGGTTCGGGCGAGGCGGAGCGCCTCCTCGGCCTCCGACTTCCGCCGTCGTACCCATCCCGGGGGCCGGAACACCAGTGCCGCGGGCCGTTCCATCCCGGCCCGCGGTCCCCGACGGCGACCGGACACCACCGCCGGGACCCCGGCCACCGCGGCGCGGGGAGGAAGACCGAAGGTCTCAGACCTCGCCGCGCCAGGAGCCCGTCTCGCGGCCTCGCTCCTCGATGTACTCCTTGAACCGCTTCAGGTCACCGGTGATCTGCCGCTTCACGAACCCGAGCTTGTCGCCCAGGTTCTCGGCGAAGCCCTCGGGGTCGTAGTCGAGCTGCAGCATCACCTTGGACTTGTTGTCGGCGAGGTGGTGGAAGGTGACCACTCCGGCCTGCTTCACCTCGCCGTCCACCGTGGTCCAGGCGACCCGCTCATCCGGGATCTGCTCGGTGATCTGAGCGTCGAACTCCCGGTCCACCCCACCGAACTTCGTCACCCAGTGCGTCAGGGTCGGAGTCAGCTGGTCGATCCGCTCCACGCCCTCCATGAAGTGGGGAAACGATTCGAACTGGGTCCACTGGTTGTAAGCCGTACGCACGGGAACGTCGACCTCGACAGACTCCTCGACCTTCGACATAAGGCTTCCTTCCTGTTCACCGGCCGGACGCACGCCCGGCCGTACCCGGGGAGACCTTCCCCTCCCCGCGCACCTGCCCGCGCCCCACGGACCTATGACCCCCGAACAGATGAACAAGATGACGCGCCCACACCGCCCGCCACAGGCTCGCCGACCGTGTTCGTTCGCCCGTCGGCCGCTGGATGCGTCAGCCGCTGCGCGCGTCGGCCGCCGCGGCCTATGCGCCGCGGCCTATGCACTCCGCGTTGACCGGCTGTCACGGCAGCGGGAGGATCAAGTCGTACTCGACGTGGCTGGTGTTGATCGTGACGCGCGCGCCTTCTCCTCCGGCGCGCTGTCGATCTGGTCGAAGGCCCGCGCCTGACCGCCGTAGGTCTTGGCGAGCAGCGAGGTGACGGCGACGGTCAGCGTGGTCTTGCCGTGGTCGACGTGTCCGATCGCACCCACGTTCACATGCGGCTTGGTACGTTCGAACTTCTCTTTGGACATGGGGTCCCCCTCTCTGTTCGATGTGCGCCGTCGGATTGGTGACCTGAGCGTTGTTACGGGAAGACGGGCCAGGGGTTCTGCGCGGGCGCGGTGTAGGGGGCGGGGTTGAGGACGGGCTCCTCGGCGGCCGTGGCGATGCCGCACTGGTTGTCCTTGTTGCGGGACATCCGGATGAAGCCGAGCTCGCCCCACGTCGTGCCGTAGTCGTTCTTGACCGTCCAGTAGTCCTCGCCCGCGAGGGTGGTGCCGTAGCCGACGACGGTCACCCAGTGGTCGGTCTGGGTCGCCGAGCACAGCGGCTCGTCGTAGACATCGCTGTTATAGAGCTGGAAGCTCGCGTGAGAGGCGTCGATCTTCGTGCGGACGGGACCGCGTGCCACGGCCGCGCGCAGTGCCTCCTCGTCCCCGGAGGCGACGGGGAGCCACTCCTTGAAGGCGCCGGCGGGAAAGGCGGCGCCGAGCGGGGGCCGGGGCTCACCGCACAGATCGGAATAGATGTCCTGGCCCGCGGCGTTCGTGATGCGGGGTTTGAAGGACTTCAGGAGGTGGTGGTTCTGGATGACCCAGGCACCTTCGAGCGCCGCGGCGGTCGCGTAGGCCTGGCTGGCGAGCTCCAGGCACTGTCCCTTGTCGTGAGCGAGGGTGACTGCCAGGCCAACCCGCCAATCCACTGCTGCGGGCGGCTCGTCCAGCGCAGAGGCAGCGGACGGACCGGCCTGAGGGCCGGCCGCTGCGGCCGAGGTGGCGGCGAGCGGCGTGGCTGCCATGGCCAGGGCGCCGGCCATGACCAGGGCGCGGGCCCTGGCGCGCGCCGGGGTGTACCGGCTTCCTAAGTGGGTGCGGTGCAAGGTCAACTTCTTCTCCTTCACGCTGGGGGATCCTGCCGTGGTCACCACTTCGGTCGCACAAAAAGATCGATCTTCAACACATTGTTGCCGCATCCGCGCCCCGCGGTGGGCTCTTCCCGGGATCCCGTCCGGTGGCCTCGCTGCGGGGCGGTTCGACGGGGCCGTCCGCCCCATCCGTGACGAGGCGCGCGAAGCGAAGCCGTCAGTGGGACGGCGCAGCATCACGGTGACGGTGGCGTCGTCGCCGTGGCCTCCGCCTTCCAGAGCGTCGAAGACCGCGGCAACCGACAGCGCCGCCATCGGGAGCAACGGGACCGGTCCGTCGGACGAAGCCGGTCCCGACGGACCCATGACCAAAGGTCTGAGCGAGTTCGTTTCTCCCGCCCGTCCTGGATCCGGTCATGCCGTGCACCGCAGTGCGGCAGTCTGGATGACCCCGGCCCGCTGAGCGCGCTCGACTCGGGCCCGGTGCAGGGCCACGATCTCGGTAGCGGCGAACTCGCGGCGCCGCTGCAGGATGGCGCTGTCGATCAGCGCCGGCTCATCGGCGAGCTCTCAGGAACGGGGACGGCCCACTGGCTGGCCTCTCGCATCACGGCGTCCCGAACACCGGGCAGCCGAGCAACGAGCCGCACCACCAGCCCTTCCGCATCGGCCGCGAGCCCACACGTCCGCCGGCCGGCGGCGTGAACGCGCCCGCGCCCACAGCGGGAAGGGCATTCGCTGGGGCGGACCTACATACGTGGCCTGTGATCCGTCAGGGGTAGCACGATCGCCTCGGAACACGGCGCCGCGAGATCCGTGGGCGCCCGGAGCCCGCGCCGATGCGACGTCGAGCGCTCAGCGCTTGGTCTCGTACCTGGTCAGGACCACGCCGTCGGGAAACGTCCGTGTCTCCACCAGGGTCAGGTTCACCCAGTTGTCCAGGGCTGTGAAGAACGGCGTGCCGCCACCCACCAGTACCGGATGGGTGACGAGCACGTACTCGTCGATCAGAGCGGCCCGCATGGCCGCCGCGGCGAGTGTGGCACCGGCGATGTCCATGGGGCCGCCGCCCTCGGCCTTGAGCCTGGTGATCTCGGTGACCGCGTCGCCGGTGACCAGACGGGTGTTCCAGTCGACCGTGCTGGTCGTGGAGGAGAACACCACCTTCGGCATGTCCCGCCAGCGGCGGGCGTACTCGATCTCCGCAGGTGTGGCACCCGGCTGCTTGTCGGCGGTCGGCCAGTGGGAGCTCATGGCCTCCCACAGCTTGCGCCCGTACAGCGCCAGGCCCGTCGCGTCCACCCGGTCGGACCACCACTGGAACAGCTCGTCGCTCGGCACGCTCCAGCCGAGGTCGTCGCCGGGCGCGGCGATGTACCCGTCCAGGCTCATGTTCATGGCAAAGGTCAGTTTCCGCATGGCGTCAGCCTCCCGTGAGTCGGTATTCGGTGTGCAGACCAGCACGGCGCGGAAGAGTCATCGGTCAGGCCACACTGCCGCAGTAAATACCGGATCTACTGCGGCAGTGCCGGAAGGGCGGGGCGGGCGTGGCGATCGAACCGGTGACCGAACTCGGAAGCTGGGGCGCGCTCCGGCTGCCGCGCGCCCGGGTGGTGCCCCTGTCCGCCCCGCCCTCCTCGTCCACCGCGGCGGTCGAACGGTCCCCACGGGTGCGGGCATCGCGAAGTCCTCCGCGCGGATCCACCGGATCTCGCTGACGACGTGGGGGTGGCTCGCCGGCGAACCGGCGCCGTCCGAGCCCGCCCGCCGGGGCGCGAAGCCGCACGCCTTCCCCACCGCCGCGATCCTGAGGCCTCCGCAAGGGCCACCCGGGAAGCCGCTGGACCTACGACTTTGGTAGCGGTCCGTACGGGCCCGCAGCCCGATTCCCCCGAGCGAGGCGACAGCTAGCGTCGCAGCATGCGCATAGGACTACTTGGCACCGGCAACGTCGCCCGAGCACTGGCCCACGGCTGGGGCGCCGCAGGACACGACATCCTTCTCGGTTCGCGCCGTCCGGAGGAACGGACGGACCTCGGGCTGCCCGTGGCGGGCCTGAGCGAGACGGCCGCCCACGCTGAGGTGCTCGTCAACGCCACACCGGGGGGCGCCTCCGTGGAGCTGCTGCACTTCATCGGGGCGCCGGCCCTGGCGGGCACCCTGCTGATCGATGTCGGGGTCGGCCTCTCCGACGACTTCGCCGAGTTGTCGCACCCCAACAGCAGCCTGGGCGAACAGATCCAGGAGGCGTTCCCACTGACTCCCGTCGTCAAGACGTTGTGCACCATGGACTCCACCGTGATGACCGCCCCGGGCGGTCTCGACGGCCCGAGCACTGTGTTCCTCTCCGGCGACGACGCCGAGGCGAAACGGACTGCCGGCCGGCTGCTCACGGACCTCGGCTGGCCCGCGTCGTCGCAGCTCGACATCGGCGGCATCACGACCGCACGCGGACAGGAGCACTTCGCCCTGCTTTTCATGGGCATCGCGGGCGGTCTGCGGTCCCACACGTTCAACATCAACGTCGTCGCCGCCCCCGCCACCCGGGCCCTCCCACCCGTGTGACCCCGTCCGTCCGGCCGGGCGGAGGCCGTCCGGCCGCGCGGAGGCCGCTCGCCCGAACCTCCGTCGCAGGGCTCACCGCGCGCCGGGTCGTCGCCCTCCCCGATGACCTCTGGGTACCCCTGACCCGAGGCGTCCACTGGGCCAACGAACCCCATCTCAGGGCCTTGCAGGCCTGGACCGACCGGGGTGGGGGCCCGGCTCCGCCGCCGGCGGAGCCAGCTCGGGGAAGACCGCTGTCCTCGACGGGCCGCGGCGGAGTAGTTCGTACAAGGCTCATGTCGCTGATCCTGCCCCCGGCTACCGACAGTCTCTGCTGCCTTCACCCGCGGCCACGCTCAACTGGGTCGACTGCCATCGGCTGGTGACAGAAGTCCCGCCGTCCCCTGGATCAGCGACACCACCGTGCGCGCCTACGCCGGCACCGGCTACCTCTCCCCCGGCGACGAACTCTACGGCCGCCGCCGGTGGGCCCGCCGCGAAATCACCGCCCGCCAGGAGGTTGGCGACCAGCGGGCCGCCGCCTCGACCTCCGCCGTCCAGGCCCTCACCGATCAACTCATCTCACCAACACCCCGCCCACCACCGCCGAGCCGGCCGCCGCGATGGCATCAGCACCCCAGCGCGCGCCGCCGTATCGCGGCCGCACGGCAGCAGCTCGAGACCATCACCGCCGAGGGAGGCGCAGCCGTGATCACCGAGCACCTCGACGCGAACGTCCACGAGGTCTTGGTGGCCCGGCTGAACGAGCTCGAGTTCGCGTGGGGCCGCGCATCCGCCTGAATCGATGAGCCTTCGGGCGGCCCAGGAGTACTGACCCCGCACAACGCGGGCACGGAGCTAAGTACTCCAGTCATACTTCGCGATCTGGTTCGATGGCCCACGGGGGGCGTCGCCTCAGCCGTATCGGAGAGGGAGACCGATGGACGAGCGCACGGTCATGCTGAACTTGCTCGCGCAGGAGTTGCGGCCGATCGAGCAGGGTGTCGAGTGGTTCGAAGCTCTGCCGGCTGAGACCCAGTTCGAGGTCCTGGGAGATCTACGCGAGTACTGCACGCAGGCCGCCGCGACGGAGACGGACGGACCCGAAAGCGTGCGACGCGCCGCCCTTCGGCCGACGCATACCCCAGCGGTGCTGATCACGCGTGGGCAGCTGAACGTGCAGCTGGCAAAGATCATCAATCTGCCGCAGGACGAGCGCGTGAAGTCCTTCCGGCTGTTGGTCGCGCTACTGGGGGTAGCGGACGAGCGTCGCCGGGAGCGATTCTGCGTCCACGTGTGTAATCACTCCTGGCATTGGCTAGCGACCTGAGTCAGAGGTTCATCGTTGGTTTGGGTACGAGTCGTCCTGGTCCGGCGATTCCGCCGTTGTTGGTGACTGATGCCCAGCGTGTTGTGCTGGAGGGTTGGTTACGTCGTGGCACGACGGCTCGAGCATTGGCTCAGCGGTCGCGGATCGTGTGGGAGCGCGCGCAGGGGCACTCGGTGATGGAGGCGTCGCGGCGGCTGCGGGTCGCTCCCGACACCGTCCGCACCTGACTGCGGCGCTTCATCGAGCACAACCTGGCAGGGCCACACGCGTGCGACGTTGGGCGAGCTCTCGGACCAGGCCGGATCCCAGCCCACGGGCAGCACCGGTGACCACCGCGGTACGCCCAACTCACTGAAGGCCATCGCTGTCCTCTTCCCTTCCGTTGGGTCATCCCCCCCTCCCCCCGCTACGGGTATCGGGCGGCTCCGGGGGTCGACACCGGTGGTGACGGAGGCGCCCTTGGTTCCGCTGGGGCGCTTGGAGCGACCCTTGGGGCCGAGGTCGTGCGTCCCTTGGTCGCCGGAGCCCTTCTTCTGTTCCTCCCCGCGCATGCCCGTGCTCTTCGAGGGCGTTCCTGGGAGCCTGCGCTTTGCCTGGGAACAGGGCTTGCCACTGCCGTGCGGGGTGATGAGCTGCTGGTCGGGGGGTAGGTTGCAGGCCTGGATGTCGGGCGAGGGGTAGAGGCAGTACATGGTCGCGGAGCAGCACAACAGCGATTCTGAGGGGCTGCCGTCGGCGGTGGTGGACTGCGCGCTCTACGAGGACGGGCACCGCATCCCCGGGCAGGTGGACCTGGGCAAGGTCATGGAGCGGATAGACCCGCGCGAGGGGCGCTTCGCGTGGATCGGCCTGTTCGAGCCGAGCGAAGAGCAGTTGCAGGAGGTCGCCGAGGCCTTCGGTTTGCACCCTTTGGCGGTGGAGGACGCGGTTCACGCCCATCAGCGTCCGAAGCTGGAACGCTACGACGACATGCTGTTCCTCGTCCTGAAGACGATCGTCTACGTGGATCACGAGAAGGTCACCGCGACGAGCGAGATCGTCGACACCGGGGAGATCATGGTGTTCGCCGGCCCCGGCTACGCGATCACCGTCCGCCACGGCAGCGCCCCGCCGCTCGACGACGTTCGCCGCCGGTTGCAGGAGGACCCGCAGCAGTTGGGCTGCGGTCCCGCCGCCGTCCTGCACGCCGTCGCGGACCTGGTCGTCGACCGCTACGTCGATGTTGCCGACGCCTTCGCCGGTGATGTGGACACTCTGGAGAGCGAGGTGTTCTCCCCGGACCGACCGGTCGACGCCGGGCGCATCTACCAGCTCAAGCGTGAACTCCTCGAATTCAAGCGCGCGGTGATGCCCCTGGCCCCGGCTCTCCAGCGCCTCAGCGAAGGCGCCGTCCCGCAGGTCCCCAAGGAGGTCGCCGCCTACTTCCGGGACGTGGCCGACCACCACCAGCGGGTCAGCGAACAGATCGTGTCCTTCGACGAACTCATCACCGGCATGCTCAGCGCCAGCATCGCCCAGCTGGGCGTCCAACAGAACGCCGACATGCGCCGCATCAGCGCCTGGGCCGCACTCATCGCCGTCCCCACCATGATCGTCGGCGTCTACGGCATGAACTTCGAGTACATGCCGGAACTCGGATCCCCTTACGGCTATCCCGCCGTCTGGGCGCTCATCATCATCGCGTGCACGATCATCTACCGCGCCCTGCGCCGCAACAAATGGCTCTAGCCCGGCCGCCGTGCAGGGAGCCACCAGCACTGCCTCCCAGCCTGGCTCGGCCGCGGTGCGATCAGGCAGGCGACGGCCCCGACGAGCTATTCGGGCCGGTGGCAGACCGCCTCCACATTGTTGCCGTCGGGGTCCCGGACGAACGCGCCGTAGTACGCCGGGTGGTACTCCGGGCGGACCTGCGGTTCATGGAGGACTTCCGCGCCCGCGGCGACCGCCGCTTCGAAGAACGCGCGCACGTGCGCACGGTCCGCGGCCTCGAAAGCGACGTGGAGCTCGCGCGCCGCACCTTGCGTCGTCACGGGGCCGATCCAGAACCTTGGTTGGGTCGTCCCCCAGCCGATCACTTGGCCGAAGTCGAGCAGCCGGGTACTGCCCAGCGGTGCGAGGACACGGTCGTAGAAGGCGGCCGACGCGGCCGGGTCCGCCACCTGGATCGAGATGTGATCGAGCATGCTCCGATCGTGACACACATCCCTACGGCGCCGGAGCAGCCGGCCAATGACCGCGCGCCCGGGGCCGGGTTGGTGAACTGCTCCTATCCGGGGGGGGGAAGGCGTGCTTCCTGCCGGCGTCACCGGGCCCGGGACCTCGCCGTCTCCGACCGGAGAGAACCGGAACACGTCGGCGAACTGGACGCGGCGATCGGCGCGACGGACCACATCAGATCCGACACGGCCCGGATGGGCCGGTGGAGCAGGACGACACAGCGGTGGATCGCCGTGCACGAGCTGGGGCACGCCCTCGGCTTATGCCACAAGAGCAACGGTGGAGCAGGCTACGTGAAGTCGGTCATGTGGACCGACCCGATCGAAGCCGGCTTCGCTGATCCGCAGGACGTCGACAAGGCCAACTACCGCAAGCTGTAGGGCTGATGCACGCAAGAGTATGGGTGATCGGCGGGCTCGCCGCCGCCGTGACGGCCGGCGCGGGAAGCTGGTACGTGGTCTCGGCGCAGGGCGGCGGGGAGGGGCGAAGCAGGCCACCGCGGCCGACCCGGACGGTGCGCAGCGGCCCCGTGCGTGGACACCTACGTGTCGCCGTAGCGGCCGGTACGTGTCGCCGTAGCGGCCGACGGGGATTCGGGCCCTCGGATGAGGGCCCGAGTATGGAACTACCGCAGGTCAGGCCGCTACGCCGGTGAGCTGGGCGTAGCGGCGCAGGCCACGGATCTCGCCGTTGGTGGCGAGGCGCTCGACGGTCACCGGCCTGACCTCGGGCCGGCGGGTGGGTTCACGGGCTCCGTCCGATTGACGAGGAGCCGCGGGCCGGCAGCCGAGTCAGTCCGGCGGCCGGAGTCCGGCGGCCGATCGGCCGTCCTGTTCAGGGGACAGGAGCTCTTGGAAGACCTGGGCGGAGCGGGGGTTCTCGTTGCATTGCCACACGCCGTGGGGGCAGTAGTCGGTGATGCTGTGGTAGAGCGGCCGGTGCTCGGCGATCCATTCCAGCATGTCCCGCACGTATGCGGGGTTGTCGCCGTTGCGGAACAGGCCCCACTCGGGGTACGAGATTCGCTTGCCGTGCGCCTTCGCGAAGTCGACCTGCTGCTGGAGTCCGTGAGGCTGGGTGATCTGCTCGTCGAAGGAGTGGCCGGGCGGCTGGTCGTAGGAGTCCATGCCGATGATGTCAACCACGTCGTCCCCCGGGTAGCACCGGGTCCAGGCGATCGCGTCGCTCCCGCGGTTGGGGGCGAAGTCGAAGCGGAACCGTTGCCCCTTCACCGTGCGCATGGCGCCCACGATGCGCCGCCAGTAGCCCTTCCAGTTCTCGGGGTCGGGCTTGCAGCGGTGGGTGTAGTTGAATCCGTTCATCTCCCAGCCGAGCACGATCACCGTGTCCGGTACGCCGAGGGCGACGAGCCGCTTCGCCAGTCGCTGGAAGTGGTGGTCGTGCCGGCCGCGCGCGCCGGCGCGGATCAGTTCGGCGACCCGGGCGTCGGGGATGCCTGCCTCGTTGCGCTCCTGCATGGGCACGTTCAGGACGAACAGCCGATCAGCTCCCGCCTTGCGCCATCGTGCCCAGCTGCGCAACGAATCGGGCGCTCCCTCGATGTTGGCCCAGGTGTCGCCCGGCAGGTAGGTGTGTCCCGCACGCAGCTCGGTACCGCCGAGCCAGTGGGAAAGTCCTTCCATCCTGTCGACGCCGGGAGAGCCGTAGTGGAGGTAGGCGCCGACCGCGACCTCCGTCCGGGCGTCACCGCCGGCGGCCTGGCGCGGCGGTGGGGCGAGGGTGGCTGCGGTGAGCAGCAGACCGACGGTGACCGTACTCACGCAGACACCCGATATCCAGCGGCTCCTTCGGAACATGACACCTCCACACGCTTCGCGAACCACTGGACCCCGCAGTGCTCGACCAACCCGCGCCGTCCCGCCTGAAGCCCATCAGCATGGCGAGTCACGACGAGCGAAGCGTCGAACCTCAGGTCCGGTGGTCATGGTCGGGGGTAAGGAAACTGTCAGCACCCGAGGCGCGGGCCCGCTGAGCGTGGTCCTTCGGGTTGCTCTGCCCGTGCCGCCACGCCCTGCCCGTGCGGCGGCGTTCCGCCCGGCGCGGCCGGGTGGGCCGCGATGCCACGCGACCGGTGCGGTGGGTCGCGGCGGGCGGGCGACACGACAGAACAGAGCCCGGCCTGGTGACTACGGGCCCGGCCGGGCTCTGCGTGCAGGGGGTACCGCTTTCACTCAGAAAGCGTCGTCGCGCAGGCCTTCCTCACGACGCCGTTCCATCTCCTGCGGGCGCTCACCGCCACGTGAGGGGGTGCCCGGTACCGGGCGCACCGGGTCCTGACCGGGCCGCTGCGGCCGCTGCTGCTCCTCGCGGCCCTTGCCCGGCTCCTGGCGCTTGTCCTGCTTACCGCCCATGACGGCCACTCCTTGTGTGGGGGTTCGAATGCTTCCCGCTCAAACTGACACGGGTCGTCGCGTTCCGCACTTCCTCGACTGCGGTTGGTGCCGGGAGGGTGACGTCGCGCAGAGGCTGAGGGTCGGCCTCTGCGCACCTGAGCGACCCGACCGGCGTAACGCCAGGCCCGCCGAGGACGTGGAGATCGACGACACGTGCCCGCCGCCCCGTCCACTGTTCCGCCTTGCCCGTCCGCAAGGCAGGCCAGGAGCTTTTTCGTGTTTTTCTCCAGCAACCGACCGGGAGCGCGGCGCCGAATGAGCGATAGAGGGTGAACTGTTCCGCCCGCGCGAAGCGGCGGGCATGGCCTCTCCCTCTCGCACCGCCGCCCCGGGGGATCAACGGGCAGCGCGGCGGGGCAGTCCGGTAACGCCCGCCTCCAAGAGGAGGACGCATGAGCATCCAACGCATCCGCCGCAGTGCCGCCGTCGTGGCAGCGGCGTTCGCTCTCCCCATCGCCCTGGGTGTGGCAGCCCCGGCATTCGGCGCTCAGCCGGCCGACCCGTACGGACCGGCCTGCGCGTCGGTACCCAAGGAGGGGTCCGGCAGCCTCGAAGGCATGGCCAAGGACCCGGTCGCCACCGCGGCATCCAACAACCCGGCCCTCTCCACCCTCGTCACCGCGGTCAAGAAGGCCGGCCTGGTCGACACCCTGAACAACGCCAAGGGCATCACCGTGTTCGCACCGACCAATGAGGCGTTCGCGAAGATCCCCAAGGCCGACCTCGACAAGATCCTGGCCGACAAGGCCGAGCTGACCAAGATTCTCACCTATCACGTGGTGGGCGAGGAGATCACGCCCGACCAGCTACGCGACGGCTCCTTCAAGACCCTCGAAGGTGGCACCCTGACCACGGCAGGATCCGGAGAGTCGTTCACCGTCAACGGAAACGCGAAGATCGTCTGCGGGGACGTACAGACCGCCAACGCCAAGGTCAACATCATCGACACGGTCCTCACACCCATGTGAACCGGCCCCCGTCCGGCGCGGATTCACCGTCCGGCGCACGCGACGTCCCGGACGGGCAATCAACTGAGCCCCGGGCGCGGTCTCACGCCCGGGGCGCGGTCAACCCCTGCCCGGAGCGGAGGCGGCTCCATGTCGTGAAGTGGTGCTGTCATGTGTCATGCGTTCGACATACGGCGGCGAACGGATGCGGTCGTACCCCGCGAGCCATTGGTCCCCGGTCTCGCGAGCGACTCGGGCAGAACGGCACAACCGATCGTCCCAATGGACGCATCGGGCGCGAGGCCGGCCGCGGAGCTGTGCTGGAACGCGGTAGCGAGGGCACCGGTTGGTTGTGATGCCGCCGCCATGACCAAACGTGGCACAAGCGGTGCATGTCGCCCGCGGTGAGGCAGTCTCCTACGTTCGTGGCCTGGTACTCGTCCCTTCGAACGGAGTGAACCGTCATGATCGTGAAGATGCTGCACGACGCGGGCCTGCGGAGCGAGCACGCGTATCTGGGGGCGGCCGCCTCCATCGGCTTGTCCCTCGCCTCATGGCTCGCCTCCAACCGACAGGAGAATTTGGAGCGTGCCGACCGTTGGGGGATCTTCGTCGGCGAGTGGGCACCCACCTTCTTCGGCCTCGGTCTGGCCCTGGCCAACTACGAGCGGACCGATGGCGAGCAGCTGATCGATTCGCAATGAGGTGAGTGCAGTGGCTGCGGCCCACCGGCGGAACCGGGTGGGCTTGCCGGACGGGTCCCCCGTACAAGGCAAGCAGTCGCTGCTCCCGCTCCCGTCGGTGAGCCGGCAGGGAAGCGCACGTACCGCCGGGCGGGCCTTCCTGTGCGACATCCCCTACGGGTAGCCGCGGGCGGACCGCTCGTGTTCGAGCGCTCCCGGATTCGTCGGGGTTCGCTCAAGGGCGGCGTCCGGGTAGCCGCTTGCGCGGGTGTGTTGCGCCAACGCCCTCCGATCGCGGGGCTGATCGGCGGCTACGTCCAGGTAGACCGTGGCGAAGGCCGAGGCGGCGGCCTCGATCGAGTACGCGGAGCGTACGGTGTCCGCCGCTCGTGCTCTCATGGCGGCCAGGTCACCTGGCGGCACCGCAAGCAGCCGACTCAGGCCGGCGGCCAGCGTGGTGGGGGACGAGGCGTCCAGGAGCAGGCCGTTGACCCCGTCTTGCAGGTAATGGGGGATGCCACCGCGGTCGGTGGCCGCGACCGGTAGACCCGCGTCCATCGCCTCCAGCACGGCGATGCCGAACTCCTCCTTCGCACTGGGGCAGACGTAGTAGGCCTGTCCGGTGCTGTCGGAATCGGCCAGGGCCCGTTCCAGCCTCCGGACTTCCGCGTTGGGCAGGGCCGGCATCAGAGCGAGGCGGCCCGCCGCCTGCGGGTACGCGTCGAGCAGACTCTCGATGGACGTCCGGACCTCACGTTCCGCGATGTCCGAGGCGTCCAGGTCCGCGGTGCCACCGATGATCACCATCGCGGAGCGGCGATGCAGGCCGGCGTCGAGCCATCCGCGGACCAGTGCGTACTGCTGCTTGACGGGGTGCATCCGTCCGACGGTGAGGAAGAGTGGCAGCGGGCGAGTCGTCGGATCCAGCGAGGACAGACCATCGCCACCGCCGTAGAGGCGCTTCAACAGGGCCGCGTGCCCCTCCGGCTCGTTCGGCGCGGGCCGGTAGGTGGTGATGCCCTCGGGCGGGGCGCTGAGCCCCGAACCGAGGGCAACAAGTTGCGGAAAGTAGCTGATCAGCTCGGCCGTACCCCCGCGGCCCGGAATGGCGACCACCTTGTGGGCCCGATCGACGAGCCGATCCGCCACGAAGACACGGTGCAGGTCATGGCGCAGTTCCTCCGACGCTTTCGCCGCTTCGGGTTCCTCGCGGGCGGCGCGATGCTCATTGAGGCGCCGGTGCGGATCGGGTGTGGCGGTGAACACCAGGGGCACGGACAGGTGTCCGGCGGCTTCGGCGACGGCCAGGGACCGGTCGTCGGCGAACCTTACGTGCATCAGGTCCGGTCGGCGCGGCATCCCGGACAGAAGCCGACGGATCCACCATGCCAGAGCGGTCCCGGCTTGTTCGCCGGCCGAGTCGTGGTCGTCGACGGGCAGACCCAACGTCCAGTGCCCCTCGCCCCGGCGGCGCAGGAGAGAGGGTTCCCGGCGCAGCGATGCCGCGTCGGCTGTGACGAGAGTGATCACCGCATCGACGGCGGCGTGCTGCGCGAGCGTGTCGCCCAGGCTTCCCAGGAACACCCCCAGTCCTCCGCTCAGGCCCTCCCCAGGGTTGTCCATGGCTCCCACCAGCATGGATTGCACGACCAGGAGCCCGTCGCCGTGCGGAAGACCCGGAAAGTCGAAGAACCTTCCGCCGGCGGCGGTGAGAAGGAGTCGCTCGTACGGGTCGGCCGCCGTGGCCGATGCGGGAAGCAGGCGTCGGCCTGCGGGCTTGTCGGCCAAATGGCGCCACAGGGCGTGACGGAGGACGCGCGCACCGAAGCGGCCCCCGTGCAGGAGTCGGGACCATTCGGCGGGGTCCAGCGGCTGTAGACCCGCCGCCGTCGCCAGGTCGATCAGGCCGGATGCGGTGACCGGGTCGACAGCCCGGGGGATTTCGCGGCGAAGGGCGGACACGGCCCGATCGGGTCCGTAGCGGAGCAGGGATACGGGCCAGGCTTCGGCGACCGCAGCGAAAAGCCATCGGTCGCGGAGGCAGGCCGCGGCGACCAGTTCCTCCGGCGGCACGGCCACGCCTTGCCGCACTGCGCGGCGCAGGGTTGCGGTACGACGGTCGAGGGGATGGAGCACCGTGTCGGTGACCGAGCAGTACTCCGCGTGGAGAAAGCGTTCAAGCGCGCTGCGTGATCGCGGCCGGTGGTCCGCGGCCGCGGCCCCGGACCAGAAGGACCGCCTGGCCGCGACAAAGCAACCGGGATCCTCGTGCGGGCTGGCTGTGTCCACGGCATCCGCTCTCGCTCGGGTGGCTGGTCACCCGAGCTTCGGGCCGGCCACGGCCTTCGGATGCGCCCTCGGTTCCCTGCGCCGCCGATGCAATCCCGCGGTGCGCCCACCGCCGGCCGCGGCCTCTGGATCAGCAACGTGAGCGCGACGAAGTCGAGGCGCGGCGGCCATGCGAGAGCAGCCCGGTCCGGTCGCCGCGGTCGACGCCGCGCGTCACCTCGGTCGGCGGGCCGAAATGCCACGCGTCCGGCAGGGGCCCGGAGAGGGAAGTCAGGGCGAAATCCGTCTACCGAAGGTGAGCCCGTATGCCCCGCGTCACTGTGATCGCGCCCCCGTTCCGTTCCCACGCGGGGCCCCTTTCCGTCCTGGCGGGTGAACTGAGGGCGGCGGGCGCGGAGGTTCGCTTCGCCTGCTCCAAGGAGTTCGCGGCACTGGCGGAGGAGTCCGGGGTGGCCTTCAGCACCCTCACGGTGACGCGCAACGCCAACACCGGGATCGCGCGTCGTACCGCGCAAGGACGGGAGGAGGCCGAGCGACTGGAGGAGTTCCTCTCCGCCACGCGGGCGGGCGCCGTACCCGCGTTGCTCGTCCAAGCGCGCCACCGTCGGGCCGACATGCTGGCGGAGCCGGACCGGGTCCTGGCCGAGATCCGCTCACTGCACGAGCGGTGGCCCGCCGACTGGTACGTGGTGGATCAGCTCAGCTATGCGGTGACCCTCGCCCTGCACTGCCTGGACCTGCCGTACGCGAGCTTTTGCCCCGGACATCCCAGCTACCTCACCCAGACACCCGGAGCCTTGTTCGGAGTGCCGTACGCGTGGCCGCGCGCTGTGCGGCCGGCCGCGTCGGACCTGCTCGCGCTGCGTGGGGAGGCACAGGCGAACGACAGCGCGTTCACCGCGCTGTTCGCCGAGTTCGCGGCACGCCACGCGCCGCACCTGCCGGCACCCGGACGGGCGTTCGCCCTGTCCTCGCCACGCGCGGTGGTGGTGAACTACCCGCAGTTGGACTGGCTGCCCGGACGCCGGGAGTTCCCACGCTACGTGTTCAGCGGGCACTGCACGCGCCCGGATACGGCCGGCCTCGGAACACACTGGGAGTCGGAGGTACGGCGGCTCCGGCAGGCGGGGCGGCGGTTGGTACTCGTGGCCCTCGGAACTTTCCTCGCCGCTCGCGACGACGTTTTGGAGGCGGTCAGCCGAGGTGTGCTCGACGCATGCCCGGAGGCATCGGTCATCGTCGCGGCCGGAGACCGGGCGAGCGCATTGGGCCACCTGGCCGGTCCGCGCGTGACGATCGCGGAGACCGTACCTCAACAAGCGCTGCTGTCGCGGGTGGATGCCATGGTGCACCACGGCGGGAACAACTCCTTCACCGAGTGTTTGTCCGCGGGTGTGCCGGCCCTGGTGCTTCCCTTCTCCAGTGATCAGTTCTCCATCGCCCATGACGCCGAGCGAGCAGGTGCGGGACTGTGCCTGAATCCGCACGGCCTGACACCGCGCGAGGCCGGGACGGGTGTGGCAGCGCTGCTGCGCTCGCCCTGGCCATCGCTGGAGGCGCTGGGTGACCAGGTCCGCTCGCTGGGGCCGACGCGCGCAGCGCGACGACTGATGGCGCTGATGGCGTGAGCCCCGCAGCCGCGGAGGCGACGACCGGACCGTTCGGCCATACGCTGCACGAACGAGGCAGGATGTCCTGCCGCGGATGGGGTTCGATGCTTGGTTCTCCTGGTCACACACCTTGAGGAGCCCCGTCATGGACCTGCGCGAAGGGCTGCCGGTGGATCACCGGCTGACTGCCATGCACCGCGTCGGCGCCGCATGGGGCGGCGTGACACTCCTGCTCCTGGGCCGCCTCGGCTCCTCCGATCGACCCCTTGGCGTCCGACGGTGACCGGCAGGGGCGTAGAAGGGGCGCGGGTTCTCGTCGCGGGCGCCACGGGTGTGCTCGGCGGGCTCGCTGCCGCGGAGCTCGGCGATCGTGGCGCGCTCGTCGCCCTGGCGGGGAGGAACGCAGGTCGGCTCGCGGAACAGGCGGCTCGCTTGGGCGCGCGGCCGGCACGCGCGATGGACGCGTACGACACGGACGGCTGCGCGGAGCTCGCCCCGTGGGCGCGGGATTGTCTGGGAGGTCTGGATGGTGTTCTGGTGGCGGTGGGGGTGGCCGGTTTCGGCCCGGCGCGGGAGGTGGCGGACGCGGCAGCCGAGCACATTTTCCAGGTGAATGTGCTGTGCCCTGCGGCGATCTTGCGGTCGGCCGTCGGATGTGTGGCGAGCAGCGGGTTCCTTGCCGCGGTCACGGGCGCGATCGTGGACGCGCCGATGCGTGGAACGGCCGACTATGCCGCCGCCAAGACGGCTCTGAGCTGCTGGCTGGGCGTCCTGGCACGCGAGGTCCGTGGGCAGGGGCTGCGGGTGTACGACTTGCGGCCGGCGCATCTCGATACGGGCTTCGCGGAGCGATGCGTGACGGGAAGCCCTCCGACCCTCCCCCCGGGCGGGGACCCGGCGGTGGCCGTACGCGCACTGGTCGATCGGCTCTCCGGCGCGGAGCCCCCGCACGACTCCCTCCCGCCGCTCGCCCAAGGAGGTGGGGGACGTGGAGACCTACCGTGAGGGCGCGGGCCGCCCGACCGAATCGGTGTGGGACTATCCGCGCCCGCCCCGGGTGGAATCGGACCCTCGCCACGTCGTGGTCGCGCACGGCGGGATACGGGTGGCGGACACCCGTCGTGCGCTGCGCGTCCTGGAGACGAGTCATCCGCCCGTCTTCTACGTTCCTCGGGACGACACCCTGTCGGAGCTGTTCGTGCGGTCGGGTTCGACGACGTGGTGCGAGTGGAAGGGCGTGGCCACCTACTGGGACCTGCTGGTGCCAGGTGCGGCCAGGTCGGCCGACGCGGCGTGGAGTTATGAAGCACCCCTGCCGGGATTCGCTTCGATCACCGGCTGTGTCGCGTTCTATCCGTCCCGGGTGAGCGGCTGCTGGGTCGACGGGGAGCTGGTGAGCGGTCAACCGGGCGACTTCTACGGCGGCTGGATCACGTCGGAGATCGTCGGCCCGTTCAAAGGGGGACCCGGCTCCCAGGGCTGGTGAACGAAGCCTCAGCCGCGGAGCAGGGTCTCGATCAGGGTCAGGCCCGAACGCAACCCTGTGAGCCGGTGGGAGCCGGTTTCCGGGAGGCTGCTCCAGCCGGGTCCCGCGAGGAGCAGCCGGGAGTGCGACCTGGCACCCCTCAGGCCCCATTCGACGTTTCGCACCGTGCTCAGGACCTCCGGGACCGCGGTGGTTCGACTCTGGGACCACACCACGACCACCGACGGACCAACCCGCCGTACGGCCTCCCCCAGCGCGTCGGCCGGAACCGCCGGACCGAACATGCGCGTCGGTAGCCCCCTCTCGCCGAGCGCCGCCCAGAGGGCTTCGAGGGGCAGGGCATGGAGCTCACCGGGCGCGCCGGCCAGCAGGACCGGCGGGACGTCCTTGGCCGGGGGCAGCCGCGGCACTCCGCGCAGGGACAGGGAAACGAGCCAGGACAACAGGTGCTCCACCTCCACGTAGCGCTCTCCCGCCGAGACCCACTTGCGGCCGACGGCGTGGAGCGTAGGCGCGATGATCTCCTCCCAGGCGGTGACGCAGCCGAGTTCGCCCAGCACTCGGTTCAGGAGGTCCTCCACCGCGTCCGCGTCCAGCCGGACCGCCGCACGCGCCAGCCCACGGCACTCGGTGCGAGCCCGTCCAAGGGGCAGGACGTCGCGGCCTCCCGGTGCGCGGGCGAACGGCTCGTCCACCTGACCGTGAGGGTCATCCAGTGCTCCGGTACGACGCGCGGCCCGCGCGGCCTCGGCAGGAGGCACGCCGCGCGAGGTGAGACGGCACATCTCCTCCAGGCGGGCGATGTCCGGCGGCAGCCACCGGCGATGCTTGCCGTTCCCGCGGACAGCGGAGGGACCGATGGCGTAGCGGCGCTCCCACGAACGCAGGGTGGCCGGTGCCACACCGAGGCGCAGGGCCACCGCGCCGGTGCTGAGCCCTACAGCGGCGACGCTGCCGGTCACCGACGCCACCGTGGCGATCTCGGTGCTTTCCTCCGACCTCACCCGTTCAACGATACGACCGCCCTCAGGAGGGACCGTGGTTCATGCGCTCGTGGCGCGAGTCCGGTGGCACCGAGGGCGGCACCGCTCCGGGGCCCGACGCACTGTGTCATCCGCGAGAGCCTCATTCGTTTTGCACGAAAGTGTCGCCTTGCGCTCGGCGTACTCCTCGCAACTCTCGCGGGCGTGCGACTTGGCACGCTCGCGTTCCTCCAGGTGGGCGGCGTAGCCGCCGCCGAAAAGAGCGCGCCGGGACATCTTCGACCTCGTCGTCGACGAGAAGCCGACGGCCGGCTGCCGGCGTCGCGCCCGGCGTGTTCATGGACGGCGACGACATCGGCAAGTGGCGGCAGCAGAGGCGGGGCACCCGGGCTGGTCGGGTTCGGCTGCGGGCGCGCGGCTGAGCCCCGGCCCCTCGCAAAGGAGCCGGAGCCCGGTGCTGGCCCGTCAGGCGACGGTGGCGGCCTTGGTGACCGCAGCGCGCGTTCAAGAAGAGCGCGTCCGAAGGGTACGAGGTGCTGCCCGAGCTCGTTACAGGAGCATCGATCCGTTCAGCCGACTTCGGTGTTTTCCGGCGCCGGAGGAATTCGGGTCGGAATATCGAACTCCGGGTACAGCTGGAAAGTGCCCTGACATGCAGTCAGCAACCACTTTCCGTCTTCTTTGGACATCACATAGAGCGGCGAGTTGGGGTTTCCGTCAGGCTTTCCATCCAGCGTGTACTGCTGCCCCTTCACCTTCACCGCCGCCACATCCGAGCGGATGAACAGCACGTCGATCAGCTCATAGGTGACCGTGGCGTTCTCCATGGCCCCGGGCAGGACTCGACGGGTGAACTCCGCGATCTCCGCTATCCCGGTCAGAATCCTTCCATGTGGTGCGGTGTAAATCGCATCCTCACGGAATAGGCTCAGAAATTCATCGGGAAGTTCATGCTGTTGAGAATGCTGCACCTTGGCGACCACTCCCCTGATCGCCTCGATATCCCGCTTCTTCTGCTCATCAATCAGCGTCGTGTCCATACGGATAATTATGGAAGGCAATGCCGTTCCGCGGTCAAGCAGTCTCCAGCGGAACACGAGCTTCCCTGCGTGAATCACCGATTTCGTGACACCCCTGAACGCTCCGCCAACGGGAGTCGAGGGGGAATGTGCGGGCCGCACGACAGAGGAACCAGAAGCACGTTGTCGATCCGTCACTTCCGGTCGGTCCGGAGCCTGCCAGGGGTGAGGAGGGTGAGCGGCTGTTGCTCCGGTTCCCGTGGCTGATCGATCAGTGATCGACTACTCCGTCATCAACACCGAACCGCAGGGCTGGCGTCGTGGCCCGGAGGCGGCGTCCCGCTACCGGAAGCGCGAGGGTCACTTGGACGTCCTCTACGAGCACACCGAGGGGGCGTACCCACTCGGACGGTGGTTCTCCGATCAGCGCCGGCCTCACGGCCCTGGCGCAGTACGCCGCGTGGGAAGGCCGACTGCCGGGGCGCGGCGTCGCCCATGTCCTGCCCGACGGAACCGAGCATCGCACCGGGATCCGGATCGGGAACACGCAAGCCCGCCGTGGCCACCTCGCCCATCACGTTAGGGGGCTTCCAGGGGCGGAACAGGGGGCGGGTCGTGTGGTCCGCGGGTTGGTGGGCGGGAAGCATGAGTGGCGGCCTTTGCCAAATTGTCCAGCACATGAAGGAGTTAGACATGCGACACCGCATTTCGGCCGCTCTGGTCCTGGGGGCTGTCCTCGCCATCGCGCCCACGGCGACCGCTTACGCCGCCGCCCCGACCACCGTCACCGCCGACCAGTGCTTCAAGAACGGCGGCTTCTTCGGCGGCTACAACAGTGACGCCAAGGCATTCTGCACGCGCGGCGTGTACGACGGCATCCCGTTCGACAAGGACCCGAGCCAGGGCTGGTGTCCCGATGGCCAGCACATCGTCTTCCGATACCTGCAAGGCCTTTTCTGCGTACCCAACGTGCCCAACGTCAAGGGCTGACCCCGGCCGCTCGAAGTTCGTGTGAGCTGTCCCGAGCCTCGCCCGGCACTTCGCCCGGGCAGGCAGGGGTGCCTTTCCCCGGTACGCATCAGCCGCGCCGGGGGCCGGCCGTCCTCCCGATCCGGTCCGGTCCCGCGGGGCCGGTTCGGGGCCGGCCGGCGTGGTGCACGCCGGGAACGTGATCCGTGGGATCGGGCGGCCGTGCGGGATGGGCGTCGGGAACCGAACATGGCAGGTGTCTGGTCGGTTCGGTCAGACCCGTCCCATGCCCTGGAGGAAACGTGTCGGACCTCAAGTTCGAACAGAAACGCTCGTTGTCCCGAAGCGAGGCCGCCGAGCAGCTTTCGGCGCTCGCCGAGGCGCTGAGAGACGGTGGGAACGCCGAGGTCACGCTTGGTTCGGGCGTCCTGAGCCTGCGCGTGCCCGACGAGCTCCACAGTGAGATCGAGATCGAGGTGGACGGTGACGAGATCGAGCTGGAGATCGAGCTGAAGTGGACGACCGGTCGACCCCGTACGGCTGCCCGCGCCCAGCGGGGGACCTCACCGGACGCCTCGGACGAGAGCGAACAGGCGCCGACGGCACAGCATCGACCCGCACGGCCGAGGAAGACGGCGGCGACGGCCAAACCCCGCCGGTCCGTCGGGAAACGTCCGTGAGCTGCGGCTCCGCGGTCCTGCACGACCGGCGACGCGGTTGCGGTAGCGGTTGCGGTTGCGGTTGCGCCACTGGCATCCGGTCGCGCCGTACATTCCGCGTCGCCTTCCGCATCCCCTTGTGTCGCCGTCGGATCATGTCCGCGGGCGGGCCGGAGGTCCGCATGCCACCGCCGAGGCGCTCCGGCGGTCGCGTCGCCGGCTCGCCGCGTCCATGGTGGGGTGAAGACGGGGCTCAAGGGGCACGGAGCCCCTCGGATCCCAGGACGTGAACGAGAAGACGCGTCGCTGAACGGAGGCTCCCCACGTGAGCATGCACGCCCAGGCACGTCTGGCCCTGCTGTCCGGCGCGGCGGCCCTCGTCGTCCTGCTGGTCTTCGCCGGGCTCCGGAGCGTCGTCCTGGTGGGCGTCGGGCTCGCCGGAGTCGCCCTGACCGCTGTCGCCGCCTGGCTCGTCCTGGCACACCGTGGCCCCGTCCGGTGGATGGCGGCGCTGCTGTTGGTGGCGGCGCCCGTGGCGGTGATCGTGTGGTTCGCCCGGGTGGGATTGCTCTGGGTGGTGATCTGCTCGGTCCTCCTGTGGGTCCTGGCCGCGGCTTGCGGGCGTGCCGCGCTGGTCCAGGAGGGCCGGTCCCGGATGCCCGAGCTGCGTGCCGTGCCGCCGCTACGGCCGTACATCATCATGAATCCCCGCTCCGGCGGCGGAAAGGTCGGCTCCTTCCGCCTGCGCGAGAAGGCCGAGGCGATGGGCGCCGACGTGGTGCTCCTCGACCCGGAGCATCCCCAGGACGTCGCCGCTCTCGCGCACCGGGCGGTGGACGAGGGTGCCGACCTGCTGGGAGTCGCGGGTGGCGACGGTACGCAGGCACTCGTCGCCGGCGTGGCCGCGGAGCGGGGCGTCCCGTTCCTGGTCATCAGCGCGGGTACGCGCAACCACTTCGCCCTGGACCTCGGACTGGACCGGAGCAACCCGGCGTCCTGCCTGGACGCTTTGGCCGACGGGGTGGAGATCCGGGTCGACCTCGGCAGGATCGACGGCCGGCCCTTCGTGAACAACGCGTCCTTCGGGACGTACGCGGAGGTGGTCAGGAACCCGGCGTACCGCGACGACAAGATCCGTACGATCCTGGCGCTGTTGCCGGACCTGCTCGCGCGCCACACCGGCCCCCGGCTCAGCGTGCGCGCCTCCGGGTTCGCCGTGGACGGCCCGCAGGCAGTGCTGGTGAGCAACAATCCGTACGGCAGGGGTGACACGGCGGGACTTCGCAGGCGCAGTCGGCTGGACACCGGCACGCTCGGCGTACTGGGCGTGAAGGTGACCAGCGCCGCGCAGGCGGCCGGGATCCTGCGTCATGGCCGGTCCGGTGGTCTGACCTCGGTCCGTGCCCACGAGGTGGTCGTGGACTCGGACGATCCGGTCATCCGGGTCGGTGTGGACGGCGAGTCCCTGACGATGCCCGCGCCGGTGCGCTGCCACGTGGAACCGGGAGCACTGCGGGTCCTGGTACCCCGGCACCGGCCCGGAGCCGGTGCCGGGGTACCGATGAACTGGCCCGAGGTGCGCAGACTGGCCTTCACGACGGGGCGGCGGGCCGCGGGCTCCGGTCGGTAGCCCAGGGGTCCCTCGGGCGGCCCCGGCACCGGCCCGGAACCCGGGCGGACCGGGGCGACGTGGTGGCCGCGTCGCCGCCCACCACCTGAGCCGGCATCCCTTGGAGGCCAACGGGGCGCCGCAGACGCTACCCCCGGCACTTCCTCTCCGGCCGGCCGGAGGAGGTCAGTGGGGGATGCGCCGGGCCGGGCGGGTGACGAGTTCCTCACGGAACTCGGCGATGCGCGAGTGGACCTGACGCATCAGCGAGGTGTCCTCGATGCGGTCCAGGTAGAGGCAGCGGGCCGCCAGCGCCGGCAGCTCGAAGGCGAAGCACAGCGACATGAGCGGGTTCACGAAGAGCTCGCCGCCGCGGGTGCGCTCGGTGAACCGGACGTCCCCGAACGCACCGCGCACGGCCGCCGCGATGGAGCCGTTCACGATGCTGGGACGGTCGGGGGTGTGCTCCTGGGCGTGCGCCACCGCGTCCAGGTAGAGCGTGCCCTCGCGGGTGGCCCGCGGTATCGAGAACGCCCCGAGGTACGCCCCGTCGCGTTCCAGCGCCGCGATGTTCTCCAGCACCAGGCCATGGCTGACTCCGTGGTACGCGTCCACGCCGAAGCCGACCGACACGACGAGGCGCTCCGGTACGTCGTCCAGCGCTGCCAGCGCCGCGACGCTGGCCAGGTCCTCCTCGGGGGTGCCGAGGCCGGCTTCGTCACCGCGCATCAGGATGTCCGTGCCCCCGTCGACCAGGACGACCGCGTCGATGCGGTGGAGGTCGATCAGTGCCCGGTAGGCGGCGCGCAGGGGCTGCACCCCGACCTGCGGGAAGGCGTACACCGTCGACGGGTAGCCGAGCCGCCGGAGCCACTGGGCGAGGGTCCGCTCGGGGAAGTAGGCCTGGTGGGACGCGGTCTCGGGGGTGATCGCGGCGAGGTCGGGCGCCACCCAGTCCTCGATCGGAAGACCGGCGAGGGAGCTGAAGGAGAGGTTGGCCAGGTGGACGTCCTTGCCCTGGTGCATGAGGGAGAGCGCGATGGGGAGCCCGGCGTAGATGTCGAACCCTCCGCCCGCGCCGGCCACCAGCACGCGTTCGGCACGGTCGAGGCGGGCGAAGAGCGGGTTGGCGTGCAGGGCTGTCATGCCGGTCATTGTGGGGGCCACGCGAAGATCGCGCCCCGGATTTTCGGTGCCCGCCAGGGGCTACCGGTCGAGGGGGCCGTTCGGTTCCTCCCCCGCGTACAGCCCCGTGAGTTCGGCGGCGATTCGGGCCAGCCACTGTCGTACATCCGGCGGCTCCAGGACCTCGACCCCTGCTCCCAGCCCGGCCAAGTGCCCCGCCAGGGCCTTGGCGGCCGGGCCGTCGATCCACACCTCGGTCCAGCCGTCGGGCTGCGGACCTCCGACGCGCACGCGGCCGCCGAGGAACCGTTGCAACAGGGCCAGCGTGTCCGGGTGCACGCGGGCCCGGGCGGTCACCGCGTACATGCCGTCCTGGAAGGCTCCGGACAGCGTCCGCCAAGCCGTGGCGAGGTCGAAGTCGGGCGGCCGGACCACCGGTTCGCCGGTCGGCTCGACGGAGGTGACCCTGCTCAGCCGGAAGGTGCGCAGGCCCTTGTCCGTACCGGCGACCAAGTAGTCCACGCCGGCCTTGGCCACGAGCCCGAGGGGGTCGACGGTGCGTTCGCCGGCTGGTTTGCCGACGCCCGCGTACCCGAGGCGGACACGGATCCCGTCCACGACGGCGCCCTGGAGCGCGGAGCGATGGGCGGTATCGGCGGTGACGGCGGTGCGGGACCAGTCCGTGGCGTCGACGATCCCCGCGCGGGTCGCGGCATGGGCCTGCGCCCGCATCGTCGGCGGCAGGGCCCGGACCAGTTTGCGCAGGGTGGTGCGCAGTTCGGGAGTGGCGGACAGGGGGCCGGTGAGGAGGAAGAGCGCCCGGGTCTCGTCGGCGGTCAGCCCGGTGAGGTTGGTACGGGCCCCACCGACGAGGGACCAGCCGCCGCCGCGGCCGCGTTGCGAGTGGACGGGGATGCCGGCCGCGGCCAAGGCCTCCAGGTCTCGGCGCGCGGTGCGCTCGGACACTTCCAGCTCGGCGGCCACTTCGGGGACGGTGACGCGGCCGCGTTCTTGGAGGAAGAGCAGGGTCGCCACCAACCGGTCGGCTCTCATGTGCCCTTTTCCTCCTTCGTGGGTGCCGCTTCGTCGCCTCTCAATTCTCATGGGAAAACTGGCCAGAAGGTGGCCACTTCTACTCGGAGGATGAACCCATGAACAAGACCGAGCAGCGCATCGAGACCCCGTCCGACTCCACCGGTACGGTCGCCACCCCCTCCTCCTTCGATCCGCGGATCGACCTCGCCGCGGCCGTCGAGCTGGCCGGCCGTACGCTGGCCGCCGTCCGGCCGGAGCAGTACGACGCCCCGACCCCCTGCGAGGAGTTCGATGTACGGCGGCTGTCGAGCCACCTCGTCGCCGTCGTGCGCCGCATTGCGGTGATCGGGCGCGGCGAGGATCCATTCAGCGTCCCGTCCTTCGCCGACGAGATCTCCGACGGCGCATGGGCCGCGGCCTGGGTGCCGGGTGCCCGTGAGGTCGCCGAGGTGTGGGCGGATCCGGGCATCCTCGACCGGCAGCTGCGCCTGCCGATGGGCGTCCTGCCGGGCGTGGCCGCCGCGGCCGTGTACACCCACGAACTGACCGTGCACACCTGGGACCTGGCCAGGGCGACCGGGCAGGCCCCGGAGTGGGACCCGGCACTCATCGAGCGTGTGCTCGGCGTCGTACGCCGCGCGCTGCCGGCCGAAACCCGCGGCGGGCGGATCCCGTTCGCAGAGGTGGTGGCCGTGAACCCCGAGGCCCCGGCCATCGACCGGCTGGTGGCCTGGGCCGGACGCCGGCCTTGAGGGCCCAGCGCGGGGGGACGGCCTTCCGGATCGGAAAGAGTCAGCCGGAGGGGGCTGCTTATGGTCCCGGAGCTCGGCGGGCGGGAGCATGCGATCCATGTCCGGCACGCGCCCGGCGCTCGTCGCACTGGATCCGCCACACCGTGCCGGCCCGCGTGCGGACCGGCCCGATCCACGGAGCCTCCACCGCCTCCGCGATCAGCGCCGTGGACGTCCGGGGTCCGGCGGACGGAGCCCGACCACACGAGCAGGCCCGCCTCGACGAGGTCATCGACCCTCCGGGCCGTGACCTCCGGACGCCCCATCGGTAGCGGGTCCCCGAGCGCCACTGTCAGCCGCTCCGCCGCGAACGCGGATACGCCCCGACTTCCGGGCGCATCTCGAGTGACGGGCGTGGGAGCGGTCTGGCTGCGGCAGGGTGGAGGGTGGTTTTCGCACGTCAGGGCCGCTTCCTCGGGTTCCGAGGGGGCGGTCCGAGGTGTCCCCGCTTTGACGTGCAGGCAAATGCCTGCATGATGGAGGGCGTGAGCGATGAGATGGACCGGGTCTTCAAAGCCCTGTCCGATGCGACCCGCCGGCGACTCCTGGACCGGCTGCACGAGAACAACGGCCAGAGCCTCGGAGAACTGTGCGAGGGCCTGGGCATGGCCCGCCAGTCGACCACCCAGCACCTGGGACTTCTGGAAGCCGCGAACCTCGTCAGCACCGTCCGTCGGGGCCGGGAAAAACTCCACTACCTCAACCCCGTACCCCTCCACGAAATCCAGGAGCGGTGGATCGACAAGTTCGAACGCCCCCGCCTGCGCGCCCTCAGCGGCCTGAAACGGAAAGCGGAACAAGCCATGGCCGGCAAGCCCGACTTCGTCTACACCACCTACATCGAAGCCACCCCCGAAAAGGTCTGGGAAGCCCTCACCGACCCCGAGACGACCGCCGCCTACTGGGGCCACTCCAACGTCTCCGACTGGCAGCCCGGCTCCACCTGGGAGCACCGGCGCACCGACGGCTCCAACACCGCAGACGTGGCGGGAACCATCATCGAAGCCGTACCGGCCGAACGCCTCGTCCTCACCTGGGCCGTCCCAGGAGAGGACCGCCCCGACGGGCCCTCAACCGTGACTTTCAACCTCAAGCCGCTCGGCGGCACCGTCCAACTCACCGTCACGCACGTGAACCTGCGTGACGAAGCCGAACGTCATCAGGCCGCCGGCGGCTGGTCGGCCGTCCTGTCCAACCTCAAGACCTACCTCGAAACGGGCAGGCCCCTGCCCCTCCCCGCCTGGAACTGACCCCCGCCCGGCCGACCGCATCGCCGGGGATTCGGCCCGGCCCGCCAGGGGCGGGAGACCCGCCTTGCCGTGCGGGGTAACCGGGACGGATCTAGGGTGTGCAGGGAGGCTCCTCTCCCGTGGACGCCCGACAACTCCGCCGCCGCCCGGTGCTCCCCGTGAGCGACGGAAGGGGGCTCGGCACCCCAGCGCGAGGAGCCCCGATCCTTCGCCCCCCGCCCGTGGGCGGCAGGCGGCGGGGGAACCGCGCCGGCCTCGGTGCCGGGGCGGCTCGACGGCCGTAGGGCCAGGCAGGAGGGCCTCGGATGCAACGGCACGCGACCACGGCGATGCGCGAGTCGCTCCACGCGACCGCAGCCGAACGTGCGGCACGTGGCAGGGAGGCCCGTCGCCGCTCACCACGCTCGGGACACGCGGCGTACGAGCCCTCCGAGAACGGGCGGGACCCACTGGCGATCCTGGAGGCACAGTCCGCCACCCGGGTGCCGGAGCTGGTGCCGATCCGCTACGGCCGGATGACGGAGTCCCCGTTCCGGTTCTACCGGGGCGCCGCCGCGGTCATGGCCTCCGACCTCGCGGGCACTCCCGACTCCGGGATCTCCGCCCAGTTGTGCGGAGACGCACACCTGCTGAACTTCCGCCTGCTGGCATCCCCGGAGCGGGAGCTGATGTTCGACATCAACGACTTTGACGAGACGCTGCCGGGCCCTTGGGAGTGGGACGTCAAACGACTGGCGGCGAGTTTCGTCATCGCCGGCAGGGCGAACGGCTTGGACGACGCCGAGCGCGCCCGCGTCGTGAGCCGCACCGTGCGCTCGTACCGGGAATCGATGATCCGCTTCGCCGACATGGGGAACCTCGACGTCTGGTATTCGAAGATCGACGCCGCCCGCCTCAAGGAGCTGGCCACGGGCCGGCTCCACAAGAAGGGCCGGCTGAAGCTGGACCGCGCCATGGCGAGGGCACGCACCCGGGACACGCTGCAGGTGTTCGGCAAACTCACACGGATGGTCGACGGCCAAGCCATGATCGCGCCGGACCCTCCGCTGCTCGTACCGGCGGCCGATCTGCTGCCGGACGCCGAACGCGCCACGCTGGAAAGTCAGTTCAGCGGGCTCATCGAGCGGTACGGCCTCACCCTGCCGTCCGACCGGCGCCACCTGCTGCGGGACTACCGGCTACGGGACGTCGCCCGCAAGGTGGTGGGGGTCGGCAGCGTGGGAACCCGGTGCTGGATCTTCCTGCTGCTCGGGCGGGACGGCGGGGACCCGTTGCTCCTGCAGGCCAAGGAGGCAGGCACCTCCGTGCTCGCCGACCACGTCGGGGCGAGCCAGTACCGCAACCAGGGCGAGCGGGTGGTCGCGGGGCAACGGCTGATGCAGGCCGCCAGCGACATGTTCCTCGGCTGGGAACGGGTCGACGGGATCGACGGCAGGCGTCGAGACTTCTACATCCGTCAGTTGCGCGACTGGAAGGGCATCGCGATGCCGGAGACGATGTCGCTCGGACAGTTGGCGGCGTTCGCCGACATCTGCGGCATCACCCTGGCCCGCGCGCACGCCCGGTCGGGCGACCGGATCGCGATCGCCTCCTACCTGGGCGGCGGCGCCTCCTTCGACCGCGCCCTGGTCACCTTCGCGGAGGCCTATGCCGACCAGAACGAGCGTGACCACCAGGCCCTGGTCGACGCGGTGCGCACGGGACGCCTGCCGGCGGCGGAACTCCCGACCGACTGAGTCGTGACGGACATCCACAACGCACCCGCCCGCTTTCGGCGGCCGGTGCGGCGCGGACAGTGCGCCGCCGCCTGCCAGTCGGTACGACCTGCGGTCGCGATGGCATCAGGGACCGCGGGCGGGGCATGCGACGGGGAGACGGCTGATGACGGCCGTCTCCCCGCGCACGCGGTTCTCGGCGGGGGGAACCGCACCGAACGAAGGGCATCGAAGTGGCACGCACCGTCGCTCACGTGATCGTCGACGCGCTGAAGGAGCTGGGCGTTCAGCACGTCTTCGGCGTCGTCGGCGACGCCCTGAACCCCCTGACCGACGCCATTCGCACCACCGAGGACCTTGACTGGGTGGGGTGCCGGCACGAGGAGGCGGCGGCCTTCGCGGCCGGCGCGCAGTCCCAGCTGTCGGGCACCTTGGGCGTGTGCATGGGCACCGTCGGTCCTGGTTCCGTGCACCTGCTCAACGGGCTGTACGACGCGGCCAAGAGCCACGCGCCGGTGCTGGCGATCTGCGGCCAGGTCCCCTTGGCCGAGATCGGCAGCGACTACTTCCAGGAGGTCGACAACGATCTGCTCTTCCGGGACGTAGCCGTCTACCGCGCCACCGTCACCTCGCCGGAACAGATGCCGCGGATGCTCGAATCCGCGGTGCGCGCCGCGATCAGTCGCGGCGGCGTAGCGGTACTGACGATTCCGGGCGACCTGGGCGACCAGGAGGTGCCGCAGGACCGGCCCGCCCGGTTCGCGCTCGATCGGCCCGTGACCCGACCGGACGACCCGGCCCTCGCGGACGCGGCCGACCTGCTGAACGCGGCCTCCCGCGTCACCCTGCTCGTGGGGCGGGGAGCCCGCGACGCCCGGGACGAAGTGCTGCGCCTGGCCGACCACCTCTCCGCGCCGATGGTGCTGACCTTGAAGGCCAAGGAGGGCTTCGAGGGCGACAACCCCTTCCAGGTGGGGCAGACCGGGCTCATCGGCAACCCCGCCGCCGCGCACGCTCTGGACAGCACGGACGCCCTGCTCATGCTGGGCACCGACTTCCCGTACCGGGACTGGTACCCCGAGGGTGCCAAGGTGGTCCAGATCGACACCAGCGAGGAGCGCCTCGGCCGACGGGTCCCCGTCGACGTGGGCCTGGCGGGTGACGTCGGCGCCACCTTGCGCGCCCTGCTGCCGCTGCTGGACAAGGCCCCGGACCGGGCCCACCTCGAGGACTCCGTGGAAAGGTTCGAGAGCTGGCGGGAAGGGCAGGGGCGGCTGGCCGATCCCCGTCACGAACACCGCTGGACCGGCAAACTGCGGGCGGTGTTCGACAATCGCGATCACGAGATCCGCCCCGAGGCGCTGGCCGCGGCGGTGGACGCGCACGCGGCCGACGACGCGGTCTTCACCTCCGACACGGGTATGGCGACCGTCTGGCTCTCCCGCTTCGTCTCCATGCACGGCTCCCGGCGCCTGATCGGCTCCTACAACCTCGGCTCCATGGCCAACGCGATGCCGCAGTCCATCGGGGCTCAGCTGTGGGCGCCCGAGCGGCAGGTCGTGGCCTTCTGCGGTGACGGGGGCCTGAGCATGCTGCTCGGAGACCTGATGACGATCAAGACGTACCGGCTTCCGATCAAGCTCGTGGTCTTCGACAACCGCCGGCTGGGCATGGTCAAGCTCGAACAGGAACAGGCGGGGCTGCCCGAGTTCGGTACGGAACTGGACAACCCGGACTTCGCTGCCGTCGCCACCGCGCTCGGCATCACCGGTATCCGGGTCACCGACCCGGACCACCTGGACGATGCCGTCCGCCGCGCCTTGAAGACGCCCGGACCGGTCGTGCTGGACGTCCTGACCAATCCCGAGGAGATCGCCGTACCGGCGAAGCCCACCGCGGCCCAGGGGTGGGGCTTCGCCATCGCCAAACTGAAGGAGAACCTCCCCAGCCGCGAAAGGTGACGGCTCCCCCGCTGCCCGCCCCAGGGCGTGCGTTGAGGATTCGGATGGTCCGAGGGAAAGGGTCGGGCTCCGATGAAGGGCTCGGGACGGCTCGACGCCCTGTGTCGGCGCCCCGCCGGACGAGCCGGCGCAGCGATCTCTGGCCCGTGTTCGGAATGCGGGCGTGCGGGCCGGTCTCCACCCCGATCAGGGAATGCGATGCTCGCCGAGATACGGGCCGTTGACCGGGACACCGGTGTGTGTGCCTCGTCCCGGGTGTGGGGTGTGCGCCCCGTCCAGGGTGCCGGCCGAGCGATGAGTGGGGCGAGTCACTAGCTCAGGACGGCGTCCAAGACCTCCTCCACCCAGTACCTCAGGCGGTGCCGACGGCTGCAGAACCGCTTCGGGCGTCGCCACCGGCTGCGCCCGTCGAGCGGCCGACGGCACTGTTTGCAGTGCTTCACACGTGTCCGATCCCCCATGGCCTCGACTCTAGTGGCCACGACCGGGTCGACGGCCGCCAGGCCCTGCCCCGGTCACGCGAAGCGCTCTTCAGGAAGCACCGCGGGAGCGATGCGTAGGCCGTGGGCGTGGGTCCGGCCGAGCCCGTCGGCGACCTCCTGCGGCTGCACCAGGACGCCGGCAGCCAACTCCGCGTCCTGGACAACCTGTGGGACTTTTGGGACGCCGTCACCGCCGGCACCCCGAGCTTCGGCGGCATCCGCCTCCGCAACGCACTCCCACTCCCCCGCCCCGATGCCCGCACCGCCGGGGCTTGATGACCCGCAGACCGTCCATCAGCTCCACAGCGGCGGTCGGCAGGGGCACCCGTGCGGCAGGCACTGGGGCGGCCTGAGAAGGAACGGTCGCCCCCGGTCGAGGGCGAACGGCAGGAGGACGTCGAGCAGGCCGGGCAGGGACGAACCCCCAGGGCTTTCGCCTCATCCTTCGTCCGCGGCCTCCGGGCCCCGGGAGAGGTCGATGGTGAACGCCACTCGGTCGAGTCCGGGGCCGTCGTAGTCCGGCTTCGCCCCCGACGCCGTGAAACCGAGCCGAGTGTGGAAGACCTGCGACGCGTTGTTCTCCACGCTGGTGATGCAGTGTACGTAGCGGCGCCCGTGCGAACGGGCGAGCGCGAAGAAGGCGCGGTAGAGGGCGCGCCCGACACCCTGCCCGCGCAGGGTGGGGTCGACACCGACGAAGTGCACGTAAGCGGTGTCGGGCTCCGTCTGCGACAGGAAACCGACGAGGAAGGCGGCGATCTCCGCGTCACCGCGTTCGATGAGGAAACTGGTGGTGGTGAAGTGCTGGAAGAACAACCGGGGCATCAGCAAAGCGCGTTCCATCGCCCCTGCCTCACCTTTGAGCCCGCCCCACCACTCATCCAGTACCGCGAGCACGCGAAGATGGTCGTCAGCCACGGGGTGTCGAGCCGTCAGGCCCAGAGGAAGATCAACGATCATCCGTTCATTCTGCCCGTCCGGCAGTCCTCGCGTCCTGGGCATTCCTTGACGATGAAGCCGGGGTCGCTGCTTCGACCGGAGGACACCAGCAGGCATCGCGGATGCCGAACACCTGCCGCCGACCGGAAATGAACGAGGTCGGCGTGCTGTTGTCAGCCCATATGACCGATGATCCTGTGTGGCTCGATGGGGTACACCCGCTCCTGAACGGCCGATTCAGCCCGTACACGTTCGACCCGTCGGTCAAAGTCGATGACCGTGCCCTCGATCTGCTGCTCGAAGCGGCCAGGTGGGCGCCCTCCGCCGGGAACTCCCAGCCGTGGGGCTTCCTGCCGGTGAGGCCCGGCGAGCCGGAGTACGCCCGCGTGGTGCCTCGTCTTGCAGCCGGCTCCGCCCGCTGGGCCGTGGACGCGAGTCTGCTCATCGTCACGTTCACCCGCCGGTACTTCGACGACTCGGGAACCGTCTACTCCGAGTTCGCCGACTACGACCTCGGGCAGGCCGTGGCGCACCTGACCATCCAGGCCCAGGCGATGGGCCTGTCGTCCCACCAGTTCCGCGCCTTCGACCTCACGGCCCTCACCGAAGAGCTCGACCCGAATCCGGGCTGGGCGATCGTTTCCATGATCGCCGTGGGCAAATGTGCCGAAACCCCGCCGGCGATACGGGCGCGGCGCAGCACTGCCGAACTCCGCTCGGATCCGTTGTCCGGACGGTCGTAGGACGCGGAACGGTCCGGCGGACCATCCGGGCGGACACCGACCCGGCGCACCCGCCCTCGTCCCCGTCGTCGAGGACGTCGGCAAAAGGGCTTCGGCAGGGGAAGCTGGAAGACGGAAGACGCTTCATTTCCGCCAGAACAGGTGGTGCGTCACCCCGCTCGGGCTGGGAACGAGCTCCAGGTGGAAGCGGTCGAGCAGCTCGTCGGGGGAGTCCCAGAGGCGTACTCCGGACCCGAGCTTCACCGGTGAGACCGCCACGTGCAGGGTGTCGACCAAGTCCGCGTCGAGGAACTCCCGGATGGTCGTGGCCCCACCACCGAGTCGGACGTCCTTGCCCTGCGCGGCCTCCCGGGCCTGCTGGAGAACCGTGGCAGGGGGCCCGTCGACGAAGTGGAACGTGGTGTCGGAGAGCGTGAGCGAAGGGCGCTCGTGGTGGGTCAGGACGAACACCGGGGTGTGGAACGGAGGCTCATCACCCCACCACCCCTGCCATTCATGGTTGCGCCAGGGCCCGCGATGGGGCCCGAACTTGTTGCGGCCCATGATCTCGGCGCCGATGTTGTGGGCGTAATCCCGCGTGAGGTAATCGTCGATGCCCCGGCTCCCCCCGGGCTCGGTGCGCATGGGCCAGCTCGCCGTGGCGCCGGCCCAGGAGAACAGCCTCTCGGGGTCGACATGCCCGAATGGCCTCTCAAGGGTCTGGTCCTCACCGGCACCGATCCCGTCGCTTGAGACGTTGAAGTTCTGGACTTTCAGCAGCTGGGTCACGTGCCACTCCTGTGGTGTCGACAACGATGGTGAGACCCTCCGGACCGGGAAGTCTCATCGCTGTTTCCGTGACCGGCCGGGAAGCGCCCCGCTCAGTGTCGCGACCCACGGGCTTCGCGCGCGGTTCGCTCCGGCGCTGTCGCGGCAGATCGTGTGTTCGGGCGGTGCGACCGCCGGAACGCGGGCGAAGGAGTGCGTCGTCCTCCCGGCAGCGTCCCCGACGTACGACGACGACGATGTGTGGCGATGCGAACCCGGAGTCACCCTGCACGCCCGGCGCACGCCCGGCCGGCTTCGAAGTCGAAGCGTCCGACGGGCACATCGGGAAGGTCGACGAGCACACCTACGGCTGTCGTACCCGGACGGGCTCGAGTCGCAGCTGCTGCGGAACCGAATGCAGCCGGGTCGAGAGGTCCGGGAGGCGCGGCGCCCGCCCAGCGGTGAACCAGAGCAGAACGTCCGCATCGGCTCGGATCGGTAGTGCGGGGAAGGTGTTCTCCGCGTGCTCGGAGCGGTGTACCGCCTGCGCCGGGGTTCCGGCAGCGGCCAGAGCGGGGCGCAGGTGCTGCTCGAAGTGGTCCGCGAACGCCATGGGTTCCAGGGGGTGGCAGATGGTTGCGACGACGGGCCCCGTGCTGTTCTGGGCAGCGAAGCCCGGTCCGCGCAGCAGGAGCACATCGTGCGAGTCGATCATGGTCGTGTTGGCCCGCTCGCGATGTGCCTGCCATACGGGGCCGCCGTAGAAGGCCTGCAACACCCGCTCCCTTGCCTCCATGTTCGGAAAACTGCGTAGCCACACGAAGCGGTCCGGGTCGTCCAGATCGCGGAAACGACCACCTACGGTGATGCCGGCCGCCTCCTGACCCGTGACGAATTCCTGCTCGAAGAGGTCGACCAAGGTGTCCAGGGCGCCCGGGTGGAGGGTGTATTGGCGAAGCTCGACTATGACGTTCATGGCCCGGATGCTAGAGCCGGTCCACTGACACCCCCTGTCAGTGGACCGGCGGGAAAGCGCAAGGATGGAATCACCGGGCGATCCTGTTCAGCCCAATTGCCCGACGGTCGGCGACACGAGCGCCTCCTCCGGGGACTGCTCGCCGGACGGTTCGCGGGAGCGCCTTCGCACGGATGGCGCTCGGCGTACTCGACCGCAGACCGCAGGCCCGGGGAACTTTCGAACGGGTCCTGGCGGACCTCGTGGGGCTCGGAGGGGAACCCTACGGGAGCGACCGCGTGGATCCTCAACGGCGGCCCACTACAGCGCCAACTACACCACCCCCGGCTCGAAGTCCTCCTCGAAGTAGCTGTCGTGCCGCACCCGGAACTCCTTGAGTTCCGCGCTGCCGCGCTGCGCCACTTCCGCGACGCCCTCGAAGAACTCCTCACGCGGCGCGCCCGGGGAAAAGAGCATGAGCATCGACATGGGCTCGTCCGTCACGTTCTTGAAGCCGTGCAGGCCGCCGACCGGCACGTACAGGAAGTCACCGGCCCGGCCCGTCACCCACTTCTCGCCGTTGAAGAGCTCCAGTTCTCCGGAAAGGACGTAGAAGGACTCCGACATCGCCTTGTGGAAGTGGGTCTTGGCGCCGGCGGCACCTGCCGCCAGATCCACCTGGTACAGGCCGTACTGGCCACCGGTCGACGCGTGCGTGGCGAGGTAGCGGTAGGCGTCACCACCGGGCGAGATGAGGTCCGCCGGCGTATCGGCCGTACGGAAGGACGCGTTCACCTCTCCCCTGTCTCCGTGGTAGCGGGCTTCGGGGTACTGCGGGTGTTGCGGGTACGACATCGTGCTCTCCTGTCGTTCGGGTTCGACATCCAAGCTCTGCGCTCTGCCTGGGCGGCTGCCCGACGCCGCCGGGCAGTTGCTCAGGCCTGTACGGGTCCGGAAGGACCGGTCCCGAAGAGGGTGACGTTGGCCTTGGAGCCGGACTGCCGCTGGGCCTTGAGCTCCTGGTGGTCGAGGACGTCGAACCAACCGCGGGCGGCGGCCGGGTCGGTGACCTCGTTGTTGTCGAACAGTGCGTACGCGGTCATGGGAATCTCGTCGTGACTGTGGCAGCATTGTTTCGATCGGGACAGTCCCGAATTTACTACCGATCGGGACAGTCCTGCAAGGGAGTTGTGTGGACGGCAGGGTGGTGAAGACGATGGACGAGACAGCGCAGGACCCGGCCCTCGACGCGATCGGAGAGCTCTTCGACGACCCCCGTTGGGAGGCCTACGGGATGCTGCGCGAGGCGTACCTGGCCGTGACCAGACGCATCGACGGGGAGGTCAGCCCGGGCGGCGACCTCGAAGCGTCGATCTCGGACCTGCTGTTCCGCCTCGCGCGCACACCGGGGCACGCGCTGCGCACCGTTGACATCACGCGCGCTCTAGCGACCAGCACGACCCGCACCACTCGCCTACTGGACGAGGCCGAGAAGCGAGGACTGGTGACGCGGGGGGCGCACCCGACGGACCGGCGCGTCACGCTCGTCACGCCGACCCCGGAAGGCCTCAAGGAGGCCCACGAGCGGGGGAACCTGGCCCTGGCGTCGACCCAGCGACGCATTCACGGCGTGCTGACGACCGAAGAGGTCTCCTCGATGATTCCGATCCTGAGGAAGATCCGCGACGCCAACCAATGACAGGCGGCCGACCGGTCCTGAGTTGATGGGTGCCCGGGCCGGCCGGGGCCAGGGCCGCAGGGCCCTGCGGACACGGCGTCACCGGCTCCGGCACGCACGGCCGGGCAGGAGGATGCCGGAACAGATGTGCATGTGGAGACTGGGGCCAGTTGTCGCGCGATGGGGGGGTCATGCCGAGGAGTGTCAGGCGCACCAGGCCCGGTCTGTCGGCGCGCTACACCTACGTTTCGCCGAGCCGGCCGGGAATCCTGCTGCCGCGCGCGCCGGCGCCGCACCGCCGTTTCCTCGAAGCGAGGATCAGGATGGCGGCGGTCGGCATCGCCCATGTGGCCGGCTCCAACGGCATCCCGGCGGACGTCCACAAGGCCTCGGTCATCAGCGGCTACCTGGACGGGAGGCCGCAGTGGGTGGGAACGGTCGCCGAGCCCGGCCTCTACGTGAGGGGCGCCGCGCAGCTGCGGCAGGGGGTCCTGCGGGACTACGTCGCCGAGCTGGCCGTCTTCGCCGGTGTCGTCGACGGCGTGAAACTGGCATTGATCGGTTCCCCCGACGGTCTCCTGGATGCCACTTGGGAGGCGCGGACGGAACGCGGCCTCGACTACTACCTCCTCCAGTCCATGAGACAGGACGCGGACAACGCGCGGGCAGGCTGCGAGGAACGGCCCGGCCCGTCCTACGCGGCCGCGGTCGACAGCATGCTGGAGCCCGGCGTGCTGCCGCCGAACCCCGTTCGCACGGAGTTCCTCGCCAAGCCGCTGTTCCAGGGCGACGGGGTGCTCGTCGCCACGCCGATCTTCGTCGCCCGCTCCCGCTGACCGCGGATCCGAGGCGCGGACGCCCAACCCGCCCGTACTACCTGCCGACGGCGCCGCGCCCCTGACGACCGGGGCCCATGGTCCGCTCCTCGCGCTGGAGCCGGCGACGCGGCCCGTCGCCGACCTCGTTCCGTTGCGGATCGTGGGCCGAGCACGGCCACCGGGAGTTCATTGCAGGGTGAGCGGGGTTTCGGATGCGATGCGGGAGAGCTTCTCGGGGTTGCGGACGACGTAGAGGCCGGTGATTCGGCCTGCTTCCACGCGAGCCGCAACAATGCTGTCCAGTTCGCCGTCCAGGTGGAACGCCAGTGCCGGGCTGCCGTTGACCATGGTGGGGCCGAAGGCGATCGGGATCGTGTTCCTGCCGAGGCCGCCGAGCAAGAGGCGGGCCACTTTCTCGGCGCCGATGATCGGCCGCAGCGCAGCGTGTTTCACGCCGCCGCCGTCGCCCATGTAGACGATCTCCGGTGCGAGCACGTCGAGCAGGCCCTGCAGGTCGCCGCCCTCCAGCGCCCCCAGGAAGGAATCCAGGGCCGCGCGCGTCTCGCTCTGGGAAACGACCGCGCGCGGGCGGCGGGCATCCACGTGCCGGCGGGCCCGGTGCGCGATCTGGCGGACGGCCGCCGGGGTCTTGTCGACCGCCGCCGCGATCTCCTCGTAGCCGACGTCGAAGACCTCGCGCAGTACGAAAACGGCCCGCTCGGTCGGCGACAACGTCTCCAGGACGAGCATCACCGCCATCGACACGCTCTCGGCGAGCACCACGTCCTCGGCCACGTCCGGCGCGGTCAGCAGCGGCTCCGGCAGCCACGGCCCTACGTACGACTCCTTGCGCCGCGACATCGTGCGCAACCTGTTGAGGGCCTGCCGGGTCGTGATCCGGACCAGGTACGCGCGCTGGTCGCGCACCTGGTCCAGGTCGACCTCGATCCACCGCAGCCAGGTCTCCTGCAGCACGTCCTCGGCGTCGGCCGCGGAGCCGAGCATCTCGTAGGCGACGGTGAAGAGCAGGTTGCGGTGGGCGACGAAGGTCTCGGTCGCCCGGTCAATGGCGTGATCATCACTCATGTCTTGATCATCTCCCCCTGGGCCGGCGCGGACCTAGGAAACCCGTTCGCCGGCGCCCGATTCCCGGGCTCGCAGGGCCTCCAGCGCCTTCCGGCGCCCGGCGCCTCCCTTCATGCGGTGCAGGCCGTACCCACCGGGCTTGTGCGCCTCATCGGCCAGGTGCTTCACGACGCCCTTGCACACGGCCTCCTTCATCTTCGCTCCGAGGCGACCGTCGATGTGCAACCACACCGCGACGTCGGACCGGTTGCCGAACTGGAAGATGCCGGTGCCGCGGCCCAGGCTGATGCACTGCGCTCCGAACGACTGGTTGAGGGGCTCGGGCCGCTCACCCGCGATCAGGCTGAGCAGCGTGTCGGCGGCGCGCGCGCCCAAGGGCATCGCGGCCTGGCAGCTCATCCGCAGCGGCAGGCCCGACGGCGCCGCCGAGTCCCCGGCCGCGACGATGCGGTCGTCGTCCACGCTCGTCAGCGTCTCGTCCGTGAGCAGCCGGCCCAGCGCGTCGGTGCTCAGCCCGCTGCGCGCGGCCAGGTCCGGCACGGCGAAGCCGGCGGTCCAGATGGTCACCCGGCTCGGCAGCTCGCGGCCGTCGGCGAGCCGCACGGCGGCGCCGGTCACCTCCGTCACCTTGGTGTCGGAGCCGTCGAGCACGGTCACGCCGAGTGCCGCCAGCCGCCCGGCGACCGCGCGCCGGCCCCGGGTGTGGAGGTACGGGCCGAGCACGCCGCCGCAGACCAGGGTGACGGTGCGGCCCTGCTCGGCCAGTTCGGCGGCCGTCTCGATGCCGGTGGGCCCGGCGCCGACCACCGTCACCGCGGCCGTCGCGGGCGCGGCGTCGAGGACCGGCTGCAGCCGCTCCACTTCCTCCAGGGTGGCGATCGGGTAGGCGAACTCGGCCGCCCCCGGCACCTGAGGGTCGGCGCTACCACTGCCCACCGCGTAGACGAGGTAGTCGTAGCCGATCACTCCGGCGCCCGCCAGCTCCACACCGCGCCCGGCGGCGTCGATCCGCGTCACGCTGTCGACCACCAGCCGGACGTCGTCCGCCAGGACGTCCTGGTAGTCGACGAGGGCGGCGTCGGTCCCTCCCACCAGCTGGTGCAGGCGAATCCGGTGGACGAAGGTGGGCCGCGGGTTGATCAGCGTCACGGTCACGCCGTCGCGCCGCGTCAGGCGATTGGCCGCCATGACGCCGGCGTACCCGCCGCCGATCACGACCACATCGGTGTTCTCAGCCATGGTGTCTCCCTCATTTCGAACGGTTCGAGCACAAGACACCGCCCGATCGATCCCTGTGACAGCATGTGAGCCGGATCACTTCGAAGGGCTGGCCGCCCGAACGGACTCCGGCCCCCACCCGTCGCCTCCACCGCGGTGGGCCTCCTCCCGAGGCCCTCGGTCAGGGCCGGCGCATGCCGGAGGGGGACCGGTCGGCCGGGGCTCGGGCGGGGCGCCACTGCGGCCCCGCAGACGGCGCGGGGAGCCGCTCCGGCGCAGGGGTCGGGGGCCCCGGGGCGGGTGGAGGCGTCCTCGGTGAACCCGGTGCGTGTGCGGCGGTCACCGACCCCGGTGTTCGTTTTCGACGCACCGTTCGACGTCACGGGTCGAACGGGCGTCGAGGCATGGCTCCCTCACCTCTTGGCCGCCGCTAAGAACTCCTAACGGAATGACCAACGTGGCCTCGTCCGGCCCTGGGCCGCGGGTAGCAGCCAGGTGCGAGGATGCTGTCGTGTTGGATGCGATTAACGCGGTGGACTGGGGTGCCATACCTGGCCATCCCGACTGGTATGAACCTGCTCGTGCCGCCAGCGGTCTGCGCGCGCTGGCGGATGCAGCGAACCTGGCGGAGGCGGCTGAGGCCAGCTCGTTGCTCGGCGGCGGCGGAATCGTCCACGGCCACAGTGCCGCGGTGTTTCCGGCGGCCGCGGTCGCGACCCCTCTGCTCCTGGACATCGCGCAGCAGGGTCACCCGGTGGCACGGGACGCCGCGTTGGATCTGGTCGATGAGGCCCTGTCGTCGTATCCCCACGGCGAGTACACGCGGGTGACGACGTCCTACGGCGTAGCAGTCCCGATCTGCTGCGCCATCGCCCACCAGTTGCGAGCGCGCTCAGTTCTCCTTGCTGGACTGGGTGGACGGGGCAGGGCACTGCTTGCCGGCGCGGCCGAGCACTGGCGTTTCGAGATCCGAGAGTGCGTCGCCGACAGCAATGACACGGCAGCCTTCGGGGCTCTGGCCGGCTGTTTCCCGAGCGGCGTGCACGCAGCGGAGCTACACGTCGGCAGCGAGATCACTGTGCTGGACGCGGTTGCCCTGGAATACCCGCCCGTGGGCGGCTCTGTTGAGGCGTGGCTGCGGGTGACGGGATGGAATCCAGCCGAACTGCCGCCCGGCGCTGTTCTGTTCCCAGCAGAGTGCGGTGAACGCGTGCACTGACCAGCCTCTTCAGTTCATGGTCCATGCGGTACAGGGGCCGTCTGCTGTCGTGGGGTGAGGCGCCTCCAGCAGATGAGTGCGCATCCCAGGGTGAGGAATGCTTCGTGGATGTCGTCGCGTATCTCCCAGCGGATCCGTAGGCGGCGTAACCAGTGCAGCTGAGCGAAGGCGCGTTCCAAGACCCAGCGCTGGGTGCCCAGACCGGAGCCGTGTTCGGCGCCGCGGCGGGCGATCAGTGGTTTCGCCCCGAGGTCCCGGACCACACGGCGGTACTTGTCGTGGTCGTAGCCGCGGTCCGCGAGGACCGCATCCGGGCGGCGCCGGGGTCGGCCGCGTCTGCCCCTCACCGGCGCCACCGCCTGGAGCAGTGGGATCAGCTGGGTGACGTCGTTACGGTTGCCGCCGGTGAGGGTGGCGGCGAGCGGGATGCCGCTTGCGCCCTGGATGCCGGGTCCGGCGCTCGACTTTGGGCAGTAGCGGCTCTACCACTGCCCGCAGCTCGTCGTCGACTTCCCACGGCTTCGGACGAGCCACCCCGCACCCCGGATCATCGGTCCCGTAGTGATCCAATCACCTCGAAGATCATTTCGTTAGGAGTGCTAAGGGCGCAGGGCGTCGACGGCGTCCTCGACGGTGGGCTGGAAGGTGAAGAGCTGATCGAGGCCGATGATGCGAAAGACATGCATCAGGTCGGCGTTCAGCCCGACGAGGAGCAGGGGCGCACCGGCCTCGTGCGCACGGTGGTAGGCGCCGACGAGCACGGTGATGCCGGTGGAGTCGCAGTAGTCGAGCTCGGAGAGGTCGATCAGCACGGGAACGTCGGAGCTGAAGGGTGTGTCCTGGATGACCCGGGTCAACTCCGGCGCGGTGTGGTGGTCGAGTTCGCCGACCACGGCCAGCACCGTGACGCCGCGGGAGTGGGTGTGTCGGGTGGCGGTCAGAGTGCGGTCGGTCACCTGTTCTCCTGAGCGGGTAGTGATGTGCGGCGGGGCGGCACGGACAGGGCGAGCAGCGCGGTGTCATCGCTCACCCCGGTCCCCAGATCGGTGAAGAGCTTGTGCACCGTGGCCAGCAGACTGTCGGCTCCTCGCACGGCATGGGCGGACAGATGGCGGGCCAGCCCCTCCTCGCCGAGCATGCTGCCGTCGGCGGTTCGGGCCTCGATGAGCCCGTCGGTGTACAACAGCAGGGTGTCGCCGGGGGCGAGACGGGTGGTGGTCTGCACGAAGTGGGGGTCCGGCAGGAGCCCGATCAGCTGACCGCCGGCGGTGGACACCGGTTCGACGGTGCCGTCCGCGCGCACCGCCAGGGTCGGGGGGTGGCCGCCACCGGCCAGCGTGACGGTGAAGGAGCCGTCGGACGCGGCGTCGAGCACGCCGAACACGGCGGTGCAGAAGCGTGGGTTGGCGCCCTGGTACTCGCCCTTGAGGACCGTGTCGAGGTTGGCCAGGGCGGTGCAGGGGTCGGGGTCGTAGATGGCGGCGGCGCGCAGGGTGTAACGCGTGAGCGAGGTCAGGGCCGCGGCGGCGGCGCCCTTGCCGCACACGTCGCCGAGGAAGAACGCCCAGCGGCCGTCGTCCAGGGGGAACAGGTCGTAGAAGTCTCCGCCGACCTCGTCGGCGGACGCGGGGTGGTAGGCGGCGGCCGTTCGCAGTCCGGGCACCGTGGGAAGGGCCGGCGGCAGCAGGGTGCGCTGGAGGGTGCGGGCCAGGCGTTCGGCGTCCGCGCGCCGTGCGCGTTCGGCGGCGACCGTGCGCAGGGCGGACAGCCGCAGTTCGAGTTCGTCCATGACGAGCGCGGCCAAGTCGCGGAGGGTCGCGAGCTGGACGTCGGTGGGGCGGCGGGCGCGGGTGTCCAGGACGTCGACGGTGCCCAGGCGGTACCCGTCGGCCGTGGTGATCGCCGCCGCGGCGTGGAAGCGGACGCCGAGGTCCGCCCGGACGAGGGGGTCGGTGGCGCCGCGCGGGTCGGTGAGGGCGTCGGTGAGGACGTACGGATCGTCGTACGGCCCGGCGCAGGGGCTCGGGTCCGGGTAGCGGGGGACCTCCGGGATGCCCTCGAGGCCGTGCGCGGCCTTGAACCACACCCGATCGACGTCCACGATCGCCACGGTGGCCATGGGGACGTCGAAGATGCGGGCCGCGAGGGAGGCGATCTTGTCGAAGGTTCCGTCGGGCGGGGTGTCCAGGACCTCGTAGCGGCGCACGGCGGCGAGCCGCAGCTGTTCCTCCTGCGCGGCGCCCCTCGCGTCCCGGTGAACGGCGTACTCCGCCCCCGTCATGTCGCCCCCCGCCCCCTCGTCGGCCGTCCCTCTTGGTACGGGGCCCGGTTGTCCTATCCTACTGATCACGTCAACGCGCTCCTCAGGATGGCCCGGCGCCCTCATGGGTATCTCACGGTCGTGTTGACCTTGACGCGCGCGGGGACGGACCCTCGCCGTCGGCGGGCTGCGCCCGGGCATCGGCTGTCGTGAACGAAGGGGTGGGCCATGACGCGTTCCGAGGGTGCCGAACCGGAACCGGTGACGGCAGTCGGGGCGGACGTGTTCTCCGCCGACGAGGCGGTCGGCCGGGATCTGTCCCTGGTGGACTGGGCGAAGACCACCCCTCTGGGTGACCCGGAGGACTGGCCGCAGAGCCTGAAGACGACCGTGAGCATCCTGTTGTCGTCGAAGTTCTCGATGTGGATGGCCTGGGGACCGGAACTCACGTTCTTCTGCAACGCCGCCTATCGGCGCGACACCCTGGGCCGGAAGTACCCGTGGGCGCTGGGGCGGCCGGCGAGCGAGGTCTGGGCGGAGATCTGGGACGACATCGGTCCCCGCATCGACACGGTGCTCACCACCGGCGAAGCGACCTGGGACCAGGCCCTCCTGCTGTTCGTGGAGCGCTCCGGGTACCCGGAGGAGAGCTACCACACGTTTTCCTACAGCCCGCTGCGCGACGACACCGGGCTCGTGGTCGGCATGCTGTGCGTGGTCAGCGAGGAGACCGACCGGGTCATCGGCGAACGCCGGATGGGCACGCTGCGCGACCTGGGGTCCGACCCCAGCGTGGTGCGCACCGAGCAGGAAATGCTCGACTTCTCCCGTTTGCAGTTGAGCCACAATCCTCACGACCTGCCGTTCACCCTGACCTACCTCTTCCGGGACGACGGCAGCGCCGGGTTGGCCGCGGTCACCGGCTTGCGCGACGACCACCCGGCCGCGGCGGAGCTGCTGCTGCCGGACTCCGAGACGGTGTGGCCGACGGCCGCCGCGTCCCGGGGCGAGTCCGCGCTGGTGCCGTTGGACGGCGCCGTTTTCGCGGACCTTCCGACGGGTTCGTGGGCCGAAGTGCCCCTCCAGGCGCTCGTGGTGCCGCTACGGCAGCAGGGAGGCGCCCCGTACGGATTCATGGTGGTGGGCCTGAACCGGTACCGGGACCTGGACGAGGGGTACCGCGGCTTCGTGGAACTGGTCGCCGGGCACGTCGCCACCGGAGTGGCCAGCGCCCGCAGCTACCAGGTGCAGCAGCGGCGCGCGGAGGAGCTTGCGGAGCTGGACCGGGCGAAGACGACGTTCTTCTCCAACATCAGCCACGAGTTCCGTACCCCCTTGACGCTGATCATGGGGCCGGTGGAGGAGCTGCGGGACCGCCTCGTCGACGCGGACGCGGACGTGCGCGAGGAGCTGGAGGTCGTCCACCGCAACGGGCTCCGGCTGGGCAAGCTGGTCAATACCCTGCTGGACTTCTCCCGCATCGAGGCGGGCCGGATGCAGGCCCACTACGAGCCGGTCGACCTGGCGCGGGTCACCGGTGAACTCGCCAGCGTGTTCCGCTCCGCCGTCGACAAGGCCGGCCTGGACTTCCGGGTGGACTGCTCCCCGTTGGCCGAGCCTGTCTTCATCGACCGGGGCATGTGGGAGAAGGTCGTCCTCAACCTGCTCAGCAACGCGCTGAAGTTCACCTTCGACGGCTCGATCCGGGTCGCCGTGGGCTCCGAGGACGGCGCGGCCGTGGTGACCGTCACGGACACCGGCATCGGTGTCGCGGCGCACGAGATGCCCCGGCTCTTCGAACGGTTCCACCGCATTGAGAACGCCCGTTCGCGTTCCAACGAGGGCAGCGGCATCGGCCTGGCCCTGGTGAAGGAGCTGGTCGGTCTGCACGGCGGCGAGATCAGCGCCGTGTCCACCGAGGGCCGGGGCACCCGGTTCACCGTCCGGCTGCCCTTCGGTTCCGCGCACCTGCCGGCCGATGCCGTCCTCCCGGAGGCGGGCACCGACGCGGTTCCCCTCGCGACCGACCCCTTCGTGCAGGAGGCCCTGCGCTGGCTGCCCGACCGGCGGAGCGCGGCGACGCCCGGCTCTCCACAGGGGGGCGCGCTCACGGGTACCGTGGAGGGGAGCGCCGAGGGGCCGGGCCGCGGTCCGGCGCTCGCGGCGCACGTACTGGTCGCCGACGACAACGCCGACATGCGCGAGTACCTCATCCGCCTGCTGCGCGGAGCCGGTTATCAGGTCAGCACGGTCAACGACGGCCGGCAGGCGATCGGGGCCATACGCGCGCAGGCCTTCGACCTGGTGGTCAGCGACGTCATGATGCCCCACCTGGACGGTCTCGCCCTGGTCGCCGCGTTGCGGTCCGACCCGCGCACCGCCTCGGTGCCCGTGCTGTTGCTGTCCGCCCGGGCCGGGCAGGAGGCGTCCATCGAGGGCCTGCAGGCCGGAGCGGACGACTACCTCGTCAAACCGTTCGCGGCCGCCGAACTCCTCGCTCGGGTACGGGCGAACATCGAGCTGGCGCGGCTGCGCAGCCACCATGCACGCTGGCGGACCGCGCTGGTGGACTCCCTTCAGGAAGCCTTCTTCATCTGCGACGAGGAAGGCGCCGTCGTCGAGATCAATACGGCCTTCACCGACATCCTCGGCTACGGACCCGAATGCCTGCCCTATCGGCCGATCCACCCCTGGTGGCCCGACGCCGCCACCGACTCCGAGGCGCACCAGCAGGTCAGCGATGCCTTCGCCCTGCTGATGGGCAACACCAAGGGCTCGTACACCATTCCGGTCACCCACCGCGATGGACACCGGCTGTGGGTGACGGCCACCTTCAACCAGGTCGACGATCCCGACACCGGGCGCCGGGTGACCGTCGGCACCTTCCGCGACGTCACCGCCGAGCACTACGCCATCCAGCGCGAGAGCGCCCTGGCGGCCCTGGCCACCTGCCTCTCCCGGGCCACCAGCGTGCCCGAAGCCCTGGCCGGCGCACTGGCCGAACTGAAGAAGCTGTGGCGCGCCCGGTGGGTCCTGGCCGCGGTCTTCGACCACGGCGACGAACCCGCGCTGACCTCCACCGACACGTCGCCGGCCTGGCCGGAGCTGCCCGCCGCGCGACGCGGGACGCTCGAGGAGCTGCGCCGGGGGCCGGTGCTCACGCCGGTCGCCGACCACAGCGGTGCCGGGATCCTCCTGGAGTTCCCCGACGGCCCGCTCGCCCTCTGGCTCGACCTGGGCGAGAACCGGCCCTTCACCGGGGAGGACCAGTTGCTGCTGTCCCTGCTGGCCGGTCACCTCGCCCAGGGGCTGAACCGCGCCCACCAGTTCGACCAGCAGCGCGAGACCGCCATCGCCCTGCAGCGCGCCATCCTCGGCCCCTCCCAGCTGCCCGACGGTTTCGCCGTCCGCTACGAACCCGCCACCCAGCCCCTGGAGGTCGGCGGCGACTGGTACGACACGGTCACCCTGCCCGACGGCCGCATCGGCATCGTCGTGGGCGACTGTGTCGGCCGGGGACTCGAAGCCGCCAGTGTCATGGGTCAACTGCGCAGCGCGTGCCGCGCCCTGCTGCTCCAGGACTCGAGTCCCGCCCAGACCCTGATGGCCCTGGACCAGTTCGCCGCGGGTGTCCCGGGCGCGATCTGCACCACCGTCTTTTGCGGCGTCCTCAATGCCGACACCGGGCAGCTGACGTACGCCAGCGCCGGCCATCCGCCCGGCATCCTCGCCCTTCCCGACGGCACCCGTCGCCTCCTGGAGGACGGACGCTCCCTGCCGCTGGCCGTGCGGCCCGGCAACCAACGCCCCGAGGGCGCCTGCACCATACCTGCCCGGTCGACCCTGCTGCTGTACACCGATGGGCTCGTCGAACGCCGCCGCCGCCCACTCAGCGCGGGCATCGACCAGGCCGGTGAAGCCCTCCAGGACGGCCGGGACGCCTCCGTCGACGATCTCGCCACCCATGTCATGTCGCGGTTGGCTCCCGCCGACGGCTACGACGACGACGTCGCCCTGTTGCTCTACCGCCACCCGGCCCCGCTGGAGATGTCCTTCCCCGCCGAGTCCTCGCAGCTCGCCCCGGTCCGCAAGACGCTGCGCGGCTGGCTCAACCAGTGCGACCTGCCCCCCACCACCATGCAGAACGTCCTGGTCGCCGCGGGCGAGGCGTGTGCCAATGCCATCGAACACGGCCACCGCGACGCCCCCGGCGACACCATCTACTTCCGGGCCGAGGCGTACGTCGACAATCTGCGCCTGACCATCGCCGACACCGGCTGCTGGAAAGCCCCCCAGCCGGAGCTCAACACCCACCGCGGTCGCGGGATGGGCCTGATGCGCGCACTGATGCAGCAGGTCACCGTCACTCCCGGCCCGTCCGGCACCACCGTCGACATGCATACGAGGATCGCCTGATGACCACTCCCCTGACCCTCACCCTCGGACGGCGGCCCGACGGTACGGCGCTGCTGACCGCTGTCGGTGAGATCGATATGAGCAACACCGGGGAACTCGCCGCCGCTCTCGCGGGGACGGCCGGTCCCCTGGTCCTGGACCTCACCGGTGTCGAATACCTCGACAGTGCCGGTCTCAGCGTGCTCTTCCCGCACGCCGACCGCATCGAGCTGCTCGCCAACCCCCTCCTGGAACCCGTCCTGACGATCTCCGGCCTCACCGACCTGACCACCGTCCACGGCACGTGAACCCGGAACCGCCGCCGAGCCCTGCGTGAGCGTGTGGACGAGGACGACGGACGAAAGGTCCAGGACTGCCTGCCACGTCGGGGCCGAGGGCCCGAGGTCACCCGGGCTGTACGCCGTCCTGTCGTCAGGCGGCACGCGACGTACGGCGGTAACTGCCCGGAGCCTGGCCGTACTCGCGCTTGAAGGCCTTGGCGAAGGCGTACTCGGAGCCGTAGCCGGTGCGGGCCGCGACGGTCAGGAGCGGGGCCTCGGACTCGCGCAGCAGTTTGGCGGCGGTCGTCATGCGCCAGCGGGTCAGGTAGGCCATGGGCGGTTCGCCGACGAAGGCCGTGAACCGGCGGGCGAAGGCCGCTCGGGACAGCCCCACCCGGTTGGCCAGCGATTCGACGGTCCACGGAGCGGCCGGGGTCTCGTGGACCGCCGTCAGGGCGGAGGCGATCGCGGAGTCGCCGAGAGCGGCGGCCCAGCCCTTGGTCGCCGTCGGGGCCTGGTCCTCGATCCAGGCTCGGAGGATGTAGAGGAGCAGCGAGTCGATGAGCGCCGGGACGATGCCCGCGGATCCGATGCGGGGGTTCTCCAGCTCCGTGCCGAGGAGTTGGACGGCGGCGGTCAGCTCGGGGTGCCTGCCGTGGCGGGTGGCGAGGTGGACGATCTCGGGGAGCTGGTGCACCAGGGGGTGGGGGCGACCCTGGTCCAAGTGGTAGTTGCCGCAGAGGAGGCTGGTGCCGGGGCCGTCGCCGCCGATCGTGACCGTGCCGAGCGGTGAGCCCGGGCTGAACTGTTCCGGCCTTTCCACCTCGGCCGGTGTGGAGGGGTGATCGGCGAGAATGTGGCCGCGGCCGTCGCGCAGGAAGACGACGTCACCCGGAGCGAGGGCGATCGGTTCGAGGTGTGGTGCGTCGTCGAGCGGTACCAGCCAGCAGGTGCCGTAGAGCACCACGTGGAAGCCGGCGCCGGCGACCGGGGGCAGGCGCAGGCCCCAGGGGGCACGGCCGTGGGTTCGTACGGATCGGGGCTGCCCCGTCCGCATCGAGCCCAGTGCCTCGGTCAGGATGTCCAACGCCGCCCCCGCTCTCCCCGGTCCCCGGGCTTCCGTGTCCCCCGGTCCCCCGGTTTTCCGCGTCGTGCCGGTGTCAGCCTACGCTCCGTCAAGCCGCTGGGTGTCAGGCGACGGTGAGGACGACCTTGCCCTGGACGCGGCCGGAACCGACCAGTTCGTGGGCCTTGGCGGCTTCGGCCAGGGGGAAGGTCCGCGCGACGTGGGGCCGGATCCGTCCGGCGTCCACGAGCGCGGCGATCGCCTCCAGCGACGCGTAGTCGGGTTCGACGGAGATGCCGGCGAAGTGGCGGCCCGCGGCCGCCACCTGGGCCGCGAGCGCCTGGTTCCAGTGCTCCATGATGCTGACGAGCGTGCCGCCGGGGCGCAGAACGGCCAGGGAGCGCGTGCCTTCGGAGGACGAGTCGAAGACGACGTCGACGTCCTTGACCTCCTGCGTGAAGTCGGTGGTGCGGTAGTCGATGACCTCGTCGGCGCCCAGGCCCCGCAGGAACTCGTGCCTGGGGGCACTCGCCATGGCGATGACGTGGGCTCCGCGGGCCTTGGCGATCTGGACGGCGAAGTGCCCGACGCCGCCGGCCGCGCGGTGGATCAGCACCCGCTGTCCTTCGTGGAGTCCGGCCGCGTCCACCAGGCCCTGCCAGGCAGTGAGCGCGGCGAGGGGGATGGCCGCAGCATGCACGTGGTCGAGGCCGGCGGGCTTGCGGGCAACCTGGCGCGAGGGGGCGGCGACGTATTCGGCGTAACCGGTGGCGGCGCGCGGGAAGAACGGCATGCCGAAGACCTCGTCGCCCGGCTTGAACCGGGCGCCGGGGCCAGCCTCCTCGACGACGCCCGAGATGTCCCAGCCGACGCCGAACGACGGCTCACCGAGCAGCGGGTAGGCGCCCGACCTGACGGCCACGTCCACCGGGTTCACGGCACTGGCGTGGACGCGGATCAGGACTTCGCCCCCGAGAGGGGCGGGACGGTCGGTCTCGACGACCTCCAGGACCTCGGGGCCTCCGAAGGACTTCTGGATGACGGCGCGCATGGTGGTCTCCCTGGGGTGGGTCGCCCGGGTGGTGTCCCCGGGCTCGGCTTGATGTGCTCAACACTAGGGAGATCGAATGAGCCGATGAATATCTCTGAGTCTTCAAAAGATGTCCGAGCGTCTTCCCCCGGTGGATTCCGAGCTGTCACCGGGTTGTGCCGCGCCGCGTCTTCGCGGGGGCTCCTGCACTGGAAGGGGACCGGTTCGCGTCCGGGCCGGTCCTCGGCGAGCGGTTCGGACGTATGGGGGGCCGAGTTCGGGCGCGGTTGCTGGACCGCCGGCGTCGTCCGGTACGGCGTCGTCCGGTACGGCGTCGACCTCCGCCCGCGGACCTGAACCCACTGCGGCGCCGACGGCGCCGGCTACGTCGACACCCACCCCAGGGTCGAGATCCGACGTCGAAGCCCGAGGCATGGCCGGGGGCTCGGTCGCCGCGGCGTGGGTGTCGTCGTCGCCCGGATGTGGCGGATCCTTTCCCCGGTACGACTGATCCCCCCGCACGGGTGAAGCCGGCGCACCGTGCGCGGCCCATCATTGCTACCCGCCCCTATAACTGGGCCCGTCACGTTGATCGACGGATGGGTCTCACCATGCTGAAGGCTGCTCTTCGGGTGCTCGCCGCCCTCTCCCTCCTCTCCGCCGCGGGTATCCCGGCCGCGGCGGCCGCCACTCCGGCCCCCGCCGTCCATGCGGTCCCGGCCGCCGCGGCGGACGACCTGACCACTGCCTGCGGTCCGACGGTCGACTACCGCGCCTGGGACTGGTGGCGTACGACGACGAACCCGTCGATCGCCCGCCCCGTCGCCTCCGCCGCGGCGCAGGAGCGGTGGCAGTGGCGCACGGACGTCAACACGTTGTGGCGCGGCGACACCCGCGAGACGGTCGAAGAGATCTTCCGGACGGGCTTCACCCCGCGGGGCGAAGAGGTGACCCCGCTCGCCGAGTACATCGTCAAGGGCGGGGGCCAGAACAGCGCGCACCTCAGCACCAGTTGCGAGAAGTGGGTCGCCCAGAAGTTCGCCACCTACGGCAACGGCCGGACCGGCTGGGTCTACGAGATCTACGCGCCCGGCGGCATCGACGTCAACGCCACCGCCCGCCTCAACGACTACAGCTCGCCCTACTTGTGGAACAAGGAGGTCGACTTTCCGGGCGGGGTCAAGGGCCGCTACATCAAGGGCGCCTGCAAGTTCCGGCTGACCCACACCGACCCGGAAACCAGGGTCAACACCTACGAAGAGCTCGGCTGCAAGGACAACTCCGGCTTCGCGCCCTACGAAACGGACGCCGCCGCCCTCGCAGCGACCGGCCGCTGACGCGTCCGGGCCGACCCGGGCCCGGCCGGCCGTTCCACCGGGGTCGGGACCTGTTCGGACGGTCGCCGGAGGATGCGGCGAGCGGGGGTGACGACACCGGCGTGAGCCCCGCCCGCCGCCTCCGGACAGACCCGGCGGGGCCCGCCGTCCTCACGGCGCTCTTCGCCGCGCGGGGTGGCGCCGGGTTCGGGCGCGTTCGGTGTTCAGGCGGCGGCAGCGACCTGTGCGGCAACGGACTTGGCCGTTGCCACCGCGTCCGTGAGCGCCTTCGCGCGCGACGCCTCCGCGAGGGGGATGAGTTCGGCCATCGCGGGGTTGGAGGCGGCCAGGGTCAGCTCGGGCACGATGAAGGTGACCTCGGCACCGAACATGGAGGTCAGGAGGGCGTCCAGGTAGTTCTGTACGTACTCCAGGCCCTCCCGCGGAGTGCCCGGCGCGTACGAGCCGCCACGGCTGGCGACCACGGTGACCGGAAGGCCCTTGAGAGGCAGGTCGGGGCCCGCGGTGCGGCCCATCAGGATGACCTGGTCCAGCCACGCCTTCAAGGTCGAGGGGATGGAGAAGTTGTACATCGGGGCGCCGATCAGCACGGCGTCCGCCTGCTCCAGCTCCGCGATCAGCTGCAGTCGGGTGGCGAAGGCGGCTGCCTGCTCGGGGCTGTGGGTGTGCGGGTCCGCGAATCCGGCGGATGCGGCGAGGCCGTCGAGGTGCGGGACGGGGTCGGCCGACAGGTCGCGGTAGATGACCGTCCCCTGCGGGTTCTCCTCCTCCCATGCCTTGCGGAAGGCGTCCGTCACGGCGCGGGAGGCGGATGCGGTCCCGGGGAACAGGGACGAGTCGAGGTGCAGGAGCGTGGCCATGGGGATCCTCCGTAGAAGCGGGTGCAATTTCGTACGTCACTATTGATAACACAGGAGCTTACTTTTTTTCACCCCCATACGGAACGGCAGGTACCCTGAGGGCATGGCGGACCAGGTGACACACGTGAGCACGGAGGCATGCGGCCGGGTGGGCGACGGCATCACGCAGGTCTTCGGGCTACTGGGCAAGCGCTGGACCGGCATGATCGTGGCCGCGCTGCTCCAGCACCCGGTGCACTTCGCCGACCTGCGCAGGGCCGTCCCCGGGATCAGTGAACGCATGCTCTCGGACCGGCTGACGGAACTCGCCGAGGCCGGCCTCGTCGTCCGCGAGGTGGACGAGGGACCCCCACTGCGGGTCTCGTACCGACTGACGGAGTCGGGCGCCGCGCTGGAGCCGGCGCTCAACGCGCTGGGCACGTGGGCCGAGAAATACCTACTGAAGGGCAGCGGCGGCTGCTGAGGCCCGCCGCGCGCAGCGGTGCGCGGCTGTGCGCCGGCGCTGTCATACGCACCGGCGCGTGAGCGCGTCCTGACCCGGAAGGCCGCTGGTGGCGGCCGGCCCGTTCGGGCGGAACGCCGTGGTGGAGATGTCGAGGGCCTTGGTCGACACCGTCCGCACGATCCGGATCGGCACCAAGTCACTCACCTACTGGCCCCACCGGTTCGATGTCGAGGACCGGTGCGAGGTGGGCGGCGAGGTCGCGGTGGTGGGCAAGGAACACCCCGGTGCGGCGGGGCGTCAGGTGACCGGCGGCGGGGGCGAGATCTGCTGCATGAGGCTGAGCAGGTCCGGGGCGACCCACTCCTCAGCGATCCGATCACCCTCGAAGCGGTAGACCTCGACGCTCCGGTACGCAACGTCGCGCCCCGTCGCCTCGAACTGCTGGAACGCGCCCCCGGCGGTGCGTGCCCTGGAAACGAACCAGCGCCGTCACCTTGTCGCCGACGCCGAACATGTCCTGGACGTCGATCCTGAGGTCGGGGAAGGCATCCTTCATCATCTTGGTGCCCCGGGACCAGATCTCCCGGCCGTGCAGTGGCTCGGGGCACCCGGGGACGTGGGCGATGAAGCCCTCGGTCAACATCAGAGCGGCCTCGTCGAGATCACCGCTCTCCACCCGTTGGTAAGCGGTGCGAAGCAGGGCCATGTTCTTCTCGACCATGGTGGTCATGTGGGAGCTCCTCCCGGAGATCGCCCGCATGCTCGGTCAGCGCTTCGGGCCGGATGGAGCTCAGTAGAAACCCTGACGTCGCGACAAGGTCAAACCTGCCGCCACTCCCCCGTCCTCGGACGCACCGGCGTCGCAGTCGACACCTACCGAGAAGGCGGCGCCGGGTGCGGCGTAGTCGATCGGACCGGTGAAACGGGTCGCAGCACGGGCAACAGCCTGTTGCGGGGTGAGGAAGGGTCCCACGTGTGTGACGATCAGCCGTCGCGCCCCGGCCGCGTCAGCCGTGTCACCGGCGTCCTCCGGCGTGTGGTGCACCGGCTCACCCTCGGCCGGGGGCTGCGAGCTGTCGGCCTCGCACAGCAGCACGTCGCACTCCTCGGCCAGGCTCGTCAGGGCGGGGCAGGGTGCCGTGTCCCCCGAGTAGACAAGTGATCGTCCCGCGGCCTCGACACGAAGGGCGAAGGCGGGGCAGCCGTGCTCCACCGTCCGGCTGGTCAACGTCACTCCGCCGAGCCGCACTTGATGTCCGTCCTGCAGTTCGTCCACGGCGAAGGCGGATTCGATCGGGCTGCGGGTCGAGGAGTTGGTGAGGAAGTGTGCCAACCGATCGGCGATGCCCGGCGGTCCGTAGAGGGGGATCGGGGCGGCGAGCCCGATGTCGGCGTGGAGCGCTCCGTAGTAGGCGGTGAGGAGGTCCGCGCTGTGGTCCGCATGCAGATGCGAGATCCAGATCGCGTCCAACTCGTCCAGCCGAACGTGCCGTTGCAACTGAGCCAGGGTCCCGGTACCCGCATCCACCCAGAGCCGCGTGTCCCCACTGGACACCAGGTAGCCCGAGCAGGGATTGTCCACGCTCGGATAGGGCGTTGCGGATCCCAGGACCGTGAGCCGGAGAAGATCGCTGGTCATCGGCGCAGTCTAGAACCCCTGCTGCAGAGGGGCGGAAGCCATTTTCCTGCGCCCGCTGGACCAGGTCCGGGCGGAGAAGCCCGGCAGCACGTGGCCCGCGGTCCGCGGTCCGCGCCGACGGGGACGAAGACGGGGACGGCCTTCGGGCATCGCGGTGGCGATGTGTCCGGCTCACAGGTGGGGAACGTACGGGGCGAGACCGACGATGAGGACGGACCGTTCGCCCGGCCCCGGCTCCGAGCCCGCGCGGACCGGGCCGACGTAGTGGCTGACCCTGTGGTCGTGGACGGCGTAGCCGTCCAGTGGGTCGGTGAGGGTGAATTCGGCGTGGTTGTCCGCCCACGGGTCCTCGGGCAGCAGGCCCGCGCTGCCCGGTGTGGCGATGACGTTCTGCCCACCGGTGACGTTGGTCCGGCTGATGAGGTGGGCAAAAGTGAACGTTGCGGCCGAACCGCCGTCCTGGTGCAAGCAGTTCGGGGAGGAAACGGCCTCCTGGCCGGGACGGTCGACGCCGAGCCTGATCAGGTGGACGCCGGCCCACAGGGGCCGTCTCCCCAGATCCTTCAGGGACAGGACCTGCTCGATGTCCCAGCGCAGGAGCCGTAGCAGCAGGGGATTGCCGCGCAGCCCCTCGGGGACTTCGGGGAGCACGCGCCGCGGCCGCGGGGACTCGGTGTCGCCCTCGCCCTGGGAGAAGTCGGTGACCGTACCGTGTACGGGGTCGGGGGTTCCGGGAATCCAGGACAGTTCGTCCTTCCACGGTAGGTACACCGCATGGGAGTACCTACGGAACCGATGCGTCCCCGGAGCGTACGGATCGGGCGGCAGAGCCGCGCAGACCTCCCGGATCGCGGCCAAGTCCGCCGCGTCGGAGCCGCCCGGGTCGATGCCGAGCCGCTCCGCGCCGTAGCGGGCGAACCCGTACTCGCGCAGCCCGTCCGTGCCCTCACCCGGACCCCGCGCATCATCGGAGTGCGTCCGCCGCTGGGATCCAGCCTTTTCCATGTGCTCCTCCAACAGCTCACCACACCGGGCCGGATGGCGCCGACCGCCCGTGCAGCCTTGCGCACTGCTCCCGTGTTCCGCCAGGGGCTCGCCGCGTCCGTGAGATGCGGGTACCAGCTCTTGCGGTGACCGATGAGTTTCCGTGCGTTCCGCAGTCATGGATCATGACTGACGCACACCAGACACCAGACATCAGACACCGGACACCGAGGACTTGAGATGCGTACCCTCATCAGTACCGCCTTCGTTTCGCTCGACGGAGTCGTGGACTCCCCCGGTGGCGAGCCCGGATACCGGAACGCGGGGTGGACCTTCAAGGACGTCGAATTCCTTCCCGAAGCCTTCGAGATCAAGGGCCGGGAACAGAAGGAAGCCACCGCGATCCTGATGGGTCGGACGAGCTACGAGGCCTTCAGCCCGGTGTGGCCCGACATGGAGGACTTCGCCGACTACAAGCTGATGCCGAAGTACGTCGTATCGACCACCCTCGGCGAGGACGGCCTCGTCTCGAACTGGGGTGAGACGACGATCCTGCGTTCGCTCGATGAGGTCGCCGCGCTGAAGGAGACCGAGGGCGGACCGATCATCGTCCACGGAAGTGCCTCGCTCACCCGGGCCCTGTCGGACGCCGGCCTGATCGACCGCTACCACCTGATCGTCTTCCCCCTCCTGCTGGGCGCGGGCAAGCGGCTCTTCAGCACGACCGACAAGGACACGCAGAAGCTGAAGCTCGTCGAGCACGAGGCGTACGCCAACGGCCTCCAGAAGAACGTCTTCGACGTCGTCCGCTGACCGGACTCCGCGCTCACCGGGGGCGACGGAGGCGGCCCGATCGCCCGTAACGCGGAGCTCCGCCCCGGGCGGCAGCCGATCCGCAAGGAAGCTCTGGTCGCGATCCGGGACACGCCGCGGGGCACGTGGGACGTTCACGGGCGAGTCGGCACTTCATGGGCTATTCGTTGCTCATGAGTGAACTCGACTATGCCGACAGGTCCGATTTCGAGGACGCCGAGCGAGGCTTCGTCGCCGCCCTGTCCCCGGCCGTCATCCGGACGGACGACGGCCGGGCGATCTGGGACGGTGATGCCTACGCGTTCCTCGACGAGGACTGCCCCGACACCGCGCACCCCAGCCTGTGGCGGCAGAGCCGGCTCTGCAACAAGCAGGGCCTGTTCGAGGTCACCGAGGGGATCTACCAGGTCCGGAACCTGGATCTGTCGAACATGACCCTGGTCGAGGGCGATACCGGGGTCATCGTCATCGACCCGCTCATCTCCGCCGAGACCGCGGCCGCCGCACTCGCCCTGTACCGCGAGCACCGCGGGGACCGTCCGGTCACCGGGATGATCTACACGCATTCGCACGGCGACCACTTCGGCGGGTCGCGCGGGGTTCTCCCGCACGGTCACCCGCCGGTGCCCGTGATCGCCCCGGCCGGGTTCCTGGAGCACTCGGTCGCGGAGAACGTGTACGCGGGCGGCGCGATGACCCGCCGGGCGGTGTACATGTACGGCGCGGAACTGGACAAGGGGCCCGCCGGGCAGATCAGCGCCGGGCTGGGCATGACGACGTCCAAGGGCACGATCACCCTCGTGCCGCCGACGCTGGACATCACCCGCACCGGCCAGGAGGAGACCCTGGACGGAGTGCGGATCGTCTTCCAGCTGACGCCGGGCACCGAGGCCCCCTCCGAGATGAACTTCCACTTCCCCGACCGGCGCGCACTGTGCATGGCGGAGAACGCGACGCACAACATGCACAACATCCTGACCCTGCGCGGAGCCCTGGTCCGCGACACCCGCGTCTGGGCCCACTACCTGGGCGAGACGATCGCCCTGTTCGGCGACCGGTCCGACGTCGCGTTCGCCTCCCACCACTGGCCCACCTGGGGCCAGGAGCGCATCAACGCGTACCTGGGCGGCCAGCGCGACATGTGGGCCTACCTGCACGACCAGACCCTGCGCATGACCAACCAGGGACTCACTGGCACGGAGATCGCCGAGCGGATGGAGCTGCCGCCGGTGATCGCGAACCGGTGGGCGAACCGCGGCTACTACGGCTCCGTCAGTCACAACGTCAAGGCGATCTACCAGCGCTACATGGGCTGGTTCGACGGCAACCCCGCTCACCTCTGGGAGCACCCGCCGGTGGAGCAGGCCCTCCGGTTCGCCGCCGACTACGGCGGTGTCCCCGCGCTGATCGCCAAGGGCGAGGAGTATGCCGCCTCCGGTGACCTGCGCTTCGCGGCGACGCTGCTGGGGCACGCGGTCTTCGCCGCCCCCGGTGACACCGCGGCCAAGCAGGCGCTGGCCGAGGTGTACGAGAAGCTCGGCTTCGGCGCGGAGAACGGTACGTGGCGCAACTTCTACCTGATGGGTGCCCAGGAGCTGCGCGGCACGGTCGCGCACACCGCGCTGGAGACGACCAACCCCGAGATGGCGATGGCGCTCACCGTCGACATGCTCATCGACTCGCTCGCCATCCGCGTCGACGGCCCGCGCGCCTGGGACGTGAAGCTGACCATGACCTGGAACGTCACCGACGAGGACCGCACCTGGCACCTCCGGCTGTCCAACGGAGCCCTCACCTACCGCAGCGCCGCCACGGACGCGAACGGGCAGGCCCCGGCCGCCGACCTGACCTTGACCCTGACCAGGCCGCAGCTGCTGGGCGTCCTGGCGGGCGCGGGACTGGACGGCGTACACGTGCAGGGCGACCCCCGGGTCTTCGCCACCCTCGCGGGTCTGCTCGACACCCCCGACCCCGACTTCGCCATCGTCACCCCCTGACCGCCGGCCCGTTCCGGGCAGGACCACCGGTCACGGCCGCGTGCGGCGAGCCGCCGAGGATCAGCGGCGCTCAGCGGTCCGCGGGCTGCGCCGAACCGGAAGGCAGACGATCGACGCCGATCCGGGAAACGGCTGTAGCCTCGCCTCCATGGGCGCACGGTACGTCACCGATCTGGTGGAAGCATTCGAACTGCACGCGGGGCGGCCCGCGATCGGCGCCGGCCGCAACGTCAAGGACTTCTCCGCGGTACTGAACGACGTGTACCGACTGGCGGGTGCCCTGACGGACGCGGGAGTGCGGCCGGGCTCGGGCCTGGCCTGCGTGACGGGCGGCAACCGGCCCGAGGTGCTGCTGGTGCGGTTGGCCGCGCACGTGCTGGGAGCGCGGCTGACCCAGATGGTCACCGACGCGGCCACCTACGGCCTGGAGTTCGTCCTGCGGGACTGCGACCCGGACCTCGTGGTCCATGACACGCCGGTGCCCGACACGGGGGCGGCCCGGGTGTCCCTGGGCGAGGTGCTGGCCTCGGCGGCCGCTCGTGCGGCGGAGCCCGTCCCGGTGCGGGCCCGGGAGGATGACATCGCGCGGGTGACCTACACCGGCGGTACGACCGGTCTCCCCAAGGGCGTGGCGTCCACGTTCCGTGCGCTGGCCACCCGGATCGACGGTCGCGCGAGCCGAAGCGAGCGGGACGGGACCGTCTTCCTCTCCGTCACGTCGCTGGCCCACCGGTCCGGCGGGCGTTGCCTGGAAGAACTGCGGGCCGGAGGCCGCGTGGAGATCCTCACCACCTTCGGAACCCGGGAGTTCGCGGCCGCCTGCCGGCGGCTGGGTCCGGTGTCGACGTACCTGATGCCGGCGATGGTGTACCGCCTGCTGAACGACCCCGCGACGGCCGAGGGGATACCCGGGCTCAGGGTGATCTCCTACGGCGCGTCGCCCATCCTCCCGGAACGCCTGGCCCAGGCCGTGACCCGCTGGGGCGGTCGCTGGCAACAGGGCTACGGCTCGAACGAATCCGCCGTGATCTGCCGGTTGACCCCTGCGGATCACGATGCCGCGCTGGCCGGCAGGCCAGAGTTGCTCGCGTCCGTCGGTCGTCCCGCGCCCGGGGTGGAGGTACAGGTACGGGACGAGCACGGCGGGCTCCGGCCGCCCGGTCGGACGGGTGAGGTGTGGACCCGGTCGGGGGCGATGATGGCCGGCTACTGGAACCGGCCCGACCTGAGCGCGGAGGTGATCAGGGACGGCTGGCTGCGCACCGGCGATCTGGGGCACTTCGACTCCGCCGGCTACCTCCATCTCGACGACCGCGTCGACGACGTGGTGATGGTCGACGGCGACAACGTGTACTGCCTGCCCGTCGAGGGCGCGCTCGCCCGCCACCCCTCCGTGGGACAGGCCGTGGTCGTGGGCCGGCACAGCGAGCTCACGGGCGGGGAGGTGTGCGCCTTCCTGGTACCGGCGCCGGGATGCGCGCCCGGCGCCGACGTCGCGGCCGAGGCCTGTGACCTGGTGGAGAAGGCGCTGGCCCCCGCGCACCGGCCCACCGCGGTGTTCTGGGTACGGGTGGTCCCGCTGACCGCCCAGGGGAAGCCGGACAAACGGCGCCTGCGGGAACGGGCCGAACAGCGGGCCGGGGACACCGGGCTCGGTGACGGCCTTGACGCGGAACCGGCCGGGAAGGGCCGACCCCCGCACGTCGACGCTTGACAGGTCGGATGATTAGCCACCATATTACTTCCATGACGACTCGCGGCGGCGCAGAAGAGACGCCCACGCTGGACCAGGCCAGGCGACAGGTCGAGCACTACGGCCTGGAGGCCGACCCACAGGCCGTGCTGGTCGCGGTGCGACTGATCTCGGCGGGCGCGAGGGTCGGCCGCGCGGCCGAGGCGCACTTCGCCAGGTTCGGACTGTCGACCGGGCGCTACCGTCTGCTCGCCGATCTCGAGGACCACGACGGGGAGAAGTCCCCGTCCAGCCTCGCGGCCGATCTCGGAGTCACCAGGGCCACGATCACCGGCCTGCTGGACGGCCTTGAGCGCGAGGGCCTCATCGCCCGCAGGCCGTCCACGGAGGACGGTCGCGGCACGGTGGCCGTCCTGACCGCACGGGGGGCACAGCGGCTGCGCGACATGGCGGCCGAGCACTTCGGGCGATTGGAGGCGATGGTGAGCGGACTTTCCCTCGATGAGCGCATGGTGTTCCTGGAGCTGCTCTCCCGCGTCGTGCGCGGCAGCGAGGCCTTGGTCGCCGATTGAGGCGATCGGGCCGACGGGCCCCGCCCTTTGGGCGGTCCCTTTTTTTGCCGTGATAGTTAGGCAGCTAATTATTTTGACGAGAACGAGACGAAGGACAGCATGCGCGCAGCGAAATACCGGACCGGCCGGAAGCCGGCCGACTCCCGACCGCCCAGAGCGCCCCGGCCGCCCCGGACCTCCCGCCCCTTCGCCCTGTGGCGCGAGGTGCTGACCGCCTATGCCGCCCCCGCACTGACGGCAGGTACCGCCGGGGTCATCACCGGGCAACGGGACCTGACCGTGGCCGCCTTCACCTCCATCGCCGGAACCTCCGCCGTGGTGGCGTTCCTGATCGGCAACTGGTTGCGGCGCGGCGGGCGGCCTCGGAAGTGGACCACCACCGTGCCGCGCGGCGTCCTGACCGCCGTGCTCGTCATCGCGGCTGCCGGCGCGGCGGCCCTGCTGGGCTGGTTCGGCGCCCAGTGGCTGCCCGCCCACACCCCTGTCCCCGCCACGCCGTGGTGGGAACGCCTGCGCGTCGATCTGCCGCTCTCCGCGGCCCTGGCCACCACCATCGTCACCCCGCGCTGGCGCCGCACCGCGGCGGCTTCCTCGGTGTAGGGCACCCCGCCACCCCGGGACCCGCGCCGAGTCGCCCCGGCCGTGGGCCCCGCGACCCCGAACCACGCGCGACCCCGCCCCGACCAGGTCCACTCCGGCAGCGGGACCCGCTGCCGGGACGTCACCAAGGAACGAGAACACGATGATCGTCGTCATGGGAGCGACCGGAGCCACCGGCAACGCCCTGCTCCACAGTCTCCTCGCACGCGGCATTCCCGTCCGCGCACTGACCCGTACCCCGCACCTGCCCGTCCTCGGCCTGAGCGGCGCTCACCGGCCGCCCGTAGACGTCCGGTACGCCGACGCCGCCGACCCCCAATCCCTGCGCGCCGCCTTCAAGGGGGCGGACCAGCTCTTCCTCGCCATGGCCAACAGTCCGGAACAGGTCGAACTCGAAACCCGCGTCATCGACGTCGCCGCCGACACCGGCATCGGACACGTCGTCAAGGTTTCCGCACCCGCCGCCGAACCCGAATCTCCCGTGGCCGTCTCCCGGGGACACCACGCCGTCGAGGAACACCTGCGCGCCCGAAGCCTCCCCCACACCGTCCTGCGCCCGTACGCGTTCATGCAGAACCTCCTGCGCCTGGCTCCGACCATCGGTCAGGGCCTCATCCTCGGAACGACCGGCGACGCCCCCTGCAACCACGTCGACTGCCGCGACATAGCCGACGTCGCCGCGGCGGCCCTCACCCGGCCCGAGATCGCCGGCGGCGTCCACACCCTGACCGGATCCGAAGCCGTCTCCTATCCCGACATCGCGCGACGACTGAGCATCCTGACCGGCCGTCGGATCCGGTACGTCGACCTCTCCCCCGACGAGTTGCGTGACCACCTCGCGCACCGCGCCCGCATGCCCGACTGGCTCGCCGAGCACGTGACGGAGATCCAGCGGCTCGCCGTCGCCCGGCCCGAAACCCCCACGAGCACCGTCGGGGACATCCTCGGCCGCCCGCCCCGCACCCTCGACGCCTTTCTCGCTGAACACCGGGCCCGTTTCCGTCAGGAGGTCGCTGCCGGCCCCGGTCGGAGCTGAGGGAGCGCGAGTTGCCGACCGGGTTCGGCGCTCGCCGAGCGTGCCGCCGTTCCCGTTCCCGCGCTCCGGGGCCGGTGGGTCACGGCGACGGGGCGAGGGCGGGCGGGTAGACCGGCAGGTCGATCGCGTCGGCCGGCGGGGTGAAGAACCTCGACGCCAGGCCGCCCAGACGCACGGCGGCGGGACTGCCGGCGATCCGCAGGACGGTGTTCATGGCGGCGAGCCCGGCACGGCTGCGCGGGTTGGCGATGCGCGGTGCGCCGGGCGGGAGCTTCTGCGCCCGGTCCACGTACGGGCGCATGACCTCCTCGTAGCGGGCGAACGCCGTGCGGTGCGGATGGGTGGCGAGTTCACCCGCGAGTACGTAGGCGCCGGTCAGTGCCAGGCTCGTGCTCATGCCGCTGATCGGGGAGGCGCAGTACGCCGTGTCCCCGAGCAGGGCCACCCGTCCCGAGGACCAGGACGGCATACGGGCCTGGCCCACGGCGTCGAAGTAGAGCGGGGCGTCGTCGAGGGCGGCGAGGATCCGGGGCGCGGCCCAGCCCACGTCGGCGAAGGTGCGGCGAAGGATCGTGGTCCGGCCGTCGCGATCGAGCTCGTCGAGGCCCCGAACGTCCGACAGGAAGGCGAATGTGGCCCGGACGGTGCCGAGGTTGTCCGGTCGCAGGGTGATGCTGCGGCCGCGACCGGCGCTGTGCCAACGCCACAGGTCGGTGTCGTCGTCCCTGCGGGCGAGGGTGAGGTAAGCGACGTAGAGGCCGAGTTCGCGCACCGCGTCGACATGCGGAAAGACCAGGGACCGGGTCCGGGAGCGCAGGCCTTCGGCGACGACCACGATGTCGAACGTACGGATCGTGCCGTCGGCGAAAGTGACCGTGACCCCGTCGGCGTCCTCGTCGAGGGCCGCGATCCGGTTGCCGAAGACGTACTCGGTCCGGTCGCGGGTGCGGTCGACGATGATCCGGGACAGCTGTCCCCGGAGGATTTCCAACTCGGCGGTCGCACCTGTGGAGTCGGATGTTCCGGCAGCGAAGCGGGCGAGCGGGATACCGGCCGCGTCGACGAACTCCGTACCCGTCTCACCGGTCGAGGCGGCGCGGACGGCGTCCTCGATGCCCATGCGGCGGGCGACCTCGCGTCCCGCGCCGCGGACGTCGATGTTCTGGCCGTCCTCGCGGAGCTCGGCGAAGCGTTCCACGACGGTGGTCCGCCAGCCGTAGCCGTTCAGCCACCAGGCCAGCGCCGGGCCGGCGATGCTCGCTCCGGAGATCAGGACGGTGGGCGTGCGCATGAGGGCCTCCACCCGCTTTCGTCGTTCGGTCGGCCGAGGCTACCCTCCCGACCGCGTGCACCCGGGGTGCCGGTGCGGGGAGTCGCGGCGGGGGGTCATCCGCAGCGCCCGCACGGCGCCACCTCCGCGCCCTGACCGCGGCCGGTGCCCGACCCTCACGTGCCGCGGTCGCGTCGCCCCCGGGTGCGGCTGTTCGGATCACGCCCGCGGGTGACGGCCGGCGGCCCGGCTGCGGCGATGACGACACCACCGCGCCACCGGAGTCCTCCTCCAGGCCGGCATCGGAAGCACCGCCACCACCGCCACCCGTGCGGCCCTGGCCTTCCCGGTGCTGATGCTCGTGGTCGGGCTCGCCTGCTGCGCCGTCGTCCGGCCGGCCCCCGCGGTCCGCCCGTCCTGAAGAACAGCCGGCGCCCGGGCCGACGCCCGACACGGAGCCGACAGGGTGCGAGCGGGTGGTCCGGAAAGCAGCGGCGACACGCCAGACTTCCGGCCCGCACACGCCCGACCTGTGGGAACGTCATCGCCTACGCGGCCACCCGCTGGACTGCCCGGTACGGGCCATCACCCTCCGCCGCGCCTGCACCGGGTCCCGGCCGGTGAGGTGTCGGGGCCCGGGTCCGGGCCGAGCGGCGTACACCGGTCCGCGGCAATTCGGTGCCGGGACACCGATGAGTTCTGCCGCGCCCGACGGTCCAACCCCATGCAAGCCCGAAGACGCCCATCAGCCGCCCCGAAAGGGTGAGGAAAATGAAGTACATGATCCAGATGAACGTGCCCGCCGATCAGTGGGACGCCATCATGTCCGGATACTCCGAGCAGGACATGGACGCCATGTTCGCCCACATGAACGCACTCAACGAAGACCTCACCACCGCCGGGGAGTGGGTGGACGGCCAGGGCCTCGGCGGCCCCTCCCTGGTCAAGACGGTACGGGCCGGAAGCGACGGGCGCCCTCAGGTGACCGACGGACCCGCCCACGCGGGCCCCATCCTGGCCGGGTACTGGGTCGTCGACGTCAAGAGCGAGGACCGCGCCCTGGAGATCGCCGCACGCGCATCCGCCTGCCCCGGGGCCGGCGGCAAGCCCAGCAACGATCCGGTGGAAGTACACCCCATCCCCGCCGACCCGACCCAGGCCTGAACCCGGCAGAACCGACCGGCCGCCCGCAGCGTGTGCGCCGGAGCCCGACTCCGGCTCCGCCCCCGGAACGGCGCGAGCAGCTGAAGGAGATCGACGCCTCCCGATGCCCGGGCTCCGCCTCCCGATGCCCGGGCTCCGCCTCTCGGGGCAGGCGAGGTCGTCCGCCAAGGCGAGGATCCCGGCCGCCGGGGTGACCTCGGTCCGCTACGGGTTGACCGGTTCACCGGCATGCGGCAGTCAGCACGAGGGCCCGGATCCTGTTGAGGATCCGGGCCCTTGTGAGCAGTAGCGGGGACAGGATTTGAACCTGCGACCTCTGGGTTATGAGCCCAGCGAGCTACCGAGCTGCTCCACCCCGCGTCGGTGAACCCCACCCTACGGCACCGCCGGCCCGGCCTTCACCAGAATTTCCCGCCGCCCCGCCGCCCCCGGGGCCACCGGCGGTCCGCCCCCGGTGGTGACTGTCCGAACAGCGCCCGAGCATCGACCCGCCCACCCGCCCGAAGCGGGCCGGGGACCGGTACGGGCCACCCCGGTCCAATCCCGTGGCACGCGCGCTACGAATCACCCGTGCAAGAGAGTTTCAGGAGGTGAGCGCGATGACCGACGAAGAGTTCGAACTGCTCATCGCGCAAGCACGGGCGGAAGCACGCCGAATCGTGTTCTCGGCCCCGGCCTCGGACGACGACGCGGAATACGCGTTCCACACGCAGCACGCGGAGTTCGGAGCACCCGCGCACTGACGAGCGAGGCCGTCGCCCCGACCCGACCCGCCCGGCCCCGGCCGGACCGGTGCGCGGCAGGAGCCTCCCGGTCATCAGCCGTGCTCTTCCTCCTCGGTCTCCATGTGTCGGATTCCCTCGTGGGTGAGGGTGACCATCGCGGGGGTGTTGCCGGGTTCCCAGTCGACGGTGATCAGCCCTTCGCCCGCCAGGTAGGTGCAGGCTGCCGCCAGATCCTGTTCCGGGACATGGAGGTCGCGCCGCAACTGTGCTCCGGTGATGCCGAGGAGGCGGTTGCCCTCGACGGCTTCGTACAGGACCCGGAGCACCTGAGCGCGGTAGCTCCTGCGCTCGCGCAGTGTGGCCATGACCGGGTCCTTTCATGTGCGGGAGGAGGCTCTGGCGCCCGTCCGGCTCTCAGACCTCGTCGGAGTGGGCGACGGCGCCCACCGGGGTCGGGCCGGCGACCGGCCGGGAGCGGTCGGGACCCGCGGGCGTCGCCGTGTCGACGGTGAGGTGGAGGCGGGTGCCACCGTCGGGGCCGGGATAGCTGCGCTGTTCCGATCCGGCGAAGCAGTGGCGCAGCGCCTGCGCGACCGCTCGGGCGGCTTCGGGCGTCCGGGCCATGATCCGGACCTCGGCGTGCCCGAGCGACGACGGAGGCGGGGTCTCGATGTGCTTCACGTGGCGTGGTCCCTTTCGGAGTGGGCGGCGAGCCGACGGGGCGGGACGCCGTGGCGTCCCGCCCGGTGCGCCCGGTCGGAGGAAGGTTCGTGCGTCACCGGTCGGCGTCCGTGCGATGGGCTCCTTGACCGGTGTCGTTCGGCAGGCCGGGAGGTCTCGGCAGGGGATCACTGAAGCGGTATGCCTCGATCCGCGCGTCGTGCTGGGCGTTGAGCAGGTGGATCAGGCGCATGCCGATGCCGATCACGAGGATGATCACTGCGATGAGGACGACGGTCTCCACTGATCTCAACTCCATCCGTTCCCGAGCAGCGGCAGGCCGCTTCGCTCCATCGGGATCCCGACGGGCGACATGCAGGCCCCGCCCTCGCCCTCCCAGCCGGCTTCCTGGCGTTGGGCGTCGCGGACGCCGCGCCCGATGGTGGCTTCGTTGGCCATGAGGACGCCCGCGGTCAGGACGCTCCCCGGGACCGCCGCGGCGGCCATCAGCCGGGCCGCGGCGGCCATCAGCCGGGCCGCGGCGGCGGGCTCGGTCTCGGGCGGGATCACGAGGAGGTCCCAGCGACCGACGGTGTAGGAGAGCAGGATCAGTTTGTCGGGGTCCTGTTCGGTGAACCACCCCACGTGCAACGTGCGCCCGTCGACGGCGACCGTGTGCGGTACGACGGGCCAGCGGGCGGGGTTCACGGTGACGCGGGTGACGCGGCCCCAGGGTTCCTCGAGGGCGGCGGCGAGCGGTGGGAGTTCGGACTCGAGGTCGCGGGAGCGGGGCCACCAGGCCCCGTCCAGCCGGCCGGCGAGCAGGGTCTTCGGGGTGAGGGAGAAGCGGGCCGGGAGCTCTGCGGCGAGGTCGCGGGGCGCGGTCCGGTCAAGGGTCGTGGTCATGATGCGGACCTGCCCCCGGACTGCCCGTCGGCAGTCCGGCTTTTAGGCGATCGCCGGAAATGACACCCGCGTGAAAGCCGGTGTGCGAAGTACTTCCGGTGCCTTCACTGTACGCCCGTTCGATGTTTTATGGACGGTTTGACCAGGTATTTTCCCGCGCGGGCGCTGACGAGAGCGGTGGTGCGGACGGCGGGAGTACCGTGAAACGACGGCGGGCTCGCGTACGTCGCATGCCGGCACCGATGCCGGCATGCACGGGAGCGGCCTCACCCGTGGACGGGCGGACCCACATGGCTGACTCCGGCACACCCCGCAGGCTCCCACTGCTCCTACCGGATGCGATCCACCAGGCGATCAAACCCGGCACCGCCCTGCTGCGGCTGGAGACGACGAGGTCCCGGGAAGGGCTCCTCGACGGCGCGTGGTGGCCCCGCACACACACCATCGAAACCGAGCTGCCCTCGCTGATCAACGTGCTGATCGAGCACCTCGGGCCCATCACCCGAGTCGGTGTGGACGCCTCCGCCTGGAACGCCCTCCCCACCCGTCTCGTCATCGAGGGCCAGGTCGTGCACCTCGACTCCGACCCGGTCGGCGACGACACCATCCTCATCACCCGCGGCCACAATGACCACTTCGCCCTGCTGGTGGTTCCCCCGGACACCACCGCCGACGCCGCCCGCGAAGCGATGGCCCGCGCCGTTCGCGCGGACAACATCACCCACGCCGCTCAACTCCTCATCGCCACCACGCCCGAGCCTTCCGAGGGCCAGGTCGTCGTCGACCCGGGAGATCGCTGAAGGGCGAGCACCCTCCGCCCGCTGCACTCCGCGAATTTCTGCGATGCGGCAGGTCGGGGACGCGGTGTTCGAGTTGTCGACCGCCCAGCGGGGGGGGTGACCCGTCATGACCTCCGAGCACGGGGTAGCGCCCCGCTCACCATCCGGTGATGGCGCGGGCGGTGAGGCCGAGCCCGACGAGGAGAACCAGGGCTGAGGTGGCGGCGGGTCCGACGCGCCCGAGCGACCGCAGGCGTGCGGAGGCCCGTTCGGCGGTGCGGGCGGTGATGCGGTCGCGCAGCCGTACGAGGAGGAGTCCGGCGAGGGTGAGGGTGGTGGCCATGCCGAGGCCGTAGCCGATGACGAGGAGGATTCCGAAGGCGGTCCGGCCGAGGGCGACGGCACCGAGGAGGACGACCAGGGCCGACGGGCTGGGGACGAGGCCGCCGGCGATGCCGACGCCGATCAGCGACCAGCGCCTTCGGCGGGACGGCGCGTGCGTGTGGTCGTCGTGGTGGTCGGTGTCGTGGTGGTGGTCGGTGTCGTGGGTGTGGTGGTGGTCGGTTTCACCGAGCTGATGACGATCGTGCGGGAGGGCGGTGGCGGCTTTCGTCAGGACGACGGTGGTGCCGTCGGCCGTCGCGCCGTCCGGGGCTCGACGTGAGGACGGCAGGCCGGTCGGCTTCTCATGGCTGTGCCCGTGATCCCCTTCGTGCCCGTGGTCTCCGTGGTGGTGATGGCCGTGCCCGTCGTCTCCGTGGTGGTGATGGCCGTGACTGTGGCCGTGGTGAAGGGGGCGTCCGCGAAGGGCGGAGTGCAGCAGTTGGATGCCGATGGCGGTGACGAGGAGACCGCTGGTCAGGCCGAGCCAGGTGAGGACGGTTTCCCCGGCCAGGTGGGTGGCCAGCGGGAGGGCCAGGCCGAGAGCGAGGACGCCCGCGGTGTGGGTGAGGGTGACGGTGGCCCCGACGGTGATCGCGTCACGGGGGGTTCCGCGCCGGCCGGCGAGGTAGGCCGCCATGATCGTCTTTCCGTGCCCGGGCAGCGCCGCGTGAGAGGCGCCGAGGACCACGGCGAGGAGCAGGGCCAGAAGGCCGACGGGCACGGTCAGTTCACGGCTGCCGACGAGGGTGTCGAAGAGGGCGGAGACCTTGTTCAGCGCGGCGGTGACGGGGCCCGCTCCGGGTAGGCCGGGCGGCACGATCCGGGTCGCGGCCCCTTGCCCGGGCGCCGTGCGCAGTTCGGCCGTGCGCTGGTCGAGCGGGTCGGCGAGCGGGTCCTGCGGGTATTGGCGCAGCTGGTTGGTGATGGAGGTCGCCGGGACGGTCGAGCCGGTGAGGGTGACGCCCTGACCCCGGGCGGTGATCTCGTGCCAGCCGATGCGACGGGTGTCGTAGTGCGTGACGATGTGGATCTTCGATGGTGAGGTGAGGGGTGCGTCGGCGGTGAGCCGGCAGGTCAGGCGACTGGTCTTGAGCCCCGCCTCACCCGGGTGGAAGGTCAGCTTGCCCGCGGCCCGCTTCCATCGGAGGCTCACCCCGTCCACATCTGCGGCCAGTTGCCCGGTGAGCGTGGTGCACGCCTCGTCCGCGTAGACGCCCTGCTCGTCGGTGGTGAGGGAACCGTTGTGGTCCTGGTCGATGAGCGGGCGCTCTTGTGCTGCGGCGATCTCGGCGCGGTCGACCACGATCTCGGCCTCCACCGCGTGGGGGCGCAGGGTCAGGCCGGTCGCGTAGTTGACGGTGAAGTTGCCCAGCGGGTGCGCGGCAGCGGGCGGGGCTGAGGTGAGGAGGGCGAGGGGGGTGAGCAGGGCGGCTGCGAGCGGGACGGCGGTCAGGCGCCGGCGGGTGCTGGGGTTCATGGGGTGTCGTCGATTCGCCGGAGTGCTTCGCGCGCCGCGGGGGCGTGCAGCGGGTGGAAGGAGGGATCGAGGGCCAGTGCCCGCCGAAGGTCGCGTCGGGCGGCCGAGCTGTTGCCGAGGGCCTGGTGGATGACTCCGCGGTGGTAGTGGAAGAGCGCGCTGCGCGTACCCAGTACGAGGGCTTCGTCGGCCTGGTCGAGGGCCTCGGTGTCACGGCCGGCGCGGTGCAGCGCCCAGGCGTAGGCGTCGTGGACCGCGATGAAGGGCCGCTCGCGTACGGCTGCTTCGGCCATGGTCACGGCCTGGCGGGGGTCACCGTGGTCCGCCTCGAAGTGGATCGCGTCGACGTCGGCGGGCGTGTCCGTGGCCCGGCGGAGCGTTTCCTGGGCGCGCAGGACCGCGTACTGGACCTGGGCCCGGTCGTCGTGGCCGAGGGACTGCTGGAGTTCGCCGAGCCCGAGGAGGTACTGCGGCAGGGGGGCGGTCACGATGGCCGCGGTGTAGTCGGCGAGCGCCTGCTCGCGGTCGCCGGTGGCGGCGCGCGCCTTGGCCCGGGCCTCCAGCAGGCCCGCGTCGCGCGGCGCGATGGCCAGGCCCGTTTGCGCCTGGCGCAGAGCGGTCGCGGGATCGCCGCTTTCCAGAGCGACGGATGACAGGTGGGTATGGGCGAAGACGCGCTCGCCGGGTGTGCCGGCCGCGCGCAGAGCGCGTTCCATGAGGATCTTGGCCCGGCCGGTGTCACCACGGAGCTCGAAGGTGTACGAGGCGCGGGCTAGTGAGGAGCTGTCCGGACGCAGGTCGGCCATCTTCTGGACGGCTTCCTCCGCTTCCTTGTACCGGCCGAGCTGTGTGTGGGCGTCGGCCAGGACCCCGTAGGACGCGGGGGTGGCGGGGCTGGTCGCCACCGCCTTGCGCGCCCAGGTGAGGGCGTCCCGGAACTGGTGGCGGGCCGCGGCCAGGGCGCCCATGCCGATTTCCGCGTGGAGGTTCTCCGTCGCCTGAAGCGCCAGGGAGCGGCGCAGGGCGATCTCCGCCTGGGCATACGTGGCCTGGTCGGCCGAGGTGCGGGCCTGCTGTACGAGGGCCATGCCGAGGTCCGCCCAGCTGACCGGGTCCTTCGGCAGGCGCTTGACGCGCTCGCGGAGCGCCTCGATCCCGCGTTCCGGGCCGGTCGCGGACGGGACAGCGGCAGAGGGGTCCGGCGTGCTGGAGCCGGTCGGGGAGAGGCCGACGGCGGCGACGGTGAACATGACGACGCCCAAGGCGATCGTGGTGGCAGTGGTGCGCAGGTGTCCGCGGCGGACCGCGCGGGCGGGTTTCTCTTCGGGCCGGTGCACGGGATCCTCCCCGGGGAAAATACGGCGAACGTGGTTCCGGGCGGGAACCGGAGGGCCGGACTCGGCCCCCGCCCGGAGCTCGGTGGGTCAGTTGGCCTTGCGGCTGCGGCGCAGGCGGAAGCCGCCGACACCGAGAAGCAGGACGCCCAGGCCACCGAGAGCTGCGGCGTTCTTCGCGCCGGACCGCTCGGGTGCGTTCGGACCGCTGTTCACGGACTTGGTGTGCGGGAGCGCCAGGTACGGGAACGAGGTGCCGAAGGGCACCTCGTTGGCGTTGACCCGGTCGCCGTCGGCGAGGGCCGGGACCAACTGACCGGTCTGGGCCGCGCCTTCGACGGCCTGGAGGGAGATGTCGATGACGTCGTCCGTCAGGCGCCGGCCGTTGGGGAAGCCCGCGAGGTCACCGGCGAGGACGCCGTACCGGTTGGGGTTGGCGGTGGGTCGCACACCCATGTTCAGGCGCAGTTCCTCGGCGGGAACGATCTGCTTCAGCCGTGCGTCCCGGTTCAGGCGGTGGGCGTTGAGGTCGGCCTGGATGGGGCCGCACGCCTTGCAGATGCCCGTCAGATAGATCTCGAACAGGTCCCGCCGGGGGGTGGCCGGTGCCGGGATGCCGTACACCTGCTGGATCAGCTTGGGGAGGATCGGGTCGAGAACCTTGTCGACGACCGGCTGGACGGTGCGGTCCTGGTCCGGGTTGAGGGTGTTGAAGGCGTCCTTGTACTTGAGCGGGACGACGACCTCGTTGACGAGGGGGTTGCCCAGGCGGGAAACCTGCCTCCACTTGTCGCCGTGCTTGTCACGGGAGTCGGAGACCTGTACGCCCTGGCGGTCGGTCGTGGACCACACGCCGATGACCGGGTTGCGGCCGGGGTCGCCCTTCAGGGCGAGTTGCGTCTTGGGGATCTGGAGGGCGACGGAGTTGACGTTGTAGCCGGCGAGGGTGTCCTGGCCGCGCTCGGAGAGGTTGCCGCCGTAGAGGAGGTCGAAGACCCTGAGGTCGGCGAAGAACGGGTCCTCGGCCTGTCCGGCGAAGGTCTTGCCGCCGCCGGGGACGTTGCGGATGGCCTGGTTGCGCAGGGCGGCGTAGTTCGGCATGGAGGCCGGGCCCACGCGGGAGGGCGCCGCGGGCACGTTGGAGAGCAGGACCTTGCTCCCGTTGCCGTGGGAGAGCACCAGGTCGTAGACCTGCCGGAAGTTGAGGTCCGGGTCGTTGAGCGAGGTGACCTGGCCGGTGTTGTAGAGGAACTGGTTGGCGTCGTCCCGGTAGCTGCTGTGGAAGCGCCAGGTGTAGGTGATGTCTGAGACGCCGTCACCCGTGTTGTCGATCTTGATGTTGTAGCGGAGGTCGTCGCCGAACGCGTAGAAGTTCGGTCCGCCGTTGGGCTCCTCGAACGGGATCCAGTTCGCCAGCAACGTGACCGAGTCGGGGCGGTCCAGGCTCGTGTACGCGTACACGTCGGTGTTGTCCGCACGGGGATCGCCCGCGATCAGCGGCGCCTCACGGTGGCTGGAGGCGGCGCTGACGCCCGGTGCCAGGGTCAGAGCGGCGAGGCCGGTCGCGAGCGCGCCGGCGCCCAGGACGAGGAGGGACTGGTCGAGCACACGCCGCGAACGCGGCCGTGCGGGGATGGACTTCAAGGCTGTTCCTCTCGACTGCGAACCCCGGGCCCACCGCACACACCGGCACGGGAGCGCATGGGGCATTCAGGTGGGGTGACCACTCGGTCGGACGCGTCCGGGAGGCATCAGCAGCGGCAAGGCCCGCCGACCCTGCGCAGCGCATCGTGCACTCGGACCACGCAGACGGAAGGAAAGCACGTAGAGCGGGCAGTTCGTGACCGTAATTTTGGGCACCGCAGAAGGCCGCTCGCCACCCGCCGCACAAAGAGCCTGGCCACAGCCGTCCCGCGGCAAAATGAGAGCCGAATTAATTGCCGCAACACGCGGGCCGGATTCTAGGCCGATCAGGGGGAGATCTGTTATTGCAACCAATGCGCAATAAGCGTCAAGCGTGGACGCGAAACCCTTCGCAGCAGGTCACATCCCCTCCCTCAGGACGGAACGACCTCGCCGACGCCAAGCCGCCGACCGGGAACGTGGATCGTCGGCTCGACGTAATGCCCACACGACACGTCACGCCGGAGCGGGGGACGTCGGGATATTCACGGCCCTGAAAAAACGTTTCATCACTGGGATCGAATGGATTACCCGCAACGACCACACAGAAATTCAACGCACGGGTATGGAATTCCCGCTCCTACCGGCCTGAATTCTTCTCTCGTGCGCGCGGGGACGCAGGTGCGGGCGGAGTGCCGAGTGGAACGGGCCGGTTCGTCCCGACCGGCCGTGCGGCGGGCCGGGGCGAACCCGGAGCAGGACCTTCAGCCGTTGACGCAGGTGTTGCCAAAGGCGGGGTTGAGCAGGCCGATCACGCTGACGCTGTTGCCGCACGCGTTGACCGGGATATGGATCGGGACCTGGATCGAGTTCCCCGACAGCACGCCCGGGGAGCCGACTGCCGCACCGGAGGCCCCTGCGTCGGCGGATGCGACGGCCGCTCCACCGACCACGGCCATACCCACGGCGAGCGCGAGACCTGCGCTCTTCAGAACACGGAACATGGGGGTTCCCCTTGTTGGTCCAGCGGCGCGTACGCGCCGGCGGCCCGAGGCCGGGCCCGCGCCCCTTCTTCGTTGAGGTGCGGAAGAGCGGCTTGGCCTCCGCCGACCTGTTCCCTCGAAGGGGTGGGCCCCGCCCCCGCATATGGTCGAATGCCTGTCACGACGAGCCGGATCGGGCCCTGTTCCCCGATCCGGCGGTGCCGTGAGACTCAGCCGTTGGTCAGGGTGCCCTCCAGCAGGGACAGCAGGCGGTCCCAGTGACGCCGCGACGCAGCAGCGTCGAAGGCATCGGTATCGGACATGGTGAAACCGTGGACGGTGCCGGGATAGATCTCGGAGGTATGGCCGACCCCCGCGGCGTCCAAGGCCTGGTTGAGCTTGCGCAGGGCCTCGGGTGTCATGTCGCCTTCGGCGTGCCCGAGGTGGGCCTGGGCGGTGATCTCGGAGAAGAGGTCGGGCCCATCGGCGCCCACCGGGGCGTGGAACGCGGCAACGGCGGCCACCGTGCCGGGGTGGGCCGCGGCGGTGCGCATCGCCAGGAGGCCGCCTATGCAGTAGCCGGTCACCGCGACCGGACCGGCACCTACTTCGGGCCGGGTGGTGAGGAACCTGATGTACGCGTCGGCGTCGCGCAGGACACGTTCGGTGGTGTGCGCCTCGATCAAGGGCATCAGCCGGGAAAAGATCGCCGGCCGGTCCTCTTCTCCGATGTGCTCGGGAAGTTCGATCACCGGTGTCGGGCCGTGTCGGTAGAACGAGTTGGGAACGAGCACGTAGTACCCGTGCCCGGCGAGTTCGCGCGCCATCTCCCGCAGCGCGGGTCGGATACCGAAGCCGTCCGCGTACATCAGCACCCCCGGGTGCCGCTCACCGCCTTTCGGGAAGGCGGCGAAAGCGTCGGCCCGGCCGTCCGCGGTGGAAATCTGAACTGTCCTGGTGGGCATGGCTTCTCCTGTCGTGGATGACGTGGTGAGCTGTGATCAACACGGCAGGAGGTGGAGCGCGCGCAGCAGCGGCGGATCCTCGAACCGACAGCCGGCCGGCTTCGGCCCGCGCGGCGCTCAGAGGAGCGCCGGGTAACCGATCAGTGTGTGGCGCAATGCCGTCCCGGTAGTCATCGGCGCACAACTTAGCCCACCGGCAGGGTAAATGCCGGCCCCCCCGAGCCACGGCGCCGTTCGGAAGGGTGCGGCCACTACCCTGCCCTTGCCGCCCTTGTCTGCTCTCGACCTGGCTAGCTGATCTGCCGGGGTGGTTCAGAGGAACCTGGTTCAAAGGACCCAGGGTTCAGAGGATCCCGGTCACCGTGACGTGTACCGGGATCGTCCGTGTGCCGGTCGGGTAGGCCGTTCGGACGGCCTCCCGGATGTCGCGCGTCACGTCCACGGCCCGGTATCCGTGCAGGAGGACGACATGAACCTCGACTTTCGGTTGCTCCCCGTCGGGATGGGTGATCCGAACCCCGGCGGTGTGGCGAGGCGCTGTTCCCGGTGTGCGCGGTCCTGTCCTGGCGGCGACGGCGGAGCGCAGGAGTTCACCGAGTGCGGGCTTGAGGAAGGCGACGCCGCTCACGCCCAGGACGGCATCGATGATGGTCGTGCGGGCCGCCTCGTCGCTGTGTGCCGCGGTCATCGGGAATCCCCGGTGGGGGGCTCGTCATGGAGGTCGAAGACGACCACGTCGATGGAGGTGATCCGCAGGCCGAGGGCTTGTTCGGCGGATTTCGCGATGGACACGCGGATCCGGTCCGCTGTCAGTTGGATGTCCCGATTCATGCCGATGGTCACTTCGATTCGTACTCGGGCAGGTGTCCGGACACCTGGGCGGGGGGAGGGTTCGGGGCTGATGCGGCAACTACCCGCCCGAACCCCTGTGACCTGCTCGGCCGCCGAGCGGAAGGTGCGGGCCGCGGCTGCTTCGTAGATCCAGGCTTCCTCGTCCATCTCCCCCAGTGCGAGGGTCTGGCCGGGGCGCAGTTCGAGGCGCACGACGTTCATGATGCTCGTGGTGAGCCGGGCCATGTCGGCCTCGCTGTCGACGCCGGTCTCCTGCCTCTGGTGCAGAGCGGCGTCGCGGAGCAGGGCGAGGTCCGCGAGTGCGGCGGTGCAGTGGGGACATCCGGTCGTGTGCGGGTCGCCACCCTGTCCGGCCGTGCCCCGCTCGGTGCGTTCCTGTTCGTCCCACAGGAGCGCGAGGTCCCGGCCGCAGGGCAGGACGGTGTCGTCGTCCTCGGTGCCCGCGCCGTTGAGGGGCTCGTGGGGTTCGTTCATCGCCATGCGTCCATCGCCTCCGTCAGACAGCGCCGTGCTCGGAAGACTCTGGCCCGTACGGCTTCCTGGCTGATCCCGACCGTCTCCGCGATCGTCTCGTACGGCATTGTCTCGATCTCCCTCAGGATCCAACAGGCACGCTGCTCCGGCGAGAGGAGGGTCATGGCCTTCCCCAATGCGTGGACCGCTGCCTGGGACTCCGCGGCACGCTCGGGGGAACTCTGGTGTTCGGGTGCCGCCTGCTCGGGCACCGCGTCGATGTCGGTGATCGGGCGTCTGGCCCGCAGCGTGTTCAGGCAGCGGTTCGTGACGATCCGGTGCATCCAGGTCCCGAATCCCGCGTCGCCGCGGAACTCGGGGAGTTTGCGCCAAGCGTTGACGAATGCGTCCTGGACCGCGTCCTCGGCTTCGGATCTGTTGCCCAGGAACTGTGTCGCCAGCCGCAGCATGGCAGGACCGTGTCGGCGGACGAGGGTCTCGAAGGCCTCCTCGTCCCCTTCCGCCGCCCGGGAAGTGAGGAGGGCGTCGTCGTGCTCCTCCCCCACTCCTGGCTCCTGTGGGCCTTCGTCCCGCTCAGCCGTCACGCGTCGGCTCCTCTCGCACTCACCGTCTTGGACACAGCGAACACCTACTTCGTTACGGGGGGCCCTCAGCTCCTCCGCATGTTCCCGGCAGCCTGATCCGGAACCGGTATGTGACGAAACTGCCCAGAATCGTGTCGAACACCGGCGGCGCGCTTCCGGTCGACCCATTCGGAGGGACAGGCTGACCGAGCAGGAACTGGTCGGACGGCTCGGCGTGGTGAGGATCCGGTCCCGCGCGAAGGCGTGCTCGAAGCGGCCTGAGCACCACGGAATGACGGAGGCAGTGGAGCCCGCGCGGCGAACGCATCGGATTTCTGGTGGCATCCGCGTCACAGCCGCCCCTCGTCGGGGTCCATCCAAGTAAGAGCACATCACGGCGCCGACTCAGCGGCGCCCGGAGAAGGGACGTACGACCATGCCCACCGAGCAGCTGATTCCGGCGTCGAAGAAGGATTACCGCGCGCAGACGGACCGGACGGGAGCGGGGACGACCGACATCGCCCTCGGCAAGCCGGGGGTGGACGAGCCGGCTCAAACGCGAGGGAAGACGTCCATCGCCGATGTCGTCGTCGTGAAGGTCGCGGGACTTGCCGCGCGGGAGATTCCCGGTGTGCACGACATGGGCGGTGGCCTCTCCCGCACGCTGGGCGCGGTTCGTGACCGGGTGCCCGGTGGCCGTCCGAACGTCGGCCGGGGCGTGAAGGTCGAGGTCGGGGAGCGGCAGACCGCCATCGATCTGGACCTCGTGGTCGAGTACGGCGTCTCCATCACCGAAGTGGCGGCGCACGTAAGGGAGAACGTCATCGGCGCCGTGGAGCGCGTCACCGGCCTGGAGGTCGTCGAGGTCAACATCACTGTCAACGACATCCACCTCCCCGAGGATGACGACCAGCCGGCTTCCGGCGAAACGCGCGTCGCATAGGGGGCGCAGGGGTTCTGAAGCGTTCGCAATGACTATCGCGCCCCTCTTTCGGGCGCACCGGGCAGAGAGGCGGAGAAGACGTGAGCAGAGCGTTCACCGGAATGATCGCCGGAATGGCGCTGGCGTTCGCCGGATACTTCGGAGGCTTCGCCGCGTTCGTGCTGGTCGCCGCCCTCGGTGCGATCGGCTTCGCCGTCGGCGCTTGGCTGGACGGCGGCGGACAGGCACACGAGTTGCGGGCGATGTTCGACCGGAACCGGCGATGATCGCCCCCGCGGCCCGCGGGTCGACCACCATCGCGGACAAGGCCGTCCGCACCATCGCGGAGCGGGCGGCGGGAGAGGTACTGCCCGCCGCAGTCGCCGGCAAGGCCGGCGGGACGGCAACCGTCCACGGCCGCAGAGCTGCGGTGGCCCTACGGATCGCCCTGCCGTACCCCGCCCCGCTTTCGGACACGGCCCGCCACGTGCAACAGCATGTTGCCCACCGGACCCGGCAGCTGACGGGGCTGGAGGTCGCCGAGCCGCGGCTGGCCGTCAACCATCTCGTCGCCCAGAAGACGGCCCTCGGGCCATCGGCTGGGACGCCACCGGCCGGGCAGACGGCGGGCCGTACCCCGCGCCGGCTTTGGTCGGCCCGCCGTCTGCCCGTCGCGGTCCTGCTCTTCGTGGCCGTGGTGGCCTGCGCGGCCGTGACCGTCGACGTCATACGCGTCCACGCCGCCCATCTCCCCGCCGCCGCCTGGCGCACGCACACGGTGGAGTGGCTGACCGGACACCGTCTCGGAGACCCGGCCGTCACCGTCGGCGCCTTGGCCGCGGCCGTGGTCGGGGTGTGGCTTCTCGCCCTGGCGTTCACTCCCGGGCACCGCCGGCGGCTGGTCCTCACCAGCCCGGGTCCGCGCTGGACGGTCGCGTTGGACCGCTCCACCGTGGCCACCCTGGTGCGTGACGCCGTCAGCGACGTGGACGGTATCGACTCGGTGCGGGTGCGGGCGGGCCGCCGCCGCGTCACCACCCGTGCCACTCTGGCCTTCGGCGACCAGGACGCGGCCCTCCTGCGGGCCACCGCTGCCGTGGACCGGATCCTGGCCACCTGCGCATTGCGCCACACCCCACGGCGCAAGGTGACGGTGACCCCCCAACCGACGTGGCGGCCTGCCGGATCCGGCACGGAAACCAGCCCTTCGGACGAGGGGCGGGAAGGGAGCTGATGGCCGCACCACGCACGACTGCCAACCGGGCCCTCCTCGCCTCCGTGGGCCTCGTCCTGCTGCTCGGCGGAGCCTGGTCGGCCGCTGCCCAGCCCGCGATCGGCGGGTGGCTCCAGGCCGGTCTGCCCGCCCCGCCACGCGAAGCCTTCCTGTTCGACCGCGAGGCCCTGGCCGATCTCCGGACCCACAGCTGGTGGACTCCGACCGTCATCGCGGTCGGAGTCCTGGCCACCGTGCTGCTCGCCCACCGGCTCCTCGGCCGGCTCCACGTACGCCGGCGCGCCCACCTGCCCCTGGCCGCGTCGGGTGGCTCGCTGCGCCTGCGCGCCCTGGAGGAGGCTCTCACCGAGCGCGCACTGACCATCGACGGCATCGGCCGCTGCCGTACCCGCATCCACCCCAGCCGCGAACGCCTGCGCCTGGACTTGCGCCTGTGGCTGGACCCCGACACCACCCCGGACACCGTCATCGAACCGGTCAGGGCCCTGGCGGCCGAAGCCGAAGCCGCGACCGCCCCGTACGTCATCGACACCCGCCTGCGCATGAGCCACCTCACCCGCCGGCCACGGCATGTCCGCTGACACCCGACTCCTGCCCCTCGCCGCCACGGCCACCACGACCGGCGGCGGGCGCGGCGGGTGGCCGGCCCGGTGCGGCAGCCCGGTCGCCCCGGGGAAGGACGACATCACCGTCCACGCGGCCGCCCTCAGCTCCTACGCCATCCTCGCGATCCTTCCGTCATGGGACTGATCGGCGCGCGTCCCGCCCTACGGGGTCGTGACCTTCACCGGTTCCGTGTCCGCCTCGCTGTGCCGCTCGGCCCAGTTCTCCAGCGCCGTGCGGCAGGCGTGGTCGACGTGGTGGAGCCCGGAGAGGTCCAGCTCCACGGGGCGATCCTGGGGCAGCGCCTCCAGAGTGTCGAGGATCTTCGGCAGCCGTAGGAAGGTCGCGTTGCCCGACAGGAGCGCCCGGACCGGACCGGCTCCCTTGTCGATGACCTCCAGCTTGACGTGCGAGGCCTGCCAGGCGGTCTTGGCGACCGAGAGGGCCAGACCGATCAGCACGCCTTCGAACAGGTTGATCCCGACGATCGCCACGGCCGTCACCACGAGGATCAGCGCCTCACCCCGGTACGCGCTCCACAGCAGCACGACCTGTCGGAACGGGACCAACTTCCAACCGACGTGCAGGAGAATGCCGGCGAGGGCCGGCAGCGGGATCAGTCCCAGGACGGACGGCAGGAGCGCGGCGAACAGGAGCAGCCATACGCCGTGCAGCACGCGGGAAGCCTTGGTCTTGGCGCCCGCCTGCACGTTTGCCGAGCTCCGCACGATCACAGCGGTCATCGGCAGCGCGCCGAGCATCCCGCACACGGTGTTGCCGGCGCCCTGCGCCATGAGCTCCTTGTCGTAATCGGTACGCGGCCCGGCGTGCATCCGGTCCACCGCCGCCGCGCTGAACAGGCTTTCGGCGGAGGCGATCAGCGCGAACGCGAGGACGGTGCCGAGGACGGCCGGCTGGGCCAGCCCGCCGAAGGCGTCGGCCCCCGGCGGCTGGATCGCGCCGAGCAGTCCCCGCACCTCGACCGTGGCGACCGGCAGCCCGAACGCCAGCGAGGCCAGCGTGGCCAGCAGCACCGCCGCCAGCGCTCCCGGCAGTGCCCGTACCCGTTTCGGCATCCGCTTCCACAGCACCATCACCGCGATGGTTGCCGCGCCCACCCCGAGCGAGGTGAGGGCCTCGGTGCTGCCGGCCGCGCGGACGAGCGCGTCGGGCAGCCCCGCGATCTTGTCGATTCCGGACGCCGGGGCATCGAGGCCCGCCGCCGCGTACAACTGGCTCGCGATGATCACGAGCCCGATGCCGGCCAGCATGCCCTCGACCACCGAGACCGAGATGGCCCGGAACCAGCGGCCCAGTTTGAACGCGCCCATGAGGAGTTGGAGCAGTCCCGAGGCCAGCACGATCACGCCGAGTGCGGCCAGTCCGAACCGGCCGACGGCCTCGAGGATGAGCACGGTCAGACCCGCGGCCGGCCCGGACACCTGCAGGCTGCTGCCCGGCATCAGTCCCACGACGATGCCGCCCACGATGCCGGTGACCAGGCCGAGTTCCGCCGGGACGCCGGAGGCGACGGCCACACCGACGCACAGGGGCAGCGCGACGAGGAAGACGACGAGGGAGGCTGCGAAGTCCTGCCTGAGATGGGGAGACTTGATCACGGTGTTCATGGCGCCGCTCACAGGGCCCGGAAGGCGTCGGCGTCTGCGCGGTGTTCCAGTACCGCGCCGGTGTGCACCTCGTAGTACCAGCCACGGACCCGCAGACGCCCCTCGGCCAGCCCCTTCTCCACACAGGGGTACGAGCGCAGGCGCAGCAGTTGAGCGAGCACGTGGTGCTGCACGGAGGCGGCGATCGCCGGGTCATCCGGGTCGGCCGACACCGGCCGGGACGCCGCGTACGCGAGCCAGTCCCGAACGGCGGGAACGGGGTCGAGGTCGTCGCCGCGCACCAGCGCGCCGACGGCACCGCAGTGGGAGTGGCCACAGACCACGATGTCCTGGACGCCGAGCACTTCCACGGCGTACTCGATGGTGGCGGCCTCGGAGGTGGGCTGCTCGCAGGCGTGGGGCGGGACGATGTTGCCGGCGGTGCGCAGCTCGAAGAGCTGACCGGGGGCGGCGCCGGTGATCAGGGCCGGTACGACCCGGGAGTCGGAGCAGGTGATGAACAAGACCTGAGGGGACTGGCCTTCGGCGAGTTTGGCGAACTCCTCAGGGCGCTGTCCGAACGTTCGGGCGTTGTCGATGAGGGGCTGCATGCGTGATCGATCCTCCTGGCGCGCCATGACGGCGCGTCGGACGGGCAGGACGGGGGGGAGGCGCTGCTTCGGAACCGGGAGCGCCGCCGGGACGTGGCGGATGGGCGCGGGGCTACCGGCCCGCCGAGGCAACGGTCGCGGTGACCGGTGATGACGCTTGGCGTCTACCTGGACAGTTCAATTCCGGACCGGGTTTCGGCCGCGAAACAAGGGGCTCCGTACGCAAGTGCGAATTCTGCTGCCCGCGTCGGGACCGGATGGCGCGTGGAACCTCGATGAGGATCACCAGCGCATTCCCGACTGTCACACCTGGCAGCATCCATCCCTCCCGCAAAATCGACATCCCTTGTACACACCAAGAACCAGTCAACGGTTGGTCAAGAACCACGTTAACCCAACGCGGTTGTTTGCATCGTTAACGCAGCATGTCCGACTGAAGAGAGACCGAAAGTGCCGGGCTTGTTGGCGTGATGTGCTCGGAGGACGGCCGTGTCGAGGCGGGTGTGGTTCTAGCGTCCGTCCCAGTCGAGGCGCAGGACGGCGATGTCGTCGGTGTGGCGGCCGGCGTTCAGGGCCTGTGTCTCCTTGATGAGGCGGTCCACGAAGGCGGCGGGGTCAGCCGGGGGAAGGCGGTCGACGAGCGCCAGCAGCCCTTCGACCTCCAGTCGGCCGGCGGTCGTGCCGTCGTGCCCTTCGGTGAGGCCGTCGGTGTAGAGGGTCAGGGCTCCGGACGGTGGGAGCGGGACGACCGTGGCCTTCCAGTTGTCGAGTCCCGGCACGATGCCGAGGGCGATGCCGTGTGCGGCGCGCACCTCTTGGGTGCCCTTGCCGGCGGTGATGAGGGGTCCGTGGTGGCCGGCGAGATACAGGGTCGCGGTGGCCGTTGCCCGGTCGAGGGTGAGGAGGGTGCAGGTCGCGAACAGCGGCAGGCCGCCGCGTTCGGCGAGCAGGATGCGCTCCATCAAGTGCAGGAGATCGGCGCCGCGGTGGCCGCCGAGCACGAGGGAGCGCCAGGCGATGCGGAGGCAGACGCCGAGGGCGGCGGCGTTGGGTCCGTGGCCACTGACGTCGCCGATGACCGCGTGCAGCAGTCCGTCGTCGCCTTCCACGACGTCGAGGAAGTCGCCTCCGAGGAGGGCGCGTTCTGCTCCGGGTAGGTAGCGGGTGGTGACGGTGACGTGGGAGGTGTTGAGGATCGGCTGGGGCAGCAGCCCGCGTTCGAGTCGGGCGTTCTCCTCGGCCCGCAGGCGGGCCGCCTGGTCCTCTGCGTTGGCGCGTTCGGTCTGGCTTCGGTAGACGGCGTAGCGAACCGTGCGCTGTAGGAGGTCCGCGTCGACCTTGCCCTTGACGAGGTAGTCCTGGGCTCCGGCCGCCATGGCGTCCGTACCGGCCTGCGCTTCGGACAGGCCGGTCAGGACGATGACCGCGGTGTGCGGGGCCAACCCGCGCAGGGTGGTGACCGCGTCGGTTCCCGAGACGTCGGGCAGGTGCAGGTCGAGCAGGATGCAGTCGACCGCGTTCCGGACCAGTTCGGTACGCGCCTCGGCCAGGTTGGTCCCTGTGGTCAGCTCGAACCGCAGGCCCGTGTCGTGGAGGAGTTCTTCGACGAGGAGCGCATCGCCGTCGTCGTCCTCGACGAGGAGGATGCGGTACATCGGCTCACCGGGAGCGGAATCGGGCTTCGCGGTCATGGCTGGAGCTCTGCGCCGGCGCGGGTTGCCTCAGGCATCGCGGAGGAGGCGGATTCCCGCGTCGCCGGTTCGATCGCGAGGCTGAAGGTGATGCGGGTGCCGTCGCGGTGGTCGGGGTCGACGGCGATCTTCCCGCCGTGGAATTCGACGATCTTCTTGCACATGGCGAGGCCGATCCCGCTGCCGGAGTACGTGTCCTTGGTGTGGAGCCGCTGGAAGATCACGAAGACCTTGTCGACGTACTCGGGGTCGATGCCGATGCCGTTGTCGGTCACCGTGAAGTGCCACAGGTCGCCTTCCCGGGCCGCTGTGACGTGGATTTCCGGTGCCTGGTCCGGGCGGCGGAACTTGACGGCGTTGCCGATCAGGTTCTGCCAGAGCATCCCCATCTGGGTGGGGTCGGCCGCGATCGTCGGCAGTGGGTCCGAGGTGATGCTCGCCCCCGACTCCTCGATGCTCACCTCCAGCGACGACAGCGACCGCGCGAACACCTTGTCCAATTCGACCTGCTGGAGCCGCTGGTGGACCCGGCCGACGCGGGAGAAGTCCAGGAGGTCGTTGATGAGGGTCTGCATCCGGTTCGCGCCGTCGACCGCGAAGTCGATGTACTGATCGGCCTTGGCGTCCAGCTGGCCTCCGTACCGTCGCCGGAGGAGCTGGGTGAAGCTGGAGACCTTGCGCAGCGGTTCCTGGAGGTCGTGGGAGGCGACGTACGCGAACTGCTCCAGCTCGGCGTTGGACCGCTTGAGGTCGGCCGCCTGGGCGTCCAGCCGTTGCCTGGCCTCCTCGGTGAAGGCCAGCTCCCGCACGAGGCGTCGGCGCATGAAGTCGATCTCGCCGCTGAGCTGCCGGAGGTCGGCGGGGCCGGTCGCGGTGATGGGGTGTTCGAAGTCGCCACCGGCGATGATCCGCGCGTCCGTCCCGAGCTGCTCCAGCGGGCTGGTGATGCCTCGGCGCAGTGCCTCGAAGACGAGGATGGCGAGGAGGACGATGACGGCGGCGATCGTCACGAACACCCAGTTCCGCAGGGTCATCATGGCCAGCAGGTCTTCCCTGGCCCGGGCCCGGTCGGCGCGCAACCGCTCCTGCTGGGCGGTCATGGCCGCGCGCAGGGGGTCGAACGTCGCCTTGCCTTCCGCGGCACGCTCCGCGGCGAGCGGGAAGGGCTGTCCCGCCGGTGAGGCGGCGATCGGCCGGGCGATCCGTTCCTGCCACACCTCAACCGCGTCCTGCACGGTTTTCAGGTCCGCGAGACCGGCACGGTCGCCGCGCAGCAATTCTTGGAGTCGCGCGGTGAACTCCTTCTCCTCGGCAAGCCCCTTCCGATAGGGCTCGAGGAAATCGGTCGTGCCGGTGAGGCCGTAGCCGCGGATGCCGGTCTCCTGGTTGAGGAGGGCCGATTCCAGTCGGAACGAGGTGGTCAGTGCCGGAGACCGGGTGTCGACGAGCTCCTCGCTCAGCGAGGCGGTGCGCCCGAGCACCCACGCCCCGGTCATGCCGAGCAGGGCCAGGATCACCAAGGCCGCCGCCACGCCGACCCGCAGCCAGCGCCGGGTCGTCCACGTGGCGAACCTTCGTGCGCGTGAACGTCCTTGATCGCCGGTCATCGTATGCACCCCTCCGAAGTGACAGCCGTCCTCGAGGGAGTGCGGCCCGCATACTCTAGAGGGCCGATGACAACTTGTGTTGTCCAGGGCTGGTCCGGGGTCTACAGTGCCCGGTATGCCTGGCAACAACTTCGTATTGCGAACCAGTCCGCAGGAGACGGCCTCGACCGCGGACGCGGCGGTCGCCAGCATTGCCCGGCGCCTCGCCCTTGACCTGCTCGAAAGCCCCACCCATCCGGCCCCGGACGATCCGGCGCGGGCCTTGGCCGTGCTGCACCTGCTGGATCACCTCCGGCAGGCGACGGAACGACTGCAACGGGAGGCCGCGCAAACCGCCGCCCGCGCGGGGGCCGGCTACCCGCAGCTGGGCGCCGCCTGCGGCATGACCCGCCAAGGTGCTCGCCGGCGCTGGCCCGGACTCTTCAACCACACCGACGAAGCACCCACGGAGCATCCGATGATGACCACCCCCGCCCGGCCGTTCGACGTACTCCTCGTGGAGGACGACATGGCCGACGCCCTGCTCATCGAGGAAGCCCTGTCCGAACGCGGTGCCCGCAACCTGGTCCAGGTCACCGACGGCGTCGCCGCGCTGGAGCACCTGCGCGCGCCGGGCACCGTCCGCCCCGACCTCATCGTCCTCGACCTCAACATGCCGCGCATGAACGGCCGCGACCTGCTCCGCGTCCTGAAGGCCGACGAGAACCTGCAGACCATCCCCGTGGTGGTCCTCACCACCTCCTCCGCCCCCGACGACGTCGCCGGCGCCTACAGCAGCCACGCCAACGCGTACGTGACCAAGCCCGTGAACCTGGAAGAGTTCGAGCAGGCCGTGCAGAGCATCGACGCCTTCTACCTCGACACGGCCGCCCGACCCCGCCCCTGATTCCTCGAGGGGCCTGGTCGTCGCGGGCATGACGGGCGGCGCACCTCCCCACGCCCTCGGTTCCCCTCCATGCCGAGACCGTGATGTCACGCAAGGGCGTGGCACCACGGACGGGGACCGGAACGCACGGCTCACATGGGTGTGAGGACCGTGTCGATGATGTTGACCGTGGCGTTGGCGGTCTGGACGTCGCCGCATACGATCTTCGCCTTGCCGTTGACGGTGAAGGCGTCACCGGATCCGGCCGTGGTCAGGGATCCGCCTTCGAGCGTCTTGAACGAGCCCATGGGCAGCTGCGCGGGGGTGATCTTCTCGCCCACCACGTGGTAGGTGAGGATCTTGGTCAGCTCGGCCTTGTCGGCCAGGATCTTGTCCAGGTCGGCCTTGGGGATCTTCGCGAATGCCTCGTTCGTCGGCGCGAACACCGTGATGCCCTTGGCATTGTTCAGGGTGTCGACCAGGCCGGCCTTCTTCACGGCCGTGACCAGCGTCGACAGTGCCGGGTTGTTCGACGCCGCGGTGGCCACGGGGTCCTTGGCCATGCCGGCGAGGCTACCGGAACCTTCCTTCGGGACCGACGCACAGGCCGGACCGTACGGGTCGGCCTGCTGGGAGCCCGCGAACGCGGGACCTGCGACGCCCAGGGCCACGGGGAGGGCGAACGCGGCGGCCACAAGGGCCGCGGAGCGGCGGATGCAGTGGGTGGTCATGGTTCCTCCTTGGAACCGGGCCCTGCCGGGGAGTGCCCTGCGGCGGCCCGCTCGTCCCCGAGACGGTGGTGCGGATCGAAGGGGAGGCCGACGGGTACCGACGGGTCGGGCAACGACCGGGTTCTCGCCCTCGACCCTTGATTCGGTGCCGTTCGACGGATCGATTGGTGGAGAAACCCACAAAAGAGTACTAATCGGCCATTTACCCATCCTTTGCGTGACCGGCCCCGAATCAGGGTCATGGCGCCCCGCGCCGTCCCCGCTCCGACCGAGGAGCACGAGGGACGCGTATCCGGGTGTCGCACTCGCCGAAGGAGCCCGTCGTGACGAGAAGATCCGCGGAGACATCGCCCGCGACCCCGCCGGAGCCCGCGCCGGACATGGGTGCCGCCGGTGCCCCGGGCGGCGACGTGGAGGACACCTTCGCCCGCGTGCTCGCGGACGTCACGCACCTCGACCGGGTGTCCGTGGACAGCCACTTCTTCGACGAACTGGGCGCCGATTCCATGGTGATGGCCCGGTTCTGCGCCCGGGTCAGGACGACGCAGGGGCTGCCGGCGGTGTCGATGAAGGACGTGTACCGGCATCCGACGGTCGAACGCCTGGCTGCGGCGCTCACCGTCCCCGATGTCCCGGGCGCGAGCGCTCCAGCGCCACCGATGCCGGTGGCGGTTCCCGTGGAGGGGGCTCCGCACTACCTGCTCTGTGGTGCGCTACAGCTGCTGACGTTCCTCGGATACTCCTACGCCGTCGCGCTCGCCGGCGTCCGGGGCTACGAATGGATCGCCGCCGGGACCGGTCCGGGCGGCGTGTACCTCCGCTCGGTGCTGTTCGGCGCAGCCGCGCTCCTGGCGCTGAGCGCCCTCCCCGTTCTGGCGAAGTGGGTGCTCATCGGCAGGTGGCAACCCTGCCGAATACGGGTCTGGAGCCTTCCCTATTTCCGCTTCTGGATAGTCAAGACCCTCATCCGGTCGGCCCCGCCCGTGCTCTTCGTCGGATCACCGCTCTACGTCCTGTATCTGAGGGCGCTGGGGGCGCGCATCGGCCGTGGCACCGCCGTGTTCTCGCGAATCGTTCCGGTGTGCGCCGACCTGCTCAGCATCGGTGACGGCACGGTGATCCGGAAGGACGCCTCCTTCACCTGCTACCGGGCCCGGGCCGGCGTGATCCAGACCGGGCCGGTGACCCTGGGCAAGGACGCGGTTGTCGGCGAGGCAAGCGTCCTCGATGTCGGGACCCGACTGGGCGATGACGCGCGACTCGCTCACGCCTCCGCCCTGCACAGCGGGCAGGCGGTCCCGGACGGAGAGCATTGGCACGGCTCGCCCGCGATGCGGGCCGACACGAACTCTTCCCTGGTGGGCCCGGCCGCCTGCGGCAGCCTGCGTCGCGCCGCGCACGGCGCCCTGCAAGTACTGGCCGCGCTGCTCGTCTACCTGCCGCTGTCGTTCGGCGGCGTGGGCCTGCTCCTGACCCAGGCCCCGCAGGCGGCTGCCTTCCTGGAGCCGGGCCCGACCGCGCTGACGACATGGATGTTCTACGCCGAGGCGTTGACGGCGTCGCTGGTCCTCTTCTTCGGCGCGATTCCCCTCGGGCTGCTGTTGATCGCGACGGTTCCCCGACTGATGGCCCGGGCCATCACGCCGGGCACGGTCTACCCGCTCTACGGGTTCCGATACGGAATGCACCGGGCGGTCACGGCGATCACCAACCGGCGTTTCCTGACCAGGTTGTTCGGCGACAGTTCCTGCATCGTCCACTACCTCCGCTGCCTCGGGTACGGCCTCTCCCCCATCGAGCAGACCGGCTCGAACTTCGGCACGGAGGTCAAGCAGGACTCTCCGTACCTCAGTTCCGTCGGCAGCGGAACGATGGTCGCGGACGGCCTCTCGATCAACAACGCCGAGTTCTCCAGCACTTCCTTCCGCGTGTGCCGGGTGTCGATCGGACCCCGCAACTTCCTCGGCAACCGCATCGCCTATCCGCCGGGCGGCAGAACGGGCGACAACTGCCTGCTCGCGACGAAGGTCATGGTGCCCGTCGACGGGAAGCTCAGGGAGGGCGTGGGGCTACTGGGCTCACCGAGCTTCGAGATCCCCCGATCGGTGCAGCGCGACAGCACCTTCGACCGGCTGAGGACGGCCGGCGCGCAACGGCGCCTGTTGCCCGCCAAGAACCGGCACAACGCCGCCACCATGGCGTGGTACCTGATGGTGCGGTGGCTCTGCTTCTTCCTGGTGACCCTGCTCTTCGCGATCGCCGCCGACCTCTACGACCTGCTCGGGCCGGCCGCGATCGCCCTCGCCAACGTCCTGGTCCTGCTGTTCACGGCCCTGTACTTCGTGGCCGTGGAGCGCGCCCTCACCTCACGGCAGCCGCCCGGTCCGCTGTTCTGCTCCATCTACGACCTCCGCTTCTGGCAGCGCGAACGCTATTGGAAGGTCCCTTCCGAGACGTACATGCGGCTCTTCAACGGCACTCCGTTCAAGAACGTGCTCTGGCGCATGCTGGGCGTCCGACTCGGCAGCAGGGTGTTCGACGACGGCTGCTCCCTGACCGAGCGGACGATGGTGACCATCGGGGACGACTGCACCCTCAACGCCGGCAGCGTGATCCAGTGCCACTCGCAGGAGGACGGCGCCTTCAAGTCGGACCGCACCACGATCGGATCCGGCTGCACGCTCGGGGTCGGCGCCTTCGTGCACTACGGCGTCACCCTCGGCGACGGCGCGGTGCTCGCCCCCGATTCCTTCCTCATGAAGGGCGAGACCGTCCCGCCGTCCGCGCACTGGGGAGGGAACCCGGCCGTTCGGATCCGCCGGGGCGACGACACCTGACCAAGAACACCCAGTCGAGAAGGTGGGACCCGTGGGAACTCCCGTGACGACCGGCCCGGAGACGACCGGCGCGCAATGCTGGAACACCCCGCTGACCTCAGGCGGGTTCACCGCCGTACCTCGGTGGACCACCGCACCCGTGCCCGGGACGGCGCAGCACGAAGCGGAGATACCCGCCGCCCTGACGACGGCGCTGCGCCGGCTGGCCCGCGACCTCGCTGTGACGCCCTCCTCCGTACTGCTCTGCGCCCACCTGAAGGTCCTGAGCGCGCTGTCGGGGGTTCGCGACGTGGGCTGCGGCTACGTCGCGGTGCCGGGCGGCCCCCCTCTGCCGTTCCGTCTGTCGCTCGACTCCCGCTCGTGGCGGACGCTGCTGCTCGCCACGCACCGGGCCGCGTCCGCGATGGCGCCCCGCCACCCCGTCCCGGCCGGCGGCCTCCGAACAGGCACCGGCGTCCCCACGTCCTCGGCCGAGGACGAGGCCGGGGCCGAGGCCGTGTTCGACCCGTACGGTGGCGGCAGACCTGGAACCGATGCGGCGCTGCGGGTGTCGGTGACGGCCCGGGGCAGCCGGTGCCTCCTGCGCCTGCGGTACCGCACCGAGGTGCTCGACGGGGACTGCGCCGCCAGGATCGCCGGCTACCACCTCACCGCGCTGGCTCTGATGGTCGACGACCCGGATGCCGACCCGGGACCCCAGAGCCTGGTGGGCGCCGCGGAAGTGCACCGTCAGATCGTCGGACTCGCCGGACCTCGGCGGGACCTCCCGGACCTCCGGGCCCACGAGCTGTTCGAACAGCGGGCGCGCACCCGTCCGGACGCCGTCGCGGCCGTCCAGAAGGGGCGGCACTGGACGTACGGGGAACTCAACTCCCGCGCCAACCGGCTGGCCCATGCCCTGTTGAAGCTCGGACTGCGGCGGGAGGACGCCGTCGCCGTGGTGAGCGAGCGGAACCTGGGCTGGATGGCAGCCGTTCTCGCGGTCCTCAAGGCCGGCGGGGCGTACGTTCCGATCGAGCCGCACTTCCCGGCCGACCGCATCACCACCATGCTCACCCGCTCCTCGTGCCGCTTCGCGCTGGTCGAATCCAGCAGCACCGCCGCGCTCGACCGGGCCCTGGACCGCATGGCCGAAGTCCGGATCGTGGCCATCGACGCGGCTTACGACGATGCTCACCGCGCCGATGACCCCCGCGTCCGCGTGCCGGCCGACTCGCTCGCCTACATCTACTTCACCTCCGGCTCCACCGGTGAACCCAAGGGCGTGATGTGCGAGCACGCCGGCATGCTCAACCATCTCTACGCCAAGATCGACGACCTGGACATCGGCGAGGGAGGGACCGTCGCCCAGACGGCGCCGCAGTGCTTCGACATCTCTCTGTGGCAACTGCTCGCCGGGCCCCTCGCCGGCGGACGGACCCTGCTCGTCGAGCAGGAGACGGTCCTGGACGTCGAACGCTTCCTCGACACGGTCATCGCGGGCAGGGTCGCAGTGCTCCAGGTCGTTCCCTCGTACCTCGACGCGGTGCTGGCCTCGCTGGAGCGCACCCACCGGGACCTTCCGGACCTTCGGTGCGTGTCGGTGACCGGCGAAGCGGTGAAGAAGGAACTCGTCGAGCGCTGGTTCGCGTGCCTGCCGGGGATCCGGCTGGTCAACGCGTACGGCCTGACCGAGACCTCCGACGACACCACCCACGAGGTCATGGACCGGGTCCCGGACTCCGACCGCGTTCCCCTGGGCCGGCCCGTCGGCAACGTACGCGCGTACGTGGTCGGGCCCGGCCTGGAGCCGGTGCCGTTGGGCGCGCCCGGCGAGATCGTCTTCTCCGGGGTATGCGTCGGTCGCGGGTACGTGGGTGACCCCGAGCGCACCCGGCTCGCCTTCGTCGCCGACCCCCATCACCCGGCGAGCCGGCTCTACCGGAGCGGCGACCAGGGACGATGGCTGCCCAGCGGCAAGTTGGAATTCCTCGGTCGCCGCGACACCCAGGTCAAGATCCGTGGCTTCCGGATCGAGCTCGCAGAGATCGAGGGCGCCCTCATGCGGGCCCCCGGAATCCGCGCCGCCACCGTGGTCGCCGCCCGGCGCGCCGGCCACGAACCGTTCCTGGCGGCCTTCTACACCGGGGCCGCGGCCCCGGATGCCGGTCGACTCCGCGACGTGCTGGACACCTCGCTGCCCGCGTACATGGTTCCGTCGGCCTTCCACCGGCTCGACCGGCTGCCGGTGACCGCGAACGGCAAGACCGACACGAAGGCACTGCTCGCACTCGCGGAGGACCGGGGCGAGGTGCGCGATGGTCCTCGGCCTCCCCGCACCCCGGCTGAGCAACGCCTCGCCGCGGTGTGGTCACAGGTGCTGGGAATCCCGGTGGAGCGAATCGGCCGACAGGACCGGTTCCACGACCTGGGCGGCACCTCTCTGTCGGCCCTGCGGGTCGTGGTCGCCCTGGACCGGAAGATCTCCTTCAAGGACCTGACCCACCACCCGTGCCTGGCAGATCTGGCCCGGGTGCTCGAAGACCGCCTCCCCGCCGGCGACGCACCGTGAACCCTCAACACCCGTGGACGAGACCGAGAGGAACGAAGATGTCCATCTCCCTCCCCTTTCCCTTCCCCGCCGGAGAGAGCCGGTCGGACGGTCTGCCGCTCCTGCGCGTCGACGCGGCCGCCGACCCGGTGGACTGGATCGGGCGGCAGCGCGACGTGCTGCGCGCCGCCCTGGTCGAACACGGCGCCGCCATGGTCCGCGGCCTCGGCCTGCGCGACCCGGCGGCCCTCGGCATGATCCTCCACCGGCTCGGTGCCTCACCCGTGACGGAGAAGGAAGCCTTCGCACCCCGTCAGAACTACGTCGACGGTGTCTACTCCTCGGCGACGTGGCCCGCCAATCAGCCGATGTGCATGCACCACGAGCTCAGCTACGCGCTGACGTTCCCGTCCCTCCTCCTGTTCGCCTGCCTCGGCGCCCCCACCACCGGCGGCGCGACGGCCGTGGCCGACTCGGCAGCCGTACTCGACGCGCTGCCGCCCGCCGTCTCCGGGCGCTTCGCCCGCGAAGGCTGGTTGCTGACCCGCAGCTACGGCAACGACATCGGGGCCTCGGCCGCCGAGGCGTTCGGCACCGACGACCGTGACGGGATCGAGAGCTACTGCCGGGCCAACGCGATCGCCTTCGCCTGGCAGCCCGACGGCACGCTGCACACCCGGCAGCGACGGAGCGCCGTCCTGAGCCACCCGGTCACGGGCCGGCGATGCTGGTTCAACCAAATCGCGTTCCTGAACGAGTGGACCATCGACCCCGAGATACGCGAGTACCTCCTCGCCGAGTACGGCGCCGACGGCCTGCCGTTCAACACCTTCCACGGCAACGGCGACCCCCTCTCCCCCGAGACCGTCCAACTCATCAACACCGTCTACGAGGCCCACACGGTCCGCCGCCCCTGGCAGACCGGAGACCTCCTGCTCGTGGACAACCTCCGTACCGCCCACAGCCGCGAGGCCTTCCAAGGACCCCGTGAGGTGATCGTGGCCATGGGCGAGCCCCTGCGCCCGAACGACTGCTCCCCCACCATCGAGGTGACCGTCCCATGACCACCACCGACTCGACCACGACGAACGCCCATGGCGCCGGACTCCGGGTACCGCCCTTCGCGGTGATCTCCGGGTCCCAGGTCCACCGCGTCCTCCTGGGGCGCGAGAAGCAGATCGTGCGGGTGGTCCGGGACACCTACCGGCTGCACGGCGCCGGTCTGACGGTCAACCCCCCGTCCTCCTTCCTCCGGTTCCCGGACCGCCCCTCGGCACGCATCATCGCGTTGCCCGCCTCCATCGGCGGATCCGTTCCGGTCGACGGGCTGAAGTGGATCTCCAGCTTCCCGGAGAACGTGGCGTCCGACATCCCTCGGGCCTCGGCCGTCCTGATCCTCAACGATCCCGCCACCGGCTACCCGTTCGCCTGTCTGGAAAGTTCTGTCATCAGCGCCAGCAGAACCGCCGCTTCCGCGGTGTTGGCGGCCGACCGGCTCAGCCGTGGCCGACCCCGACCGGCCAGGGTCGGGTTCATCGGAGCGGGATTGATCGCCCGCTACATCCACACCTTCCTGACAGGCACGGGATGGACCTTCGACGAACTCGGCGTGCACGACCTCTCCCCCACCAGCGCGTCCGGATTCCGGATGTATCTGGAGCAGTCGGGGGCCACCGGCCGCATCACCGTTCACAAGTGCGCGGAGGATCTGGTGCGGGCCAGTGACCTCGTGGTCTTCGCCACCGTCGCCGGCAGGCCCCACGTGAATGACCCGTCCTGGTTCGGCCACCATCCGCTCGTCCTGCACGTCTCGTTGCGTGACCTCGCCCCCCAGGTCCTGCTCGCGTCGACCAACATCGTCGACGACATCGACCACTGCCTCAGGGCCGGGACTTCACCGCACCTCACGGAACGGCTCACCGGCAACCGCCGTTTCCTCGCCGGCACCCTTGACGACGTCATGGCCGGACGGATCACCGTACCGACGGACCGGACCACGGTGTTCTCACCGTTCGGCCTCGGCGTCCTCGATCTGGCCGTCGGCCAGTACGTGTACGACGAGGTGGTCAGGTCCGGCGAACTGCGGATCATCGACGACTTCTTCCACGACCTGCGCCGGTACGGGTGAACACCGGCGCCGTGCGGCCGTGGCCGGCTGTCCGGTCACCGGGACGCCCAGCCGTGCTTCCGGACCTGAGGAGACCATCGTGCGTGTCATATCCGTTCCCCACGAATTCAACGAAGAGGAACTCTTCATCGACCTTCGGGCGTCTCTCGGTTGCCCGCTCTTCCTCAAGTGCGAGGGATTCAACTTCGCCGGATCCGTCAAGCTGAAGGCCGCCACCGAGATGGTGGAGTCCGCCGAGCGGGACGGCACCATCACCCCGGACTCCGTCCTGGTGGAGTCCTCTTCCGGAAACCTCGGCGTCGCCCTGAGCGTGATCGCGGCCAGCAGGGGGTACCGGTTCGTCTGCGTGACGGACTCCCGCTGCAATCTGGCGACCCGGCTCATGATGGAGGCCCTGGGCAGCACCGTCCACGTCGTCACCGACCACGAGGCGGGCAGCAGTTTGCTCGCCGCCCGGCTCGAGTACGTCAAGGGCCTGTGCGAGGCCGACGACCGGTGTGTATGGCTCAGCCAATACACCAATCCGGCCAATTGGAAGGCGCACTACCGCAATACCGCTCCGGCCATCGCCCGGGGATTTCCCCAACTCGACGTGCTGTTCGTCGGGGCCGGTACCACCGGCACGCTCATGGGGTGCGCCCGTTACTTCAGCGACTGGCACCGCCCGGTCAAGATCATCGCAGTTGACAGCGCGGGCTCCGTGACCTTCGGCGGCGCACCGGGGCGGCGCATGATTCCCGGACTGGGCATGAGCGTCCCACCACCGCTCCTCGACGGGTCCCTGGTCGACGAGGCCGTACTCGTCGACGAAGAGGACACCATCCGCACCTGCCGGGCCCTCGCCCGGAGGGGCTTCCTCTTCGGCGGCTCGACCGGCACGGTCGTCAGCGGAGCGACGAAGTGGCTGGCACGCCACCCGGACACCGGCCTCACCGCGGTAGGCATCGCCCCTGACCTCGGCGAGCGCTACCTCGACACCTTGTACCAGGAGAACTGGGTACGAGCCCTGTACAACGACGACTTGACTCCTCCACCTACCTCACCACACCGGCCGGGCCTCGGCCTGCCCCTACGGACGACCTGACCGAACGAGTCGGTCATGACGTCCGGCGTTCATGGGGCCAGTTCACGCGCGTCCAGCGACATCCGCCAGAAGTTGCGACGGTGCACGGCATCCAGCTCCGCCTGGAGCGGCGACGGCGGAACGGTGAGGACCGGGCAGGCCGCGTGGGCGAGGCAGTAGCGGGCCACCGAGGGGCGGACGAACCGGCGGAACGGGGTGCGGTCGCCGGTTCCCACCACCAGGAGGTCTTCGGAGCGCCGAGCGGTGTCCACGAGGGCCGCGCCGGGTGTCGCCCGTACGGTGACGCCCGCGAGGGTGACACCGGGCTTCGCGCCGCCGAAGGCGCCGTCCAGCACCTCGCGCAGCCGCTCCACGACGGCGGCACGACAGGACGTCAGGGCCGTGACGTTGCAGGAGCCGCGGCCTCCGAGCTCGCCCCCGGGAGCCTGCCAGGCCATGACGACCCACAACTCGGCATCCCGCACCCGTGCCTCCGCGGCTGCCCGGTGCAGCGCGGACAGGCTTCCCGGGGTTCCACTCACGCCGACCACGACTCTGCGCACGGCCGCATTCCCTCTCTTCCAAGTCCCCCATGCGTACCTACGCCTCCATGAAAGGGCCGGGGCGACACGTGCGGCGGATTGCTGATGCCCTTTTGACGCGGCCCCCGCAACTCATGACGCGCTCCTGACGGCGCCGGGCCCCGCCATCGGCGATCCGTACGCGGTCGGGGCGCGGCCGTCAGGTCCAGCCGGCGTGGTGCGAAGCTCCCCCGGCCACTGCTGGACAGCGCCCACCGCGCCCCGCCGGCTCCGACCCGTATCCGCCGGAAGGAACGCGGTCGGTACGTGCCGGTGGCCCGGCATCCTCCGTCTCGGAGGATGCCGGGCCACCACGCTTGATCTCGCTCCCACACGAGTGCCGCGCCGATCGGCGCCCGCCCGGCTACTTGGGCATCAGGACGGTGTCGACGATGTAGACGTTGGCGTTGGCGGTCTTCACGTTGCCACAGACCACGTTCGAGGTGTCGTTGACCTTGTAGGCCTCGCCGGAGCCGGCGGTGGTGACCATGCCCTTCTGCAGGGTCTCGAAGGAGCCGTTCTCCAGCTGCTTCGGGGTGAGCTTCTGGCCGACGACGTGGTAGGTGAGGATCTTGGTCAGCGTCGCCTTGTCGGCCAGGACCTTGTCGAGGTCGGCCTTCGGGATCTTCGCGAAGGCATCGTTGGTCGGGGCGAAGACCGTGATGTCCTTGGCGTTGTTGAGGGTGTCGACCAGGCCGGCCTGCTTCACCGCGGCCACCAGGGTGGACAGGGCCGGGTTGTTGGAGGCCGCCGTGGCGACCGGGTCCTTGGCCATGCCGTCGAACGAGCCCGCCCCATCGGCGGGAACACCGGCACACGCGGCGCCGAACGGCTTGTCGCTCGTCATCGCGTCATCGGCGGGAGCGCTCTCGCCCGTCTTGGCGGCGTCGCCGGCGGTGGGGGTGGAGGAGGCCTTGGCGTCGCTGCCGGAGTCCGAGCAGGCGGCCAGCGAGAAGGGCAGCACCGCGGCGGCGGCAACGGCGAGGGCGGTACGGCGGATCCGCATGCTGTTCATGATTGTTCGCTCCTTGTATGGGTCGATCGGGGGTTCGTCACATGGTTGGTGGTCCTGCCGGCTCGGCCACGGGGAGGCCGGTCCGGTGGTTCAGGAGACGGTGGCGAAGACGCTGTGCCAGCCGCTCGCCCCGTCGGGGATGGTCCGGGCCCGCTGCTCGCTCTGCACCGTCCCGGTGCCGTCGGTGGCGCGGACGGTGATCGTGTGTCCGCCCGGGGTGGCCTGCCAGCGGTAGGACCACTGGCGCCAGGTGTCGACGCCCGCCTGGTTCGCGAGGTCGGCGTCCTGCCAGGGACCGTCGTCGACACGGACCTCGACGCGGGTGATGCCCCGACGCTGGGCCCAGGCGACGCCGGCGACGGTCACGGTTCCGGCGGCGGGGCGGGAGAACGGTTTGGGGGTGTCGATGCGCGACTGGGTCTTGATCGGCGCCTTGCGCGCCCACTTGCGCTTGACCCAGTAGGGGTCGTAGGCATCGAAGGTGGTGAGCTCGATGTCCTCGATCCACTTGCACGCCGAGACGTAGCCGTAGAGACCGGGTACGAGCATGCGGACGGGGAAGCCGTGGTCGAAGGGCAGCGGTTCGCCGTTCATGCCGACGGCGAGCATGGCGTCGCGTCCGTCCATGACGTCCTCGACCGGGGAGCCGAGCGTCATGCCGTCCACGGAGCGGGCGACCAACTGGTCCGCGCGGCCGCCCTTCGACGGGGCCTTCACCCCGCACTCGGCAAGGAGATCGGCCAGGCGTACGCCGAGCCATCGGGCATTGCCGAGGTAGGGGCCGCCGACTTCGTTGGATACGCAGGTCAGGGTGATGTCGCGTTCGATCAGCGGGCGGGACAGGAGCTGCTCGAGGGTGTAGGTGCGGGGCCGTGCGACGCCCTTGCCGTGGATCCGAAGCCGCCAGGTGGCGGCGTCGACGCGGGGTACGACCAAGGCGGTGTCGACACGGTAGAAGTCCCGGTTCGGCGTGGTGAACGGGCTGATGTCGGGCACTCGGAGTTGGACGCCGACAGGTAGCTCGGGGGCGGGTGACGCCGGGGCGGGCAGGGTGAGGGCGTTGCGGGAGGCGACGGCGCCCTGGCCCCGCTGCCCGGACAGGACCCGTCCCAGCACGCCGGCCGCGGTTGCCGCGGCCGCTGTGGCGGTGGCGGCGGTGAGGAATCCGCGGCGGCTCCAGCCGCCCGCGGGGACCTCACCAGCCGTCGGCTCTGCGGTGGGGACGGCTTTGGCGGCCAGGAGGTAGAGGACCGCGGCGCCTGCCAGCGCCCCGACCGCGGAGGGCAGGACGTCCGCGATCCCGGCGCTGTCGGGACGGCTCAGGGCCGCGGCCCCGCCGATGATCCCGAACGCCAGTACACCGGCGGCCCCGGCCCTGCGGTACCGCAGGGCGAACATGCCCAGCGCCATCGCGAACAGGGCCAGCAGCACGAGGATGCCGAGCTGGAGGACGAACTTGTCGTTCTCCCCGAACGTGCGGATCGCGAAGTCCTTCACCGGGGCGGGGGTGCGATCGATGACCGCTCCGCCGACCACCGTCACCGGACCGGCCTCGGGCCGCACCAGGGCAGCGGTCAGCTCGGCCACCGCCAGCGCGGTGAAGCCGGCCAGCAGGCCGGACAGGGCCCCTAGAGAGGCCCGATTGAGGGTGGTGCGGAAGCTGCTCACACCTGGCATTCGGTGGCACCCACCCGGCGGATTGGTCCATCCCCCGAACGAATGAGTCCACCGTGCCGGGAGGGTTCAGGACTTGCGCGCGGGAGCGGCCCGTGCAAAAGGGTTGTCCGCGGCCGAGCGGGCGAGAGCCCGCTCCGGTGACGAAGTGTCCTCCCATCCGCACGTGCGTCCGCTCCGAAGAACAGTCGGAACATCCCTGGTTCCAGGACCGGACCGCTCCCGTGCCGACCCGGTGCCGCACCCCGCAGCGAAGGACTCGTATGCGATGGACACCCCGCCCCGGGCCGGGCACACCCGGCCGCCACTCGAGCCGGTCGCCGTGGCCGGAGACCGTCCTGGGAATCAGCCGGCCCCCTTCGGCCACGGCACTCCCGTCGGCCGCACCGGCCTCCTCGAGGTCGTGCGACCGGTCGCCCACGGCGACCAGCGGGCCTTCTCGCCCCTCCGACTCCGCGACCGCACGGGGGTGACCGCATGAACCGGCGCCACACCGATGTCCATACCCTGGCCGCCGCCTACGCACTGCACGCCCTCGACCCCGCGGACCGCGAGACCTTCAGCGGCCATCTGCCGCGCTGCGCCAACTGCCGTCAGGAGGTGGCCGAGTTCGAGGCCACCGCCGCACGGCTCGCCGCCGCCACGGCCCGCACCCCACCCGCCGCCATGAAGTCGCGCACGATGACCGCCATCGACGGCGTCCGGCAGCTCCCTCCACCGGTGCCGGCCACCGCCCCGGCCAAGCGGCTCGCCACCGTGCTCCGGCGCAAGGCCGGACCCCTCGCCCTCGCCGCCGGCCTGGCCGCCGCCGCGTCCTTCGCAGGTCTGGCCGCCTGGCAGCACCAGGAAGGCGAACAGTCCGCCGAGCGGGCCCGCCAGGTCGAACAGCAACTCGCCTCCGTCACCACCGTGCTTGCAGCTCCCGATGCCCGCGCCACCCACGGCAGGGCCACCAACGGGGCACTGACGACCGTCGTCACCTCCAAGCGGCGGAACCAGGCCGTCTTCACCGCCACCGGCCTGCCCACGCCTGCACCGGGCAAGACCTACCAGCTGTGGCTCGACATCGGAGGCACCATGCACCCGGCCGGATTCATCCACGCCAACGGCACCGTCCTCCTCAGCGGCGACCCCACCGACGCCACCGCGGTCGGCCTCACCCTCGAACCCGCTTCGGGCTCCCCCCGACCCACCGGCGCCCCCCTGCTGCTGATGACCCTGCCCGCCTGAAACACCCCGTACCCCGCCCCGGCCTTCGCGCCACCCGAGGGCGGGATGCTCCTGCGCGCACGGGGTTCGACGCCCAGGTCGCCCGGTGGGTGGCCCGTAGGCGGCCTGTATGCCGACAGCCGCGCCGAACCCGTCGGCGACAGCGGCGCGGCCGGGGTGCTCGGCAGCTGATGAGATGAGCCTCCTACGGGAGCCCGAGTCGCATCGCTCCCCCGGCAGTCGATCGCGTGGCGGTGGCGGCCAGGTAGGTGATCCGGAGCATGCCGGTGGTGGGCTCGCGGTCGACGAGCGCGTCGATGCCGTAGACCGACTTGATCACCTCCGGGGTCAACACGTCCTCCGGAACGCCGGCAGCGGCCACCTGTCCGCGATCGACGATGACGACGTGGTGGCAGTATCGGGCGGCGAGGTTGAGGTCGTGCAGGGCGATGACGCAGGTGACGTCGAGAGATACCAGCAGGTCGAGCAGTTCGAGCTGGTGGCGTATGTCGAGGTGGTTGGTGGGTTCGTCGAGCAGGATCTCCTGGGGTTCCTGGGCGAGGGCTCGCGCGAGCTGAGCACGCTGTTTCTCCCCTCCCGAGAGGGTGTGCCAGCTCCGGTGCTGTTCGTCGGTGATGTCGGTCCGCTCCAGCGCCGCGTCGACGATCCGTCGATCGTGCTCGGTCAACGCGTCGAAGCGGCCGCGAAACGGTGTGCGGCCCAGTTCCACGACCTGGCGGACGGTGACGTGGTGGTGGGCGGCCACGTCCTGTTCGACGACTGCGAGCCGTCGTGCCAGTACCCGACGGCTCAGGTCGTCCAGGCTGGTGTCGTCGTAGCGGATGGTTCCGGTGTCGGGACGGCGCAGTCCGGCGAGCAGGCGCAGGAGTGTCGACTTGCCCGAGCCGTTGGGGCCGAGGAGGCCTACGATCTTTCCTTCATGCGCCGCCATCTCGATGTTGTCCAGCAGCCGATGGCCCTTGACCGACCAGGAGAGTCGGGTGGCGGTGATGCGGCCCATCAGGACTCCAAACGCTTCAGGACCAGCGCGAAGGCGGGTGCGCCGAGAAGCGCGGTGATGACGCCGGCGGGTAGTTCGTGCGGTGAGAACGCCGTCCGTGCGAACACGTCCACCCAAATGAGGAAGATGGCGCCGACGATCGCGGACATGGGGAGCAGGGAGCGGTGCGTCGGGCCCGCCAGGATGCGGACGGCATGGGGGACGAGCAGGCCGATGAAGCCGATCGCGCCGGAGGCCGCCACGGCCGCCGCCGTGATGACCGAGGTCAGCACCATCAGCCGGACGCGGGCGGCGGTGACGTTGATTCCCAGGGCGGCGGCGGAGTCCGACCCGAACGTGAAGGCGTCGAGGGCGGGCGCGAAGAACTGCACGGCGACCACCCCGATCAGGATGATCACGACGCTCACGGTCACCCCCTCCCACCGGGCGCCCCCGAGGGTGCCGAGCAGCCAATAGGTGAACCCGCGTGTGGAGTTGGCGTCCCCGCTGACCATGAGGATGACGGAGGTGACCGCGGCGAAGAACTGGGACACGAGCACGCCGGTGAGCACCACCCGGGAAGGACTGGCGACGCGGCCACCGCCGAGCAGGGCCATCAGCAGGCCGAAGGAGACCAGGCCGCCGACGAAAGCCCCGGTCGAGAGGGAGACGCTTCCGCCGATGCCCAGGAGGAGCACGGCGACCGCGCCGGTGGAGGCGCCGGAGGAGACTCCCAGCAGGTAGGGGTCGGCCAGGGGATTCCGGGTGACCGCTTGCAGGACGGTGCCCGAGACCGCCAAGGCCATGCCGACAGCGGCGGCCAGCAACACCCGCGGGAAGCGCGACTCCCAGATCAGGGCGTCGATCAACCCTGGCAGTGGCGGGGTGGGGGCGATACCGCCCAGACCGATGTGCCGCAGAATCGTGGAGACGACATCGAGGGGATGGATGTTCGCGCTCCCGAACAATGACGCGGCGACGACCGACGCCGGCAAGCCGACCACGGCCAGGGCGAAGAGAGCCACCGTCGAGGTGCGCCGCGGGCGCACCGTGGCCTTTTCACGGCCGGTGATCGGGTTTCCGGTGGCCGTGGCTGTCCTGTTTGGATTCGACGTCATGGTGGTTGCAGCTCACCCGAGCTTGTTGAGGCCGTCGACCAGCGCGGGGACCACGGATGCGCTGCCGTAGCCGGGATCCATGTGCGTGCCGGGGATGGAGATGAACCGGTCGCCCTTCACCGCGTCGAGCTTGCTGGTGAGGGGGTCCTTCTTGAGCAGGTCGATCTTCTCCTCGGCGGTGTCGTTGGGCTCGCCCCGGGTCAGGTCGGCCAGGATGATGACATCGGGGTTCCGGGCGGCGACCTGGTCCCAGCTGACCTCGGCCCACTTGGTCTTCGCGTCGGCGAAGATGTTCTGGACACCGACGCGTTCCGAGATGTGCTGCGGCAGACCACCGGGACCCGCTGCCCACGGAGTGCCCTCGTAGGTGGAGTAGAACCACATCACCTTCAGCGGAGTGTCCCGCTTCTCGACGGCGCCCACCGCCTTGTCCACCACGGCCCGCTGATCGGCGGCCAGTTTCTCTCCGGCGGCGGGCACGCCCATGATCCTGCCCAGCCGGCGGTACTCCTCGTACATCATCTCGAAGTTCGCGCCCGCCACGCTCTCGTGGGACGAGCAGTCGAACTCGGTCAGGTAGGTGGGGACACCCAGATCGTGCAGTTGCTTCCGGTCGCCGGACTGCTCCGCGGTGAACATGCTCGCGAAGGAGCCGTAGACGAAGTCCGGCTGTGCTTCGAGCAGCTTCTCGTGCTTGATCTCCTGCCCGGGGGCGGACAGGAGCGGAATCTTCTTGTACTGCTCGGCGATCGCGTCCGGCGTCTTTTCGATCTCGTAGCCCGATCCGGCGATCCGGTCGGCCACCCCCAGGTGGATGAGGACCTCGGCGGCCGTCTGGTTCAGCGTGACGACCTTCTTCGGGGCTGCCTTGTAGGCGACATCGATGCCGCAGTTCTTGATGCTGAACGGGTAGGTCGTCGCGCTCGTGCCCGTCGTCGTTTCCTGCCCCTTGGCATCGGAAGGTCCGCGGCCGGAACACCCCGCGACCGCGAACACCATCAACCCCGTAACTACTATGGTAATCGTTTTCGTTTTCATTAGTGGCACGATATCACCTCGTCCGTGACGACAGAAGGCCCCGGTGGCTCAGCCGGACGGATGACGGATCCCTCCGAAAGAGCCTCCACAGGCGGGTAGTTCGATGCGTCCCGGGCGGCTCGCCATGGCACGGCGGAACACCGCGCCGCCGTATGACGCCGGAACGGGCGGTAGGTCTCGCCCGACGCAGCTGCGGGCGCGGGTCGACAGGAGGGCGCGGCCCGGGCGGGACCGAGCACGGCGCCTCGCGACCGCCGGTCGCGAGGCGCCGCGTACACCGATGCGAGCGACTGCCGGCGGGCGTTACCGCAGCATCGAGGCCAGCCTGTGGACGACCTGCTCGTCGTACAGGCCGTTGGCCGCCATCCAGTCGTCGTTGAACACGGTGTCCAGGTACTTGTCGCCGCCGTCGCAGACCAGCACGACGATGGTGGCTTCGGACCCGGCGCTCTGCGCCTGCTCCAACGCCTTGTAGACCACGCCGCCCGCCGAACCTCCGATCAGGATGCCGAAGTTCCTCGCCAGGTACCGGCAGGTCTCGAATGCCTCAGAGTCGCCGGCCTTGACCCCCTGGTCGAACAGTTCGTAGTCGACGACGCCGCCGATCTCCGAGCCTTCGGGGGTACCGGTGCCGGATTGGTGGTAGGGCGCGCCCTTCCCGCCGAAGACGACGGACCCCACCGGCTCGACGCCGATGATGCGCAGGTCCGGTATGCGTTCCCGCAGGACGCGGCCGGTGCCGCAGAGCGAACCACCGGTGCCCACGGCCCCGTACAGGTAGTGGATGTCGTCGCCCAGGTCGTCGTGGAGCTCGAGGGCCAGTGGTCGGTAGCCGTTGGGGTTGCCCTGGTTGCGGTGTTGCGCGGTCCAGTAGGCGCCGTGCTCGGCTGCGAGTCGCTCGGCCACGGTGTCACGTTCGGCGGTGGCGAGCCCGTCGGCTTCCCCGGCGACGTTGAGTATGTCGGCGCCGTAGGCGAGCATGCCGCGCAGTTTGTCCGTACTGGAGTGGTTGTCCACCACGGCGGTGAACTTGTATCCGCGTTCGGCGGCTATGAGCGCCAGGCCGAGGCCGGTGTTGCCGGAGGTGGACTCGACCAGCCACCCACCAGGGGTGAGCATCCCCGCCGCCTCCGCCTCGTCCACCATGTTCCTGGCCATCCGGATCTTGGCGGTGCCCGTCGGGTTGTACTGCTCCATCTTCAGCAGGACGGTTGCCGAGCCGTCCCTGACTGCCAGCTTCACAAGAGGAGTCCGTCCGATCAGGTCGGACACCTTGTTCTTGATCATGAGATGCCTTTCGCGCAGATCTCCGCCAAACGCCGAACGAAGACGTCGTTCTCTTCGGGGGTCGACAGGGAGGCTCGGATGTAGTTCTCGTATCCCGGCTCGCGCCACGCCTTGACGATGATTCCGGCGCGGTGCAGCTCCTGGGCGACCCGGTCGGAGCGGCAACCGGTGTCGATGAAGAGGAAGTTGGTCGAGGACGGGACCACGCGCAGTCCGGCGGCGCGCAGCCGGTCGGTGACCCTGGCGATCTCCAGGCCGGTCCGGCGGACCGTGTCCGCCAGGTGCGTGTGGTCACCCAGGGCGGCAACGGCCGCGTCCTGGGCCGGTTTGTTGACGTTGTACGGGGTGCGGACCCGGTCCAGTGCCTGGATCAGGGCGGCATCGGAGGCGACGCCGTACCCCACCCGGAAGCCCGCCAGGCCGTAGGCCTTGGAGAAGGTCCGCAGTACGATCCACGGCCGGTCCAGCTCCCTCAGGGTCTCCAGCCCGTCGGGATACTCCGGGTTGGGCCGGGCGAACTCGCCGTACGCCTCGTCGAGCACCAGCAGGGACGACTCCGGGATGTCGGCCACGACACGCCGCAACTGGCCGGCGCCGAGCATCGCACCGGTGGGATTGCACGGGTTGGCGAGGAAGACCAGTTTCGGGCCTGCGGCCAGCGCCTCGCGCCAGGCGGTCGCGTCGAACCCGAACTCGACGGTGACCGGAACCTTTTCCACCCGGGCACCCATGACACGGGGGAAGATCTCGTGGAGGCTGAACCCGGGCGCCTGGGTGACCACCAGGTCACCGGGATCGAGCACGGCCCGGCACAGCAGCTCCAGGATGTTCTCCGAGCCGTTGCCGAGCACCACGCGCTCGCCGGAGACGTCCAGTGCTTTCCCGATGGCCTCGATCAGCCTCTTCCCGGTGGGGTCGGGATAGCGCGAGACGCCGTCGGCCAGCCCCCGCCGTACGGCTTCGGCCACTGCGGGAGAGACGCCGAACGGGCTCTCGTTGTTGGAGAGTTTGATGACGCTGCGGACGCCGCTGAGCGCAGCCACCTCGTCGGCGCCGGCGCCGGGATCGTAGCGGGGCAGGCCCGCCACCTCGCTGCGTATCAAGGAGGCGGATGCGGCTGGTGCGAGGACGTGGTTCATGACGACTCCGGTTCCGGGACGGGTGCGCCGGCCGTCGCTCGGCCGAGCCGATCGACGCGGCGCAGGAAGGCGACCAGCAGGATGGTGGCGGTGGCCGCGAGACCGATGGTCTGGCCGATCCAGACACCCTTGACGCCTTGGCCGACGGTCACCCCGAGGAGGTAGCCGGCGGGCAGCCCGATCAGCCAGTACCCGACGAGGGAGATCCGCAGCGGTCCGGCGGTGTCGCCGATGCCGCGCAGGATGCCGTTGCCGATGTTCTGGGTGGCGTCGAAGACCTGCATGAGGGCGGCGATCAGCAGTCCCGTCACGGTCAGTGCGACGATGTCCGAGTTGCCGGCGTGCTCGGCCGGGATGAAGAAGGACACGATCGGGTTCGGGACCGCCACGTACACCACGGCGACCACCAGCGTCGCGATCACGCCCCAGGCCGCGCCGAGGAGCCCCGTTCTGCGCGCTGTCGCCCAGTCGTTGCCGCCGGCGGCCTCGCTGATGTGGATCGACGCCGCGTGCGACAGCCCGGCGGAGATCATGAAGACGATGTAGACGATCTGGTTGAGCACCGTCTGCGCCGCCAGGGCCTCGACGCCGAGGGAGCCGACGATCAGGGTGAGCACGCTGAAGAAGCCGGCTTCGGAGGCGTAGGTTGCCGAGATCGGCAGGCCGAGGCGCCAGACGGACCGGACCGCGTCCCCGTCCCAGCGCCGCGCGTCGGGCGAGGTGAGGAACGGGCGCAGGATGTTGTCGCGCAGGATCACCACCATGAACGCCAGGAAGGACAGCAGGAACACCGTGACGGTGGCGATGGCGACCCCGACGAATCCGAATGCGGGCAGGCCGAACTTGCCGTGGATCAATGCGTAGTTCAGGGCGATGGTCACGCCGACCGAGGCCACCGTGATGGCCAACAGCGGCCCGGGCCGCTTGAGGCCGGTGGTGAAGTGCCGCAGGTTCTGGAACCACAGGCAGGGCAGCATGCCCGGCGCCATGACCACCAGGAACTCTCCTGCCTTGGCGACCACCGTCGGGTCCTGACCCAGCAGGACGAGCAGCGGGCCGATCAACAGCAGCAGCGCGCAGAACACCACACCGCAGACGGTCGCCCAGAAGAATCCGGCGAACAGCAACGCGCCGATCCTTTGCCGGTCGCCCCGCACCCGCGCCTCGGCCACCAGGTTGCTGACCCCGGTGACCATGCCCGTCCCGGTGGTGCGCAACTGGTTGAACAGCGCGATGGCCAGTCCGGCGGAGGCGATCTCGACCGCGCCGAGCCTGCCGAGCATCACGATGTCCACCGTGGTCAGCGCCACATGGGCGAGGTTGGTCAGGATCAACGGAAGCGCGAGCTTGAGCAGCGTCCGCGAGTTGGTGACCCACCACCCGACGCCGGTGCCGGTCGTCTCAGTCCTGTTGGTCCTGTCGGTCGTGTCGGTCCTGTCGGTGCTCACCAGAAGTTGACCTTTTCCCCGCGCCCGCCCGACAGCGCGAGATCCGCCACGTACCGGCCCAGCGCGGCATCGGTGACCGCCATGCCGCTGTTGTATGCGAAGACCACGTCGTCCGGATGGCGGCGGGCAGGTGCCCGGCCGAGCAGGACGTCCGGCAACTCGGCGTCCACCGACGGCAGGCGGCCGTCCTCGCCGCGCAGGTCGTCGCAGGTGGCGTGCATCTGGGCGGTGTCGGTGGCGATGCGGTAGTCCGCGCCGTGACACACGTCGGCGTGTACGCCGTACCCGAGCAGCACGCCGACCGAGCCCGGCTTCATCCACTCGCGCCGGACCTCCTGGGTGACGGACAGGCCGGCGGCGCCGATCACGATGTCCGCCCCGCCCGCCGCCTCCCGGAGATCCCCCACGATCTCGACCTCGCGGCCGGCGACGCTGTCCTGGACGGCACGCAAGCCCTCGGGGTAGGTGCCGAACACCTGCAACCGCTCCAGCTGCGGCATGGCCGCGACCAGCATCGGCAGCGCCGTCCGCCCCTGGACGCCGGTGCCGACGACCAGGGCGCTCCGCGCGTCGGGGCAGGCCGCGCGGGCGAACAGCGCGGTGGTGGCCGAGGACCGCAACGGCCCGAGTTTCACCACGTCCATCAGCGCGATGGGGGCCCCGGTGGTGTCGTCGACGAGGAAGACGAACGAATGGAACCGGTAGGCGTCCCGGGTGCGGCGCGGGTCGAACTCGTGGACGGCCTTGAAGCAGACGGTGCCGCTGCCCGCGTCCCTGGCCACCATCGAATAGCTCAGTGAGCGGTGCTCTGGGTCATCGATGATCGTCTTGACCGGGTTGTTCGAGCCGCCTTCGCGCAAGGCGCGGTACGCCCGTTCGACGACCTCGATCACCTTCCGGTGGTCGAGGTCCAGCCCTTCCTGGTGCGATTGCGGCAACAGCCACAACTGCCCGGTTGGGGCGTAGCTCTGTGACATTCGAGGCTTCTCCTTCGTTCGAGGTTGCATACGGGGGCGCATCAGATTCCGTCCAGTCGCCAGCGCGGCGGGCCCCCGCCCTCGCCGAGGCGCAGGACCGCCTTCAGCGGCAGGGCGGCGTCATGGAACGGTGATTCGTTGGAGTCCATCTGGTAGCCGGCGGTGTTGAGGTAGACCAAGTGGTCACCACGCCGCACGGGCCGCGGGAAGCCGATCTTCCGCCAGGTCACCAGGTCGTTCTCCAGGCAGGTCGAGCCCGCGACGCAGGCCGGGAAGATCTCGTCGGCGACGGGTCGGGCGGACAACAGCACCGGGTCGGGGAGGTAGTCACTGTTGAACCACTGTTCGGAGAGACTGAAGCTGTTGCCCGCGACGGTGACGATCGCGTACCCGTCGGTCCCCCGTCGGTCGTCGACCTGCTGTACGCGGTACATGGTGAATCCGGCCTGGTCCAACAGGGCCCGGCCGGGCTCGACGACGAACCGGATGCCGTGGCGCCGCGCCTTCACGGACAGGCTCTCGTCGCCGTCGACCGGGTGCGCCAGGATCGCGCGCACGGCCTGGGCCGCGGACTGCCCGCCGTACGGATAGAAGTCTTTGAAGTCCTTGGCCGCGTGGTAGTGGGCCGGCTCGTTCTGGTCGATGAACGCGTCCCAGAGCCGGGACTCGACGTAGCGGACCGGCAACCCGCCCCCGATGTCGACCAGTTCCGCGGAGGGCGAGCCGCGCCGCCTGGCATCGAGGCAGTGCTCGATCATCTCGTTCGCCGCCATCGCGCGCTCCGCGGTGGAGTAGCCGTTCAGGTGGAAGGAGAATCCGCGGAGGCCGACATGGGCGGCGAGTTCCGCGCACAGACCGACAGCGGCCTTCCGCTCAGCGGCGGACAACCCGAACCGGCTTCCCGGTTGGCCGGCCGTCCGGGACCGCAGCAGCACCCTGACCTGCCGCCGCGCGAGCCGCGCGGTCGCTGCCAAGCGACGCAGTTCACTGACCGAATCGACGGCGACCAGACAGTCGTGCTGTACGGCGAGGGCATGCAGCCTGTCGTCCTTCTCCGGGCCGGATATGCCGATCCGATGTCCGGGCACTCCCCCGGCCAGGGCCTTCACCAGTTCGGGCGTGCCGGCGACGTCGATGCCGACACCGAGTGCGGCGGCAGACGTGATGTAACAGTCGGCCTTGTTCGCCTTCTTGGCGAACAGGATGTCGGCAGGGACACCCGACTCGGCGAACGCCTGCCCGAGTCCGACGACGTTCTCCTCGAAGACCTCGGGCAGCACGATGTGCAGCGGTGATCCCAAGCCGTCCAAGAGGTCGGCCAGCAGGGAGCGGTGATCCGCCAGGAGCGAGGAAACCGTGGGATGCCGGAGTGCGGTGAGCGCGAACGGCCGGACTCCGGCCGTCCGGGGCTCCAGCACCGGTTGCGAGGTAAGCACCCCGTACTTCTATACGATGATGATAGTCATTTTCAATACGGGCATCGAAAAGGCGGGCTCGGGCTGAGAGCAAAAGTGCAGGAAGAGTATGAATCGGGCATCTGTTGCGGCGGATCCGTCGAGTGAAAGGTGAGCTGTTCGACGTAGGGCGCGATCCCTTCGGCCCTGGGGGTAAGCCGGTCCGTGTTTCCCGGCGGTTCCGCGCTGATTCCCACGAATGCCGGGTACGTTCGCTGACGCGTCGCCCGCTGTGGGCGATCAACGATGAGGAGGCGCCATGACCGTCACTCCCCGCGACAAGGACAAGGCGCTCGTCGAAGCCTTCAAGTCCATGGACAAGGACGAGACCGGCACCATCACGGAGCTCGAGCTCCGCCACCTCCTCGTCGACGAGGCGGACATGACCGCTCTCGAGGTGGAAGAGATCATCACCAAGGCACAGGTCTCCTCGTCCAAGGAGATCTCCTTCGCCACCTTCGTCGAACTCGCCGTGACCGACTACCCGCTCACGCCCCAGTAGGGTCCGGACCCCGGGGCCGCCGGAATCCGCGACGGTCGACCCCGGCAAGGTCGTGGCCCGCAGAACGCGATCCGGCCGGTACCGGCATGGGCGGCCTTCTCCTGGTCGATGACGGGGCGTTCCGGGGTCCCGGTGTCAGGGGGCGTGGGGGCTGACGCGGATGAGCATGAGTGCGGTGTCGTCGACGGCATGGCCGCCGGAGTGGGCGGAGGCTTCCCCGGAGAGGTGAGCCAGGGTTTGCCCGGCGTCGGCGCCGTGGGTTGCGGCCAAGGCTCGGGCGAGGCGCTCTTCCCCGAAGCGGGGGCCTCGGTGGTGGTCGCGGGCGTCGGTGATGCCATCGGTGTACAGGAGGAGGGCGTCGCCGGGGCCGAGGCGGAAGACGGTCTCCGTACGGTCGTGGTCGGGGGGAAGGAGGGGGTGCAGGAGCATGCCGGATGCGGTGAGTTCCTCCACGGTGCCGTCGGCGCGGCGGATGAGTGCGGGCGGGTGACCGGCGCTCGCGTAGCGGCCGCGTACGCCGTGGCCGTCGGAGTCGGGGCGGAAGACCAACAGGGCGGCGGTCAGGAAGCGTTCACTGACCTTCTGCTCGGTCATGGCTTCGTGGAGGCGGTGCAGGACGGTGGCCGCGCTCGTGTGCTGGGTGGCTTCCGCCCGGACGGTGTAGCGGGCGAGCGCGGTGACCTTCGCGGCGTCGATGCCCTTGCCGCACACGTCGCCCATCACCGCGCACCAGCTTCGCCCTCGGGTGCGGAACAGGTCGTAGAAGTCGCCGACGACATCGACGCCGGTCCCGCCGGTGATGTCGGCGGGCAGGTAGACGGCGGCGACGTCGAGGTCGGCCGTGTCCGGGAGGCGGGGCGGCAGGAGACTGTCCTGGAGGGTGCGGGCGAGGGCGGCCGAGGCGTCGCCCGAGGCGCGGGCCCGGCGCAGGGCTTGGCGCAGGGCGATCTCGGACGACACCGAGCGGGCCAGCGTCTGCAAGGCCTGGGATTGGGCGGGGGCGAAGGGGCGGGGGTTCTCGTCGACGACGCAGAACCCGCCCAGGACGTGTCCCTCCGGGGAGACGACCGGGTACCCGGCCCATGCCCCGATCCCGAGGGCGGCGACGGCGGCGAGGTCCTTGATGCGGGGGTCGGTGGCGGCGTCCTCGGCGATCAATTCCCTACCGGTGCCGATGAGGATGTGGCAGGGACTGTCGCGGATGTCGTTCTCCCGCGCCCCTGACGGATCGAGGCCGATCGCGGCCTTCCAGAAGGAGCGCCGGCCGTCGGCCACGGTGAAGAAGGCCTTCTGCGCGCCGGTGATCGCCAACGCGAGCTGCGCCAGATCGTCGAAGGTCCCCTCCGACGGAGTGTCCAGGAGCCCCGTATCGGCCACCGCCGCCAGCCGGGCCGGGTCCAGCACCGCCCCGGGAAGCTCGCCCGCGAGCCGAGCGCTCTCCAACACCATCACGAACCGTCCCCCTGACCTCGCCGGCACCACGCCCGACGTGTACCGGGTGTCGAGTGACCTGACAGGGAGAGTAGAGGATGTGGGGCGACACCACTCCAGCGGTCACGGCGGACATGCCCGCGGGGTGTGTGGGGGGGGGGGGCCCCCCCGGGGGGGGGCCCCCCCCCCCCACACACCCCGCGGTGCTCAGGCTCCGCCGTCAGCGCTTGAAGGCGTCCTTCACGTTCTCCTTGGCCTGACGGGCGTCGCCCTTGACCTGGTCGGCACGACCCTCGGCCGTGAGGCGCTCGTTGCCGACGACGCGGCCGGCGGCCTCCTTGACCTTGCCCTTGGCCTGCTCGGTCTTCGCCTGGGTCTTCTCGTCAGCCGACACAACCATCACTCCTCGCAATAGGAACTCGCCTTGCCTCCACTCGCCTGTCCACGAACAGGAACATGAAACGGGGGAACCACCGATCCAGCGGGCAATGCCCCCGATCGGGCGGGGAACTCGACTTCCCACCTGCGCCGATATGAAACAGGTAAGTTCCGCGCGCATGGTTTGTCAGGCTCCGGACAGAAGGCGTCTCGGAGGTAATAAACATGGTTCCCCTGCTTCTCGTTCTTCTGCTCGCCCTGATTCTCTTCGGTGCCGGATTCGCGGTGAAGATCCTCTGGTGGGTCGCCATCGCCGTCCTGGTGCTGTGGTTGGTCGGCTTCGTCGCCCGTCCCAAGGGGGGTAGCGGCCGCTGGTACCGCTGGTAGTCGGGCTCACCGGCCCGTTGTCGTGGGCCCCTCTCGGCCGAGAGGGGCCCACGGTCATGTCCGGATCTCGCCCGTCACAGCCTGGATTTTCGGGGCATCCGCGCCATGGCGGGGGTGGTGGCCGTGACGCAGTCGGGAACCGGCTACCTCCAACGGATCGGCAGCCACTCCCGCTCGTCCCCTCAAGAAGATCGATCCACGGAGAGTGGAGGAAACCTTTCCGGGCAGTCGAGCCCTTGACGGTGCCGCGCTTCCGGATTCTTCAGGTTCTTCAGGACCACATCGGAAAGAGGCACTGAAATCGATGAAGGAGTAATTGGATATGACTGAGAACGTGTGGGGCTACCGCGACACCGCCGGCCACCTGGCCGGTGCCGATCTGACGGGCTACAAGGTCGAAGCCACGGACGGCTCCATCGGCAAGGTCGACAAGCACTCCGAGGACATCGGCTCCGCCTACATCGTGGTCGACACCGGCCCCTGGATCTTCGGCAAGGAGATCCTCCTCCCGGCCGGCGCGGTCAGCCGCGTCGAACCGGACGAGCAGAAGATCTACGTCGACCGGACCAAGGAACAGATCAAGGCCGCTCCCGAGTTCGACAGGGACATCCACCTCGGCAACGAGGACTACCACCGCCAGGTCGGCGGCTACTACGACCGGCCGCACGACGTCTGACGGGCACCTCGCGGGGACCCGCGGGCATCCGGGCCGGGGCGGCAACCACACGGTTGCCGCCCCGGCCCGTTCCGCCGTGCCGAACGTTCCTGGCGCCGTCCCCGGCCGGGCCCCCTCCCCGACCGGGCCGCCGTCCGCTGCCGGTCGATCCGCCCGCACACCGGGCCTCCCCCGCGGTCTCGGGCGCGGGCGCGTGCCCCCACCGAGTGCTCCGGGTGGGAAACCGTGCCTCCGGAAGGCGTTCAGCGTTCGGTGCGGCGGGCGAGCAGGACCGAGTCCTCGGCTTCGACCGGGCCGCCGTCCCGCTGGAGCGTGCGGACCAGCTGTTCCACGACGACGGGCTCGAAGTCGTCCGGCAGGCCGGGAAGGAGATCCGCGGCCAGGAACATCGCTTTGCGGTGGCTCGCCGAGAGCTGCGTGAACACAGGGGACGGTGCGTGGCCGACGACCAGGAGCAGCCCACCGGGGGCAACGGCCGTGGCGAGCCGGCGGGTCACCTCGACCATGCCACCGTCCGGGGCGTGCAGGTAGTGGCTGGTGACCAGATCGTAGGAACGGTCACCGGCATCGAAGGTTCGGGCATCGGCCTGCCACCAGTCGACGCGATCGGCCACGCCGACCTCCTCGGTATGACGGGCGGCGCGGCCGAGCCCCTCGGCAGAGAAGTCGGCCCCCGTCACGCGCCACCCCTGGCCGGCCAGCCAGACGACGTCGCCGCCCTCGCCGCATCCGACGTCGAGCGCGGTCCCCGGCGTCAGACGAGCGGCGGCGGCGACCAGCTGCGGGTTGGGTTCGCCGCTCCAGAACCGCTCCTGTCCCGCGTACCGCTCGTCCCAGCCGGCCGGCTCGAACATCGTGTCCGCCGCCTGCTCGTCGTGCCCGGCCCCTCGGCCGTGGCCGTCGTTTTCCGTCATGGGAAGCCTCCTGATGCTCGGGATGCCCTGTCGAACCACGGGTCATCCGACCCGTCCCCGGGCGGGAGGGCGCGCTGCCGATGATGCACGGGCCAGTGCCACGGGACCTACGGAAGTTGCCGGAACGGCAACGGCCGGACGGCTCGCGCGCTGACGACCGCACCGGACGGGGAGGAGATCGGACGGACGGCGGACCGGACCCTCCCGCTGGTCGGCGACACGGCCGCGCCTCGGCCCGCGCGGCCGGCGTGAGCCCCGGCGGACGTCCTGCGTTGCCCGCTCCTGGGTTCCCGGCCGGTGCGTCGTCTCGCATACGGTCACTCCATGACCGATGAAGGCGTAGTCGTGGATGAGGCGATCCGTGCGGCGTGGGACTCGTACCGCGTCCTGGAGAAACGGACCCCTGCCGAGCAGCGCCGGGAGGCGCTGCAGCGGGTCGAGGCCGCCGTGGACGCGTACGGGCGCGAGGAGGTGTCCCGGGGCACCGTCTTCCTGGTGGGCGTGCTGACCGGGTACCTGATCGCCGAACAAGCCGGTGGCGGGAACCGGCTGGATCCTCTCAGCGATCTGATCCCCGCCGTGATCCGCAGACTCCCCACGTTCGAAACGGCGGACCCGACTCAGGTGCCGATGATCACCGGCGTCCTCATGGCAGCCGCGATGGGCATGGACACCGTGGCGTGGCGCGACCGGTACGGACCGGTTCCGCCGGAGGAAGCCCGGGGGCACGGCTTCGTGTTGTGGTTGCTCGCCGACCTGTTCGATTCCCTGATCGGGCGGCCCGGAGCCATCGACCGGATGATGCGGGAGACCCTTGACTCCATGGCGTCCGAACACCGCTGACCCGGGACGTGGGTCGGGCCTCCGTCGTCAGACCCGGGAGTACGGGCCTTCGGTGGCCATGGTGTTCTGCATGGCCGTGAGCCTGCGGACGAAGAGGACGGCGAGCGCCCCGGCCACGACCATGGTGAGGTCGGAGACGATCCCGAGGGCGCCCGCGTCGCTCAGTGCCGCAACGGTCTCGGCCCTGATGTACAGCCGATCGGAGACGCGGCCCAGGGAGACCCCGAGGATCCAGAACGTCCACCACGCCGTCAGCAGTGCGGCGGACGCCTGCCGTTCGGAGCCGTCGGGCGCCCGCTGAGTGCTGGCCCTCCAGGTCTGCCGGGCGACCCGGAAGGGCAGGAACAGATTGCCCACCGGGATGAACCAGCCGCCGATGGCCCAGCCGTTGCTCAGGGTGAAGGCATCCGGACGGAAGATCCCGCCGTTGACGCGCACCCGGTGGAACCACACGATAAAGACGACGATCGAGGGGGCCATCGAGAGCAGCTTGAGCAACCCGGCGATGATGGTGAACCCGTTGGACAGGCTGAGTTCGAGGTCGTCGAAGAGGGTGTCCCCTGCGAAACCCCGCAGCCACGACTGCTCGTACACGCCGGAGGCGGCCGAGGCGAGGTGCGCCACGACCGCGGTGCCCAGCAGCCAGGTCAGAGCGGTCGCGAGTCCTTGCGGGGAACGCAGCACGCCCTGAGGTGCCGGAGCCTGATGGACGGGACCGGCCGGGTAGGGGTGGCCCTGGTACGGGCCCGGCTGCGGGGCCGGGTACGGGGCCGGGCCGTTCTGCGGGTACGGCGGCTGCTGCTGCGGAGGCGGCGGTGGTGAGCCGGGCGCGCTGAAGGACATGACGGTGGACCCCCCGTGGAAAAGGACGACATGCGGACGGCCCCCGCCGGGTGGGCGGGGGCCTCCGAGAAGATACGCAGACCCGTCGCCCTGAGTCCAGAAGGTTTCAGCAGGTCAGGGCGTGTGGGATCCGGATGATCCGGGAACAGCTCCCCGACCCCGCCGCGCAGGGTGCACCGCGTCCTCGTCGTCACATCCGTGATCGGCTTTTCGTCACCCGACCGGCTCATCAGGACCTACAGTGTGCGCGTGACCGAGCAGAATCCCGAACTCATCGCCGGCCGGTACCAGCTCGTCGAACGCATCGGCCAGGGCGGTATGGGCCGGGTCTGGCGTGGCCTCGACCAGCAGCTCTTCGGGCGCGAGGTCGCCGTCAAGGAGATCCTCTTCCCGCCGGGGATGGACGACGGCGACCGCGCCTCGCTGCTGCGGCGGTTCACCGGCGAGGCCCGGGCAGCCGTCACTCTCAGCCACCCCGGGATCATCACCATCCACGATGTCGTGGAGCACCACGGATCCCCCGTCATCGTCATGGAGCTGATCCGCGGGGAATCCCTCGCCGCCGCCATCCGCAGCCGGGGCCGACTGCCCGTGCAACGCGTGGCAGAGATCGGCGCGGCCGTGCTCGACGCCTTGGCCGAGGCGCACTCGGCGCGCATCATCCACCGCGACATCAAGCCGGACAACGTGCTCCTGGCCAAGGACCGCGTCGTCCTCACCGACTTCGGCATCGCCCACCTCGCCGATGCCACGACCAAGCTGAGCCACAGCGGGATCGTCATCGGGACGCCCCAGTACATGCCTCCGGAGCAACTGGAGGGCAAGCGCCCGACTCCCGCCAACGACCTGTGGGCGCTCGGCGCCACCCTCTACCACGCCGTCGAGGGTCACCCGCCGTTCACCGCGGAGGGGCTGCACGCCCTCGCCGTGGCCGTCTTCACCCGCCCGCACCAGCCTCCGGTCCACGCGGGCCCGCTGGCGCCCGTACTGGAGGCGCTCCTCACCAAGGATCCCGCGCAGCGCGTGGGCGCGGCGGAAGCGGCGCGGATGCTGGCGTCGGTGCTGCGTCCCTCAGGGCCCCGAGCGGACGCGTCCACCGGGCACGGACCGGGTGGAGGAGGGGAAGCAGGGCCGGTGCCCACGCGGGATTCGACGGTGCCGACGCCTCCGGTCGCGGACGGATCGGCGGGGTCCGATTCCGCTCCGGTCGCGGAACGATCAGCGGGGTCCGATTCCGCTCCGAGCAAGCCGGAGCATGAGGCGCCGGGAACGCCCGCGCGACGGACGGCCACGGTCCTGGATTCCGGCTCCGCAGCCGACGTCCCGCGGCGTCCCGTGCCCGACCGGCCGTCCGACCCTCCCGTCCCCGTACCGGTGCCCGTGCCTCCGGCAGGGGATCCCGTCACGCTCGGGGTGCCGGCCACGGAGCACGATCACGGCAGCCGTACATCCGTCCGTCGACGAGCCCTCACCCGGCGCTCCGTGGTGCTGGGCGCGGCCCTGGCCACCCTCGCCGCCGGTTCCGTCCTGACCTGGACCCTCACCGGGGACGAGGATGCGCCCCGAGGTGGCGGGGCCGCCGGCGACGGCAAGGCGGGCTCTTCCGTCACGGTGGTGCTCGGCGTGGACGCCCCACTCAGCGGTGGCATGTCCGCGATGGGGATCGGCATCAAGAACTCCGCCGAACTCGCGGTCAGGACCGCCAACGAGACCGGGCACGTCCCCGGCGTGACCTTCGAGATCAAGGCCTTGGACGACGCCGCCGATCCCGCCAAGGGCGCAGCGAACGCCGCCCTGTTCGTGGCGGACGAAAAGGTGCTCGGCGTCGTCGGCCCCTTCAACTCGGCCGTCGCCCAGAGCCTGGTGCCCCCGCTCGCGCAGGCGAACATGGCCGTCGTCTCCCCGGCCAACACCAACCCCGTGCTGACGCTGGGGTCCGGCTGGGCCGCGGGCACCGCGTCCCGCCCCTACTCCACGTACTTCCGGACCGTCGCGACGGACGTCGACCAAGGGCCGATGGCCGCCCAGTACCTGCACGACAAGGCGAAGAGGACCAAGGTCTACGTGGTGGACGACACGAGCGCCCACGGGACCACCCTCACCAAGGGTTTCACCGCCGGGTTCACGAAGCTCGGCGGGACCGTCGTCGGCACCGAGCAGGTGCATCCCGCGGAAAGCAGCTTCGCGGGGCTCGCCGAGAGGGCACAGTCCTCGGGGGCCGACGCCGTCTACTTCGGCGGTTACCACGACACGGCAGGACGGCTCTCCCAGCAGCTCAAGCAGGCAGGTGTGACCGTGCCCCTGATGGGCGGCGACGGCATCTTCGACCAGCAGTACCTGACGGCGAACCCGAAGGCCGAGGGCGACCTCGCGACCAACATCGGCGCACCGGCCGAGGAGTCGGCGGCCGGGCAGGACTTCCTCGCCCGGTACCGGAATGCCGGCTACTCGGAGGCCGCCGGCTGGTACGGCCCCTACGCCTACGACGCGACCTGGAGCCTGATCGAGGCGGTGAAGTCCGTCGCGGCGGCCAACGGCGGCGCCCTTCCCACGGGCAGTCGGGCGAAACTTCCGCAGACGCTGGCCAGGCAGTCCTTCGACGGTGTCACGGGCCGCGTCGCCTTCGACGGGAACGGCGACACGGTCAACCGCCGGCTCACGGTGTACGCGGTGAAGAACGGCGCCTGGACCAAGGTGACGAGCGGTCCCGCCCCCCGGTGACGCGCGCCGACCCGCTCATGACAGGGCGCTGACCTTCTCCCACGCCCCGACGTGATCGTCCCGGGCCCCTGCCGGCAGGGGTGAGCCGGTTCGGGAGACAGCGACCACTGCGCCCGCCCCGCATCCTCGGCCGGCGGCCGGTGGGCCGATCGTGTTCACGCAATGACAGGATGACGCGATGTCCGACTCTCTCCGCGCACCATGGCTGCGCGGCATCGCCTTCAATCCGGCTGCCCCCTCCGACGTGCTCGTGCGCCTGTTGGACCGAGCCGCGGGCGAGGCCGGCCCGCTGCTGTGCGAGCGGCGTGACCTGCCCGACGCCGTCCTCGACGCGGCCCTGCGCCATCCCGACGGAGTCATCCGCCGCGCGCTCGCCTGCAACGGGTACGTCGACCCGACTCGGCTCACCCCCTTGGCCACGGACCCGTCGGGGATCGTCCGCGGGTGGCTCGCCGGCGGGCCCCGTCACCACCCCCGCCGGGTCCGACCGTTGCCGGACGACATCCTCGTGAGCCTCCTGACCGCACAGGACGGGGGCGAGGACGGCAAGCTCACCGCTAACGAGATCATCGGGTGCCTCGAATCGTCCCGGCAGATGCCCCCGTCCTTCTTCCGTTCCCTGACCGACCATGAGAACCCCGAAATCCGGATACTGGCCACCTGGAGGTGGGAGTCGCTCACCCCGGCGCAGCAGGCGGGGCTGTTGGACGACCCGGAGCCCGCGATACGTGAGGAGGCGTGGGACAGGAGCTGGGGTTCGGATCCGGAACGGGTGGAGGCCAGGCTGCCTTCCTTCGGCCCGCGCAACGCATTCGTGTTCTCCGCGTGCGCACCGTCCTCCGCCCTCGTCGAGCAGTGCTTCGCGGACGGCACCGAGCACCTCCTGGCCCAGAACCGTCACACCCCGGCCCATGCCCTCGCCCGGCTCGCCCGCCACCCCGGGGCAGGGGTCCGCGCGCTGATCGCGACCCGGCCCGACCTGGAACCGGACCTGGTCGCCGAGTTGCAGGAGGACCCGCACGCGGAGGTGCGGATGCGCGCGCGCCTGCACCCCTTCGCCCGGACCTGGGCCGAGTACTGGGCGATCGACTGGGGCATCGGGCACGGTCCTGACTGCGCCTGCCCCATCGGCGAGCCGTTCGCCGAGCCGAACCCCGATCCGGCCGTCGGGCCGTCGCCCGACTGGTTCACCGCCTGCGCGTCGTCCGAGGAGCCGGTGCTCCGCCGGGTGGCGGCGAGTTGGCCGGGCCTGTCGGCGGACCTCGTCGAGACGCTCGCGCGGGACGACGACGAGGAGGTGAGGATCCGGCTGGCCTGCCACCACCCGCTGGCTCCCCCGCACCTCCTCCTGGAGGTATTCGTCGCCCGCCCGGCCCACCGCCCGCACGTGCGGGACCTGCCCACGTTTCCCCGTACCGGTTGGGCTCACCTCGTCGCCCACCCGGACCCCGAGGTACGGGCCCTGGCCGCAGCCGATCCCGACCTGCCCAACCCTCCGTTGGACGACCCCGACCCGGCGGTGCGCCGGGCAGCGGCCACCAACCCGAACCTGTCGCCTCACACGCTGGAGGCCCTCCTCACCGACCCCGGCACCGCCGAGGGCGCTGCGGCCAATCCGGCCCTCCCCGTTCGGCGCATGCACGCACTCCTCGACCACGGCCTGAGCGGCACGGCCACCGCGCCGCCGGCAGCCCGGCGTGGGGAGACGACGCCCACGTAGCGACCACGGGTACGGCCGCCCCCGTCGCGCCCGGATGCTCGGCCCCGCTCCACCGGCCCGAGCGGTCAATCGCTCGCGGTGTCCGGGACAACGGCCTGGCTCCGGCCGATCGCGGCCAGCGCACGGACGAAGACCTCCTGGACGTGACCGAGGGCCGAAACCGTGGTCACCAGCCCCTGGGCCCGGTAGTGGTCGAGGACCGGCGCCGTCTCGCTGTGGTGGACCTCCAGCCGCTTACGAACGGTTGCCTCGCGGTCGTCATCCCGCTGGTACAGCTCACCGCCGCAGAGGGTGCAGGTTCCCGCCACTTCAGGCGGGCTGTGTTCGACGTGGAAGATGTGTCCGCGGTCCTCACGGCACACGCGTCGTCCTGCGATCCGGCCGACCACCTCGGCGTCGGGAATCTCCAGGTCGAGCACGGCATCCAGTCTCGACCCCGAGTCGGCCAGGATGCCGTCCAACTCCACCGCCTGGACGGCATTGCGGGGGAACCCGTCCAACAGGAATCCGCGCTCGACGTCCGGGCGGGCAAGGCGCTCCTTGACCACCTCGATCGTGACCTCGTCCGGAACCAGAAGCCCGGCGCGCATGTGCCGGTCGGCCTGCTGCCCGAGCGCGGTGCCCTGGTCGATGTGCTCGCGGAACAGGTCGCCGGTGGAGATGTGCCGGATCGACAAGTGGGAGGCGAGGCGCACTGCTTGCGTACCCTTGCCGGCTCCGGGTGGCCCGATCAGGAGGAGGCGCATCGATGAGGTGTCCCTTCGTCATGCGTGGCCAGGGTCGATCACAGGATGCGCGGTGGCCGGCCACGTGGGCACGGTGACGCACTTCAGCAGATGGTAGGCGCGACACCGTCGAGACACCGACGCATTGATCACGGGCACGCCGACCCGACCCTTCCGCCAGCGGGCAGCGGGCAGCGGGCAGCGGGCAGCGGAGCCTGCCGACGCCTTCCGCCGAACCGCCGAGTGCCGTGCGACAACAACGGCTTTGAGGCGCTCTTGGAGCGCGAGCACCAAGCCCGGCGTCACACCGTCAGCAGGAGGCTGTCCCACGGCGCCCGGGAGTCGCGGGCCGGAAGGTCCGCGTAGTGGGTCAGGGCCAGGGCCGCGCCGGCCGCTCCCGTCAGGAAGCCGGTCCGGCGGCTCCGAGAGTCCGGGCACTGCCCCGCGAGCAGTTCCACGGTTCGTTCGCAGGCGGATTCGGCCAGCGCCGGGCAATGGCCGCGCAGCGCGGCCATCAGCACCCCGGCGGAGCCGTGGCACAGGCCCGCTCCCCGGGTGTCCCAGGTGCCGGGATCCCGCCCAGCGAGGGCGTGGAGGCAGTCGAGTGCCTCACGTGCGTACTGGTCCCGGCCGAGGGCGGACGCCGCGAGGTCCAGGGCGCGCGTGATGCCCGGGGCGCCGTAGCACCAGGCGTCGCGCCGACCGCCCGGTGGCCCGTCGGGTGTCCAGCAGGGCCAGGAGGCGTCCGCGCGGTGCTGGAGGAGCCAGTCGGCGGCGGCCTCGATCGCCCGCCGCCGGCCGGGTACGGATGCCCCGGCCCGCTCCGCGAGGGCGAGCAGGGCCAGGGGGCCGGCGATCCCGTGGGCCATGCCGGTGGCGCTCGCGCCGGCGGGCACCGGGCCCGGGGCCGGGGCCGGCGGGCCCGACGCCCGGGCCGCCCAGCCCGGCCGGTCAGCGGTTCCCTGGAGGATCATCGCGGTCAGCAGGGTCAGGGCGGCCGTGAGGCCCGGCGCCGCTTCGGCGGCCCAGCCGCCTTGCGACGCGACGAGCAGCACACGGCCCACGCCACTGAGCCCGCGCAGGGTGTCGTACACCCCCGTGGGCAGCGGTGTGCGGGCCCGGCCGCGGGCCGAGGTCGCTCCCGCGACGATCTGCTCGGCTCGGCGGGACAGCCATCGGGTGCCGTCGCGTACGGCGTCACGGGGAACGACGCCCCGGGGAAGGTGGGCCGCGCCGATGATGAGGGACGCGGCGAGTCCGCCCCGTCCACGGTAGACGCCGTCCGCGCCGACCGACCCGGCGCGACCCAGCGCGTCGGCGGCCGTCTCCCAGTGGGCGAGGGCTCGGTGGGCGCCGGCCGGTTCGACCGTGCTGAGGCGGGCGTGCAGTAGGGCGGTGCCCGCGAGGCCGTCGCCGAGGGTGTGCACGTGAGCGGCGGGGAGGTTTCGTGCCACCGCGTACGGATCGGCGAGGGATTCGGCGATTCCCAGGGCGGTCGCCGCGGCGGCTGCGCGGGCGGTGGTCACGGCCGGTGCAGGACGTCCGCGGCGAGGGAGCGCACGAGCCGCTCCGTCGCGGGGTCCGGGCCGAGCAGCCGGTTGACGTGCAGGTGGATCAGGTCGGAGGCGCAGAGTTCCACGATGCCCGGGGACGCGGGCGAGTGGGGTACCGCCGCCGGGATTTCGGCCCTACGGACTGCCGTGAGCGCCTCGCGGTAGGCGCTCAGCGCGGTGTCGCGGGCGTACCAGGCCGCTCCGAGGGCCGTGTCCCCGGGCGGCGACTGCGCGACGGTGGTGCGGAAGGCACCGCGGAGTGCCTCGCGACGGCGACGTGCGTCGCGGGTGAGCCCGGCCGTGCCGACGGCGCGGGGTGAGCCGTCGGCCAGGAGGCGGGCCACGCGCACGGCGCTCCCCGCGCCGAGGAGGATCCGTCGGTCCTCCTCCGGGAGCCCCTCGCTGCCCGCCGGACCCGGGGTGTGCGGGCCGAGTGCGGCCAGGGCCAGCGCGCTGTCGGCGGCGAAGACCGCTTCGGCGGCGCTCAGGCAGTCGGGCCCGCCGTACCGCTCCGTCTCCGGTACGTAGGCCTCCCATCGGGCCGCACCGGCCAGCCCGTTGGCCCGCAGGCCGCGTACCCAGTGTTCGGCCACCGGGCGGAGGGTCTCGACCCGGTGATCGGGGCAGCCCGCGAAGCGGACCCTCAGCTGCGGGCCGAAGTCGCGGGTCGCGTAACGGAGCCAGAAGCATCGGCAGGCGTCCTGCGGTGCCCGGGCGGCCATGACCCGGCCCAGCCGGCGGAGCGCCGCGTCCTGCCGGTGTTCGGGTACCCGGACGGCCAGCGACAACCAGTCGGCCGAACGGTCCAGTGGTTCGTCCGCGCGGCTTCGCGGTGCGCACCGCGGGTCGAGCCGCACCGTGTCGTCCGCGTCGTCCGCCCGGCGCAGCGGGACCACCACTTCGAGCAGGTGCCCGCCGTCACGGCCCCGTACGACGGCCGGGCAGGTCGCGGCGCCGAGGGGTTCCAGCACGGCACGTACGCCGTGCCGTACCCGGGAGCGCAGGATTTCGCGGTCGCGGGGATCGTCGAGGTCCAGGGGCAGCAGCCGGTCGGCCTCCTCCACCGTCACGTTCGGTGGCGGGGGCGGCCGTGTTCCCGTACGCCAGTCGTGCAGCCGGGCGGCGAACTCCGCGGGCCGATCGGCGGCCCTGGTCAGTGCGCCGGGGAGCGTCCAGCGGGCCGGGGCGAGCACGACGTTCCCGTGTCGGACGCGCGGCGTGGAGGGCAGTTCGGCGTACGGTCCCCAGGACCAGGTGTGCCAGGGGCGGGTCCCGGTCTGTCCGAGGAGCCGCAGCAGTCGCACGGAGTCGGGCAGCAGCGCGGGGTTCAGCCGGTGCGGGACGACCGGAACGACGCGGCGTCCGTGCCGTGGGGACCAGAGCACGAGCCGGCGCCCGTCCGAGGCGACGTGCAGATCGGCCGGGACGAGGTCGCCGGGCCGTGGTGGGACGCCCACGGCGATTCGTTGCCCGGGACCGGCGGCCGGTGGTGCCAGGGCCGCTGCCGCGGGAGTCGGCGGGCGGCAGGCGACGTGGGCGACGAGCACGCCCGGGTCGCCGTCGACGGCCTCGCGCCCGGCCGGATCGAGGAAGGTGTCCGTGGGACCGAGCGCGGCGAACCGGGCGGTGGCGGAACCCGCCTGCTGGGAGCCGGTGCCCGGGCAGACCGCCACCCGCAGCGGTCCCCCGCCGTCGCGGACGACCCGGACGTGAATCTCCGCTGACCGCGGCGGAGGTTCGGGGTGGGGTGCGGCGAGCCGGTCCACCAGGTCCTCGGTGAGCACGACTTCGTTGTCCGGGCCGTGCCGGCCGGCCAGCTCGGCGAGGAGCGACAGGCGGGCGGGCGCGGGCTCGGCGCTCGCGCCCAGCCCGTCGTCGGGGTCCGGTGGACCGAGGCCCGTCGCGGTGTCCAGGACTTCCGTCAGGGGGACCATGCGATGGATTCCGTACGTCTCGACGAACCTGCGGTGGTACCGGGTCAGCGGGGGCTTGGTGTGGGCCGTCCGCCACAACACGCCGGCTGCCGTGGCGGCCTGCTCCGCCAAGCGCCGCGGCAGGACCACCTCGGCGTCGGCGCGGGTGTCGGCCACGAGGGGTCGGTCGGGTGGCGCCGGATCGGCCATCAGTTGCCTTGCCAGGCGCAGCAGTTCGAGCCGCGTCGGTTCGCCGGGCGGGTGGGCGTCGGCCCGTGCGAGCAGATCACGCAGCTGGGGCAGGACGGACCACGCGTCCCCGGGGCGGGTGAACGCGGCGAGGGCGGTGAGCGTGAGGGACGGCGGGCCGCCGGGGGTGAGATCGGTCAGGAGGAGACCGGACCGGATCATCCGGAGCAGCGTGTCGCGGGCGATCCCGTCGTCGGTGCGGAGCGCGGCGAAATCGGCCAGAGCGTTGTCGAGGGCGGCCTGTTCGAAGGCCGCGACGTCGGCGCGGGCGGTCCGCTCGAAGGCCGCGGCGTCGGCGCGGGCGGCCCGTTCGAAGGTCGCGACGTCGACGGGAGCGGAGGCGGAGGGTCCCGGGGTCGGCGGGACGGCCGGCGCGACGGAGGTCGCGCCGGCGCCGTCGGCGAGGAGCCCGCGGAGGACGGCGAGGAGTTCGGCGGCCGGTCTGCCGTTCGCGCAGATGTGGAGCAGCATCCGGGACACCGGGGTGTCGCGGACGCTGTGCACGCCGATGGCGCCCTCGGGGGATGCGTACGCGACCTCGAACCTGCCGTCGACCGTGCGGACGGTGTTGTCGGTGGTGAGGGTGACCCGGTCGAGTACGTCCGGGTCGTCGAGCATCCGGTCGGCGACGGCCGCCAGCCACGGCCCGCTGGGTGTGGTGACCGCTCGATGTGCCGTGCCCAGGGTCAGTCGCTCGCCGGCCGCGTTCCCGCGGCCGGGCCGCGCGGATGACGTGAAGCGCACGGGTGCGACGCCGCTGAAGACGCCGCTCGGGGTCGGGCGCGTCCGCGAGCGTATGTCGTAGGCCCGCAAGGACCGCTCGGCGCCGGCGCTCCCGGCGCCGGCGCTCCCGGCGCCGGCGGCGTTCCTCCGGCCCGGCTCCCCGGCCCGTCCCTCACCGGGAGCCCCGATCAGATCCGGGGCCGCCAGGAGGACGGCTTCCTCCAGCACACCGGCTCCGTCCTCGGGGCTCGCCGCCACGGCCCTCAGGGGGATGCGGGCCTGCGCTCCCGGCCCCGGCTCGAACACTCGTCCTCGCATGTCCCGGTCCTGTCCTCGGGGAGGAGCCGGAGCGCGGCGGCACACCGTCCGCGGTGGTGCGCCGGGCCCGCGCTCCGGCCCTCGGGTGCTATCGGCCGTCCGACCAGGTGGGTCCGGAACCGGGGTCGGCGCAGCCGGTGGTCATCCAGTCGGGTACGGACAGGTCGCGGGCCCCGGCCCCTGACGGGTCCGCCGTGCGCGGGGCCGGCGCGTCGGCGCGGGGGTCGAGTCGGAAGGCGTCGGCCAGGTCGTACGTGTTCATGGGATCTCCTCTCGACCTGCCGGGCGGCAGGTGTCTCGGACTCGCGCTGCCACGTTAGGAACGCGGCGCGCGGGGCCGTGTCCTCCGTTCGTACGGTGCGCGGGACGAGTGGGCGGGGCCGGGCGCCGGACGGATTCGGGCAGGCTCGCGGGCGGGCCGACGGTGTCTGCGGCTGCGACTGCGGCCGTGGCTGCGCGGTGACGGTCGGTGAGCCGTCCGGTGGGGGATCCGATCGCACGACACGGCACCCGGCCGACATCCGGTGTGCTGGTGCCTTCACTCGTCACGCATCCCAGGAGGAGCCATGACCGGAACGTTCACCCGCACGCCGGCGACCGCTGCCGACTCCGTCGACGTCAGCCTGATACCGACGGCACTGCCCGTCCTCCCCGTCGAGGAACGGGGTTGCTCCTGCATCTACTGTTTCCACGCCAAGGAAACCTTCATCGAGCCGCCGGCACGGCACACCGAGTACGGGGTCCGGTCCGACCGCTGACCGGCTCCCGTGGCCCTCGGGCCGGGCGCTGCCGTCCGCTCGTGCGGGGGTCGACGCGAGCGGGCGTGTCCCGAGGGCCCGGGGGCGGTTCTTCTCGTAGGTTCGGACCGCCGGTTTTGTCCGGTTTCAGTTCCGCGCGGCCGCACGGTGTCCGTCAGGATCCCGCCCGCGCGAGCCCGACGGGCCACGAGGGGGCCGCCCCTACCTGATGGGGAGATCGCCTCCGATGACTCGGTTGCAAGGGGTGCTCGGCCTTCTCGTGATCTACGGCCTGTGCTTCGCCATCTCACGTCACCGCCGGCAGATCAACTGGCGCACCCTGGGCATCGGCTTCGCGCTGCAAGTGGGTTTCGCGCTGCTGGTGTTGAAATGGGAACCGGGCCGCGAAGCGCTCCGCAGGTTCGCCGACCTGATCGCCGGGCTGATCGGCTACACGACGGCGGGCACGGAGTTCCTCTTCGGCTCGCTGGCCAAGGGTTCGTCCGTGCCGTTCGCCATCGGTGTGCTGCCCGTCATCATCTTCCTCGGCGCGCTCGTCGGGCTCCTGTACTACCTGCGCATCATCCAGTGGGTCGTGCAGACCGTCGGCGGTGCGATCTCCTGGCTGCTCAAGACCAGCCGGGTCGAATCGATCTGGGCCACGACAGTGATCTTCCTCGGACAGTCCGAGGCGCCGCTGGTCATCGCGCCGTACCTGCGCCGGCTCACCCGCTCGGAGCTCTTCACCTGCATGACGGGCGGTTTCGCGTCCGTGGCCGGCTCCACCCTGGTCGGATACTCACTGCTCGGCGCTCCCCTGCCCTACCTGCTGGCCGCGAGCGTCATGAACGCGCCCGCCATGCTGGTCATCGCCAAGGCCATCTATCCGGAGACCGAGGAGACGGAACAGCAGGGCGACATCCGCGGTGTACGCGACACGGAATCGGCCAACGTCATCGACGCGCTCGCGCGGGGCGCGCTCAACGGCGGCCGCCTCGCGGTGATCGTGGGCTGCCTGCTCATCGCCTTCGTGGCGCTCATCGCCCTGGCCAACGGCATCCTGGGGATGGCCGGAGGCTGGTTCGGCATCGAGGACCTGACGTTCCAGCGGGTACTGGGGTGGATCTTCGCGCCGGTCGCGTGGCTCATCGGCGTGCCCTGGGACGAAGCCTCGACGGTGGGCAGCCTGCTCGGTCAGAAGACGGTCATCAACGAGTTCGTCGCGTACGCCTCCTTCGGCCCGCAGATCCCCTCCCTCGAACCCAAGACCGTGCTCATCACCACCTTCGCCCTCGCCGGCTTCGCGAACTTCGGATCGATCGCCATTCAGCTCGGCTCGTTCGGCGCGCTGGCACCCGAGCGGCGGGGCGACGTCGCCCGGCTCGGGCTCCTCGCCCTGCTCGCCGGGACGCTGGCCAACCTCAGCAACGCGGCCATCGTGGGCATCGTCGGCTGACCCCGCGGCGGCTCTTCCCGACCGCCCGGGGACAGCGGGCGACCGGCGAGAGGTCGAGCGACGGGAGTACCGACCCGCGGACGGGAACCGGCGCCCGTCATTCGTTCGGCCCGTCGACGGGCGGATCGGGCGGTATCCGCGGGCGTTCCTCCGGCCGTTCCTCCGGTCGGTCGTCATGGCGGGTCCGCGGTGCATGGTGTGCTGGCGGTGGCGGCCGGGCCGGCCCCGCACCCCGCGGGCGTCGCCGGCGCGGCGGCCGGAAGGAGGGTGGCCATGGCACGCACGTGGGATCAGGAGCACCGTGCCGCGGACCTCTGGGAGGAGCACGCGGCCCTGTACGTACGGACGCTCGGCGCCGCGTGCGCCGGGACGGTGCGCCCCCTCCTCGACGCCGTTCAAGTGGGCCCCGGGACCAGGGTGCTGGACGTCGGCACCGGCCCCGGGACCGTGGCCGCCGCTGCCGCCGACCGGGGGGCCGCGGTGACGGCCTGCGACTCCTCGGCGGCCATGGTGGACCTCGCCCGCGCCGCGGCCCCGACGGCCCGTACGCTGGTCGCGGCGCTGCCCCGGCTCCCCTTCCCGGACGGGAGCTTCGACGTGGCGGTCGGCAACTTCGTGCTCGGGCACGCCGGCCCGACCGGGGCCGTGGTGGCCGAGCTGCGCCGGGTCGTGCGCAGCGGGGGGCGCGTGGGCCTGACCGGCTGGACGGACGTTCCCACCGCCGGGCAGACCCTGCTGGGCCGGTCCCTGCGGGCCGCCGGCGCCCCGCCCTCGGCGCCGGACCGACTGCGGCCCCCGTGGTCCGGCTACCCGGGCGACCCTGCCGGCTTGGCGCGGCTGCTGAGCGCGGCCGGGCTGCGGGAGGCCGCCTGCCGGACGGTTTCCTGGGACCACCGGGTCGGCGTCGCGGCCTGGTCGGAGGGGATCGCCCGGCTGCTCCGGACCGGTCTGCTCACGTCCGCCGGGACGGACCCCGCCGTGGTCGACCGCATCGTGCGCCACGCCGCGGCGCTGAGCATCGTGTTCCGGACCCCGGACGGGGAGCTGCTGCTGCCACACGTCGCGTTGCTGGCCCACGGTTGGCGTTGATCCGGCTTCGGCCACGGCGCCCTCCCGAACGGCCCCCGACACGCCGCTCCGTGCGGTCACGCACGGCGGGCGGGCCCGGACGTACGGGCGGTCGCCCGCTCCAGGGCCTCGCGCACGGCGTGTTCCGGAGCAGTAGGCGCGTCCGGCGCCGCGGCCCACCGCCGGACGACGTATCCGTCGGGCCGGACCAGCACGGCCCCGGTGGGCCCGATGCCGTACCGGTCGGCGAAGGCCGCGTGCGGGTCGCGCAGCGCGGGCTGCGGACCGCCGATCCGGTGCGCGACGAACGGCACGCCGAGTCCGGCCGCCGCGCGCTCCCCCGCGGGCGGCCAGCCCTGCCCCCGCGGTCCCGCGAGCAGGGTGAACCGGGGCCCGAAGAGGTCCAGGACCGACACCCGCCGGCCGCTGCGGTCGCGCAGCCACAGGTGCGGGGCGCGACTGCCCGGGCGCCCGGTGGGACGGTACGGGTCCTCGCAGGGGTCGGCGTCCGGACCGTTCGCGGGGTCGGGATACAGGTGGCCGAGCTGGAGGGTCTCCGGATGCAGTGCCTGCGGCAGGCCGCGCGCGGTCGCCAGGACGTGCCACAGCGTGTGGGCCGCCACGTGGCTCCGCTCGGTGTCGTAGGTGTCGAGGAGGCTCGCGCCCGCGTTGCCGCGCCGGACGGCCGCGAGCTTCCAGGCGAGGTTGTGGGCGTCCTGGATCCCGGTGTTGCCGCCGAGTCCGCCGATCACCGGCATGGTGTGGGCGGCGTCGCCCAGCAGGAGGACCCGGCCCTCGCGGAACCGTTCGGCCACCACCGCGGAGGCCCCCCAGCGCAGCACGCTGCGCACGTCGGGTTCGAGTTCCGGCATGCCGGTGACCGCGCGGATCCGCTCCCGGGCGAAGCGGACGAGCGCCGCCCCGTCCTCGGCCCCCTCGACGAACGGACTGTCGGGGACGCCGTACTCCCACAGGGGCTCCCCCGGGGTGCCGCGGGCGAAGAGCACCTCGCTGCCCGGGAGGACGACGGCGGTGGGACGACGACCGCGCAGCACGCGGTCGAGGTCGGCGGCGAACACGGCGCTGAGGAAACGCGGTTCGCCGCGCCGCCCCCGCAGCCCGATGCCGAGGGCTTCCCGGACGGGGCTGCGGGTGCCGTCCGCGCCGAGGAGGTAGGCGCACCTTACGGTGCGGCGCCGGCCGGTGGAGCGGTCGAGGACGCGGGCGGTGACGCCGTGCGGATCCTGCACGAAGGAGGTGAGTTCGTGGCCGAACAGCACCCGCGCGCCCCGGCTTCGGGCTGCGGCCAGCAGGATCGGTTCGAGACGGTTCTGGTCGCAGAGCCGGCTGCCCGCGGGGCTGATGAGCCGGGTCGGGTCACCGGTCGGTCCGAGCCGGGCCCAGGCGGCGTCGGAGAGGGTTCGCGCCTGGAACCAGCCGCTCGGGCGGCGGCTCACGGCCTCGATGGCGGGCTCCAGGCCCAGGGAGCGGAAGACCTCCCCCGAGCGGGCGGTGAGGACCCGTGACCGGGGGTGGGTGCCGATCCCGGAACGGCGCTCCACCACCAGGCATCGCGTGCCGTGGTGGGCGAGCAGCACCGCGGCGGACAGGCCGCTGAGGCTCGCGCCGACGACGAGCACCGGCGTTTCCATGTCGTCTCCCTCGATCGTGGGGGGGGGACCGGCGCTCGCCGGCGCGGGCCGGGGCGAGAGCACGCGTGCGTTCGGGCGGGCGGGCAGGCCGGGGGTGCGGGGAGCCGCACCATCCGTCCAGTGCACCTCGCGTGCGCGGGCGCCGCTGTCGTCCGACCGGTCGCACCCCGGGGCGACCCGTGGCCGGGGCAGCACGCCGCCGCCTCGTCCCCCCGATGGACCGACCGCAGGACGGGCGGCTGCGGGTCCGTCCCTACGGTGGCCGGAAGAGAGACCGCGCGAGCTCCGGCCCGCACCGTGAGAGGAGCCGTACATGACCACCGCGCCTTCGAGTTCCGCCCCGGTCACCGCTGCCGCAACACCGCTCGGCGGCCTGCCGTACCTCGGCTCGGGGATCGGCTACCGGACCGAGATCAAGGACGCCGTCGGCTCGCCCACGAGCCGCGTCGACTGGCTCGAAGTGATCACCGAGCACTACCTCTTCGCGCCGCCCGACGTCCGGGACGTCCTGCACCGCCTGCGCCGCCGGTTCCGCTTGGTGCCGCACGGACTGGAACTGTCCATCGGTGCCCCGCGCGAACCCTCGTCCCGCTACGTGGACGCGCTGGCGCGGCTCGTCGAGGAGATCGACGCGCCCTGGTTCAGCGACCACCTGTGCTTCACCCGGGCCGGCGGCGTGGCCCTGAGCACCTTGACCCCGCTGCCCCGGACCCGGGAGATCGCCCGTGAGGTCGGCCGTCGCGCGCAGCGCGTGCAGGCCGCCGTCGGCAGGCCCCTGATCCTGGAGAACGTCACGTACTACATCGATCTGCCGTCCCCCCTCAGCGAGGCGCAGTTCATCACCGAGGTGATGGAACACTGCGAGTGCGGGCTGCTGCTGGACCTGACGAACCTGGACATCAACGCCCGCAACCACGGCTACCGCGCCGTGGACTTCCTCGACGCGATCCCGGTGGAGCGCGTCGTCCAGGTGCACCTGGCGGGCGGGACCGGCGGGGAGGACGACCGCATGGACCTGGACACCCACAGCGAGCCGGTGCCGCCCGTCGTCTGGGAGCTGCTCACGAAGCTCGTGGCCCGCGCACCGCTGCGCGCCACGTTGCTCGAGCGCGACCAGAACTTCCCCGCCGACTTCGGTGAACTCCAGGCGGAACTCGACCACGCCCGGCGCATCCTCACCGGCGCCCGGGACGCACGGGCGGAGGTGCGGTGATGGGCCTGCGCGAGGCGTTCGCCTGCGTCATCGCGGCACCCGGGACCCTGCTGCCCGTGCTGCGCGAGCACCCCGACAGGATTCAGCGACGGTTCGGGCTGACCGACGCGGAGCTGGCGGCGCTGGCCGGCATCGACGGGGAGAGCTACGCGTTCATGGCCGAGGAGAGCGGCGCCAAGCGCAGGATCCACCTCTCGGTCGGCGTCCCCAGGACGGTGCGGGAGTTGGCGGAGCGGCGCCCGGAAGTGCTCGAAGCCTTCCTGACGACGACCACGCTCCCGGAGGACTCCGACGACCCGATGGGCATCGCACGGGCCTGCGAGCAACTGCTCGCCTTCGGCGGGTTGCCGGCCGACACGGCCGACTTCGGCCGGTTCGAACTCGACCAGTACCTGTTGCTGGGCGATCCCGTGGCCGCCGAGGCCTGCCGGCCCGCGCCCTTCGCGCAGCCGCCCCGGCGCCTCCCGTTCGGCTCGGAGCCCGCGCCGGTCCTGTCGCCCGCCGTGCGCGTGGCGACGTACGGGCATGACGTGACCGACCCCGGGGCGCCCGCGCGGCTGCCCCGCGGAGAGGTGAGCGTCCTGATCCAGCGCGCATGGGACGCGCCGCTGCGGGCCTACCGGATCGGGGTCGGGACCGGGCTCCTGCTGGCCCGCTGCGACGGCACCCGCACGGGCCGCGAGGCCGCACGGGAGGCCGGCCTGCCGCAAGCGGCGGCCCTGGACCTGCTCGACCGGCTGGTGCGCGACGACATCGTGCGCGTGGCACCCGTGATCGTCCGCCAGAGCCGTCCGGCAGTGTGACCTCCTGCGGGCGGGCGGCAGGAGGCCGTGGTGGCCTTCTGCGGGCGCGCCCCGCTCGTGGGGGCGTCGAGCGTCCGCGCGGGTGCCGGCCGCCGGATCGTGGACGGCTCGTTCCGGCTCCGCGCATGCGACGGGGCCGGCCGCGCGGCCGGCCGGCCCTACACCGTGGCGGTGTCCCGCACCCCGGAGCGAATGCGGAACTCCAGGCCCTCGACCGCTTCCCGTGCCGCCTTGACCGCTTCCTCCTCGGTGGCCGCCAGGGCGCGGGCGTAGGCCACCCGCGACAGCGAGCTCTCCAGCGCCCCCACCCGTGCGCCGGGCGCGACCATCGCGTCCACCTCCGTGACGCCGGGAAGCGCTCGGGCCCGTTCCAGGCCGAGGATCTCCTCCAGCGTCCCGCGGGAGTCCACCGAAGCGAACCAGATCGCGGAACTGCGTGCCTCAGCGACCGGTTTCGCGAGCCGCGCGCGGATGCCCGGCAGGACCGGCTCGCCGAGCGTCTGGCGCGCCGTGCAGTCGTCCGTGTCCACCCCGGTCGCTTCCAGGGTCAGTGTCGGGATCATGTCGCCGCCCATGCGGACGTGCGTCTCGATCAGCCGTGGCCCCTTGGGGGTGAGGACGACCTCCGTGTGCGTCGGCCCGAACCCCACCCCGAGCGCGTCCAGCACCGCGAACACGTACGCCTCGATCGCCGCGACGTCGTCCCGCGGCAGCGACGCCGGGCAGACGTGGCCGAGTTCGACGAAGGTCCGCGGATCCGAGTACTTGCGCGTGACGGCCACCAGGGCGTGCTCGCCCGCCTCGGAGAACGCCTCGACGCTGAACTGCGGCCCCTCCAGGAACTCCTCGACCAGGACGCCGGTGTTCGTCAGGCCGAGGTGGTTGCCGAGGGCCCGCTCGAAGGCCCCGTCGAGTCCGTTCTCGTGCGTCACCTTCGTGACGCCCGCGCTGCCCGCGCTGGAGATCGGCTTCACCACGCACGGTGTGCCGTACGCCTCCACGAAGGAGCGCAGTTCGTCCGGATCGGCCACCCGGGCGCACGCGGTCGTGTCGATGCCCGCCTCGCGCAGCCGCGTGCGCATCGCGTGCTTGTCGTGGACCAGGGTCACCGTTTCGACGCTGTGCCCGCCCAGGCCGAGGGCGTCGGAGATCGCCGCGTAGCGGTCCTGGTCGCGCTCCCCGAAGGTACCGATGCGGGTGAACGGGTCGCGGGCGTGCGTGGCGGCGGCGAGATCGATCCATTCCTGATCGGGGGCGTCACCACGCAGGCACAACACCCGCGCGTGGTCCCCCGGTCGGCGGATCTTGGCGATCGAGTCCAGCTGACAGATGACCGTGGTCCTGGCATCCGGCCGGGCGCCGCGGATGCGGGCGGGGAAGTCGCGGCCTGCGCCGACGATCAGTACGTGTTCGGACGAAGACATGAGGGTGGTCCTTGTTCCTCTCGGGTGGGCGGTCGGGGCCGGCTACTTCCAGGCCGTGTTCTCGTTCCACCAGTCGATCGCCGCCATCAGGCGCCGGCGCGCGGAGTCCGCGGTCGGTCCCTCTACGAACAAGGAGGCGGCCGAGTCCAGGAGATGGGTCACGCCCTTGCCCTCGGCGCCCGCCTCCATCAGCAGCTCGAACCGGGTCCCCGGAACCGGGCACGTCCCGGCGGGGGGAACGAACTCCCCGTGTCCCGGGGGGAGCATGGCCCAGCCGACCAGGGCGGCCGGCGTCGCGGGCTGGTCCGTCAGGATCAGTTCGGCACCGCACTGCCCCCGCAGGCCCTCTCGGGCCAGCTGGACGCCGAAGGCCCGCTCGTACGCCTGCGCGATCAGCGCGCCGCCCGCCCGGCTGGCGATCTCGCACAGCACCGGCGTGCCGTCGGCGTCGATCCATGCCTCCAGGTGGAAGGCGAGGGGGTGGGGAGCCGCGGGTAGCGCGGCCACGATCTCGGACGCCATGCGGACGAGCACCCCGGTGCGCTCGTCGTCGGCCGCCAGCATCACGCTGCCGAGGTGCAGTTCGTCGTGGATGCGCTCGGCACAACCGCTGGTGTACTGCGCGGGCCAGGCGTGCACGACCCGCCCGTCCCGCATGATGCCGTCGATGTGGAAGAACTCCCCGCTGACGAAGGACTCGGCCATCCACTGCCCCGGCAGGTAGGGCACGTCCGAGGTCCTTTCCCCGCCCAGGAACTCCGTGACGTCCTGGGGACCGCGCAGCACCGACACCCCGGCGGCGCCGGCCCCGAAACGGGGCTTGACCACCGCCGGGTACCCCTCGGCCTCCACGAAGTCCAGCAGGTCCGCGGGGCTGTCGAGGGGTGCGAACGCGGGAACCGCGATGCCCGCGGCCGCCACCAGCTGTTTCATCACGACCTTGTCCCGGTAGGCCGTCGCCGACGCGACGCCCTGGCCGGGCAGTCCGAGGCGTGCCCGCAACCGGGCGGCCCGCAGCACGTCGTTCTCACTGCTGCTCGCGACGAGGTCCACCCCGTACCTGCGCGCCGCTTCCTCGGCCGCCTGCTCGGCGGACCAGGAGTGGTAGTAGTCGACGATCAGGTGCTGGGGGAAGTGCTCGGCCAGGACGTCCTGCGCGCCCGTCACCGCCTTGTGCATCGTCACCAGCACGATGTCCTCCGCGGTGTGGTCCAGCCAGTCCTGCAAAGGGCGCGTGGCGAGCGGCTGGCGGGAGAGCAGTAGCACTTTCGGCATGGTTCAGGTCCTCGCTGGGATGAGTGGGTGACGGGGCGCGGCGGCGCCGGTCCGGGTCCCGGTCCCGGTCCCGGTCCTGCCGGTCCTGGTCCCGGTCACCGACCGGTCCTCGCCGCCGCTCCGAGGGACGGGCGGGGCAGTCCGAGGTTCTCCCTGAGGGTGGTGCCCTCGTACTCGGTGCGCACCAGCCCGCGCCGCCGGAGCTCCGGCACGAGGAGGTCGACGATCGCGTCGAGCCCGCCGGGGTGGTAGTCCGGCATGATGTTGAACCCGTCGGCCGCTCCGCCCACGAACCAGTCCTCCAGCTGGTCCGCGATGGTTTCGGGCGTGCCCAGCAGGAAGCGGTGGCCGCGTCCCGCCGCCACGGCCAGGTACAGCTCGCGGATGCTGAGGCCCTGGCGCCTGGCCTGCTCGTAGATCGTCTGCTGCTTGCTGGTGCTGCCCTCGATCGCGGGGAGTTCCGGCAGCGGCCCGTCCAGCGGGTAGCCCGAGAGGTCGACCATGCCGAGCTGGTAGGAGAGCATGCCCAGGCCCACCACCGGGTCGACCAGCGCCTGCAGGGTCTCGTACTTCTCCTGCGCTTCGGCGAGGGTGCGGCCGACGACGACGAACACGCCGGGCAGTACCTTCACGTCGTCCGGGTTCCTGCCGTAGTCCGCGACCCGGTCCTTCAGCCCGCTGTAGTACGCCTGCGCCGATTCGCGGGTCTGCTGCACCGTGAAGACCACCTCGGCCCAGCGGGCGGCGAAGTCCTGACCGTCCGGGGAGGAACCCGCCTGGACGATGACGGGGTAGCCCTGTGGCGGGCGGGCCAGGTTGAGCGGGCCCTTGACCGAGAAGTGCTCGCCCTCGTGGCCGAGGATGTGCAGCTTCTCGGGGTCGAAGAAGCGCCCGGATTCCTTGTCGTAGAGGAAGGCGTCGTCCTCCCAGCTGTCCCACAGACCCGTGACGACCTCCATGAACTCGCGCGCGCGGTGGTAGCGCGCCGCGTGCTCGGGCTGCCGGTCCAGGTTGTAGTTCCTGGCTTCGGCGTCGGTGGCGGAGGTGACGACGTTCCAGCCCGCGCGGCCGGCGCTGAGGTGGTCCAGGGAGGCGAACTGCCGGGCGACGGTGAACGGCTCGTTGTAGGTGGTCGACGACGTGGCCGTCAGACCTATGTGGGTGGTGTGGACGGCGAGCGCGGAGAGCAACGTCATCGGCTCGAAGTGGACCATGCGGCCCTGACGGCTGAGTTCGTCGGCGTCCTTGTACTTGGTGCGGACACCCGCGCCGTCGGACAGGAACACCATGTCGAACTTTCCGCGCTCGGCGGTCCGCACGAGCGAGCGGTAGTAGTCGAAGTCGAGACCGCCGTCGGGGCGGGCCTCGGGATGGCGCCAGGCCGCGACGTGGTGCCCGGGCGCGGGCAGGAAGGCGCCGAGCTTCATCATGCGGCGGGGTGTGCTGCTCACCGGTGGCTCTCCAAGGGAACGGGCGGGGCTGGTGGGGAGGGGATGCCGTCAGCCGAGGCGACGGACCGGCGTGCCGGCGAGGTGGGCTTGGATGTCCTCGACCGCGTGGCCGTAGTAGGTGCGGTAGTTGGACCGGGAGACGTAGCCCAGGTGCGGTGTCGCCAACAGCCGCGGAGCGGTGCGCATCGGGTGGTCCGCGGGCAGCGGTTCGATGTCGAAGACGTCGATCCCGGCGCCGGCGATGCGCCCGGCACGCAGCGCGTCGAGCAGGGCGTCCTGGTCGACGAGGCCGGCGCGCGAGGTGTTCACCAGGTAGGCCGTCGGCTTCAGGAGGGCCAGCTCCGCGGCTCCGAGCAGGCCTCGGGTGCGGTCGCCGAGCACCAGGTGCAGGGAGACGAAGTCACTGCCGGCGAGGAGTTCCTCCTTGGAGGCGGCCACCCGGACACCGACCTCTTCGGCGCGTTCCTTCGTGAGGTTCTGGCTCCAGGCCGTCACCTCCATGCCGAAGGCCAGGCCGACCTGCGCGACCTTGCTGCCGATCTTCCCGAGCCCGAGGAGGCCCAGCCGGCGACCGTGCAGGTCGGCCCCGACGGTGGACTGCCAGGGACCGCCCCCGCGCAGGGCGTTGTTCTCGGTGACGATGCCACGGGCCAGGCCCAGCAGGAGCGCCCAGGTCAGCTCCACCGGCGGGGTGGAGGCACTGCCCGTGCCGCACACCGTGACCCCGTGCCGCTGCGCCGCCGCGTAGTCGATCACCGAGTTGCGCATGCCCGAGGCGATCAGCAGTTGCAGCTTCGGCAACCGCGCCAGCAGGGAGGCCGGGAACGCCACCCGTTCGCGCAGGGTCACGATGATGTCGAAGTCGGCGACGGCCGCGACCAGTGCGTCCTCGGTGTCGAAGTGCCGCGAAAATCCGGTGACTTCCACCCTGTTCAGCACGGGGCTCCAGTCCGCCACCGTCGTGGCGACGTCCTGGAAGTCATCGAGCACTGCGCAGCGCAGCCGCATGTCGGTCCTCTCGGTAGGGGGCTTCACGGGGTGCGACGCCGATGCCGGGCGCCGTTGGCAGGACGAGCCGGCCGTGGTCGACGCGGACGCCGGTGAACGGGTCGTCGCTCAGCAGGAGGGGTCCGTCGAGGTCGAGGTGGTCCACGAGGCCGGCCAACTGCGCCATGGCGGTCGTACCGAGGACGCTCTCCACCTTGGAGCCGAGCATGACCCGCAGGCCGCAGCCGCGTGCCAGTGCGATCATGTCGCGGGCGCGGGCCAGACCACCGCACTGCGCGAGCTTGATGTTGATGCCCGCGGCCCGACCGCTGAGGCGCAGGACGTCCTCGGCGCCCTGGCAGTCCTCGTCCGCGAAGACCGGCACCGGGGAACGCTCGTGAACCCAGCGCAGGTCGTCCGGGGCCCCGGGGGCGACGGGCTGTTCGAAGATCTCGACGCCGTGCCGGTGGATCTCCTCCGCTACCCGTAGGGCCCGGGCGGGACGCCAGGAACCATTGCCGTCCACGCGGATGCGGCCGTCGTAGACCGAGCGGAGCACTCCGACCCGACGGCCGGTGTCCTCGGGGGTGAGCTTGAGTTTGAGGATCGGCCAGTGCGCCAGCTTCTCCGCCCTGCGGACGAGTTCGCCGTCCGGGCAGGCTCCGATGGACAGCGCGGTGGGCTCCGCCGGCAGCCCGTCCAGGCCCCAGAGGCGGTGCAGCGGCTGTCCGCAGGCCTTGCCGAGCAGGTCGTGGAGTGCCATGTCCACGGCGGACAGGGCCGCCGGGCCCACGTGTTCCAGCCGGGCCAGTACCTCGCGCAGGGCGAACGGGGAGGCTCCGGCCAGCACGGGAGCGCAGGCGTCCAGGTCAACGGCCGCGGCGCCGCGGGCCGTTCCGAGGCCGACGAGCCCCTCCCAGGTCAGTGTCACGATGCTCTGGCGCACCCGGGTGGTGGACCCGGTGTTGCTGTGGAAGGGCTCCTTGAGGGCGATGACGACCTCGTGGTGGGCGAGCTTCATCCCAGCACCTCCTCGAACGCCGCCACCGCGGAACACGCCTGACGGAAGGTGAGGGAACGGAAGCCCTCGGGCTCCACCGGCACGGAGGGTTCACGGACGTCGCCGTCGGCGGGAACCCCTCCCCAGCTGCGGAACCGGCCCCTCAGGTACGCCGACAACCCGTCGCGGTTCTCCTCCAGCCAGGCCAGCGTCGTCGCGTGTGCGTCCTCGGGCGCGACCCCCGACACGCTTCGGAACAGCCCGGCGAGGCGTTCGGCGTCGGCAGCGGACGTGCTCGGCGGACACAGCATGAACACCTGCGCGGGGAGCAGCACGAACGCGGTCGGGTTCACCACTTCGAAGTGGCGTACCAGCGGATCGGTGATGGCCCGCAGCGAGCGGACCATGCTGCGCCGGGTCAGGTAACCGCTCCTGCGGGGCGGGCAGCCGGCCATGGCCCGCGCGCCCCAGTGGAGATGGGTGATGAAGGGGTGCTCCGGAGTTCCCGGCCCGGTGTCGGGGTGGTGGGTGTCCAGGAGTCCGAAGAGCACGTTGGTGAGCTGCAACGACATCACCGGCAGCACGGGAGGCAGGTCGGGCATCCGGTCGAAGAACTCCCGCGGCCGCACCAGGGCGCGCACCGTCAGCATCGTCGCCTCGGCGAGGGCGCGGGCCGAGGGGTACCGGAAGCCGTCCAGGACGAACCCGTCGCCGTCGGCCCGCAGATCGCTGCGGTCGACCCGGCCGTCGAGACGCACCGCGTGACCGATCAGTTCGACGAGTGCCTGGTTGCGTTCCTGCGTCCGCGCCCGCTCGAGGAGCAGGGTGAGCATGTCCGTGACGAGGGGGCCGTTGTCGGTGATGACGGCGGCCCACTGGACGAAGCGGTAGCCAGGGACGGCGAGCATCCGGTGCCATTGCAGTTCGGCCAGCGGTACCAGTTGCCCGTCCACCTCCGTCTGCACCAAGGGGCAGAACAGCGGCTCGGAGCGGTCACGGCGGACGAAGCCCGTGCCGTCCCAGGTGAACAGCGGCAGCAGGTGCCGCCTACCCCGGTCGATGAGCGAGCCGGGCTGGTAGGCCTCGTCGCCCCCGGGGGTGTCCGCCTCGGTCCGGGTGAATCCGTAGACCATCGGGTAACCGTACCCGCCGCCGCACACGGCCGTGTTGAAGTCCATCGGACCGGACCGGCCCGCCACGATGTCCTGCCAGTTGCCCAGGTGTCCGGTGCGCGGGGGCAACAGGCCCGGCTCCTCGTCCAGGACGTTCAGCACGGTGCCGATGGGCACGTCCTGGGTTCCGACGTGCACCGGCACGAAGGTCTTCGTCCCGGCGGTGAGGGCGCCGGTGTCCACCGCGGCGCGCAGGCCGAGCCGGTCGAGGAGGTGGGCGCTCACTGCTCGCCCTCCTCGGCCCGCATCCGCCCGAGCAGGTACGGCAGCGTCCCGCCGGCGAGGAGGACCTCCCACTCCCCCGCCGACTGCACGTCGGCGCGTACGGTGAAGGCCGTCGCGTCCGCGCCGACCCGTACCTCGCCGGTCTCCCGTACCCGGTCGAGGTCCAGGGAGAACTCCTCGCGCCCGGTGAGGCCGAGGTCTTGCCAGCTCTGCCCGTCGGGCAGCAACAGCGGGAGGATGCCCATCGCGCACAGGTTGGCCCGGTGGATGCGTTCGAAGCTTTCGGCGATCACGGCGCGGACGCCCAGCAACCAGGGGCCCTTGGCGGCCCAGTCGCGTGAGGATCCCATGCCGTAGCTGCGGCCGGCGAGGACGATCAGCGCGGTGCCGGTGCCGGCGTAGCGCTCGGCGGCCTCGAACACGGGCAGTCGTTCCCCACTGGGCAGGTGCAGCGTCGTACCGCCTCCTTCTCCCTCGCCGACGAGCCGGTTGCGCAGCCTCGGGTTGCTGAACGCGCCCCGGGCCATGACCTCGTGGTTGCCGCGGCGGGACCCGTAGGAGTTGAAGTCGCGGACCCCGTGCTCCGTGAGGTGGCGTCCTGCGGGCGAATCGGCCGGAATGGCGCCGACCGGGGAGATGTGGTCGGTGCTGACGTCGTCGCCGAGGGCGAGCAGGGCGCGGGCTCCGGTCAGCGAGCCGAGCGCCGGGGCCGGGTCCACGTAGGTGGGGGGCTTGATGTACGTGGAGTTCTCGTCCCAGGGGAACACCGTGCCCTGCGGTACCGGGACCGCGTCCCAGGAGGAGCCGGACTCCTCGTCCCGCGCGAACACCTCGGGGGTGACGAAGGCGTCCTCCAGCTGTTGCAGTTCGCTGCTGTGGGGCCACAGGTCGCGCAGGTGGAAGGTGTTGCCCTCCGGGTCGGTACCGAGCGGTTCGTTCTCCAGGTCGGCGTGGACGCTGCCGGCGAGGGCAAGGGCGACGACCAGGGCCGGAGAGGCGAGGTAGCCGGCGCGCACCTGGGGGTGGACGCGGGCCTCGAAGTTGCGGTTGCCGCTGAGGACGGCGGCCACCGTGAGCCCGGCCCGGTCGACGGCTTCCCCGACACCGGGGTTGAGCGGGCCGCTGCCCCCGTTGCACGTCATGCAGCCGTATCCGGCGACGTGGAAGCCCAGTGCTTCCAGGTCCGCCAGGAGTCCGGAGTCCCGGAGGTAGCGGGTCACGGCGCGGGAGCCGGGCGACAGGCTCGTCTTGACGTGCGCGGGGACGGTGAGGCCGCGCTCCACCGCGCGGCGGGCCAGCAGTCCGGCCGCCAGCATCGATTTCGGGTTGGACGTGCTCGTGCACGAGGTGATGGAGGCGATGACCAGGTCGCCGTCGCTCACGCCGTCCTCGGTGCGGACCTCTCCGGGGTGCACCGCGGCGAAGGAGGTGGGCAGTTCGCCGAGCGAGATCCGCTGGTCGGGCCTGCTGGGTCCGGCGAGGCTCGGGCCGACCGCGGCGAGGTCGAATTCGATGGTCCGGCCGAACACCGGCTCCGCCCCGTCACGCAGGAGCCGCTGACGGCGGCAGTAGTCGCGCACGCGCGCCACCTCGGCCGCGGACCGGCCGGTGCGCCGCAAGTAGTCCAGGGTCTCCTCGTCGACCGGGAAGAAGGCGGACATGGCCCCGTATTCGGGTGCCATGTTGGCGATCGTGCAGCGGTCGGCCGCGGTGAGCTCGGCGACGCCCGGGCCGGTGAACTCCAGCATCAGGGCGCGTACGTTCTCCTCGCGGAGCCTGCGCGTCAGGGTCAGCACCACGTCGGTGGAGGAGGTGCCGGGACTGACCGCACCCGTGAGCCGGACGCCCACGATCTCCGGTACGCGCAGTGGCTGGGCCAGGCCCAGCATCTGCGCCTCCGCCTCCAGGCCTCCCACGCCCCAGCCCAGCACGCCGAGGCCGTTGACCATCGTCGTGTGGCTGTCGGTGCCGATGACGGTGTCCGGGAAGAGGACGCCGTCCGGTCCTTCCGCGACGACGGTGGCGAGCTGCTCCAGGTTGACCTGGTGAACGATGCCGCGGCCCGGTGGCGTGACGCTCAGACCTTCGAAGGATCGTTCCGCCCACTTCAGGAACGCGTAGCGCTCCTGGTTCCGCGACATCTCCAGTGCCTCGTTCAGGCTGAGCGCGTCCGGGCGGCCCGCCCAGTCCGTCTGGACGGAGTGGTCGACGACGACGTCGATGGGCAGTGCGGGATTGACCCGGGCGGGCTCCGCCACCCGGTCCCGCAGGACGGCCAGGTCCACGAGCAGCGGAATGCCGGTGTAGTCCTGCACGAGGATGCGCGCGGGCCTGAAGGACATCTCCAGGCCGGGTTCCTCCCCACGGGCCAGCCGCTTGCCCAGCAGCGCGGAGCGTTCGGGATCGCCGGAACGCAGCAGGGACTCGAGGAGTACGCGCCCGCTGTAGGGAACGGCGCCGAGGTCGAAGCCGTGTTCCGCCGCGAAGGCCGGCAGGTCGACCGGTGCCTTCCCACCACCGCCCGGTCCCCCGGGCCCGGCCGGTCCGCCGACCTTGTCCGTCATCGTTCCTCCACGTTCCGGTACGTCCGACCGTGCGGCCCCGCATAGGCCAGCAGCGGACGGATCAGCACGTTGTTCGCCTGCTGCTCCAGGGCCTGGGCCACCCATCCCGGCGTGCGGCCCACGACGAAGAGCGGCACCGCCAGGTCGTCGGGCAGGCCGAGCAGCCGGTAGGCGAGTCCGGCGTAGAGGTCCACGTTGGCCGCGACGCCGTGCCGGCCGTAGGGGCGCATGGCACGGGCCACCGCGTCGAGGATGTCGAGGCCGCGGCTGTCGCCGCGCTCCTCGCTCAGCTCCACGACCGTGTCCCGCAGGTGCCGCACGCGCGGGTCCTCCGTGCGGTAGACCCGGTGGCCGAACCCCATCACCGGTTCGCCGCGGCCCTGGAGCTCGGCGACGTGCGCCTCGGCGTTCTCGGCGCGGCCCACGTCGTCGATGAGGCCGACCACACGCTCGGCGGCGCCGCCGTGCACGGATCCCGCGAAGGCGGAGATGGCGGCGGTGAGCGCGGCCGTCATGCCGGCCCGGCAGCCGATGGCGACCCGCGCGGTGAACGCCGAGGCGTTGGAGCTGTGGTCGGCGTGGACGATGAAGCCCTTGTCGATGAAGCGGACCGCGGCCGGGGAGGGCCGTTCCCCGAGCAGCACGGTGAGGAAGGCCTCGGCGTGCGAGGCGTCCTCGGCGGGCTGGAGCGGTTCCCGCCCGCTACGGAGGGCGTGGTGGGCGGCGACGATCATCGGAATCCGCGCGATCAGCTCGATGCCGGCGGACCTCGCCTCGACGTAGGTCTCGTCCGTTCCGGGCGTCCGGCGGGGTCCGAAGGCCCCGAGGGCCGAGACACAGGTGCGCAGCACTTCCATGGGGTGCGCGTGCGCCAGTGCGCGGATCAGGTCGAGGACGGGCGCCGGCAGGGACCGCGCTGCGGCCAACTGCTTGCGGAAGACCTCCAGGGCCGCGACGTCCGGCAGCTCGCCGTACACGAGGAGGTGCGCCACCTCCTCGAACGAGGCACGGCCGGCGAGGTCGTGGATGCTGTAGCCGCGGTACTCCAGCACTCCTTCGGCGCCGTCGATGTGGGTGATGGCGGTGTCGTCGAACACCACCCCCTCCAAGCCTCGGTGCAGGGCCGGCCGGGCGTCCCGGAGGGGGACGGCGGCCGCCCTCTCGTGTGCGGGAGCCGGCGTGACGGCGCCTTCGCCGGCGAGGGCGTGGCCGGCGACGAAGTCACGGATGGCCGCCACCGAGCGGAGCGTCAGGATGAGTTCGTCGTCGACCTCGACGCCGTACTCCCCCTCGAGGGCGACCATCAGCGACACGTGCCCGAGGGAGTCCCACTCCCTGATCGACTGGTATTCGAGTCCTTCCGTGACCCGGTCCTCGGCGATGCCGAGGGTCCGGGCGATGAGTCGCTCAACGTTGCTCACGTCGCTGTTGCTCACGTCGCTCGCGTTTCCCTTCCTGCGCGGTCATCGGTCATGTCAGGTGCTTGCGGGCGCCGTCTCGTCGAGCCACCGGCGCAACGCCGCACGGTCGACCTTCCCGTTGCCGTTGACCGGCAGTTCCCCGGCGGCGCGCACGGAGCGCGGCACCATGTAGGCGGGCAGCGCGGCGTTGCACGCCTCGATCAGCGCGCCCGGGCCGGCCTCACCGGTCACCACGGCGGTGATGGTGTCCTGGTCCGGCCACAACATCGCGGCGGCCTCCACGGCGCCGGCGCGGCGCAGCACGGCTTCGATCTCACCGAGTTCGATGCGGTGGCCGCCGACCTTGACCTGTTGGTCGTTGCGGCCGAGACAGACGTACTCGCCGTCCTGGAGCCGTACGAGGTCCCCGGTGCGGTAGTAGGTACGGCCCCGGTGGACGAAGTACCGCTGGGCGGTGAGCTCGGGGGCCCGCCAGTAGCCGGGGGTCGTCTGCGGGCCTGCCACGCAGAGCTCACCGTTCGCGCCGTCCGGCACCGGAACGAGCCGCTCGTCCACCACCAGCGTGTTCAGGCCGGGGTAGGGCCGGCCGATCGGCACGTTGTCGTGGACGCAGGCGGCCGGGCTGGTCGCGGGATCCCAGCGGTGCACCGTGCAGGCGATGGTGAGTTCGGTCGGTCCGTACAGGTTCTCCACGATCGACCCCGGGGCCGCGGCCTGCCAGGCCTCGGCGGAGGCCCGCGGCAGCGCCTCCCCGCAGAACAGGCTCCACCGCAGCGTGGGCATGGTCCCGGGTCCCAGCACACCGCGCTTGCGCAGCACGGCGGCCACGGAGGGCACCGAGAACCAGACGGTGATGCCGTTGCGCTCCAGGTACTTGAACGGCGCCAGGATTTCGAGGGGGTCCATCGCGCAGAGCCGTGCCCCGTTCTCCCAGGCCATGAACAGGTCGAAGACGGACAGGTCGAAGGTCTGGTCGAAGGTCTGGGTCAGCCGGTCGTCGGCCGTCAGCCGGTAGCGCGCCTGGTTGGCTTCCAGGAAGGCGCGCGCGTTGCCGTGGGTGACGGGAACGCCCTTGGGCACACCGGTGCTGCCGGAGGTGAAGAGCAGGTAGGCGATGTCGTCGGACGACACCGGCGGAAGTCGGTCCGGCTCCAGCGGAGCGGCCGTGGCGAGGTCCACCGCGTCCAGCACCCGTACGTCGACGCCGAGGTCTCCGGCCCTGCCCCGCAGGGTGTCGGGCAGCAGCACGACCGGCTTGCGCGCCAAGCCGCGCAGCAGTCCGGCGAGACCCTCCAGCGACGCGGAGTCGACGACGAGGGCGTCGACGTCGGCGCGTTCGAGCATGGACCGGGTGCGTTCGGCCGGGAACTTGCGGTTGAGCGGCACGAAGGCGGCGCCCGCGAACAGCGCGGCGGCCACGCCCAGGTAGGAGGCCTCGCTCCGGTGGGCGAACACGCCCACCCTGCGGGGGCGGCCACCGGCCGCTTCGACGAGCAGGGCGGCCCACCGTCGTGCGGTGAGCGCCGTCTCCTCGTAGGTGTAGTCGCGGCGACCGAGGGTCAGGGCGACGTGGTCGGGACGTCCACTCGCATGGCGAAGCAGACCGGAGCCCAAACGCGGGTTCAATGCTGTGCTCATGGAAATCCGAATGCTTCGGTGACGGGACTCGGCCACGCTAGCAACGCGATTGCGCGCCGGCGCCTTTGCGCCGATGACCCTCTAGACCCTCTTGACGCACGAAAGAAGCGTTCTTCTCATTTATCCCATCCGGACTTTTGCATTCAAGTTCCGGTTCTACATTCCGCTTTCTTTCGTATCTCTTGTTCGCGCCTTGCCAACACCGCACACGGCTTTCTGACAGCCGTTCCGGATCACGCCGTCGATGGCTTTGGCAGCTCGCTCAGGTGGTCGCCGCCGCACGGCCGGGGGTCGGCTCGCGGACCCCCCTGGCGACGACGGCCGGCATGGCCGCGCCCAGGACGACGTACGACGCGGCAAGGACGATCCAGCCGACGGCGCCCTGCTCGATGATCAACCAGGTGAAGGCGGCCGGCGCCAGGATCCTCCCCAGGTCGCCGCCCATCTTGTAGGTCCCCTGGTACTGACCCTGCGCGTGATCGGGCGCCATGCCGAACACGATGGTCCAACTCGCCGCCGCCTGCCGGATCTCGCCCAGGCCGTGGACCAGCGCGCCCAGGACGAGCAGCACACAGGCCGTCACCGCCCCCGCTCCCCCGGTCAGCGCGAAGAGCGCGCAGGCGGCGGCCACGCACCCCGCGCCCTGCAGGCCGGCCCAGGACGCGGACCGGGGGTCATCGGTGCCCCGGACCGCCTTCGTCTGGAACGCGACGACGAAGGTGGTGTTGATGACGAGGATCACCGCGCCCATCCAGCGTGGCGCGTCCGTGTGCTGGATGACCCACAGGGGAAGCACGATGTCGATCAACAGCGCATGGGTGAGGAGCAGTCCGTCCAGCGCGGTGAAGAGCAGGAACGGCACGTCGCGGAGCACCGCGAAGGCGGCACCGGCGGAGGCCGGAACCGGCGGCACCGGCGGCTCCTTGACGGTGAGCAGGCCCGTGACGAGGAAGCAGAGCGCGGTGAACACAAGGGCGCCCCCGTATCCGACGGGAGCGCCCCAGGCGATGACGAGGCCGGCCAAGCAGGCACCGACCGCGACCGACGCGTTGATGGCGGCCCGGATCTGCGCCGTGACGCGCACCCGATCGGTCCGCGGCACGTTGGCCGCGATCATCGCCTTGCGGGCGTTGTTGCCCGCGCGGTAAACGAGGCCCTGCGCGGACGTGATGACCAGGTAGGCCCAGAAGCCTTCGGCCAGGAGGAGCACCACGGTCAGTGGCGCGAGCGCGAGGAAGGACCACATCTGGACCGTACGCGGCCCGGCCCGGTCGGCCAGGTGACCGAGGGGAATGCTGGACAGCAGCACGAGCGCGGCCGCCACCCCGAGACTGATCCCGAGTTCACCCGGCGTGAGGTGGACGATCGTCACGGCGTAGAGCACGCTGATGGCCATCCACAGACCTTGACCAAGACTCATCACCATGGTGATGACGGCGAGCATCCGAGCCGGACCGGGCGGGGGGAGGAGGCGGTTCAGCACCGATCGACTTCCTGTCGCGTCATGGCGCCGAAGTCCGAACTGGATTTCCGGCCCGGGGTCCTGGATCTGCTGGTTCCTGGAGGCTAGGACATGACCACGGCCGCACCCGGTTTGTGACGACAAACCACTTTGACCGCGGAAACCGGATAATTCCCATAGATCCAAAGGCCACCGGACCCGCGGCGGACCCCCGCTCCCTGCCCCGCACCCGCAGCACGCGCGGTGCCGCGTCGGCAGCGCGCTCCGCCGTCGGGCGCCGGAACGCGGTTCAGGCGCCCGAGTACATGTGCTCGGGTCGGCCGCTGTCGCCGTACCGGAGGGTCAACTGCACCGTGCCGGCCTCCGACAGGAACTTCAGGTAGCGCTGGGCCGTCGAGCGGCTGATCCGCGCCCGGTCGGAGACCTCTTGCGCGGACACCTGCCTGCCCTCGGCCGACACGATGTGCGTAATCAGCTCGGCGGTGCGCTCCGAATACCCCTTGGGCATGGCGCGGGAGGCGGCGGGCGCGCGCAGGGCGCCGAGGGCCCGGTCGATGCGCGCCTGGTCCAGCTCCTCGCCGTCGTCGATCGTCGCGCGCAGTTGGGCGTAGGCCTCCAGCTTGCCGCGCAGGCCCTCGATGGTGAAGGGTTTGACGAGGTAGTGCAGGACCCCCGCGCGCAGGGCGGCGCGTACGGAGGCGGGCCGCCGGTCGGCCGTGACCATGATGACGTCGACGTCGAGGTGCAGTGCCCGGAGCCTGCGGGTGAGGTCCAGTCCGGTCTCGTTCGGCAAGTGCTGATCGAGCAGGACCAGATCGACGCCTCCGCGCTCGACGGCGGCGAGCGCCGGGGCCGCACTGTGCGCGATCCCCGCGACCCGGAAGCCGGGTACTTCCGACACGTAGTGTGCGTTGATCTTGGCAACGTAGAAGTCGTCGTCGACGACGAGCACGTCGATCACCGAGCCTCCCCGTCGCGCCGACCGGATCCGGCCGGACGTCCGGGGGTCGCCGTCGGCCTCGGCGTCGGTATGCGTACGGTGAACAGGCCCCCACCACCCGGGCGGTCGGCGACCGCGACCGAACCGCCGTGCTCCTCGGCTATGGACTTCACGAGTGCGAGTCCGAGGCCCCGGCGCTGGTCCGACGAAACCGGCTTGGTGGAGAATCCGCGGGTGAATATCCGGTTCCGCAGCTCGACGGCGACACCCGGACCGTTGTCGGCCACAGCCAGTTCGACGGCGCCCGCGCCGCCGAACCGGGAATCGAGAAGCGGCTCCTGACGGAGGGAGACCTCGATCCACGGGTCGTTGCCGCGGCCGTCCAGCACGGCGTCCATGGCGTTGTCGACGAGATTGCCGAGTACGGTGATCAACGCTCCGGCCAGGTCCGGGCGGTCGGGCAGTTGGGAGCGGGGGCTGATTCCGAGGCGCACCCCGCGCTCGGTGGTGGCGAGCATCTTGCCCACCAAGTGGGCCCGGACCAGTGGGTCTTGGACCCGTGCGATGAGCTCGGAGATGGCGGTGAGCGGAATGCCCGGCCACTCGGCGGCCAGCTCGGGCCGTTCCGTCGCGTGCCGGGCGAGTTGGATCAATCCGCGTAACGTGTGCAGCGCGTTGCGCCGTTCGTGGCGGCGGACGCGCGCGTCCGAGAAGTGGTGGCCACCGTGCACGTTCAACAAAACCCGTTGCAGGGACAACAAGGCGTCGCCCGGGGCGTTGCGTACGGGCGCCGTACTGACGGGCTGGTCGCGTCGCGCGGTTCGTGGCCGCTGACCGTCCGGGTAAGTGCGGTGGATCATGTCGGACCGCTTTCATAGGACGTTTGCACCTGGTAGGTCCTGTCTCAATTTGATCCCGATCCGGCGAAGTTGAGCAAGATCCGACGAGCAAAGAGATGCTACGGATCGAGCAGAAGTCAAGCGGCGAAAGGTGCATCCCGGACATGACGTCGCACACACCGCATGCGGGCGGAACGGGGCCTGTCGGGGCGGGGGCAAGGTCGAGCACGCGAAGGATCCGTTCGATGACGTGGTGAGGGAAGTGGCCGACCGGCAGGGCCGGAACGGCGGTGGCCGGGCGGTGATCAGCGGCGTGCAACCGTGCTGCCGCTCACCGGCCTGACCGTCCACCTCGGCGGGGCGCCGCCGGCTTCGCCCAGCGGTCGCCGCGCTCGCCGACGTACCACCGGTGCCGGTGCCGGATCACCGGACACGGCCCCCTCGCCGGTGCGCCGCGGTGGGACCGTCACCGGAACCGGGGTGCCGGAGCATCGGCCCGGCGAGGAGATTCCCGGGTTCCGGTGACGGGAGCGGGGCCCCCGAGAGGGGTGGGGACCCCGCGGCTCAGCAGGCGCGGTAGCGGTAGCCCCGCGCGCCGGCGGCGGAGACGTCGAGGTCGCGCTGGACGATCGCGAGCTTCGATCCCCAGGCGGAGCAGGCCCGGTCGTAGCCGGCGTTCTCGTACTCGATGACGAACACGCGGTTGGCGTAGGCCTTCGCGAAGTCCCCGCACTCGTTGTACTGGCCGCATTCCTCGGCGACCGCGAAATCGAAGCCGATCTTCGTCCGGTCGGAGAGCATCTCGGCGGTGTTCTTCTGTCCGATGGCCAGGCCCTCGGCGTGCGCGCGATCGGCGAGGAGCTTGGCGAAGGCCGCGTTGTGCGCTCGGGTCAGGCGGCTGCCGGAGCGGGAGAAGGAATCCAGGTTGTCGGGCTCCACCGCCTGGAAGCCGCTGCGCGCACAGCCCTTGATCCACTCCCCGACGACCTTGGCGAGTCGGGTGCGCTTGTCGGCCGTGGAGGTGTCGAGGAGGGCCTCGCCCCAGTCCTCGTCGAGGACCGGACGCTTGGCGGAGTCGCGCAGCACCAGGTCGGGATGGTTCTTCTGCCACCAGCCGAGGGCGTCGGGCTGGGCCTGGAAGGCGTTGACGTAGCAGATGTTGTAGAGGCCGGCCGCGGGCTGCGCGGAACGGTCGCGGGAGACCACCTTGACTCCCTTGGGGGGCGTGTACGCGCCCCCGATCTGGTAGTCGAAGGCCGCGTTGGCGGCCGGGAGCCGAGGGGCGGCTGTCTGTCCCGCGGAGGCCTGCGACAGGGTCAGGCCCGCTCCGACGGCGAGGACGACGCCGGCCGCGCCGGCGGCCCGCGTCGACTTGCGGCGCAGGAAGGGGGTTGCGGAGTGCTTCGGCACACGTTCTCCAGTGCGAGATGCGATGAGGTGTTCGCATCCTGCGTGAGCGACCGTGAGGAATTCATGAGGCGGGGCCCCGACCGCGCACGGGCCACCCTCCGTGGGCCGGACGTTGCTCCCTGCGGTCCAGGGAGAACCGGACCAGGGTGCCGCCGCCGGGTCGCAGGTCGGCCGTGAAGGCGCCGCCGTGGGCGGCGGCGATCTCGGAGACCAGTGAGAGGCCGATGCCGGTGCCCCCTCCGGGCGAGCGGAATCGTTCCGTCAGCGCGGGGAGGTCGGCGGCCGCGATGCCGGGGCCCCGGTCCGCCACCACCACGGTCGCGCCGCGGACCATCACGTGGACCTCCGCCCGGCCCGAGGGATCGTCGGGGACCCGGCCGTGCCGCAGGGCGTTGTCGAGGAGGTTGCGCACCGCGATCCGTACGAGGGCCGGGTCAGCGGTGACGACGGAGGCGTCGAGGGAGGTCGTCAGCACATGCGGGCCGCCCGGCAGTTCCCCGCAGGTCTGCTCGACCAATTGGTCGAGCCGCAGCGGGACGGCGCGCAGCGCGTCCCGCTGGGTCGCCTGGAGCCGGCCGCGGGTGAGGACGTTCTCGACGACGTCGGCAAGCCGGTCGGTGGCTCGCCGGATCCGCGGCAGGTGGGGGTCGAGGCCGCGGGGGTCGGTGCCCGCGACATCGACGGAGCTGCGCATGACCGCCACCGGGGTCCGCAGTTCGTGGGCGGTGTCGGCGAGCATCCGCTCCTGGGCCTCCAGCGACTCCCACGCCGGACGCAGGCTGCGCCCCGACAGCAGGTGTCCGGTGCCGGCCGCCAGGGTGGTGAGGAGTGCCGCGCCCACGAGGACCGACATCACGAGCCGGTCGTGCTCGGCCATCCGGTAGGCCGGGTCCCCGGCGACCACGACCGCACCCCGCACCTCCTGGGTCTCGTCGTGGTGGAAGGGCCGGGCCAGCAGGTAGGCGGTACCGCCCCGGGCGTCCGGGACCTCCGCGCGGACGGTGTCGTCGCGCCCCATGGCGGACCGGGCCAGTCCGGCGAGGCGGTCCTCGCCGATGGGCACGGCGGCCGGGCCGGGCGAGGTGAAGACCCGCCGCAGGGAGCCGTCGGCGGACAGGTGCAGCACGCTCACGCGCGGGTGGCCGCGGGTGGCCTCGTCGTCGTACAGGCCGTCCAGTTGCAGGCCCTCGTCCGTGTAGTAGATCAGCGAGGTGCTGACGGCGGCTCGCCGGTTCATCTCGTCGTACTCCGCGGCGTGCCAGGACCGGGCGTCGGTCCGGATCACCATCCAGGACAGGACGCTGACGCCCGTCAGGGTCACGAGCGTGTAGGCGAGGGTGAGCCGGAACTGGAGCCTGCGCAGCCGCTTGCGGGCCGGCGAGTTCCGGCGGCGGGCCGGGGCGGGCGTCCCGTGGTCCCCGACCGACTCCGCGCGGGCCGGCCGGCCGCGGTCGCGCCCGTCGGGGGCCCGGTTCCTCACGAGCGGTCCGTGCCGTCGCCGCCGAGCAGGAACCCGTGGCCGCGGACGGTGCGGATCAGCGGCGGGGAGCCCAGTTTGCGGCGGAGCCCGGCCATGACCGCGTCCACGACGTTCGATACCGGGTCGGCCATCTCGTCCCAGCAGTGCTCGACGAGAGCCGCGCGGGTGACCACCGTCTCGCGGTGCACCAGGAGGTGGCGCAGGACGGCGTATTCCTTGTGCGTCAGGCTGAGCAGCACACCGGCTCTGCGGACCTCTCGGCGGGCCGCGTCCAGTTCCAGGTCGGCGTGGGCCAGGTGCACGGGGAGTCGGTCGCCGGCCCGGCGGGCCAGACTACCGACGCGCATCACGAGCTCTTCCATCGCGAAGGGCTTGGGAAGGTAGTCGTCCGCGCCCGATCGGAAGCCGTCGACGCGGTCGGACAGGGTGTGGAGGGCCGTGAGGCAGAGCACCGGGGTCGACCACCCGCTCCGGCGGCGGCGCTCGAGCGCGTACAGGGTGTCCCCGGAGGGCAGCAGGCGGTCGAGGACGACACAGTCGTACGCGGTGAGGTCGAGCAGGAACTCGGCCTCCGGCCAGTCGGCCGCTGCGTCCACCGCGTACCCGGCGGCCTTGAGGCCGGCCGTCACCACTTCGCGGAGGTCGGGTTCGTCCTCGACGAGGAGTACGCGCATGTCCTGTTCGCCCTTGCGTTCGCGTCGACGGTGGGCCGGCCGGGAGGAGTCGCGCCGCGCGGCCGCACGACGGAAGGGGTGACCGGGAGGACATAGTAAACAAGCCATGGCCAAACCATGACCATCGGTGGTCGCGCTCGATCGCCCCCGTCTGCCTCGATCCGCCCCGGCCAGACCCGGCCCGACCCGCCCGACCGGGCCCGACCGACCCGCCCATCCCGCCGTCAGCTCAGTCCGCTGTAGGCGGCCATCACCAGCTCCATGCCGCGGTCGTCCTCCTGCCGCTCCCTGTCGATCATCCGGTTCATCACGTAGGCGACCGTCATGCGCGAGTCGGGATCACTCACCACGAGTGAGCCGCCCCAACCGCCCCAACCGAAGGCATTGCCGAACTTGCCGAAGCCCGCGGTCCATGACATCGGCGTCCCCAATACGCGGTCCTCACCGCTGAACACCTCCTGCCACGCGGGCTCGCAACCCCCGGGAGACAGCACACGCACACCGCCCACGGTCCCTCGGTTCGCCAGTACCGACTGGACGAGGGCGACGGAGCGGGCGTTGCCGAAGCCGTTCACCGCGGGAATCCGAGCGCGGCGCCAGGCCGTGGAGTTGACGTCCTTGACCCGGACGGTGGGCCCGGTGTGCTGCCGGCGCGCGCCGTCCGGTCCGGTCGGCGCGACGGCGGCGTACTCGGCGGTCGATGCCGGTGGCGGAATGAGCGGTGAGACGCGGTGGTCCTGCTCCTCGGGAAGCCCGATGTGGAAGTCCGCGCCCAGCGGCCCCGCCACCTCCTGCGCGAAGAACTCGCCCGTACCGCGCCCCGTGACGCGGCGTACCAACTCGCCGACCAGAAAGCCGAAGGTGAGCGCGTGATAGCCGGCGGCCGTTCCCGGTTCCCATTCGGGCGCCTGTGCGGCGAGCCCCGACGTCACGCGCTCCCAGTCGTAGAGCTCTTCGACCACGGTCGGCCCGGACAGGTCCGGCAATCCCGCGGTGTGCGACAGGACGTGCCGTACGAGCACGCCCTCCTTGCCCGCCGCTGCGAATTCGGGCCAGTAGGCGGCGACCGGCGCGGCCAGGTCGAGCAGACCTCGGTCGGCCAGGATCAGGGCGCACAGGGCCGTCATGTTCTTGGTCGTCGAGTTCACCGCGGTGAGGGTGTCTCGCTCCCAGAAGGCGGTACGGTCCGCGTCGACGTACCCGCCCCAGATGTCGACCACCGGCTCGCCGTCAAGGTGGACCGCCGCCGAGGCTCCCACGTCGCCCTTCTCGAGCAGGGCCGCGAGGGTGTCGCGGACGGCACCGAACCGGGGCTCGCAGAATCCGTTGATATCAGTCATGGGCGTAAGCCTCCGGCAAGGCCGAGGACGCCCGCCCGACAGTTCCCGGCCTCGAATTGTCGGGCGGTGACGCGAGACGACCTTCGCCATGCCGGCAGGTCGACCCGACCGCCTCCCGTCCACCGCGTCGGTCGACCGACCGTTCCCCATCGGTGACCGCGCCCTTTCGACCCCGCGACCACTCGACCCCGCGACCACTCGTCGCGGGGTCGGCGTCACTACGATGGAGGCACGAGAGGGAAGGACCGGCAGCGTGCTGGAGCGACTGAATCAGGCGTTGGACCACCTGGAGACCTGCCTCGACCGGGACATCGACATGGCCGAGGTGGCCCGGATCGCCGCGGTGTCGGAGTACCACTTCCGGCGGCTGTTCTCCGCACTCGCCGGAATGCCGCTCCCCGTGTACGTACGGCGCCGGCGGATGACCCTCGCGGGGGCCGAGGTGGTGGCCGGCGAACTGCGGCTGCTCGATATCGCCGTGCGGTACGGATACGGGTCGGGCGAGGCGTTCGCCCGCGCGTTCCGGTCGGTGCACGGCATCGGGCCGGCCGAGGCGCGGCGGTCGGGCGCCCCCCTCACGGCGCAGCCCCGCATGTCCTTCCGTGTGGTCGTCGAAGGAAGTACGACCATGCGATACCGGATCGTGGAGAAGGAAGCCTTCCGGATCGTCGGCAGAAAAGCCCGGGTCCCCCTGATGCACGAGGGTCTGAACCCGGCCGCCGCGGCGCACCTGGAGAGCCTCGACGAGCAGGCGATCGTACGGATGAAGCAGCTGGCCGACCGGGAGCCGGAAGGAATCCTGTCGGCGGTGGTGCACTTGACCGACAGCCGGGAGGAGGGCGCCGAGGTGGACTACTGGATCGGCGCGCCGGCCGGTTGCGGAGCGACCGACGAAGAACTCGACGCCCTCGACGTCCCGCCCGGCATCTGGGCTGTCTTCGACAACCACGGGCCCTATCCGAGCGCCCTCCAGCAACTGTGGCGGGACGTGTTCACCCAGTGGTTCCCCTCGAACCCCTACGTGAGCCGGCCAGGCCCGGAGCTCCTGCGGACGCGGCCTGTGGAGATCGGGACGGAGACCGCGTCCCAGCTGTGGGTCCCGGTCGAGCGAATCGGCGGGAGCGCCGTGGTGCGATGACCACGGGGCCGTGCGACCCCTCCCGCACCGGCCTCGTGGAGCGCCGCGCGCCGGCCGACACCAGCGCCCCGCCCATGGCCGGGCGGCACTCAGCTGCCGTCAGACCATGACCAGCAGCCGCGTCTGCGGCACGAGCTTCCGGTTCACGCTGGTGCTCTGCACGAAGATGGTGAAGTCGTCGTTGTGGTCCGGCTTGACGCGCACCTCCGAATCCGGCAGCCCGAGCACGGATCGGGCCTGCGGGCCCGTGTACACCCGGTCCGTCTTCTTTTCCAGCACCGCGATCTGCTTGCGTGCCTGAATCTTCTCCGACTTGCTCAGCTGGTAGAACGCGCAACCGGTCCGATAGGAGTGTCCGCTTTCCGTCACCCATTCCCGGATCGCCGTTTCCCGATCGACGGGAATCAGCCGGTAGTCCGACGGATCCGCCGGAGTCAGGCCGGCGGCTTCGATGGCCTTCTTGTTCACGGCGTCACCACCCGCGGAGAAGACCGCGCGCGATCCTCGTATCCCCTTCGTACGACCCACCATGAATTTCTCGGTGGCTTCCTGGATGACGTTCCCGGCCTCTTCCAGCCCCTGCGTGCTCGTGGCGTCCCAGACGGCGATGTTGTCCTTCGGGAAGCCGCACTGCATGGCCTCGCGCTTGCCCATCTGATCGGGCACCAGAACGGCGAGCGTCCAGTTGTCCGCCTGCGTCTCGACCATCGTGGCCACGGCCCGCACCAGCGCACGCGGGTCGCTGCCGGCGGATCCCGGGCAGCGGTGGCTCGCGTTCTCCTGGCCGTCCGTCAGAACGAACGTCAGGAAGCTGTGGTCGCCGTACAACTGGGCGGTCTGCGCCAGCTCCCGCTGCGAGGTGAGCGTGGCCGCCAGCAGCGCCGTCATCCCGCCGACCCGGTAGAGCTCCTTCAGGGACGGCATGCGCAGCACGTCCTTGTCGTAGATGACGCACTTCACTTCGTTCGCGAAGACGTACACCGTGACGCGGGTTTCCTGGTCCAATTCCTGCGAACGCCGGGCCAGATAGGAAATCTGCCGGTCGGCTACTTCGACGACCTTTCCACTGAGGTGCGACATGGACGAGCTGGCATCCAGTACGAGGGCGACGTGATTGATGTAGTTCTGACTTCCGGACATGATGGTGATCCCCGTTCTTCCCGACTTGGTACTCCAATCCTCTCAGCCGGCACTGACAATCGATCTTTGGAACGGATGGTGGGTGAGGACCGACAACTCCCCCCTCGCCCGCCCTTCCTGACGATCGGTGCCACTTGCCGCCGGGAGGTCCCGGTGATCGTCGGGTACCGGCCCGGGGCCGCCGGGCCGGTCCCGGGCCGGTCAAGCGGAGCCGCGCGCCGGCGGTCCGCCCACGACCGTGAGCAGGTCGATGACGAAGATCAGCGTCGAGCCCGCCGGGATCGACGAGGAGGGCGACTGCTTGCCGTAACCGAGCCGTGGGGGAACGATGATCTCGCGCCGGCCGCCGACCTTCATTCCCCTCACTCCCCGGTCGAAGCCCTTGATGGCCTTGCCACCGCCCACGGCGAATTTGAACGACCGGCCTTGCTCCCAGGAGGAGTCGAACTCCCTTCCGGACGCGAACGTGACCCCTACGTAGTGGACTTGGACCACCCTGCCCGGCCGTGCCTCGGGGCCGTCCCCGACCACGAGGTCCCGGATCGTCAGTTCCTCGGGCGCGCCACCCTCCGGAACCTCGATTTCCGGCTTCTTCCGTTCACTCATCCCACTCATCACGACTCCCTCGCTCGCCACCGAAGTCCCTCGCACGGCCCGGCCGGACACAGGGACGTTCCACGTGGCAGGTCCCTGCCCTCTTCGGTCCCTGCCATCTTCACCCACCTGCTCAGGTGGCTCATCCGTGACGAAGGGGTGAGCCCCGGAATCCCGACCTGGCCTGCGGGCTCGGGGCATGTCCCAGCAGGCAGCGGGTACGCGCGATGGTGTGGCACGAGACCGGCCGCCGCGGCAGAAGGAGGGGTCGAAGGTGGCAGCACCCCGTGGTGACGTCGCGCGACGCCGGGTCGGCGGTGGGTGGTCGCTCGTCGGTTTCCTCGCCGTGACCTACGGCGTCGCGTTCATCGGCGCCCTGGCCTCTTCCGACGCGGGCTCCGTCTACCGTTCGCTGGAGCGACCGGGGTGGGCTCCCCCCGCCTGGCTCTTCGGCCCGGTCTGGACCGTCCTCTACGCCACGATCGCGATCGCCGCCTGGCTGGTGGTCCGGAGTGCTCCGCCCCCGTCCCCGAGCCCGATCGGTGCGCGGGAACGGGCAGGCGTACGGCCGGCGCTGTTCTGGTGGTCCGTCCAGCTGCTGCTGAACCTGCTGTGGACCCCGCTGTTCTTCGGCGCCGGCCAGTACGGGCTCGCCCTGCTGGACATCGTGCTCCTGCTCGGGGCCATCACGGTGACGGTCGCCCTCTTCCGCCGAGCGAGTCGCACGGCGGCGTTCCTGCTGCTCCCGTACGCGGTGTGGGTGGCCTACGCCGCGGCGCTCAACGCGGCCATCTGGCGGCTGAACGCCTGAGAACGGCTTCAGGCGTCCCCACCGACGCCTCGATCGGGGGCGCTCATGTCTCCCGTGGCGGGCGTGCCGTCGGTCAGTCCGTAGCGCAGGTACACGACGCCCTTGGGGCCGGTCGCGGGCGGTTCGAGGAGCGTGAGGTTCGTGGGCACCGCGCCCTGGTCGAAGACCTTCTTCCCGACCCCGAGCACGATCGGGTGGACCCACAGGTCGAGACGGTCGAAGAGCTTCTCTCGCAGGAGGGTCTGCACCAGGTCGAGACTGCCGACGACCTTGACGTGTTCGTGCCGGTCCCGGATCTCGCGGACCGCTTCGGCCAGGTCCGGACCGAGCTGCGAGGATCCCGCCCACGAGAGGTCGGGCCGACCGCGGGAGGCCACGTACTTCGGGACGCCGTTGAAGAGGGTGGCGATCTCGTTGTCCTCCCCGCCCTCCTGGTGCGGCCAGTGGGCGGCGAAGATGTCGTACGTCCGGCGACCGAGGAGGAGGGCGTCCGTGCCCTCGTACGCGGCCCCGACCTGCGCCCCCGCGACCTCGTCGAGCAGGGGCGCCTGCCAGCCGCCGAACGGGAAGCCGTCCGGGTCCTCGCCGGGGCCGCCGGGTGCTTGGCCGACGAGGTCGAGCGTGGCGAACATTTCGATGTGGATGAGGCCCATGGCGTACTCCCGGTGCGTTGGTCGTCCCTTGCGCAAGGTAGACCTCCGGGAGGCGGCGCACTCATCGCCGCGACGGCAACCGGTTTCGGAGGGTCTTCGCGGCCGGTCCGGTCAGGCAGGATCCGGACGGGGCAGCCCGGTGCCGCGACCGGAAGGGTCCACCGGCCCTAGCCGGCGGGGAGGAGGTCGGCGACGAGGTCGGCGAATTCCTCGGGGTCGAGGATGCGGATGCCGAGCTCCTCGGCCTTGGCCCGCTTGGAGCCGGCCTTCTCGCCCGCCACCAGGAGGGTGGTGCGTTTGGACACGGACGACGACGCCTTTCCGCCGGCCCGCTCGATCAGCTCGTTCATCTCGTTCCGGGACAACACCGCGAGGGCGCCGGTCATGGAGCCGGTCACCACGACGGCCTGTCCGGCCAGCGGGCCGCCCGCCACGTCCTCGGCGACGTCGTCCGCCGCGGACACGGGCTTCTGCGGCTCGGTGACCTGCGTGCCGACCTGCTGGGCCTGGAGCCTGTCGAGCAGCGGAGCGAGTTCGACGAGTTCGGCCGCAACGACGCGGGCCTTCTCGGTGCCGATGCCGTCGACCCCGGCCAGGGTGTCCGCGTCGGCGGCCCGGATCGCCGCCATCGAGCCGAAGTGCGCGGCGATCCGGCGGGACATCGTGCGCCCGGTGCCACGGACCCCGAGGGCGCAGAACACGCGGTTCAGCGAGGCCCCGCGGGCCGTCTCGATCGCGGCCAGGAGGTTGGTGGCACTGGTCTCGCCCATCCGCTCCAGGCCGAGGAGCTGCTCGCGGGTCAGCGTGAACAGGTCGGCGACGTCCTTGACCAGGCCGGCCTCCACCAGCTGGATCGCGCGCGTGCCGCCGAGACCTTCAATGTCGAGCTGGTCCCGGCCGGCCGCGTAGATCACCGAGGCCACGGCCTGACAGCTTCGGCCGCGCACGCATCGCCACCGCTGCTCTGAGCTGTCGATCGCGTCGCCACAGCGCGGGCACGCCTCGGGGAAGGCGATCGGGCTCTCGGCGCCGGTGCGCTGGTCGACCAGCGGCGCCTCGACCCGGGGGATGACCTCGCCGGCCCGGTACACGAACACCTGGTCGCCGATCATGAGGCCGCGGCGGGTGATGTCGGACGGATTGTGAAGCGTTGCGTAGGTGACCGTCACCCCGTCGATGACCACGGGCTCCAGGACGGCGCGCGGAGCGATGATCCCGGTCCGGCCCACGTTCCACTCCACCGCCAGCAGGCGCGTCACCTTGTGTTCGGCGGCCAATTTGCGCGCCACCGCCCATCTCGGGGCGCGCGAGCCGTTGCCGGCCTGCCGCTGGTCCTCGGCCGTGTCCGCCTTGACGACGACACCGTCGATGCCGAACGGCAGGTCCCCGCGCAAGCCGGCGATCACGTCGATCCGTTCCTGCACCTGCTCCACGGTCTCGCACCGGATCGGGGCGGCGGCCGTCGCGGCGGCCGTGTTCGCGCCGAGCGCGGCCAGATTGTCCAGCAGGGCGACGTGCCCGAGGTCGTCCAGACCGATCGCACCGTACGCGAAGAAGGTCAACTCGATCCGGTAGGCGCGGTCCTTGGCCCGCAGGGTGCCGGCCGCTCCGCTGCGCGGATGCGCGAAGGGCGTGGCCTCGTGGGCGAGCCGGATCCGGTTCGCCTCCTCGAACTGCTCGGTCGTCAGCAGCACTTCGCCGCGCAGCTCGACGTCGATCGGCTCGGCGAGTACCGGCGGCAGACCGAGGACGGCCTCGGCGGCGTGGGTGATGTCCTCGCCGGCCAGTCCGTCGCCGCGGGTGAGGATCTGAACGAGCCGACCGCGCCGGTACCGGGCGGCCACCGCGAGGCCGTCGAGCTTCGGCTCCACGCACCACCCGGCCACGGGGTGCCCGAGGCGTCGTTCCAGACCTGCGGCCCACTCGGCGAGCTCGTCGGCGTCGAAGACGTTGTCGAGGGAGAGCATCGGCACGGAGTGCGGCACGTCGCCGTGCACCGCCCCGCCCGCGACCTTCCCGGTCGGAGATTCGGCGAGCGCCTCGTCCGGGTGGGCTTCCTCGTAGGCCGTGATGGCGCGCAGCAGCCCGTCGTACTCGTCGTCGCCGAGCGGGGTGGTCCCGTCGCCGTAGTACGCGGCCGACGCCGCCAGGGCGGTGGTCACGGCCTCCACGTAGGCGGCAGGAGAGAGCAGGGCACTGTTTTCGGTCATGAAGGTCATCATGCTGCCCGGCACTGACAACGCCACCGCACCGGTCGCCGGGTCGTACGCGGTCGGGAACGGCGCCGGTACGGGGCCGCCCGGCCCCCCGGTTCCGACTACGGCTACGGCTACGGCTGGTCGACGTTCAACCCGGATGGTCAGGACCGGGCCGTACAGCCGGGGCGGGCGCCCGCATGAGTGCCGACACGTCCGACCCGGGCTCAGGACTCCGTGGACGAGCTGCTCGGGGACAGCGCGGCCGCTTGTCGGCGCGCTTGGTCCAGCCAGGCCGATCGTTGCGCGTCGGAGGAGTCGGCGACCGTCCGGAAGACGGTCCGCCGTACGTCGTCGACGCCCACGTACGGGAGTACGCAGGCCGACCAGACCTGCTCCAACGGGTCCCCGAACTCGTCCGCTTCCCGTGCGGCCGGAGTGTCGGAGGTGTTCAGTACGAGCGCCCGACCCGCCCTCAGGAGGCCGGCCGGCTCGCCCTCGGCGGTACCCAACTTATAGGCGACGCCCGGTACGAGGATCCGCTGCACCCACCCCGTCAGAACGGCCGGCGGCATGCCCCACCAGTTCGGGTGGATGAAGACCAGCGCGTCGAGCGCGGCCACCTCCGCCCGGTGCAGGGCCACCTGCGGATCCCGGGCGTCCGCCGCCGATTCGACGGTCCCCGTCTCCTCGGCGGACAACAACGGGCCGAACCCCTCGGCGTACAGGTCGTGCGCCGCCACGTGCCACCCCCGCCCCCGCAACTCGTCGACGACGACCTCGAACAACGCGTGGTTGAAGCTCCCCGGTCGTGGATGTGCGAGATATACCCCTGCGCGCATGACTCCCCCTCGTTTTCCCACGGATGCTACCGACTCCCCCGGGGCGGGTCGGATCGGCGTGGCCCGCGCCCTTTGCGCTGTCGGGGCTTGTTCGTCGGACCGAGGGCGTGGTTGGCCCGGAGGTTCGGCACCGTCCTCGGGCACGCCGGAGGACGGTGCCGAGTACCGTCCCGGGGCGCCACCGGGCGGCCGGGGAAGGGTGCTCCCGGTCGCCCGCGCGGCTGCCGAGGGGTGTCAGGCCGAGAGCGCCGCCGAGACGACGGACCGTGCCGCCTCCTGGACCTCGGCGAGGTGCTCGGGACCGTCGAAGGACTCCGCGTAGATCTTGTACACGTCCTCGGTCCCGGAAGGGCGGGCCGCGAACCAGGCCCGGTCCGTGCTGACCTTGAGGCCGCCGAAGGGCGCACCGTTGCCCGGGGCGCTCGTCAGGACTCCCGTGACCGGGTCACCGGCCAGGGTGTCCGCGGTGACCTGGTCCGGGGAGAGCCGGCCGAGCACCGCCTTCTCCTCCCGCGTGGCCGGTGCGTCGATCCGCGCGTACGCGGGTTCGCCGAACCTCGCGGTGAGCCCGGCGTACCGCTCGGAGGGGCTCTGTTCCGTTACCGCCAGGATCTCCGAGGCGAGCAGGGCGAGGAGGATGCCGTCCTTGTCGGTCGTCCACACCGAGCCGTCGCGGCGCAGGAAGGACGCGCCCGCGGACTCCTCGCCGCCGAAACCGAGGGAGCCGTCGGCCAGACCGTCCACGAACCACTTGAAGCCGACGGGTACCTCGACCAGTTCGCGGCCGAGGTCGGCGGCGACCCGGTCGATCATCCTTGACGACACGAGCGTCTTGCCGATGCCCGCGGCTCGCGGCCATCCCTCGCGGTGGCGGTAGAGGTAGTCGATCGCGGTGGCGAGGTAGTGGTTGGGGTTCATCAAGCCGCTGTCCGGTGTGACGATGCCGTGCCGGTCGGCGTCCGCGTCGTTGCCGGTCGTGAGGTCGAAGCGGTCCTTCGCCTCGATCAGCGAGGCCATCGCGTACGAGGAGGAGCAGTCCATCCGGATCTTGCCGTCCCAGTCCAGCGTCATGAACCGCCAGGTGGGATCGGTCTCCGGGTTGATGACGGTCAGGTCCAGGCGGTGCTCCTCGGCGATGCGCCCCCAGTAGGCCACGGAGGCGCCCCCCAGCGGGTCCGCGCCGATGCGCACGCCCGCCGCGCGGACGGCGTCCAGGTCGAGCACGGAGGGGAGGTCCCCGACGTAGGCGCCGAGGAAGTCGTACCGACCGGTGGTGGGGGCCGCCAGGGCTCGTGCGTACGGGATGCGCCGTACCTCCTTCGAGCCCCCGGTGATGATTTCGTTGGCCCGCTCCTGGATCCAGCCGGTCGCCTCGGACCCGGCGGGTCCCCCGTGGGGCGGGTTGTACTTGAACCCGCCGTCGCCGGGCGGATTGTGCGAGGGCGTGACGACCACCCCGTCGGCCAAGGCCGCGGTACGACCGCGGTTGTGGGTCAGGATGGCGTGGGAGACAGCGGGGGTGGGGGTGTAGCCGTCGGTGGTGTCGATGACGACGCTCACGCCGTTGGCGGCGAACACCTCGAGGGCGGTGACCCGGGCGGGTTCGGACAGCGCGTGGGTATCGGCGCCGAGGAACAGCGGTCCGTCCACGCCGTGGCGGGCCCGGTACTCGCAGATGGCCTGGCTCGTCGCGGCGATGTGATCCTCGTTGAACGCCGTGTCGAGGGACGAACCCCGGTGTCCGGACGTACCGAAACTGACCCGCTGGGCCGGATCGGCGGGGTCCGGGTGCAAGGCGTAGTAGGCGGTCACCACGCGGGACACGTCGATGAGGTCCGCCGTGCTCGCCGGCTGTCCCGCTCGGTCGTTCGACATCCGTCAGCTCCTGTGGTCTTGGGCGGGACTCCCGACGGTTCCGCATGGCTTCATGATCTTCCGGGCGATGTCCGACCGTGACCGGACGCCGCGCCGCGTACTGCACACGGCCTACCCAGCAATCCGGCCCCCGCACGCCCTCGATCCGCGATGTGGCCGACCTCGGCCGCCACCCTGGGCGGCCCGCACCCGTGCCGGCACCTTGCCGCGCCCCGGACGGGCGATCATCACGTCCCGTCCCACGGGAAGCGGCGCCCTCGGGCACATCGTTCCGCTCATATACGTTTTGTCGGCTTTGTATAGGTAATAACGTCAGCATGCCGGTTACCGGCAGTTGGCCCGCGGTCGAAAAGGGCGCACGTCACACCGCGTGCAGCACGCGGGCCGGCGCACATGGCCGTTCCGAGGGAGGACTCGATGGGCACGTTCCGCAGCGGGGTCAAAGTACTTCGTGGCATGAAGCAGGAGGCCGACGGCAAGGCACTGATGGACCCCCGGCTCCGCACCGCGGGTCGGCGACTCATCGACCAAGGCCGCAGCGAGATGCACCGCCGGTCCCACCCGACCGAACAGCGTTGAGCGATCCGCCACCGCCGGGGGACCAACCCTCGACCCGATCGGCACGCACCGAAGGCCCGGGGCCTCGGGGGCCCACCACGACGGGCGGTGGAGCCGGCTTGTTTGGACGTCGCGATCCGGAGCACCATGATCAGCATGAAGAGCGACAGTGATCCCGAATCCGGCGAGTGGTACTTCGACACGGTCTCCCACAGCGTGGTGAACGGGCCCGGGCCCGATCGACTGGGGCCCTACCCCACTCGTGAGAAGGCCGCCGCGGCCATGAGCACCGTGGCCGACCGCAACAAGGAATGGCAGGACGACCCCCGCTGGAACGACAAGGCCGAGGAAGCATAGGGCGCGTACGTTTCCGGGCCGCCGTTCCGGGCCGCCCGTCCGCCCGGGAAGCCGTCGATCGGGGTCCGTCGCAGGCCGCGCCGGCCCCACCGGCGGCCTACGTCCGCGCCGTCCCCCGCACCCGGCGGGGGCGGGCGCCGCGCAGCAGCGCGGCCGACGCCGAGGCTCCCGCCACCGCGATCAGCAGGGGCAGGACCGCTTCCCGGGGCGCTCCGGTGAATTCGAGGGCGAGCACGATGGCCGTGACGGGCATCCGCTGCGACACCGCCAGGAAGGCGCCGGCCGCGACGACGGCGTAGGCACCGAGGACGGTGCCCGGCCACAGCAGCTCCCACAGTCGGCCAGCGACGATGCCGAGCAGCGCGCCGTTGGCGAACGACGGCGTCAGCAGGCCACCGTACGCACCGGAGCGCAGGCAGAGCGCGACGACCGCCGTACGAAGCACCAGGAGTACGGCGGCCAGGGCGAGGGAGGGCTCGGCCGTGAAAGCCACCTCGGCGGGGCCCTTGCCGTTCCCGAGCAGTTGCGGGAACGGCACCGCGAGGAGCCCCAGACACAGGAAGGCGGCGGGCGCGGTCACCAGCAGGGCGTTGCCGCGCGGCGCCCGGGCGCTCGCCGCTGACATCAGCCGGGAGAATCCGTACGCGCAGGCCCCCACCAGCGGGCCGGCCAGCGCCGCCCACAGCAGCAGCGAACCACTGAAGGGCAGTTCCGGCAGTTGGTAGGCCTGCCCGTCCGGCACCGCCACGCGCACGACCAGGGTCGCCAGCGCCGCTGTCAGCACGGCCGGCACCACGGCGCCGATCGCCCAGCTGCCCAGGAGCACCTCCAGCGTGAAGAGAGCGCCTCCCAGCGGGACGTCGTACACCGCCGCGAGGCCGGCCCCCGCCGCGCACGCCACGAGGATCCGGCTCCGGGACGTACCGAGCCCGGCCCTGCGGGCGGCACCGGTCGCCAGGAGCGCAGCCGCCTCACGGGGCGCGACCTCGCGTCCCAGGGGCGAGCCCAGACCGACCGTGACCACCTGGAGCACCGCGTGGACGGACGTGGTCAGCGCGGGCATCCGCGGCCGCTCCATCCTCAGGGCCTGCCGGATCTCCACCCGGGGACGCCCGTAGCGGTACAGCAACCACCAACCCGCGCCCGCCACCACCCCGGCCGACGCGGTGACCGCCACGCGCCGCCAGGCCGAAGCGGCCTCGACGCCCTCCAGGAAGGGTCCCTGCGCGTATCCGAACGCCAGGTGTTGCACGGTGCGCAGCAGGAGGAGCAGCAACGCGCCGCAGACCCCGGCTCCCACGCCGACGACGCAGGCAGCGGCGGCGAACCGGCACCGCCGGGCCGTGAAGACAGGGGCGCCCCGCATGCAGGAACCATAGGCACAGCGGACGGGTCCGGGCCGGAGCGACGGCTCCACGGCGCGTTCGCGAGCCCCTTGGGCCTCGTCCGCCCGTCCCCCGCGCGTTCCCATACGGCCCGGGTGCGGCCCAGGGCGACGTCCTGCTCGCCCCCGCCGCCGGACAGGCCGTGTGAGGACTCCGATCGGGCGGAGCGCCGCGGGGTCAGCCGCGCGGGACCATGTGGGCCGCCGGGTCCCCGGCCAGTACGGGTACCGGGGTGAAGTGGTGGCGGACCGCCCACTGCGCGGCGTCCAGCGACAGGTATTCGCCGCGGACCCGTCCCTCGCGGGTACGCACCTCGTAGCGGTCGGCCATCGGGTGGATCTGGTACTGCGCGGAGTTCTCCGAGCGGATCATGGTCCCGTTCCTTCGCGGCGGTGTTCCGGTCACGCTTGCTCACCCGTCCACCCTGCCCGGGCCGGATCGGCCGCGGCATCGGTCGACCGCGCGGGCCGCCGGATGACGGACCGCCCTCCTTCCGGGCACGTCCGGGGGTCCTGCCGAACGTCCGATCGGAGGATGACGGCCCGGCAGGACCGGCCGGGGCGCGAAGGCTCTTCCCGGTGGCCCGAGCGGGCCCGTCCGGTCGGGCCCGGTGCACCCGGACGGCAGCCCCGCGCCCCGCTGTGCGGAGCGCACCGGGTCTCGGCGGCGGGGGCGCGGGCCATGGCGGCACCGCAGACCTCCGCCCGGGGCGGGGAGGGGCGTGCCCGTCCGCGGGCAGCGGCACGCCGGGCGGCGTAGGGTCGCCGGATGAAGCGACAGGGGTGGGCGGGGCAAGTCGGCGTGGTTGTGGGGGGTTTGGTCGTGGCGGGAGTGCTCTCGGGATGCGGTGCGGCCTTCGAGGCGCTCGGGGAGTCGTATCCGTCGGCGGAACCGGTCCCCTGCCCCGAGGGCGGGGTGCGACTGATGGAGGGCGACGGGAACGCGGCCATGGGGATACGGGTGGCCGACGTGCAGATCCTGAACTGCGGTGCGGGCGTCTACGAGCTGGAGGGCTACCCGGAGGTCCGGCTGCTGGACCGGGAGCGGCGGCCGGTGGAAGTGTCGGTGGCGCCGGGGAACAACGGGGTCACGGCGACGGGCGGTGACGACCCCGCGACGGCGCCGCGGAAGGTGGTGCTGCGGCCGGGCCAGGCGGCCTCGACGGGGCTGCTCTGGCGCAACCTGGTGACGGACGGGGCCGGGGCGACGGCCGAGGGCTGGGTCCTGGAGGTCGTCCCGAAGCCGGGCGCGCCCCGGTTGACGCTGGAGCTGGAGCACGCGGTGGACCTCGGGAACACGGGCCGGATGGGCTTGAGCCCCTGGCGGTCGCCCGCCTCGGGTGGCTCCGGGAGCCCCGGCGCTCGGGAGACCTCGACGGCCACGGACAACGGCGGATGAGCGGGAGGGCGCGGCCGTCATTGGCGTCCTGACCTGCCCGGGTGTGCGTTGTGGGCCGCCAGGAACGCGGCGCGGGACGTACGTCGGCACGTCATCGGCGGGGTCGTGACAGCGGCCGGTCCAAACTCCCCGGGGTCGGCCGCGGACAACGTGGCCTCCGCCGCGGACAACGCCCTCGCGGCCATCGGGGCGGCCCTTCTCGCGGCCACGGCCCGGTCCGACCGACTGCCCGCCGTTGGTCCCGTACCAGCGCCGGAAATGCTCGCGGCCTCGGAGCGGAACGGCGCCTCGGAGGCCTTCCCGGCCCTGCTCGGCGCCGCACGCTCGCTCCGTAGGGCGTCGTGGGGGTCAAAACGCCCCTCAGAATGCTTTCCGGGCGCAAAGAAGGCAGAAGAAGGCAAGGGAGCACCCCGAAGCGGATCCGGGGGCAACCGATCGGGAGCTCGTCGCCCAAAATCAGGAGAAAACTACCCTTATCGCACACCCTCAGGTAGCAGTATTCCGCCTGACGGAAATTCGCTTCCGGCTTGCGATAACCTATGATCGTCGTTCGGATCTTGCCATAACCACCCAGCAGGAGGCCCGCATGACCGAGAAACGCGTTGCGCTCATCACCGGTTCGTCATCCGGAATTGGCGCCTCCATAGCCCGGCGACTCGCATCCGAAGGCATTCGGATCGTGGTGAATTCGGCGCGCAGCGAGGCGGTGGGCAAGGCGTTGGCCGCCGAGTTGCCGGAGGCGGTCTACGTGCGGGGTGACGTGGCGGACGCGGCGGACGCGCGGCGGATCGTGACAGAGACCGTGGCGGCGTTCGGGCGGTTGGACGTATTGGTCAACAACGCCGGGACCACCCGGTTCATCCCGCTCTCCGACCTGGAGGCGGCGGACGCCTCGGCGTGGCGGGACATCCTGGACGTGAACGTGATCGGGGCGTGGCAACTGACGACGGCCGCGGTGCCGTACCTGAAGGCATCGGGTGCGGGTGCGGTGGTCAACGTCTCTTCGGTATCGGCGACTCGGGCGCTGGGGAGTTCGGTTCCCTACGCCGTGAGCAAGGCGGCCGTCAACCACATGACGCGACTGCTGGCCTCCCAGCTGGGTCCGGAGATTCGGGTGAACGCGGTGGCACCGGGCCTGATCGACACGCCCTGGTACGAGGGGGCGGACGAGGTCTGGGAGAGCTCCCGGGACTGGATCACCGCCAATACGCCGATGCGTCGGGTCGGCACCCCCGAGGACGTGGCCGAGGCCACCTGGTACCTCGTCAACGCCGCCTACACCACCGGCGACGTACTCACCGTGGACGGAGGCCGGCACATCGTCTGACCCGGCCCGCATTCCCCCCGAACGACTCTTTCGCGCGAATCGCGAAAGGAATGTTCGGCCTTTCCGGACGCCGCTGCATTCGCTGTGAATATCCTGAGATGGAAATCCAGAAGGTACGGCTTGGATCTGTTTGCCAGACGTTTGCGATGCTCTCAGCCGGCGAGTAGGGGCCGGTCTCCCGTGGGGTAGTGTCGTCCGGTCACAGACGGCGATCGGATCGTCTGTTCAAGCCCGGGGAGCCGACATGACCGATCTGAACTCGCTGCGTGCAGGCCTCGCATCAGGTGAGCACGAGTTCGCCGACACCTTGGCCTTCATCGCCGCGCACTACGCGTATCAGCCGCAGCCGTTCCGCAACGGTGACCTGGAGAACGCCGAGGGTGAGAACGAGGGTTCCTGCAAGACGCTGGGCCTGGCCCTGCTGGAAGGGCTGACCGACCAGGAGGCGCTGCTGGCCTTCGGTGAGCACTACCGCGATGTGCTGGCGACGCCGAACGGCGCTGACCACAGCAACATTCGCAACCTCATCGCCCACGGGCTGGCCGGGGTGAGCTTCGCCGGGCAACCGTTGGCCCGCAAGAGCTGACCAGCGCATGACCTGAGAAGACGTGCGGTGGCCCAGTCACCGCAGGTCCAAGGGGATCGCCTGCCCCGGCTCCCGTGGCCCCGAGCCGCCCGCGCTCTGAAACACACCGCGCGCGTCCTCGTGGAGTTCGGCCGCTGCACCATCACCCCGCCGGTCGACCCGACCGGCGGTGGGACAATGGGCTTACCAGCGGTGCGACTGAAGTCGGCCACGCCCGGCCCGGGCACGGGATGACTGCGAAAGCCGTGGCGCGCCGAAAGAGCGGCTGCGAAGCCCGCCGGACAGGCGAGGAGAAGGACCATGGCAGCGAAACAGACCGTCTACCACGTCTCACCATCCGGCGAGCGGGCGGCGGCCGCCGGTGTGAAGTGGCAGGTCGAGGGCAGGGAAGGACGCCGTCTGCTCCACGAACCGCACCGGACGCAGAAGGACGCGATCGACTCGGCACGGCGTCACGCGCAGGGACACACCCCCTCCCAGGTCATCGTGCACGCCCAGGACGGCCACGTCCGCTCCGCCCACACCTACGGAGACGCCCCCGCGCCCTCGGGCGAGCGCGGCCGTAGAGCAGGTGCACCCGGAGGCCTCCACTAGCCTCGCGCTTTCAGCAGAGTGCGACGTCTACTCATGATCAAAGAATAGGAGCGCTCCTCCGACCTGTGAGGGTCGGCTGTTCCGATGCAGCCTCAAACCGGGGGCACCTGTCAGGTGATGAAAGCCCGGGGTGTCTCCGCGATGCTCCCGGGCTGGGCGGAACGGCCCGTGGATCTCAGGTGAGAGCGAGGAGCACTTCGTCGATCTCGCCGCCGCGTGCTTGGCCGAAGCCCCTGCCATGCCCGGTGATCACAAAGCCACACTTTTCCAGTACGCGGATCGAGCCTGCGTTATCGGCTGCTGCGTGGGCGTGCAACGGCCGGGTTCCGACGAGATCAACCAGCACCGAAAGCGCCGCTGTGGCGATGCCGCGGCCCCAGTGATTTCGGCCGATCCAGTAGGTGACCTCGCGTTCGTTCGGCGGCCCGTACACCGCAGCATGACCGACCACCTCATCGTCGGCGAGCACAGTGCGCATCAGGACATCGGGGTTGGAACGGATCCTGGCCCAGTAGCTGTCGAAGTGCGCCCTGTCGTAGTGGTACTTCCTGGTGACCGCGGCCACGTGCTGCGCCTCGGGATCAGAGAGGTGCTCCCAAAAGGTGGGCAGATCACTATCGAGTACTTCGCGAAGGGAGATCATTTCGGTGGTGGCTCCTGCGGCTGGTCAAGCACGTGGTTCTTCGTCGTGTGCGGCGTCCGATAGCCGATCAAATCCATTGAGTGTACTGCTGGCCCGGGAGGACGGAACGTGCCGAAGGCTCTGCCCGCAGCAGGAAGTGGCGTGCGCTCCGCTTCACCGCCCGATGGCCTTGCACCGACGTCATCACTCAGGCAACCAACCGACTCCGAGCCCTACCGAACCCCTACTGACGAGCCACTTCGACCGCCTCGACAACCCGCACCGCACCCGGAGGGTGGAACCCGGCGCCCACCCGACGCGACAACCGGGCCATCACCCTGCCTCACCACCGAAAATACGCCGTCCCGCAAACCAAATCCCCCGTCAGTGAACCGACGAGGACTCATGAACGATCGAGGCCAGGGCGCATTTCAGTCGTCTCGGCCCTGCCACGTGGTCACGCAGGCCTCGTTTCCCTCCACGTCGGCGAGCACCCAGAACGCGGGGGCATCGGTCGCGGATACGAGTCGGCCCCCTGCCGCCAGCGCGGCATCGATCCGCCGGGGTGCCTCGTCATGGGGAACGCAGATGTCGAAGTGGATGCGATTGCGCTGTGGGCGCGCCCGATCCATCTGCTGGAACCAGATCGCCGGTCCCTGCCCGACCGGGTCGACGAGTGGATCCTCCGGTCCTGCGGCGTCCGTCTCGTCGGCATAACCGAGAACGGCCTTCCAGAACGGCCGAATGTCGGCGATGCCCAGCGCGTCGATCGCGATCTCCAGGATTTGGACCGACCGCGGCGCCCCCGTTGCGATCTCGGGCTCCGTCATCGGCGACCCGGACTCGTTGACGGCGGTGGAGATCAGACGTGCGAGTTCGACGTCCCGGGTGGTGACCGCTGCAAGGTCCAACGTCTGCAGAGTGAACACGAGCCGCTGGGGGCGGGCATCGACCCGAAGGTGTCGATCGGCGTCGCCGCCGCACACCGCGATGGCGTCCGCCGCCAAGCCGATCGCCTGAGCCAAGGATCCGACCGGGACCGAGGTTCGCAAAGTGCCCAGCAAGAAGCGCCAGCCGCAGTCGTGGACGGCCTCGGACGCTTCCTGCCGACTCAGTATGTGCTCCATGCCCGCATCCTCGCAGCCCACCGCATGCCCCGTCCGGTGGACGTCCGAAACGAGCCCTGCTTCGGACCGGCCGACGGACGTCCCCCCTCGGCCGCGACCCCGTCGAGGCGCGCCGCCGTGGACCACGGGGCGAGGGGCTCACGTCACCAGGCGCAGCGAGGTGTCCGCGATGCCCAGCCGTACGCTCTGGCCCCAGGTCAACTGAAGGGCGTCGCTTTCCATCCCGTCGCCGAAGACCACGATCCGGTCCGACTCCACGGTCAGTTGCAACCCCTGCCCACGCCCCAGCTCACCGGCGACCTTCGTCGTTCCGGTCGTCGGTGAGGGCCAGGCCTCGCGCACGAACCACAGGAGCCTGCGGTCGCAGGGGGCGGGTAGGCCCGCGTGGCCGCCGCGTTCCAGCCACAGGGAACGCAGCCAGCCGGTGGCGCCCGTGCCGGTGCCCACCAGCACCCCGGAGGACGCCTGGGCCTCGCCCGGGCCTTCCTCGCCGTCGGAGCCCAGGCGGTAACGGGCCGTCTGGTGGCCGGACGAGCCCAGGTAGATCTCGTTCAGCGCGAGAAGACGCTGGGTGTCGTCGGCGACGGCCTCCACCATGGTCAGCTCCTCCGCCGGGCCCCCGGCGGCGATCGCCGCACGCAGCAGGGCTCCCGTGTCCGCCCAGCGGTGACGGACCAGAACGCCGGGGTTGCGCCCCGGGTCGCTGTCGATGCCCACCACCGGCTGTCCGCGCAGGTACTTCGCGGTGTTGGCGACCAGGCCATCCTGGCCGACCACGACCACCACGTCCTCCGGGGCGAACAGGAAGCGGTCCAAGTCCCCGCGCTCCACCCGGGAGTTGCGCCAGGTGAGCGGGACCGCCGCCGCCACCTCCCGCAGCGCCTGCCGCGTGCTGTCGTGGCGGCGGACCACCTCGTCGATGGACCGGCCCCGGCTGGAGAGGAAGAACGCGGCCTGCCCGTGCGTCCCGTGGCGGGCGAGCAGTTCCTCGTACTCGGTCCTGCGGTGCACGAGCACCGCCCGCGGGGCCAGGCTCACGCTCCCGCGCCGCCTTCCGGGCGTCCGAGCCTGGTGAGGAGCCCGGTGAGGACGTCAGGAGAGAGCGTGATGCTCTCGATCCGCGGCAGGTTCTCCGCCAGCCGGGTCGCCGCCAGGGCGTGCAGGGTGGCCGGGGCGGCTTCGTCGTGCACGCGCAGCCAGGCCGTCTGGGCTTCGGCGCGCGCCGCGCCGGTCTCGCGCGCCGCCGCGGCTTCCGCGCGGGCCAGGCGGACCTTGCGGGCCGCCTCGGCCTCCGTCCGTACTCCGTCCGCGGCCGCCTGCTCCTCGGCCTCGCGGCGGGTGTTGATGCCGCGCTGTTCGACCAACTGCTCCTCGCGCCGGGCCAGTTCGATCTGACTGGCCAGCTCGTTCTCGGCGATGGCACGCTCGCGCTCGACGGCGACGGCCCGCCGTTCGTAGGTGGCCCGGTCCGCCTCCTGCTGGATCTGCTCGCGGGCCGGGGTGCGCAGGGCGCGCTCCACCTCGGCCTCGGGTCGGATCGCCACGACCCGTACGGCCACCACGTCGATGCCGGTGTCCGGGAGCCTGGGCTCGGCGGCGAGGCCGGCGGCGACGCGCTCCCGCACGGAGGCGACGCCGTCCACCAGGGCCACGGCCAGCGCGGTCCGGGCCAGCACGTCCAGGGTGTGCTGCTGCGCGGTCTCGGTGAGGAGCGTGGCGATCTGCTCCAGCGGCGCCCCGCGCCAGCTCCCGGTGTCCGGGTCGACGGAGAAGTCGAGTCGTTCCGCGGCCTCGGCCGGGTCGCTGATCCGGTAGGTGACGGTGGCCTGCACGGCGACGTCCTGGAAGTCGGACGTACGGGCATGGAACGCCATGGCCAGCTCCCGGTCGTCGACCGGCACTTCGGAGAGCGCAGCCGACAGTGACCGGTACCAGAAACTGAGTCCGCGCCCGTCGTGGACGAGCCGGCCGCGCTTGTGGTGGCGGATGTGGGCGGTGGGCGCGGAGCGCAGATGACGCCAGCCGAAGCGCCGGGTGATGTCGGCCATGGTGAACTCCCTCAATTTCGTCAGTGCGACGATAACGAGCCGCATGCATATCGTCAAGAGGACGAAAAGAGGTATTCCGGGAGCTGCCCGGCAGCGACTCGGCCCGCTCGTACGGGGTACTCGCATCCGGGGAGCCGCCGCCCCGCGCGGCACCACGGGGCCGGGCAGCAGACCCCGACGCGGGCGACGCGCGGCAATCCGGCGGGCCGATCCGAGCGCAACGGATGCCCGGCCGACTTCCGGCTGTCGAAGCCGGTCGCCCTCCCGCCCTCGCCGCGCCTCGTGGGACATGGCGGTGGTGGGTGCCGGCGCGCCCGGGAGAGCGGGAGACGGACGTTCGTCGCTTGCCGTCCTCATGGATCCAGCGGGAGTCCCGACTGCTCGCAGGTCGGCCGCGGAGGGCCGTCAGCCGATCCGTTCGGCCAGGGCGAGGATGATGCCGGAGGGGCCGCGGAGGTAGCAGAGGCGGTAGATGTCCTCGTACTGCGCCACCTCGCCGATCAGTTCGGCGCCGTGCGGGCGCAACCGGGCGATGGTGTCGTCGATGTCGTCGACGGCGAACATGACCCGGTGCATGCCCAGCGTGTTGGGCGGTAGGTCGCGCGATCCGTCGCCGATCGCCGCGGGGGTCCGGTACTGCGCGAGCTCCAGCTTTCCGTGGCCGTCCGGGGTCCGCATCATCGCGATGTCACTGCGGACTCCGTCGAGCCCGACGGCCTGATCCGCGAAGAGGCCCTCGATCCGCGCCTTCCCCTCGACCTCCATGCCCAGTTCGGTGAAGAAGGCGACGGCGGCGTCCAGATCCTGGACGACGATTCCGATGTTGTCCATCCGCTGAAGCGTCATGACGGTTCTCCCTCTGCGTGGCGCGGCCCTTCGAGGCCCCGTGTCTACCCGGGACGGAGCCGGCGGCCCGTTTTCGACACCCGGGAACGGGCCGCCGGGTCACGAAAGGACCGCTGCCGACCCGCCGCGGGGTGCGCCGAGCACCGCACGAGAACCCACCCGTGGGCGATGCCCGGAGTCGCGGCGGCCTCCACCGGGCACCCGATGCGGGCGCGCCCCGTCAGGACGGGGAGCAGCGGCGACCGGCCCTCCACCAGGACGGGCCACCGAGCCCGGCGCGCCCCGGGGCGCCGATCACTTTCCGTGCCGGCGTTGTGGCAGCCCCGTGCCGCAGCCACTGCAGTAGCGGGCGTCCGCCTCTATCGCGTGACGGTGGCACCGCTCGCAGACCAGGTGTACCGCGCACGACAGCGGTGGCGCCGCCGGAACGGGGTGCCCGATCGTCATCCCGCTTCGTCTGCGGTGCGTGGTGAGGACGACCAGCCCCTCGGGGCCGGCCAGCAGGGAGCGGCTCGCGCCGCGGGGCAGGAGGGCGAGGCGCCCCGGGAGCAGCCGGGTCGTTTCGTCGTTCAGGGTGAGGGTGCCGTCTCCCGCGACGACGACGAGCATGACGTCGACCTCGTCCTCGGTGGATGCCTCTCCCCCGGTGCCGGGAAGGTGACGGACCAGGTTCGCGTCCATTTGCCGGGCCGGGTCCCGCAGTCGCCACAGTGCGCCGCTCTGTCCCTCCGACAGCGCCATGACCAGGTCGGCGACGCTCACCGTCTCCGCCTCTCGCGCAGTGTCCACCCGCAGTGCCCTCCCAAGCCCGGGACCGTCCCCACCTTCTTGATCGCCCAACAGTACGGGGCACGGGGCCGCGAGATCGCGCAGCGGTCACCGTCACGGCGAGCATCCGAACGCCTGTTTCATGCACGGGACTCCGCCGGGTTCGACCGAGCGAGGGCGGCGGGCCGGGCGGAGCACACAGGCCGCCGCCTCCCCGATGAGCGGGCCCCCGAGGACGCGAGCGGGGGGGCGTCCGGAGCTGCCCCGGGGAACGTCCTCGCCGGCGGTGAGCGGCGTGGAGCGCCGCCCCGGCTCCCGCTCCTGGCGTCCACACGGCGTCGCCGTCAGGAGGGCCGGCCGGGCGCGCCCCAACTCCGTTGGTAATCGGCCCAGTCCGGCTGCGGCCCGGGCAACGCGGTCCGGGCGGCGTGCAGGCCGTCCAGGGCCAGGGTCAGCATCCTGCGGCGGGCGTGGTCATCCTGCTCGGTGCGGCGGGGGCAGCGGCTGAACATCTCCACGAGGTGGGTGATGTCGAGCGTCGTGACGTCAGCGCGTACGGTCCCGTCGTCGTGGCCGCGTCGCAGCAGTCGTTCGGCCAGCCCTCGGGCCCGATCGTTCGCGGTGGAGACCTCGTCGGGCAGGCTGAACGTCCCTGCCAGGCCCGCGAAGGCGCCCGCCCTGGCATCGACGGCCGCAGCCATGTACTGAGCGAGTGCCTCCCAGCCGGTGCCCTCCGCTTCGAGCGCCACCTGGAGGTCGGCGATCGTCTGGGCGATGCCGATGGCGCACAGGTGCTGAAGGAGCTGTTCCTTGCTGCCGTAGCGGCGGTAGAGGGTGCCGATGCCCACGTCCGCCCGGGCGGCGATGTCCGCGACGGGAGCATGGGGGCCCTGTTCCGCGAATACGGCGCGGGCGGCGTTCAGCACCAGGAGGTCGTTGCGTTCGGCCTCGGCCTGGCGCCCGAACCGGCCCCCCGGCCGGAGGCGACCGGGATCTGTCTTTTTCATGGTGTCCAACCTATTGCCTGTCGGAGCGATCTGCTCCGATACTCCCTACCGGAGCATATCGCTCCGATAGGAGGTCCTGATGGATAACACGTCCCTGTTGGCCCTGTCCGCCCCCCTCTTCGTGCTCCTGGTCGTCGTCGAGATGATCTACTACCGGCTCCACCCCGATGAGAGCGCCAGCGGCTACGGAGTCCGCGACACCGCCGCCAGCTTCGCCGTCGGCGCGGGCGCCGCCGTGGTGGACGTCCTCTACAAGATGATCGCCGTCGCGGTCTTCGTCGGCCTGTACGAGCTCACCCCGCTGCGGGTCGAGGTCACATGGGTGACGTTCCCGCTGATCCTGCTGGCGCAGGACTTCTGTTACTACTGGATGCACCGCGGGCACCACCAGGTGCGCGTGCTGTGGGCCAGCCACGTCGTGCACCACTCCAGCCGCAAGTACAACTTCTCCACGTCGGTCCGCCAGCCCTGGACAGGTCTCACCTCCCAGATCTTCTACATACCGCTGGCCTTGGCCGGCGTGCCGCCCTGGGCCATCCTGCTCTGCGGCGCGATCAACATGCTCACCCAGTTCTGGCTGCACACCGACCGCATCGGCAGGCTGCCCCGCTTCATCGAGCGGGTCATCAACACCCCTTCGAGCCACCGGGTCCACCACGCCTCACAAGGCGGCTACCTGGACCGCAACTTCGGCGGCATCCTCATGGTGTGGGACCAGATCTTCGGCACCTGGGCCGAGGAAACGGAGCGCCCTGTCTACGGCCTCACCAAGAACATCGACACCTTCAACCCCCTGCGCATCGTCTCCCACGAGTACGCCGCCATCGGGCGCGACCTGGCCCGCGCCACGCGATGGCAGGACCGGGCACGTCACCTGCTCGGCCGCCCCGGATGGCAGCCCGAACCGGCAGCCCTCGTCCCCGACCCGCACCGCGGAGCCTCGGTCCCGCAGGCGCCCGGCCTCCGCGGCGGTTGCTGTCCCGAGTCCGTGGGCGGCGCCGGGTGCACCTGCGAGCCCACCCGCGCGGGCGTGGGCCACTGATGGGGAGCCGAGCACGAGCCCTGGGAAGTGACCACGTGAGCCCACAGGACCCCGCGCCCGCACGCACATGGGAGCTGAGGGAATCCATCCTCATCGCGGCGCCACTCGACGAGGTGTACGCGGCGATCAGTGACGTGAAGCGGATGCCGCAGTGGAGTCCGGAGTGCGTCAAGGTCCTGCTCCTCCCGGGCAAGGACCGCTCCCGCCCCTCCTTCATCGGATTCAACCGCAACGGAGGCCGCCATTGGTTCACCCGGTGTCGGGTGACCGTCGCCGAGCCCCCGAGGGAGTTCGCCTTCCGGGTGTCCGTCGCCGGCCTGCCGCTCGCGATCTGGGGCTTCCAACTCCGTTCCCCCCGAACCCATCACTCCCACCACGCGGCCCGTGCGATCGACTCCACGCACGTCACCCAGTACTGGCACGACCTGCGCCGGGGCCCCCTCGGCGCGGTCTCCGACCTCCTGGGCCGCGTGGTCGCGGGCACCTCTCCGACGGCGCGCGTCCACGCCAATCGGGCGGGCATGACCACCACGCTCCACCGGCTCAAGCGGTCCTTGGAGGACACCACCGAGACCACATCGGCCTCGTGAACCGCACGCGTGATCGGGCGGACACCTCAACGCGGGTCTCCGACACGGCGCAGAAGACGAAGAGCATCCGATTCGCATCGCAGAAGGCTGCATGATTCCTCAACAGGTGTTCACCATTTCCCGGACCGTGGCCGACGCCCGCCGCTTCTTCGACTCCGGCGGGACCCGTCCCCTCCCGGCACGCGTCGGTCGCCTGCGGGCGCTGCGCGCCCTGATCACCGAGAACCAGCCCGCGTTCGAGGCCGCGCTGTGGGACGACTTGCGCAAGGGTGCGGGCGAGGCGCAGCTGACCGAGATCAACGTGACCCTGGCGGAGATCGACCACACGCTGCGACACCTCCGCCGATGGGCCCGGCCCGGACGCGGTTCGCTGCCGCCGGCACTGTGGCCGGCGCGGGCCCGGGTCGTGTCCGAGCCGCTCGGCGTGGTGCTGGTCATCGCCCCGTGGAACTATCCCGTACAGCTCCTGCTCAATCCGCTGGTCGGCGCACTGGCCGCGGGCAACGCGGCCGTTCTGAAACCGAGCGAACTCGCGCCGGCGACGTCGGCGCTGTTCACGCGGCTCGTGCCGAGGTACTTCCCCGACGGCGCCGTACGCGTCGTGCAGGGAGGCATCCCGGAGACGACGGACCTCCTGCGGCGGCGCTTCGACCACATCGTCTTCACCGGCAGCGGGACGGTGGGCCGCATCGTCATGAAGGCCGCGGCCGAGCACCTGACTCCGGTGACACTGGAGCTGGGCGGCAAGTCACCGGTCTGGTTCGACGACGACGCCCGCCTGCACCGGGCGGCACGGCGCCTGGCATGGGCGAAGTTCACCAACGCCGGCCAGACGTGCGTCGCCCCGGATTACGTCATGACCACCCCCGACCGGATCCCGGCGCTCGTGGACGCGCTCCACCGCGCGATCACGGACATGTGGGGCGTCGATCCTCGATCGAGCGGGGACTACGGACGCATCGTCAACGAGCGGCAGTTCGACCGCCTGACCGCGCTGCTCAACGGCACGGAGCCCGCCGTCGGCGGCGAGTACGACCGGGACGACCGCTACATGGCCCCCACGGTCGTGACCCTCCCCGCCCTCGACCCTCCAGCAGTCGGGCCGGCGGCATCCCATCCCTTGCTACGGGAGGAGATCTTCGGTCCCGTCCTGCCGATCCTCCCCGTCGGGTCCCCGGAAGAAGCCGCCGCCGTGATCAACAACTGGGACAAGCCGCTCGCCCTGTACGTCTTCACCTCCTCCGCCCGCACCCGCCGCCTGTTCGAGCAGCGCACCTCCTCCGGTGCCGTGGTGCACGACGCCGGCCTCATCCACGTCGCCGCCGCGGGCCTGCCGTTCGGCGGCGTCGGAGCCAGCGGCATCGGCGCCTACCACGGCGTGCACTCCTGGCGCGCCTTCTCCCACCTCAAGCCCGTCGTGCACAAGCCGCTCACGATGGACACCCTCCGCCTGGCACAGCCCCCGTTCACCGCCCGCAGGCTGCGCCTGGTCAGGCGGCTGCTGTGACGTCGGGCCCGCCCCGGTGAACTCGCCGCGGATGTCGGCAGTTCAGTCTGCCGCCCCGAGCGAGCACGGGTCCGGGCCCGCCGGCAGTTGGGCGGCCAGGAGGGTCAGGCCGCGGCGGAGTCGGCGGAAGTAGGTGGCGCGGCTGAGGTGCAGGCCGTGGGCGATCTGGTGGTGCGTACGGGACCGGCCCAGGTAGTACGCGGCGAGGATGGCCCCCGCCTCCCGATCCGCGTCGGCCGGGGACGCGGCGAGGGCGGCCACGCGGTCGGTCAGCCACGCTCCCAGCCGGGGCGGTGAGCAGAGCTGCGGCAGGGCCAGCAAGGGGTTACCGGCGAGGCCGCCCGGGTCCCGGAGCCGGGCCAGGGCCCGGCCGATCAGGGTCGGCAGGTCCTGGCCCGTCAGGGCCGCGGGTCCCGCCCCGGGCGGCGGTACGGTCCCGGGGGCGGCGGCCGGCCCCGCGCCGAGGCGACGGATCCACCCGGCGAGACCGGCGGCGGTGAACTCCTGGCTGTAGACCTCCGGGCGGCGCCCGCACCGGTAGACGTCGTCGCGGATGCCGCCGTGCCGGCGGAAGCTCAGCGCGTGCAGCAGGCTCTGGTAGTCCGGACTCGCCGTGGAGACGAGGAGGTGCCCGGCAAGGGTCGCCCGGACCAGGATGTGGCGCAGCATCTGCGCGTGCGCGCCCGCGTCCGCCCCGTACGCCGCCCCCAGGAACAACCCGCCCCCGGTACCCGGGCCGCCGCCGGAGCCGGCGTCGTCGGGGTCACCGCCGGCCGCCGGTCGGGGTGCGAGGAGGCCGGGTGCGTGTTGCTGGAGCAGCGGTTCGATGCCGTCGGCGGTGTCCGGGCCGACGGGTACGAGGGCGGCCAGCGCCACCGGCGCCCCGTCCCGGTCCCGGGCCAGGTGGAACGCGGCCGGGGCCGAAGCCAGCCAGCCCTCCGTGACCCGTTCCGAACGCCTCGGGTCGAAGCCGTTGCGGACCGCCCAGCGGTGCATCAGTCGTCCGATGTCATCGGCGTCGCCGGATCGGGCGGGCCGTATCCGCGCACCGTCCTCGACCGGCGGGAACAGCGAATGCCGCAGGGCGGGTTCGCCGGACAGGAACAGGCCCTGTTCGACGATCTGTGCCCGCTCCCGCGGGTCCCGGCGTTCGGTGAGCAGTGCCTGCCGGTACCCGGCCGCCCGCGTACGGACCTCCCGGTGGGCCTGCGGCCTGCGCCAGGCGTAGGCCAGCTCGAACAGCGACCGGTACGGTTCGCGCACCGCCAGCCCGAGCGGCCCCCGCCTGACCAGACTCAGCGCGGACAGCGCGGAGAACACCTCCGGCCCCGCCGTGAGCAGTCGCTCGTCGCCGGCGCCCACGGTGGCAAGCAGCCGCAACGCGTGCCGGTCCCGGCCGCCGGCGCGCCGGCGCTCGCGGTCGAGGCGTCCGAGCACCTCCTCGACCACGGCGTCGGCCACGGCGCCGGGCGCGTCGGCGGGGGTTCCGGCAAGGAGCTCCCGGGCCGCCACGGCGGCCGGCAGCGGGTGGCCGCCCGCGAGGCGCACCGCCAGCGCCACCGCCTCTTCGTCCTCCAGACCGGCAGCCCTGACGAGGTCCTCGACGTCCTCGTCCGGCCACGGCCGCAGCGGTACGAGAGAGGGCGCGTGCCGGTCCGCCCAGCCGGGCAGCCCCCGCAGCGGCCGCCGGCCCACCACCAGGACCACGGGCCCCTCCGCGGCCCGACGCCGCCGTGCCGGCCACCCGCCCGAGTCCCCCGGAACGTCGAAGGGGCGGGGCTCGGTCAGGACCGCTGCCACGGCCTCGGCCTGGCCCGGGCCGTCCACGCTGTCGACCAGCAGGACCCCGTCCCCCGGCGCGGACCGGGCGAGGAGTCCCCGTACCCGCTCCGCGGCGACGGGGGCCGGCAGGCCGCACAGGTCGACGGCGGCGGCCACGGGCAGCCGCCGGGCCAAGGTGCTCTTCCCGCTGCCGAGGGGGCCGCAGAGGTTGACCACGGGATGTGAGGTGAGGGCGGCGGACAGGGCGCCGAGGCCCGGGGGGATCTTCACGGTCCCCGGACGATACCCAGCCGGCACCCTCCCCGGTCAGCGGTCAACCAGCCGATTCGTGGCTGGAGTTGATACCACCGTGAGACTCCGCGGGAACGGCTCGCGGCTAGGGTTCGAATCGACCGCTCGGGGCCCCGGCGGCGCACGTTCCCGCACCGTCACCACGCAACCGATAAGGAGCCCGGAGTGAAGCTGGTTCGATGGCTGTCGACCACGGCCACCGCCCTCCTCGCCGCGACCACCCTGCTCAGCGCGCCCGCCGCGGCGAGCAGCACCGCGGCGGGCCCTGCGCCCGTCGCCGCCACCGCGGCAGGCGCCCTGGCACCCACCGCCCCCAAGTACTTCCTCGGCACCGGCTACGGCCCGTACAACATCGCCGTCGACGCCGCCTGGAACACCGCCTACGCCGCGGCTGTGAACGAGGGCTACCAGACCTCCCGTTGCGCCCGTTCGGCCGGCCCGGCCGCGAACCCGATCGGCGGCAACGGCTACTACCAGGTGCTCGTCGAGATCTACTGCAGCGTGCCGCCGCCCCCGGGCTCCGGCCAGATCACCGGCGTCCACTCCGGCAAGTGCGTCGACGTCAAGGGCGGCAGCCTCAAGGACGGCGCCGCGATCCAGCTGTACCAGTGCAACGGAACCGATGCCCAGGCCTGGCGGCTGGAGAGCGACGGCACCGTGCGCGCCCTCGGCCGTTGCATGGACGTCCAGTACGCCAAGACGGAGAACGGGTCCCACATCGGGCTCAACACCTGCCACCAGGGCCTGAACCAGAAGTGGGAACTCCTGCCGGACGGCCTGCTGCGCAGCGTCCACTCCGGCAAGTGTCTGGACGCCCTCGGCTGGGCCACCGGCAACGGCACCCGCCTCGGCATCTGGGACTGCGCCCCGGCGCACACCAACCAGCAGTGGCGGGGTGCTCCCCTGGGCACCTGATCGGCACGCGCCACCACCCGCACCCCGCCCCCGTACGGCCCTCGGCACCCGGGCCCGTACGGGGGCGGGGCCGTGCCGCGGACCGGTCCCGTACGGATCCGAGGCCCACCGCGAACCGGTGACGAGGCCGGGGCGAAGTCGCCTCCCACCGCCCCGGGCGAGCGAGGGGGAGCCGCGGGCTCACTCGAACCGGACGTGAACCGGCTGCGCGGTGCGGCAGTTGGGCCGGGGGCCGTCGCTCGGGATCGGACGCGTTGGGCTAGGTTTCCGGGCGTGACTCACGATCGCGGACGACTGCTGGCCGGCCGGTACCGGCTGGCCGAACTGCTCGGCCAGGGCGGCATGGGGACCGTCTGGCGGGCCCACGACGAGCAACTCGACCGGGAAGTCGCCCTCAAGGAGCTCCGGCTCCCCGACGACCTCGACGCCTCCCACCGCAAGGCGTGGATCGACCGCCTCGACCGCGAGGCGCGCGCGGCCGCCAGGCTGAAACACCCCGGGGTCATCACCGTCCACGACCGGATAGCCGGCGACGACGGCCGCCCGTGGATCGTGATGGAACTCGTCCACGGCCGTTCCCTGGACGATCTGATCAGGGCGGACGGACCCCTTCCGCCGGCCCGGGTGGCCAGGATCGGTCGGCAGATCCTGGACGCGTTGCGAGCCGTGCACGCCACGGGCGTCACCCACCGGGACATCAAGCCCGCCAACGTGCTGCTCGAAGGCGACCGGGTGGTGCTGACCGACTTCGGGATCGCGGCGGTCGAGGGCGAGTCCGGTCTGACCCGGTCGGGGGCGGTCATGGGGACCCCGGCCTACATGTCCCCCGAGCAGGTGCGCGGTTTCCCGGCGACCGCCGAGTCCGATGTGTGGTCCGTGGGCGCGACGCTGTTCACCGCCGTGGAGGGACGCCCTCCGTTCGGCGGAGCCGGATCCTGGGCCGTCTTCGTCGCCGTCGCCACGGAGGAGCCCGCCGCCGCGGTCCGGGCCGGGGAGCTCGCGGGCGTGCTGACGGGCCTCCTCCGCAAGGACCCGACGCAACGCCTCACCGCCGACCAGGCGTACGACCTGCTCGCCGGACCGGCCGGTGAAGCGGGGACGTCCCGGCCTGCCCCCGCCAGGACGTCCGCGTCCACCCTGCGGCTGGGCACGCCGCCGGGCGCCGCCCCCGATGCGGCACCGTTGGCCCCACCGGCGCCCGACTCCGGCCCGCCTGCCCGGCGATGGGGGTACTTCCTGGTCCGCCTGGCGGGGGTCGCCGTGGCCGCCGTGCTTGCGGTTCCGTGGTGGTTACCGAACTCCGGATCCTCCGACGACGACGCCGGTGGGACCCGCTCGACCGACTCCGTGGCGCCCACTCACGCCACCCCGTCCCGCACGCCGTCCCCGTCCCCGTCCTCCACTCCGTCCCCCTCCCCCTCCGCTCCCTCACCCACCACACCTGCCCCGCCGATCCCCCTTCCCAGCCCCAGCCCCAGCCCCACCCCCAAGCCCACGCACACCCCCCTAGACCGCCGGGCCGTCGAACGGGTCTTCGCGCTCTACATGAACGGCCTGGCCGACCACGACATGACCTCCCTGCGCCAAGGCACCTGCCCCCGACTGCGCTCGACCCTGCTCGGATTCGTCCTCAACGGCTACTTCGTGGACCGCTGGGAACTCCAGCCCTACGAGATCCCCCCGACCATGAACGAACTCAGTGTGGAGGCGAAGCTCACCCTGAGGGACCCCGAGACGGGGAAACTCGCCGGTGACGTCCTCAACCAATGGATCATCGAGCGGGACGCGAACCAGCAGTACTACGTGTGCGGCTGGCTCAACGAGGAATGACCCGACCACGCCACGGAAGAACCGGGACCCCTGGCGGGTTCGTCGGGCAGGTCCCGCCGGGGCGGGTTCGCTCAGAGCCGGTAGGCGTCCTGCGCACGGGCGACGACCTGGAACAGGTCTCCGGCCTGTGTCAGGTCGAAGACGCGGTTCAGACGGTGCGGAGTCGGCCCGATCAGAACCGGACGCCCCGTGCGGCGCAGGCGCAGCGGCAGGGGGCGGCAGCGGTTGAGTGCTTCGGAGGCGGATTCCGCCCTCCGAAGCGCTCAACCGTGTTCGAGGGAGTGCGTCACGCCGGTTCGACGGGCAGCCACAGCTCGCAGGTCGCGGTGGTGAAGTCGTCCGCGCGCTCGAGGGTGGCGACGATCGAGGGGCCCGGACGCAGGCGCCACGGGTTGGAGGGGAACCAGTCGGTCGCGGTCGCGGCCCAGGTCGTCTGCAGGGCCTGCGGGTGGGGTCCGCTGGTGCGGAACACCGCCCACATCCCGTCCGGCACCTCGATGGCGTCGAGGTCGTCCGGGGTGGGTGTGTCCCGTTCGAGGGCGACGCCGTGCAGGTAGGTCAGCTCGCTGCCCTCCGTGCCGTTGGGATCCACGTCGTCGCTGACCTGCAGCAGACCGGCCGGGTCGGTGTCACCGAGGGCCTTCAGGCGCAGATGTGCCTCCGGGGGGAGCGAAGCGATGTGCTCCTGGATGTGCGGGTTGACGCCCTCGTGGATCAGCGGTACCCGAGTGGCGTGGCCGACCAGCCGGAAGGCGGGTCGGTTGATGAGGCGGGTGTCCATGGGGATGCTCCCTTCGACGGTCAGGCGGAACCTGAGCCGTGGTTGTGTGCGCAAGGGGCCTCCATCGCGCCGGACGTCGCTGGGGCCGGCGCCGTGGACCGCCCGGAAGGCACGCCCGAACGCCTCACCGGAGCCGTACCCGTGTCGGACCGCGATGCTCAGCAGATCCCCCTCGCTCCGGACGACGTCGGCGGCGGCGACGGTCATGCGCCGCCGCCGCACGTACTCCGACAACGGCATGCCGGCCAACGACGAGAACATCCGGCGCAGGTGGTACTCGGTCGTACCGAACGCCATCGCCGGCCCCTGGACGTCGGGCTCCTCGTCGAGGTGCTCCTCGACGAGATCGACGAGCTGGTTGAGTGCCGAGATCATGAGGCCTCCTTTCGACTCCCACCCTGCCTGCGGGCAACCCGGTCGCACCCGACCGCAGCGAACCGATCCGATCATGCCGCCGGACGACGCGCGGGCCGCGACACCCCCGCCATCGGGAGAGGGTCGGTTCGGCGAGGGGTCCGCACGCGTTCGGACGCCGGGTCGTGGCGGCCGTCCTGCCGGAAGCCGCCACGACCGCGGTCATCGGAGCGGGTGGGAGATCAACGCCCCTGGAGCGACTTGACGTTGTCGCCGAAGGTCCAGCCCTTGGAGCCGTCCCAGTTGACCGACCACGTCATGAGCCCCTTCAGCGAACCACCGAAGGCGTTCCACGACTGGCCGACCAGGCTCGGAGCCATGTGGCCGCCACCCGCACCGGGCTGGGCGGGCAGACCGGGCACCTGCTTGTCGTAGGGCACCTTGATGGTGGTCCCCTGGATGGTCAGGCCGTTGTTCAGGCACGTGGTCTGCGCGGTGAAGCCCTGCACCGTGCCGGCCTGGTAGGAGTCACCGGAGCACCCGTACATGCTGCCGTTGTAGTACTGCACGTTGAGCCACCACAACCGGCCGTTGTCGGCGTACTTCTTGATGATCGGCAGGTAGGAGCCCCAGATCGACCCGTAGGTGACGCTTCCCCCGGTGACGTACGCGGTCTCGGGAGCCATCGTGAGACCGAACCCCGCGGGCATCTGGGCCAGCACTCCGTCGATGATGCGGATCAGGTTGGCCTGGGAGGCGGACAGGGTGTTGATGTTGCCGCTGCCGGTGAGGCCGGTCTCGATGTCGATGTCGATTCCGTCGAAGTTGTACTTCTTCAGGATCGGGACGACCGTCGCCACGAACCGATCGGCAACGGTGCTGGAGCTCAGATCGATTCCCGCGGTGGCGCCTCCGATCGACATCAGGATCGTCGCCCCGGCCGCCTTGGCCCGGCACATCTCGGCGGGGGTGGCGACCTTGACCCCGGTGTCCATGCCGTCCTGCCACAGGACGGTGCCGTCCGAGAGGATCACGGGGAAGGCGGCGTTGAGCACGTTGTAACCGTGCGCTGCGATCCGGCTGTCCGTGATGGGGATCCAGCCCATACCCGGATGGACGCCGTTCGACGCCCCGTCCCAGTTCTCCCAGTACCCCTGCAGGACCTTGCCCGACGGCCTGGGCTTGGTGGGGCAGGTCTCGCCGGGGGGCGGAGTCGTCGGGGGCGGCGTGGTGGGGGGCGGGGTCGTCGGGGGTGGGGTGGTGGGCGGCGGCGTGGTCGGGGACGGTGTGGGGGTACCGCCTCCGGGGCCGTCGAGCGACACGTCGTCCGCGTAGTACGCAGGCCGGCCGTACCAGCCGTGCAGGTAGACGGTCACCGAGGTGGTGTTGGCGCCGGTGCTGAACCCGACGCTGAGCCGACCGTACGACGGGTTGTTCGCCGTCCAGGTGGACTGGGCGCCGGTGACGCCGCTACCGGTGGCGCCCAGGTAGACGTAGCTGCCCTGGACCCAGGCGCTCAACGTGTACGAGGAGTTGGGCCGCACGCTCACGGTCTGGCTGCACCGGGCGGTGTCGGAGCCCGTCGGCGTGGCCTTGAGCGCGCCGACACCGGCGTGGACCGGGCCGGTCACCACCGCGCCGGAGCCGCCGGAGCAGTTCCAGTCGGAAAGCTGGTTCTCGAAACCGGAGTTGGCCACCAGTTCGGAGGTGACCGCTCCGGCCGAGCCGCTGCCGGACACGGCGAGGCCGGTCCCGATGACGGCGACCGCGCTCACCCCGGCCAGGGAGCGCACGAAGGCGGACGCTCCGCGACCGGTGCGGCCGGTACGTCCGGTGCGGCCGGTACGTCCGGTGCGGCCGGTACGTCCGGTGTGGCCGCCGCGTCCGGTGTGACCGGCCCCGTACGCCGGGCCGTCGTCGCGGCCGGGATCCTGAGGGGGGCCGGCATCGCCCGTGAGGTGTGAAGTACGCGAGCGCCGACGGAACATGAGGTGCTCCCTTCCCGCTGGACGTCATGGACATGACTGACACGTGGGGGCACGACGTCCGGCGCCGGGTGAGATGGGGACAGGTGGGGTCTGGTCCGGACCGGATCGTATGGGGGGCGGAAGGGGCGGTCAATAGGTATGGACCAATGCTGCGGCACCTCTCGCGGCACACACCCTCGACCGCCCTCTGCCCCCGCTCGACCCACGCCGGCGGCGTCGCCGCGCCGAGGAAGGCCTCACGCCCCCGACGGTCGCCCCTCGCTCAGACCCGGTCCAGCTCGTCCGCGCCGTCGAGGATCGCCAGTTCTCCCGGGGTGGCCTGACACTTCCACTCGGGCGCGACGGCGGCGTACGTGGTGACGTCGTGCCAGCAGCCCTGCGTGTGGAACAGCTGTCGGAGCGTGGCCTCGGGACGCAGGCCGGCGGCGTGCATGACCTGCGGCATGAGGTGGTGGTCGCTCCGATGACCGGCCCAGATCCGATGCAGGCCCAACTGCCCGAATCCGTACGCCATCAGCAGGCGGCCGGCCTCGTGCCCGTGGCCGCGTACGGGAGCTCCGGGCAGCAGCACCAGGCTGGTGAGCATCGCGTTGCTGCCGTAGTCCTCGACGAGGAGTCCCATGGTCCCGACGAGGACGTCGGCGTCGGGCGCGCAAACGGCGAGGGTGTACTTGCGGCGTGGGTGCGTGTGGGGCTGGGCCAGGCTCCGGGCGAAGGCGTCGTGGGCCTGGTCGCCGTCCATGCGATCGATGCCGAGGTAGCGGGTGAGCATGGGGTGGGTGAGGATCCGCGCGAAGGACGCGTGGTCGTCGGCGCGCAGCTCGCGCAGGCGCAGGTGTTCACCGCGCAGTTCGGGGACGCGGTTCACCGGGCGGCTCCCCGCGGTGCGGACAGGGCGGGGACGAGGGCCTCCAGGTCGATGGAGTGGCGTCCGGAGGGCACTGGTTGGCCGAGCAGGATGCGGCGGGCGGTGTCGGCGACGAGGGCCGCGCCGAGCATCACGCCGCTGGCCAGCTGGGGCCAGCTCGACAGGGAGTGGCCGACCCGGGTGAGGGCGTCGGTCATGGCCGGACTGAGGCGCCGCTCGTCGACGACGTCGAGCAGGAAGCGGAGGGTCTCGTCGCGGTCCAAATCGCGTACGTCGGTCGCCGTCGTCGTACCGATGCGGCCGTGGAAGAGCGGACGGTCCGGTTCGAGGTCGAAGCGCTCGATGTCGAGGAGTCCCCGGTCGTTGGTGTCCATCAGGACGGGAACCCCGTGCCTGCGCGCGTGCTCACGGGAGGCGACCTTCACCCAGGGGGTGTCGCACTCCTCGACGAGCAGGTCCAGGCCCCGGCCGTGCGCCGGGTCGCCGAAGAACTCCTCGACGGTCTCCTCGGTGACGCCGCCGCGCAGGATCTCGACGTCCAGGTAGGGATCGAGCTCGTACATGCGCCGGGCGCACAGCACGCTCTTCTCCAGGCCCAGTTCGTGGACGCCGGCCCGCAACCTGTTCAGGTTCGACAGGCCGAGTCGGTCGAAGTCCGCCAGTCGGAAGGCTCCGCCGACGCCCTCCATGGCGCAGGCCAGGGCGGCACTGCTGCCCACGGACAGCCCGATGACACCCACCCTGGTCCGCAGCAGGGCGTTCTGCTGCTCCCGGGTGATCTTGTCCCGGTTGCGGTCGGTCCGGACCAGGCGGAACTCGGCCTCGGGCAGCAGGTGCACGAGGCGACCGGACCACGGGTACCAGATCCACCGCCCGTAGGTGTCGGGTCGGCCGGCCATGGCGTCGGCCACGGCCGTCGAGGGGGTGCGGGTGCCGAACGGATCGTGTGGCGCCAAGCAGCGCAAGAGCTCCTCGACCTGGCCCTCGATGTGGTCATGGACCTCGCGCAGCCGTGGAGAGGCCCGCAGGGCGGCCAATGCGGTGGCGTCGGCGGCGCGTGCCGGGTCCAGGACGACAGGACGAAACGATTCGCTCGCTTCGCGGGGCGAGGGCAGCACGAAGTGGTCCGGCTCCGGGCCGGACGGCAGGGGGTGTGTCACGGCTGGGACGCTAGCAATCCGCGATCTTGGATCGGAGCGCCTCACCCCGGGGGGCGCATTCGAATTGATCTTCTGTATGAATCGAGCCCCTCCCGCGCTGCGCACGCCCCCCGGCCGACGGTCCCGGCCTTCGGTAGGAGCGACAACCGGCGGGCAGTTCGAGCCGATTCGGTGCAGCGTGCATCGACCGGGGTATCGGTGGGCAGGCATGCCACAGCCCTGGGAAGACGTTTCGGGCGTCTTCCCAGGGCGTGGAGCCGAGCATTCGAGCCGTTCCGGCCGGTCGGTCAGCGCCTAACCGTCCGGTCGCCCCGTCACAGCTTGGCGAGCGTACAAGCCGTCTGCGCCAGGGCCGGCGGGACCGACGAGACGTTCATCAGGACGAGCCGACACAGCAGCTGGTCGGCCGGCAGGCCCGAACCACCCACGGTGCAGGCCAGGTTGGTGTCCGTGCTGGAGTAGCCGGCGGCCGCGAGGTACGCCGTGCAGTCGCTGGGAGCGGCCTGGGCCGCCGGGGCCGCGACCACCACGGCGCCCGCCATCGCCACGGCTGTCACGGCCACGGCGGCGAGGCGGGTACGAAGGGTGCGCTTCATGATTCCTCCCGAGAACGAACTGATGGACCACCGGATGAAACTTTTCCGGGGCGATTTGAGAATAGGGGAATATCCCGGACGAAAGTCCGGAAACAACGGAACCGATCGGCGCCGGCGGGCCAAAAGGAAAAGAAACAGCCGCAGGCCCTACCGGGCGTCCGACCATTCCCGTGTGACGCGCGTAGCGGAGCGGGGGCAACGTTGCAGTCGCGGTGCTGGGTCATGGCACTTCTTGGTACAGCCGTGCCAGCAAAAGGCCAGATGTGACCTATTTTTGACGATCGAAGATCAGTCAAGTTGGCTGGAAACATGCCAGAGGAATGGTCCGCATCCCCTGGGCGGGCACGGGATGGAGACCCGCCGATTCTCGCACAGAAAACGAAATGCCCGCCGTCCCCGCCGGCCCGTACCCACAAACCATTGCGGAGCCGGGCTGACGAAGCACGAACTGCGGTACGAGATGTGCGCCCGAGCGCGAAAAGGGGCGCAATTCAATTCCGCGCGGACGGGAAATGCGGCGGGGCACCCGTCCCCTCGCCGCAGGGCCCTCGGAGCACCGGCCGCCCGGACGCGGCGGTCCGGCGGGCTCGTACCCCCTGCGCCGCCCAACGGCCGCCCGGCGCCCGGGCCGACCGCACGAGCGCCGGCTCGTCCCGCCATGCGAAACGAGATGGTCCAGGATACGAACTTCGGTTGCACATGCCCGAGGGGCGCCGACAGGATACGGCCATGGCCCCCGTCCTCGTATCGCGTCGTCACGTAGATCTGCTGCGTGTCTCGACCATGCTGTGTCGGGCCGACCACTTCCGTACGCACGGCTGTTGATCCACTGATCCGCCGCTCCTGAAACCGTACGGACCCCCACGCGCACCTTCCGCGCCTCCCTTCCGCCTGCCCTCCTGCTCGTGTACACGTGCCACCGCCCGTCCGGCGGCGTCGCGTGCCGCGCTGCTGCCGCAACGAGGTCCTCCCATGCCCGAAAACCCGCTCCGGCTCCACTGGTTCCTGCCCACGGGCGGGGACGGCCGCGACCCGGGCGGCGTCACCGCCGTCCAGGGCCGCACCGGAGCCGCCACCCGCCGACCCGCCGACATCCCGTACCTGACCCAGGTGGCACGCGCCGCCGAACAGGCGGGCTTCCACTCCCTGCTGACACCCGTGGGGCTCGGCTGCGTGGATCCTTGGATCCTCACGGCCGCGCTCGCGCAGCACACCACCCGTATCGGCTTCCTGGTCGCGTTCCGCGCCGGCTTCGCCAGCCCGACCCTGATCGCCCAACAGGCCGACGCCTTCCGACGTTTCGCGGGCGGCAGGATCGCACTCAACGTGGTGACGGGCGGCGACCCGACCGAACAGCGCGCGTACGGCGACCACGTCGAACACGACGAGCGCTACGCCCGCACGGAGGAGGTGATGTCGGTGCTCAGGTCGCTGCTGGACGGAAAGACCGTGGACCACCGGGGGGCCCACCTGCGGATCGAGGGGGCCCGGCTCGCCGACCCCGATGTCGTCCACCCGGTGACCCTGTACTTCGGCGGGGCGTCTGCGGCCGCCGAGGCGGTCGCCGCCCGGCAGGCCGACGTACAACTCCTCTGGGGTGAGCCGCCCGCCGCCCTGGCCACGCGGATCGCCCGGTTGCAGGAGCGGGCCCGGGTCGCGGGCCGCACCGTACGGTTCGGACTGCGGTTGCACGTCATCAGCCGCGACAGTGCCGCCGAGGCCTGGTCGGAGGCGAACCGAATCCTGGCAGGCCTCGACCCGGAGGCCGTACGGGCGAGCCAGGAACGGTTCGCCGGCATGGACTCCACCGGGCAGGCCAGGATGACCGCGCTGCACGGCGGGGTCGTGGACGCCGCCCGGCTCACCGTGGCACCGAACCTGTGGGCGGGCATCGGCTTGGTCCGTGAAGGGGCGGGCACCGCACTCGTCGGCTCGCACGACGAAGTGGCGCGGCGCCTCGCCGAGTACCGGGACCTCGGCATCGACGAGTTCGTCCTCTCCGGATACCCACACCTCGAAGAGGCGTACCGGGTGGGCGAGGAAGTGGCTCCGCGACTGCGCGCCCTGACCGGGACGGAGACCACGTGAGCGCCCTCACGACAGTGCCCGAGGCGGCGGAGCGCGTCCCGCAGCCCGCTCCGGGCGCCGCTGGTCCCGCGTCGCGGCGACGGGAACGGTTGCGTGACGCGCTCCGCTGGGGCGCGCTGCGGATCGTTGCCCTCGCCGTACTGCTCGCCGCCTGGCAGGCAGTCGTCGCTGCCGAGGTGTGGCCCCGGGTCCTGGTGCCCTCGCCCGGGGACGTGTGGCGGCAGTTCATCCTCGCGTCGACCGTTCACGACGGGGTCCGCGGCTACGGCGGCCACCTGCTGATCGAGCACCTGGGGGTCAGCCTCGGACGGATCGGCACCGGCTCCGCGTACGCCGTGCTGGCGGGCGTGCCTCTGGGGTTGTTGATCGGTACGATCCGCCCGCTGGCCGTAGTCCTGGAACCCGCGGTGACGTTTCTGCGGACCCTGCCGCCCCTCGCCTACCTCTCGCTGCTCGTCATCTGGTTCGGCATCGACGAGGCACCGAAGATCTGGCTGCTCGTGATCGCCGCGCTGCCGCCCATCGCTGCGGCCACCGCCGCGGCCGTCCGTACGGTCCCGGGCCAACTCGTCGAAGCTGCCCGGGCTTTGGGCTCGGGCCCGGTGGCGCTGCTGCTGTCCGTGCGGCTGCCCTCCGCACTGCCCGAGATCCTCACGGGTGTCCGCATCGCCGTCGGGGTCGCGTACACCTCGGTGGTCGCGGCCGAGACCATCAACGGCGTGCCCGGGATCGGCGGCATGATCCGCGACGCGCAGCGCTACAACCAAACGGCTCTGGTGATCGCGGGCATCCTCGCGATCGGCCTGTCCGGGATCGTACTGGACTCCCTACTGCGCCTCGTGGAGCGGATCGCGGTGCCGTGGCGTGGTCGCGCCTGAGCCTCCCGGCCCTCCCTCTGCCTCCTGCCCCTCCCCCCTGTCCTCCCTGTCCCTCCCCCACGCATTTCATCATCCGACTTCAGACCGGAGCTCTCCCGTGCCCGCATTCCCGTCCCGCCGTTCCATCCTTCTCGCCGCAGCCGTCGCCCTGACGGCCTCCGCCACCACCGCCTGCGGGGGTGGTGCGGGCGCCGCGGAAGGCAACACCGGGAAGACCACCGTACGGATCGCCTATCAGGCGATACCCAACGCGGACCTCGTGGTGAAGAACCAGAAGCTGCTGGAAAAGGCCCTGCCCGACATCGAGGTGAAGTGGGTGAAGTTCGAGTCCGGGGGCGATGTGAACACGGCGGTCATCGCGGGCGCCGTGGACCTGGGCCTGGCGGGGTCCAGTCCGGTCACCAAGGGGTTGTCCGCGCCGCTGAACATTCCGTACAAGGTGGTGTGGATCCACGATCTGATCGGGGACAACGAGGCGCTCGTCGCCAAGACCGGGATCGGTTCGGTGAAGGAGCTGACGGGCAAGAAGGTGGCCACTCCCTTCGGTTCGACGGCCCACTATTCTCTGCTCGCCGCGCTGACCGCCGCCGGTGTCGAACCGTCGGCGGTGCAGACCATCGACCTCCAACCGCAGGACGCGCTCGCCGCGTGGAAGCGGGGGGACATCGACGCCGCGTACGTGTGGACACCGACGTTGAGCGAGCTGACCAAGGACGGCAAGGTGCTCGTCAGCAGCCGCGAGCTGGCGAAGCAGGGCAAGCCGACCGCCGACCTGGGTGTCGTCACGAACGCGTTCGCGGCCAAGCATCCCGAGGTGGTCACCGCATGGATCAAGGCGCAGGACCAGGCCGTCGCGCAGGCACGTACGGCACCGGACCAGGCGGCGAAGTCCATCGGCGCCGAACTCGGGCTGCCGACGGAGGAGGCGAAGCGGCAGCTGTCGGAACTGGTGCTGCTGAGCGCGAAGGAGCAGACGGGCCCCGAGTACCTGGGCACGCCCGGCGCCCCGGGGAAGCTCGCGGCGAACCTGCACGACGCGGCGGTGTTCCTGAAGGGGCAGAAGGCGGTGGACGCGGTGCCCGACGAGGCCGTGTTCGGCAAGGCGCTCGCGGTGGAGGAGCTCGGCCGTGCCGCGAACTGACACGGCCGGGCCGATCGCGCCCCCAGCAACGGCCGCCGTCGAACTGGCGGGTGTGAGGGTCACGTACGGAACGGCCAAAGCGCCGGTGACGGCGCTCGACGGCGTGGACGTACGGATCCACCCGGGCGAGTTCGTCGTCCTCGTCGGGCCGTCCGGCTGCGGCAAGACGAGCCTGCTGCGTGTGGTGGCCGGTTTCGAGCAGCCAACCTCCGGTGCCGCCCGGGTGCGGGGCGCGCTCCCCCGGCCGGGGGTGGGCGCCGGGGTGGTGTTCCAGCAGCCCCGGCTGTTCCCGTGGCGTACGGTCGGCGGGAACCTCCGCTTCGCGCTGGCGCGGCTCGGGGTGCCGCGCGCCGAGCGGGCCGGGCGGATCGCCGAACTCCTGGAAAGGGTGGGACTGCCCGGCACGGCGGGGCGTCGGACCTGGGAGCTCTCGGGAGGTCAGCAGCAGCGGGTGGCGCTCGCCCGGGCCTTGGCGGCGGAGCCCGAACTCCTCCTGATGGACGAGCCCTTCGCCGCTCTGGACGCGCTGACCCGGGAGCGGCTCCAGGAGGAGGTGCGGGCCTTGGCGGGCCGGCTGGGTACGACGGTGCTGTTCGTGACGCACTCGGCGGAGGAGGCCGTGCTGCTGGGCTCCAGGGTCCTCGTCATGGCCGCCGGACCGGGCAGGGTGGTGGCGGAGCTGCCGGTGGGCCTGGATCGGGATCCGGAAACGGACGTCGCGGCACTGCGGGCGTCGCCCGAGTTCGCCCGGCTGCGCGGCCGCCTGACGGAGATCATGCGCGGCTGAGGGCCCGGGCCGGCGCGCCGCGGGACTGCGCGGGCATCGGCGGGTCCGGGGGCGTGTTCGGGGGCGTGTTCGGGAAACCGTCGGCCGACGCCTCCAGGACAGTCATGGGGCCGATCGGGTGAAGCTCCGTCACTTCGACGGATCCGGCACGTTGATCAAGGCGCTCACTACCGTGCACTCGTGCGACAGGAAGACTTGTAATGATCAAGAAGATGATGGCCACCGCCGCCGCCACCGCCTCCATTCTCGGTGCGGGCGCCGCAGTCGCCGCTCCGGCCATGGCGATCGGCAACGACAACGGCGTCAACACCGTCAACGGCAACGGCGCCTCCCAGATCTACGGCAACCAGTCGACCCACGGCGACCTGAGCCCGCAGCTCGGCCTCGTCCAGGGCAGCCTGAACAAGCCCTGCATCGGCCTCCCGGCCAAGGTCAACGCCCAGTCCCTGGTGGCCCTGCTCAACGTCGGGGTCCAGGACATCAACGTCCTGTCCAACCCGCAGAACCAGCAGTGCACCGAGAACTCCACCCAGGCCAAGGGCGACGAGCCGCTGTCGCACATCCTGGACAACATCCCGGTCCTGTCGGGCAACGTCTCCGCCGGCAGCTGACACAGCCCCCTCCACGAGCCGGGGCCTCCGACACCCGCACGAGTGCCAGCGAGACCCCGGCTTGCCCCACCTCTCTCGCCTGTTGCGTGCGGCGTCCGTGAGGGCGCCGGGTCGGGCACCGATCGTCACGTTGAGCCTCCCGTCCGAGCGGACGGGAGGCTCAACGCGTTCACGGTGGCCACAGCCGCCACCGATATGGCCTCGGGCCACACCGGCTGGCGTACACGCGCGGTCGATCGGGATGAAAGTCCGCCGTGGGTGCACGGGTTCGTGTGACGTGTGGGAACGGTGCGACACCACGGCGGGCGCGCACGGCCAACCAACGGCTTGGGCCTCGACACCCGCTACGGGTGTCGAGGCCCAAGCCGTTCACGAAGGGAGTCAGGCGGGGCGGCCGCCGAAGGGGGCGCCGGTGCCGTAGTAGGTGCCCAGGTCCTCGCGGTAGCCGGCGTCGCCGAGGTGCTTGTCGCGGTGGAACTCGGGGGCGTCCTTGATCTGTTCCTTGGTGCGTTCGACGAACACCTTGCGCTCGTCCGGGTCGATCCTGACGACCGTGCTCGCCGGGAGCAGGACCTCCTTGCCGAAGATCCACACCCCGGTGTCCACGACCAGGTAGGCGTCACCGACCTCGTCGGAGTGCTTGTCGACCTTGCCGATGCTCCCGTCACTCGCCTCGACCTTGTATCCGGTCAGGTCCGTACCGGCCAGGTGGCCCGAGGTCGACTTGTAACTCCACACATGCTCAGTCACGCGAAAACAACTCCTCCGGTACATCGGGAACCGCGAGGGCATCGGATCGATGGCCTGCGGGCTCCCGCTTCTTCCGTACGTGCTCGGCGGGTGGCGCCTTGTTCGTTCCGCCGAGACCCGCGTGCCCGGCACTCCCGACTTCATTCGTCCCGGATCACCTACGGACGTCCGGTTGCTCTCGCCCGTACCCGAACGGTCAGGCACCCTCCAGGGGGGAGCGCGGAGGCGAATGGTTCGAGGGGCCGGGCGAGCTGGTCCTGCCCGCCCGCTCCGAGCCCGGACAGGAGTCGCCGCTGGTTGTCCAGGTGGACGGCGATCAGTTCGTCGGTCAGTTCGACGCCCTCGGCGGTGAGGGTGATCAGGCGCCCACGGGAATCGACCTCGGAGACGGATCCGGTGACCAGGCCACGGGCTTCGAGCCGGTCCACCCTCTTGGTGATCGCGCCGGTGGTGACCAGGACGGTCCGGCTGAGCTCGCCCGTGGACAGCGCGTAGGGCTGCCCCGAAGTCCGGGGCGTGGGCGACACTCGCGAAATCCGCGTCCGGTAGGCGGTCCCCCGGCGGTCGCGGGTCAGGTGTCGGTGACCGGGAAGATGGCGTCGGCGCCGGTGAGCTCCAGCAGGCGTCGCAGCTGCGGCTGCGGGGCACGCAGGCTGATGCGCCGGCCGTGCTCCTTCGCCGCGTGCTGGGCCGTGATCAAGGCGTTGAGCCCCGAGGAGTCGCAGAAGAACAGCTCGGCGACGTCGACGACGATCTCGTCGGCACCGCCGGGTTGCGTGATCGCCGCATACAGGGCTTCGACGAGCATCGGAGCCCGGTCGATGTCCATCTCACCCCCGACATGCACGATGAGCCGCTGTCCACCGCTGTTCACCCGTACCTCCGTGTCCCGGTCCTCTTGGTCGCCGCGCTGCCCACCACGGGGCGCGCCGACTACGGAGGGTACACACGGACGGAGGTCACGGGGTGACGCGCGCTCCGGTGAACCCGACGTCGATCGGGCCGCCGGGCAGCTCCCCTCCCGGCCCGGTGGACGGCGACCGTTCACTCGAGTCCGAGGGCCTCCACCGCTTGCCCTTCCCACTCGCTCACCGCGTCCGCATGCGCCGCGATGACCGCGTAGCGCCATGAGCAGCCGTCCGGCGGGGCGTCCGCGTAGAGCACCACGCCCTCCCCGCGCTCCGGGTCGAACGCGACCCGGAAGGCACGCAGCCGGTCGAGGGCCTCGGCCAGGCCGAAAGCGGTCCGGGTCCGCCCCTTGGACACCGCCCATGCCGGGTTGGCCACGCCGGAGGCGGCCGTGAGCCGGGTCGCCATGGCGTGGGGCGTGGTGGTGGCGGTCCTGCGGACGTTGCTCTCACTGGCGTACGGCACTCCGTCCGTGTCGACGAGCGCATCGAGTCCGAACGGGCCGAGGTGGCCGTGTTCGGCCAGGTGGCGGCCCAGTGCCAGCCCCCACTCCTCCAGCTCGCCGGCCACGTGCGCACACGACGGTGGCAGGGGTGACGCGTATCCCGTGAAGGAGCCCTGTTCCGTCCGCATCGCACCGCTGAACAGGGCCTTGGTGCCAAAGAGGGTGTTCTCCATCTGGATGCTCACCGACTCGGCCACGGCCACGTGTTCCTCCACCACCCACGTTCCCTGCGGGCCGCCGACCGTGTCGAGCGCCACGCCGGATCCCCGTACGTCCTGCCGGGACAGGAAACGCATCCCGTGGCCCCCTGCGGAACGGTCGGGCTTGACCACCACCCTCTCGTGCTGTTCGAGCAGCTGTCGTACGACGCCTTCGACTTCGACGCGGCGGCACACCCGTCCCGCCGGCAGTCGCATGCCCAGGCGCCCGGCCGCGGCGCGGAAGCCCGCCTTCGTGTTCAGCAGCATCGTCACCGGCAGGGCTGCGGCGGCCTCGTCGACCGTCGCGTACGGGTGGACCGTCAGCCCGAGGTCGCGGGCGAACTCGACGGCCGACGCGTCGGGGGCGGTCGGCAACAGTGCCGTTCCCGGCCGGCGCGCGTGCGAGGCGACCCGTTCCATGAGCCCGGCCTCACGAACCGCCCGGGCCAGCGGAACCGCACCGGCCGGCGGCACCTCGATGACCGATGTCCGTTCGCGGGGCACCCCCGTCAAGTCACCCACGTACCGCCGGAACTCCTCGCTCAGCGATCCGGGGGTCACCAACGCGTCGCCGGCCCGCAGCAGCCACGCCTTGCGCGGCGCCTGCTGGGCCCACTGCGCCAGCACCTGTCCTTCCTCCAGGTCCACCGCCAAGTCCGAGAGGAAGTTGGCGAACACCAAAAGGGGTCCCGCATCCGACTCGATCACTGCCGTTCCTCTCACGCCGCCTCGCGGACGGCCTCTTCGGTCGGGCATTCGGCGCCCTCATCCCGCGGCCGGCCGGTGGACCTGTGCGGGGCACCACGCGCACGGACGACGGCCTCCGTCGTCGCCGTCGCCGTCGCGAAGCCGACGCGGCCGGCGGGTTGGCGCAGATGCTCGCCGAGCGTGGCATCCGCGTCAACGGCGTGGCGCCGCAGGTGCGCGCTTTCGTCGGGCTCGGCCCTCGTGGCTCAGTCCACGTACGTGAAGGTCACCGGGTTGGTGAGCAGGCCGCAGGGGGTGGCGGCGAAGACGGAGACCGTCTCGGCCTCCGGCCACTCGGGGGTCAAGGCGATCAGGGCGGTGTCGCTGAGCACCACCACGTCGGCCGCCTCCCGTCCCACGAAGCAGCCGTCGGGTCCCAAAGTCCCGAAGAGCACCCGGGTGTAAGGGCTCAGGCCGGAGCCGTTCAAGGTGACCTGCGTGCCACCGGTCCTGGGCCCGATGTTCGGCTGGATCGCCACGAGCTGCCCCTGCGGGGCCTCGGCGGGAGGGCCCGGGCGGACGGGGACGGCGGCCGGGGAGCAGCGCGGCGGCTCCGCCGCGCCGGCGGGCGGCGCGGAATGGGACTGCAACAGGACGCACAGGGTCGGCACGGCGAGCAACAGGGAGAGAACTCGGCGGCGAGTACGGGCCACGGCGACGCCTTCCAGGAGAGGGCCGGGACGGGAGTGACCCGGCGGCTCCATCATGAGGAGGTGACGGTCACCAAGGCCAGGACAAAACACCTGATGTCGGATCTCGTGGCACGTCCCGATGGGTGCGCTCCGGACGATTCGGCTCATGGGCGAGGTCGGTGTGCGGATCCTCCGACCGTGTCGGGCGGACGCGGCCACAGGTGGTCGGTGCCGCCCCTTCGGCTCCGCCGAAGCCGTTCCCCTTCCAGCGTGCGCAACGATCAAGAACTCGGCACGTTTGAAAGCCCCCGCACGGTGAAGACGGCTGTTAACACCGTTCTTATTCACCGAGGTAGGAGACGCATCATGGGCATTCTCGCCTGGATTCTCATCGGGTTGCTCGCGGGCCTCATCGCCAAGGCGCTGATGCCGGGCAGGGACCCGGGCGGCCTCATCATCACCATGCTCATCGGCATCGCGGGCGGTCTGCTCGGCGGTTGGCTCGGCAAGGTCATCTTCGGAGTCGACTCCATCGACGGCTTCTTCGACCTCTCCACCTGGATCGCCGCCATCGTCGGCTCCCTGATCCTCCTCGCCGTCTACCGCGTGATCACCGGCAACAGGCGTCACGCCTGACCCACCCGGTCGCACCTCTGACGGACACGGCTCCCCCTCGCCGAGGGCGGAGCCGTTCCGCTGTCGCGGGTTCGGGACACGGCGGGTCGGGCCCTCGGTGCGGCCCCGGAGCCCTCGGTACCGGACCGGCTTCAGGCGCGGCGGCCCGTGGCCGAACCGAAGCCGAGCCAGGTGTGCCGGTTGTTCCACCAGCACCAGCCCACCTTCGGGGCGTCGCGCCGCTCGCGACCGTCCCGCCCGGTGCCGTTGCTGATCCAGATCGCCGGGGTGCGGGCGTCCAGGGCGCCGTTCGGCTTGCGCAGTCGCGAACCGATGGTCATGAAGCAACGGTTGCGTTCCAGCACCTCCGGCCGCTGGAGCAGCCAATGGATGCCCTCGGTGAGCACGAGCGGAGTGCGGTCCTCCTCGGTGAGGGCGGGCAGGGCCTCGTCCGGGCTCCAGTTGGACATGTGGTCGCCCCGGTCAGGGCCGGTGACGAGGTAGAGCGGGGCTTCGGGCAGCTCGGCGTGATGGGGCACGAACCGGTCGACGTCGGGCATGTCGAGGACGACGAAGCCGGGCTTGCCCGCACGCAGGAGCAGCGGCACGAGGGCGGAGGCGGGAGCCCGATCCGGATGGACGGCGAGCAGGACGTCACCGGCGACACCGGCCCCGAAGGCCCCTTCGGCGAACGCGCGCAGCTCGGCGGCGGGCATCCCGGCGATCTCGGCCACCCCGAGTTCGATCAGACGCTCGGCCTGGACGATGAGCGACGGGAGCGGAGTCACGGCGTCACCGGAAACGGGTTCGGGCACGGGGTCCCCTCATTCCATGATCGAAAGTGCTGGTCCCGCAGCACTGGTCCCGTAGTACTGGTCCCGTGGACAACGAGGGCACCTGCGGGAACGTTCCCGTACCCGAGAGGCCCCCGGCCCCGCCCGCCGTGCGGCGAGCGGGGCCGGGCAGCACCTGTCAGGTGCGGTACGCGAAGTAGCGCGCGTCCGGGTAGGACGCGAGGATGCTCGCGAGGGACTTCCGGTACGTATTGGTGGAGTGGTAGGTGAGGTACGGCATGCCGTTGCCGCTGCGGTACGTCACCATCATCGAATGGTCCTTGGACCCGTCCTTGTTGAAGTCCACCTGCAGGACGTCACCGACGTCCATCTGGTAGACGTTCGCCAGGTTGGCGGCCCGCTTGTTCGACAGCGTGAACCAGGCCCACTCGTTCGCCCCGACCCAGGAGTCGCTCTGCCGGGTGCCCTCGTACCACCAGTTGCGGTAGTCCGAGGAGGAGCCGGGAACGGCCTTCCAGCCGCCCGCCTTCAGCGCCTGGCTGATGAAGTTGGTGCAGTCGCCGCCGGCACCGTTGAACTTGCGGTACTGGGGGTTGTAGTTGCTCCAGTGCTTCTCGGCGTACTTCGCCATGGCGTTGTAGTCGTACGTGCCGCCGGTCTTCACCTTCGGCTTGGGCGTGGCCGGGTACTTGGTGGCGGCCGGCGTGCCGTCCGGGTACTGGTTGCCGTCGTCCTTGACCGTGTTCACCTTGGCGGCGACGGGCTCGTTGACGGCGACGGGACCGTTCTCCTGGGACTTGACCGAGTCGAGTTCCCAGCGGCCCCCCTTCTTGCTGGTGAGCTTCAGCTCGTAGCGGGTACGGAAGTCGGTCGTCTCCGGCTCGTCCCCGCGCAGCTTCTTGTAGGTGAGTTTGGTGTCCTCGGTCAGCTGGACCGTGGCCCTGCCGCCGGTGATCGTGGCACGGTCGATGGTCACGCGGGTGTCGGCGCCGCTGTAGGCCTCGCCGAACTCCGCGAGGCGCGCCTTGCGCGAGCGCAACGACGACAGCGCGGTGTCCTCGTCCTTCTTGAACTTGGTCGACATCGCCGCCTTCGCGGAGCCCGGCGCCGCTCCGCGGCGTCCCTGCTGCTCCTCCACGAGGACCTCGGAACGGCGGGACAGCACTTCGTCGGCTATGCGGGCGAAGGCGTCGGTGGCGGCACGGTCGGCCGCCTCGGGCCCGGAACCGGCACTCGCGGAGTACGCGAGGAAGCTGCCGGACGTCAGGGCCACGGTCAGGGCCGCGATGAAGGCGGGCCTGAACCTCTTCGGTATCACTGTGTTTCCCCTTGTCACCCGGTTCGCACGAATCGGGGGACCGCATCCTCGCACAACTGGACGACCCTTTCCGCACGTTCCGGTTCGGACCCCGCCCAGGGCGGCTTCTTGGCCGAAGACCGGGAGAAAACGGCCCCCGCGTGGCACGAAATCCCTCCGCTTCGTCACCGGACGTGCGCACGGCGCCACTTCGCGCCAAGGGGACTCCAGTTCGCTGATCGCACAGAATGTGCCTTTAGGGTGTGCGGGAAAGCACTGCAGAGGGGACATTCGGAGTGGGCGGGCACGATACGTCGGGGAGAGGGCGATCGCGGGGCAGGCGGGCGGCCCCCAAGAGCACCGGCGTCGCCGCGTCGGGCCGCCGCAGGAAGGCCGGCGCGCGCAGGCGCGGCCGGGCAGACGGCGCCGGCAGCCTCGGCGGGGCCCTCGCCGCCGTGCGGCCGCACCTGCGGCGGCTGCGTCCCGCCTACCCGCGGCCGGGCCGGGCCGGCTGGCGCCGTTGGGTGCCTTCGTGGCGCCAGTGGCTGGGAGCGTGCCTGTACGCGCTCACCGGCCTGACCTGTTTCCTGGCGTTCGCCTACGCGGTCACGGACATACCCGACGACCTCAACTCCTTCGCCACGCAGCAGGACAACGTCTACTACTGGTCCGACGGCTCCACCATGGCCCGCACCGGCTGGGTGAGCCGTCAGGAGATGCCCCTCGGCAAGGTGCCGCCGAAGGTCCGGGGCGCCGTACTCGCGGCCGAGAACGCGAGCTTCTACTCGGACCCCGGGGTGTCCCCCTCCGGTGTGCTGCGTGCCGTCGGGGCGGCGGTGACCGGAGGCGAGACCCAGGGCGGGTCCACCATCACGCAGCAGTACGTGAAGAACGCCTACCTGAGCCAGGACCGCACCCTGTCGCGGAAGTTCACGGAACTCCTGCTGGCCATGAAGCTGGACAACGAGAAGGACAAGGACCAGATCCTCCAGGACTACCTCAACACCAGCTGGTTCGGGCGCGGCACCTACGGGATCCAGCGCGCGTCCCAGGCCTACTACGGCAAGGACGTATCCCAACTGAACGCGAGCGAGGGCGCTTTCCTCGCGTCCCTGCTCAAGGGCGCGGGGTTGTACGACCCGTCCCTCGGCCCCAAGAACCACGAGCGGGCGGTGGAGCGGTGGAGCTGGATCCTCGACCGCATGGTGGCGACCGGACAACTGACCGCCGCCGAGCGTGCCGGCTACACGAAGTTCCCGGAGCCCTCGCCGACGTCCCTGGCGGGCATCCCGGGAGCGCAGACCGGATACCTGGTCGAAATGGCCAAGGCGTACGCGGTGAAGGCCGGTCGCATCGGGGAATCGGACTTCGACCTCGGCGGCTACCAGATCTACACGACGTTCGACAAGGCACGCATGACGGCCCTGACCACGGCCGTCCAGGAGGCCCAGAAGGGCTTCGACCCCGAGAAGCGCCCGGACACCGACAAGCACGTGAAGATCGGCGCCGCGAGCGTGGCCCCGGACGGTCGTCTGCTCGCGGTCTACGGCGGCCCCGACTACCTGAAGCAGGGCTTCAACGAGTCGAACGCGACGACGATCCCGGTCGGTACGGCGTTCACGCCGATCGTCTACGCCGCCGCCCTCGAGGAGGGAGTGATCCGCACCCGGGGCAAGGCCCGTACCCCCGTCTCCCCCACCACCCCGTACGACGGGAACGACCAGGCGACCGTCCAGACCCCCGAGGGTCCGTACTGGGACCGCAGCGGGAAGGTGCTCAAGGGCAGCAACGACGGCGGACGGAGCTGGGGGCAGGTACCGCTGCGGCAGGCCGTCGCCGACTCGGTCAACACGCCGATGCTCCAACTCGGCCTGGACGTGGGCCTGGACCGGGTGGAGGCGTTCGCGCAGCGGTCGGGCCTGCTGGCCTCCAGCCTCGGGCCGCGGATCCCCACGTTCGCGCTCGGGGAGAACTCGAAGCCCAGCGCGATCCGCATGGCCGGCGCCTACGAGACGTTCGCGGCGGGCGGCATGCACACCGACCCCCACTCCGTGCGGTCGGTCACCCGTGGCGGCTCGGCGGTGCACCTCGACCCGCCGAAGACCACGCGGGCCGTGTCGGCCGCCACGGCGCGGGCGGTGACGGACGCCCTGCGGCAGGCGGTGAGCGACGGTTCGGCGAAGACGGCTGCGAAGGCACGGTCCGGCGCGGCGGGCAAGACGGGCACGACGGCCGCCAACACGGCGGGCTGGTTCGTGGCCAGTACCGAGCAGGAGTCCACGGCCGTGGTCGTCTACCGGATGGCGCTGACCGACCTGGCCCCGCTGCCCCTCACCGGGCTGGGCGGCGACGCGCCGGGAACGCCGGGCAGCGAGCGGGCGGTCCGGCTGTGGAGCGAGTACGCGAAGGCCGTGAAGTAGGGGGTCGGGCGGGGGGGGGGCGGGGGGCGCCCCCCGCCCCCCCCCCCCCCCCCCCCGCCGGGGGGCGCCCGCCCCCCCCCCGGGGGCCCCCCCCCCCCGGCGGGGGGCCGGGGGGGGGGGCCGTCTGTGCGGCCGGCCCGCTTGGCCCGTTTGGTGGGGGGTCGGACGGCCGGACCGGTGACGCCCGCGGGCGTCACCGGTCCGGCCGTCCGGGGCGGGCCTAGCGGACCACTGTCTTCCAGTCCGGCGCCTGGGCGGGGTCCAGTTGGCGGAGCCGCGCAAGGACCTGCGGGTCCTGCGCGTCGAGCCAGTCCGCCAGTTCCCGGAAGGACACGCAGCGCACCCCCTGGCGCGGGCAGACGTCCCTCATCGTGTCCTCGACGGCCTTCATGTAGATGCCGCCGTTCCAGTCCTCGAAGTGGTTGCCGATGAACATCGGCGCCCGGCTGCCGTTGTAGACGCGGTTGAAGCCGTTCATGTACGAGCCCCGGACCTGGGCCTGCCACGCCGGGAACTTCGCAGGGTCGCCCTGGGTGCTGTCACCGGACTGGTTGTAGAGGAAGTTGAAGTCCATGGAGAGGACCTGCACCTCCTTGCCCTGCAGGGGCACGAGTTGCAGCGGGAAGTTCCATATGTCGTTCTGCTTGTTCGGCCAGAGCTGGAAGTCCCCGGAGGAGCTGGCGTCGTAGCGCCAGCCGTACGGCTTGATGGCCGTCAGGAGGTTCTTCTGGCCCTCGAGGCAGGGCGCCCGGCCGCCGACGATTTCTCGGGCGGGGTCGAAGGGGAGCGGTGCCTCCTTGGTGAACCCCGTGTTGGTCTTCCAGTTCTTGATGAACGAGTACGTCTGGTCGATCTCGCTCTTCCACTCCTCGGGGCTCCAGTCGCCGCCGCCCTTGGGCCCGCAGAAGTGCCCGTTGAAGTGGGACCCGATCTCGTTGCCGTCGGTCCAGGCGCCCCGCAACTGGGTCAGGGTGCTCTTGATGTGCGGAACCGTCGGGTAGGAGATGGCGGCCGATCCCTGGCCGTGCTGAGGCGGCGCGTAGAGGGACTTCTTGCTCTCCGGCAGGAGGTAGATGCCGGTGAGGAAGAAGGTCATGTGGGCCTTGCTCTCCTTGGCCACCTGCCGGAAGTGCGAGAACAGGTGGTCCTCGCCCTCCAGCGCGCCGTCCCAGGAGAACACCACGAACTGCGGGGGCTGCTCACCCGGCTTCAACCGTTCGGGCTTGAGCTGGCCCGGCTTCGGTCCGGCGTAGGAGGTGGAGCCGTCCCCGAGCACCTTGACCTTGCCGTCCCACGATTCCTCGGGGTTCTTCGCGGCGTTCTCCCCGCCGGCCTTGTCCCCCTTCGGGGCGAGCTCGGCCCCGGATCCCGTGGATCCGCCCCACCCGAGTGCGTACGCCCCGGCCGCGGCGCCGCTCAGCGCGAGGACGGCGGCGCCGATGCCCAGGCGCCGGCGGTTGCGTGCCTTGCGGCGCACCTTGCGCGTGCTCCGCGATTCCCTGCGGGTGCCCGTTGCGCCATCGGTTTCGGTCTCGGCCATCGCCGTCGTCTCCCCCTGATCGCCGCAGCCGGGCCGCGTGGATGATTCGTACGAATATAGAACGTGTTGATGTCCTCTCCGCACCCGCGCCCCTCCCGTCCCGGGAGTTCGGGCCCGCCCGTCCACGGGCCGCCGCGCGGCGGGCAGTGGTGACCGGGGGTTGCTGCGGTCCCTGTCGATTCTCGTTCCGGTCCTGGTGTGTGGCGTCCCGCGCAGTGGGCACGCTCGGGGGCGTCGGGAAGGAGGACCGCACGGCGCCGCCCCGGACGACGGACCCGGAAGGGGCCCGAGGGCGGCAGCGGACACGAGCGTACGAGGACCCGAGGGCCGGTTCCGCCGGCCGGAGGAGAACGAACACATGCAGCGCGGCAGCGACAAGATGAGCCCCCACCGGGACGACCAGGCCAAGCAGGAACTTCGGAGCTATCTGACGTCCGGCCGGTCCGTCCGCAGCGCCGAGGGCCGCGAGCCCGAGCCGCCGGCGGACGACGACCCGGCCGTCGCGGGCCCCACCCCGGGCCCCTACCCCGCCCGCCGCGACACGGGAGGCTGACCACCACCCTGCGGCCCGTACCCGGCGTCCCCGCCCGGGTGCGGGCCGTCCACCCGCCCTTCCGCTTCCCGGCGCGCCGGAACAGCTCGCGGGCGCTCGACGTCCCGCTGCGGAACCCTTGACTCCGCGCTCCTCGGGGGAGACCGCCGGACGAGAACACGACAGGATCGTCCCGGGACTCCTTGCGCGTGCACGGGCGCGGTGACGCCGCTGCCGTGCGTGAACCGTGCGGCGGGGGGCATCCGCTGTACGGACGCGTTGGATCCGGCGGAGCGACAGGGATGGGTGGCCATGGCGGGCGGCAGACTGACGGCGGGGGAACAGGCGGCCTGGGAACAGTTGGAGGCGCAGTTGCGCACCCCTTCGCGGCAGCGGCCGTACTCGGCGCGCCGGCCCGGATCCGTACCGCTGCTTCTTCTCACCGCCCTGCTGCTGTGCGCGGCGTTGATGCTGATCCTGTTGGGGGTCGTCGGACCGTCCGGCGGCCTCGCCTGGGCCGGGGTGGCGGCATGGGTCGCCGCCTTCGTGACGGTCTCGATCCTGCTGGGGCACGGCGGAGCCCCGTACGACCGCGCGCGGTACGGGGGCGCCCTCCATCGCAGCGCCCCGTACGACGAGCACCCGCACGGTGGGGTCGTCCGCAGGAGGACCTTCGGAGGCTGAGCCGGGGGGCGGCAGGCCGACGCGTGTGGCCTGCGGTCGCTATACGGGGCACCGGAGACGGGGCGCGGCTGCCCGCCCGCGGCCGGCCGAATGGTGCGGACCCCTGCCCCCTCCCGACGGTCACGGGAGTTCTCCGGCCTGGCGGCTACGCGGCGCCCGCCGCTGCCAGTACCGCGACCGGCAGGAGCAGGATCCACTGCGGTAGGCGGAGCAGCGGCCGGGGCCAGCCGACGGACAGCGTGACGACCAGGAAGGCTGCCGCATACGCGATGAAGTGCGCGGCCACCAACCATGCCACCAGACCGGTACCGGGCGTACCCCTCGTCAGGGAGAGGAAGAGCAGGGCGAGTCCGGAGAGAGCCAGGTCGGCGCTCACCATGTGCCACACGGCGTGCAGGACCCGCTTGGGTTCGTCCGCGAGCCCGCAGGACAGCAGCGGTCGCACCACATCGCGGTGACCGCCGACGACGTGCACGGCTGCCACGCCGAGCGCGGTGATCCCTGCCGCGAGAAGCCAGCCGTTCATCGGACCTCGATTCCCTTGGCCACGACAGCGGCCAGTTGGGCGGCCAGCTGCGGGCCGGGGTGCTCCCCGACCAGCCCGACATGGAAGAACACGGCTCCTGCCAGGGTGTCCAGGACCAGGTCGACGGGCGTTTCGGCCGCGATCTCCCCGCGCAGCAGGGCGCGTTCGAAGACGATCAGCAGTCGTTCCTTCGACGGCGCCAGGAAGTCGCCACGGATGCGTGCCTTGAGTTCCGGATCGGCCGCGAAGTCGGCGAGCAGCCCAGGTAGTGCCGCTGCGGCGGCGGGGGCGCGGAACTCGTCGACCAGGCCCTGGAGCACCACGGTCAGATCTCCGGCCAACGTACCGCTGTCCGGCGGCGGAGCATCATCGGTGCTCGTGAAGACGGCCTCGAAGACCAACTCCGGCTTGCCCGACCACCGGCGGTAGATCGTGTCCTTGCCGACTCCGGCCCGCGCGGCCACCGCCCCGATGGACGTCGCGGCGTAGCCGACCTCGACCACCAGCTGCGCCGTCGCGCCGGTGATCGCTTCGTGCGATCGGGGATCTCTGGGACGCCCTCTGGAGGACGGAGAGGAACTCATGGCATTTACCATACGGGTCGACCCGTAAGGTAAACAAGAGGCCGGGGGGCGGTCCCGGCACGGGCGGGCGCGGCACGGGCGGGCGCGGCACAGGCGGGCGCGGCAGCAAGCCCTGGGGGACGAGGCACGCGCTCGCGGGGCGAAGCGAGCGGTGCGGAACAGCCGCCCCACCGCTCCGCACTCGATCGGTGCTTTCAAAGCGGTACGGATGGCTACTTTCGGTGGGATTCGGGCGCCTCCGGGGTGAGCCGTCCCATAGGACCCACGTCACATACGAGCCGGGATAGTAGACCGTGAAGGTCCCCAGCCACGCCCCGCGTCGGCGCCCGCCTGCCCGGATGCCCGTCGAGGGGTCGGCAGGCTGTCCGTCCCCGGCTGCGAGGGCGGGTAGTAGACGGGCTCGTTGCCAGGCCGGTGGGGCGTCGGTAGAACTGGATGAGTCGCCGGGCGGCACGGGTGCTCCACCC
>NZ_JBIAVF010000017.1:0-223750 GCF_042893755.1 Streptomyces sp. NPDC001568 | reverse complement strand
CTGCAGGGGGGACCCTGTGGGAGAGTAGGACGCCGCCGAACAATCATTGTGGGAAAGCCCCGCACCAGGTAACTGGTGCGGGGCTTTTCTGCGTTCCGGGCCTGGTCAGGGACTCCTGTAGGGTCAGGGGGCATCGATTCGACATTTTCTACAGTCACAGTGGAGGCCCCCGGGTGGAGGTCCAGGAGACTCGGGTCCAGACTGACCGAATTTTCACCATTCCGAACATCCTGAGCATGGCTCGCCTCGCCGGCGTACCGCTGTTCCTCTGGCTGATCCTGGCCGAGTACGACGGGTGGGCACTCGCGGTGCTCATGCTCAGCGGGATCAGTGACTACCTCGACGGAAAACTCGCGCGGCGCTGGAATCAGATCAGCAAACTGGGCCGGCTGCTGGACCCGGCCGCGGACCGGCTCTACGTCCTGACCACGCTCTTCGGACTGACCTGGCGCGAGATCCTGCCGCTGTGGCTCACCGCCGCGCTCCTCGCCCGTGAGGCAATGCTGCTGGTCATGGTGTGGATCCTGCGCCGGCACGGCTATCCGCCGCCCCAGGTGAACTTCCTCGGCAAGGCCGCGACCTTCAACCTGATGTACGCGTTCCCCTTGCTGTTGCTCAGTGACGGGACCGGCTGGTTGGCCTGGACGGGGTCCGTTTTCGGATGGGCGTTCGCGGGATGGGGTACAACGCTCTATTGGTGGGCAGGAATCCTTTACGTGGTGCAAGTCCGCCGTCTCGTGAAGGCGGATGCCACGGCCGATTGAGCTCGCTCGGCGCCGGTAACTGACGCGGAGGAGTAGCGGAGTCACCGTCCGGGGCGGGTGAGGTCGGCCAGACCGTCATCTCTCTAGGAGGACTCTTCCGACATGAAGGCCGTCGTGATGGCCGGTGGCGAAGGTACGCGGCTTCGCCCCATGACCTCAAGCATGCCCAAGCCGCTCCTGCCGGTGGCGAACCGGCCGATCATGGAGCATGTGCTCAGGTTGCTCAAGCGGCATGGGCTCAGCGAGACCGTCGTCACCGTGCAGTTCCTGGCGTCGCTCGTCAAGAACTATTTCGGGGACGGCGAGGAGCTCGGAATGGAGCTCACCTATGCCAACGAGGAGAAGCCACTCGGCACTGCCGGCAGCGTGAAGAACGCCGAGGAGGCGTTGAAGGACGACACCTTCCTCGTCATCTCCGGCGACGCGCTCACCGACTTCGACCTCACCGATCTCATCAGCTTCCACAAGGAGAAGGGCGCACTGGTCACGGTGTGCCTGACGCGGGTGCCGAATCCGTTGGAATTCGGCATCACGATCGTGGACGAGGAAGGGAAGGTCGAGCGCTTCCTGGAGAAGCCCACGTGGGGCCAGGTGTTCTCGGACACCATCAACACCGGCATCTACGTGATGGAACCCGAGATCTTCGACTACGTCGACGCCGACGTGTCCGTCGACTGGTCCGGTGACGTCTTCCCCCAGCTCATGAAGGAAGGCCGGCCGATCTACGGCTACGTGGCCGAGGGCTACTGGGAGGACGTGGGCACCCACGAGAGCTACGTCAAGGCGCAGGCCGACGTCCTCGAGGGCAAGGTCCAGGTCGACATGGAGGGCTTCGAGATCTCCCCAGGAGTGTGGATCGCCGAAGGCGCCGAGGTCAGCCCCGACGCCGTCCTGCGGGGGCCCCTGTACATCGGGGACTACGCCAAGGTCGAAGCCGGCGTCGAGATCCGGGAACACACGGTCATCGGCTCGAACGTCGTCGTGAAGAGCGGCGCCTTCCTGCACAAGGCAGTCGTCCACGACAACGTGTACATCGGCCCGCACAGCAACCTGCGCGGATGCGTCATCGGCAAGAACACCGACATCATGCGGGCCGCGCGGATCGAGGACGGAGCCGTCATCGGCGACGAGTGCCTCGTCGGCGAGGAATCCATCATCCAGGGCAACGTCCGCGTCTACCCGTTCAAGACGATCGAGGCCGGTGCCTTCGTCAACACGTCGGTGATCTGGGAGTCGCGCGGGCAGGCCCACCTGTTCGGTGCCCGCGGCGTCTCCGGGATCCTGAACGTGGAGATCACCCCCGAGCTGGTCGTCAAGCTCGCGGGCGCCTACGCCACCACCCTGAAGAAGGGTGCGATCGTCACCACCGCCCGAGACCACTCCCGAGGCGCGAGAGCGCTCAAGCGGGCCGTGATCTCGGCGCTCCAGGCCAGTGCCATCAACGTGCGCGACCTGGAGAACGTACCGCTGCCGGTGGCGCGGCAGCAGACGGCCCGAGGCGCCGCCGGCGGCATCATGATCAGAACCTCGCCCGGCGTGCCGGACTCGGTGGACATCATGTTCCTCGACGAGCGGGGAGCGGACCTCTCGCAGGCGGGCCAGCGGAAGCTGGACCGGGTCTACGCGCGCCAGGAGTACCGGCGCGCCTTCCCGGGGGAGATCGGCGACCTGCAGTTCCCGTCGAGCGTGTTCGACTCGTACACGGGCTCCCTGCTGCGGCGCGTCGACATCACCGGGATCGCCGATTCCGGCCTCAAGGTCGTCGTGGACGCTTCGAACGGAAGTGCCGGTCTGGTGCTGCCCAGCCTGCTGGGCCGGCTCGGGGTCGACGCGCTGACGATCAATCCCGGCCTGGACGAGTCCCGACCGACCGAGACCGTGGAGTCCCGGCGGGCCGGGCTGGTACGGCTCGGGGAGATCGTGGCCTCGGCGCGGGCTGCGTTCGGCATCCGCTTCGACCCGGTGGGCGAGCGGATCTCGCTGGTCGACGAGCGCGGGCGGATCATCGAGGACGACCGGGCGCTGCTCGTGCTCCTCGACCTGGTCGCCGCGGAGAAGCGCAGCGGCAAGGTGGCGCTGCCCGTGACCACCACCCGGGTCGCCGAGCAGGTGGCGGCGTACCACGGGACGCAGGTGGAGTGGACGACGACCTCGCCCGACGACCTGACCCGCGTGGGACGGGCCGAGAGCACCATCTTCGGCGGTGACGGCCGGGGCGGCTTCATCATCCCCGAGTTCGGCAGCGTCTTCGACGGTTCGGCGGCGTTCGTGCAGCTCATCGGGCTGGTGGCGCGGACGCAGCTCACACTGAGCCAGATCGACGCCCGGATTCCGCGGGCGCACGTCCTCAAGCGGGACGTGCCGACGCCGTGGGCCGTCAAGGGGCTCGTCATGCGACGGGTCGTGGAGGTGGCCGGAGACCGTCAGGTGGACACCACCGACGGGGTGCGGGTGGTCGAGGCCGACGGACGGTGGGCCCTCGTGCTGCCGGACCCGGCGGAAGCGGTCACCCACCTGTGGGCGGAAGGCCCCGACGACGCGTCCGCGCAGGCACTCCTCGACGAGTGGGCAGAAGTCGTGGACGGCGCCGGACAGCACTGAGGGCTCACGCTCGGCAGGGCGTACGGCGGGGGGGGGGGGGGGGGGGGGGGGCCGCGCCCGCCCCCGCCCCCCCCCGGGGCCCCGCCCCCCCGGCGGAGCTCGCGCGAGGCCGCGCCGAGCCGGGCCGCCCCCCCCCCGGGGGGGGCGCGCCCCCCCCCGGGGGGCGGGCCCGCCCCCCCCCCCGGGGGGCGGGCCGGGGGGGGGGGGGGCCCCCCCCGCCGGGCGGGCCCCCCCCCCCCCCCCGCCGTACGACCGCATTCGGTGGGAGCGGGGGCGACATGCGACGATGTGGGGCATGTCGCAGCCGCCCAACAACCGGAGTTCGGCCACACCGCCCGCGCGTCCGGACGCCTCCATGTCGCTGCTGACGCACGTGATGGACCACAGCCTCGACGAGGGCTATGCGGAAGCGGCGGCGCGGAGCGAGGCGGACGGTACCGCAGGGCTGCCGCGGACCCTCAGGGCGAAGCTGGCGCTGGCCGCCGGCCTGGTCATCGCCGCCATGGTCGTCACGCTCGGCGCCGCCCAGGCGCGCATAGCGGCGCCGGTGCTGGCCAAGGAGCGCCAGGAGCTGATCGACCGCGTGGAGCGTGCCGACGGTCGGGCGAACGGGCTGGAGCGCGACATCGAGCGGTTGCGGACCGAGGTCGCCGACCGGCAGGGCGCGGCGCTCAATCAGCACGGCGGGGACCAGGGCCGGCTCGTGGCCCTGCTGTCGGGCGCGACCGAGGTGCGGGGTCCCGGCGTCAAGCTGGTCGTGGACGACGCCAAGGGCGCGGCGGCCGGCGGCGGCGCACCGCGCGAGAGCGCGGGCTTCTCCGACACCGGTCGGGTCCGTGACCGGGACATGCAACGCATCGTGAACGGACTGTGGCAGGCCGGCGCGGAGGCCGTTTCGATCAACGGACAGCGGCTGACGGCGCTGTCGGCGATCAGGGCCGCCGGTGACGCGATACTGGTCGACAACAAGCCGCTGGTGCCGCCCTACGAGGTCCTCGCCGTGGGGGACAAGAAGCGGCTCGGCACCACCTTCCAGGACTCCGTGGACGGCCAGTACCTGCACGTGTTGCAGGAGAGCTACGGGATCCGCTACACCCTGTCCGCCGTGGACGAGGTGAAGGTGCCGGCCGCATCGAGCCTGACCGTGCGTACAGCCACAGCAGAAGAGCCGAAGAAGGGTGCATCGTGATCGCGGTACTGGGCCTGGTGGCCGGAGTGGTGGTCGGGCTTCTGGTCCGGCCCGAAGTGCCGGCCGTCGTCGAGCCGTATCTGCCGATCGCGGTGGTGGCCGCGCTGGACGCGGTGTTCGGCGGCCTGCGCGCGATGCTGGACGGCATCTTCGTCGACAAGGTCTTCGTGGTGTCGTTCCTGTCGAACGTGGTCGTGGCCGCGCTGATCGTCTTCCTCGGCGACAAGCTGGGCGTGGGCGCGCAGCTGTCGACGGGCGTGGTCGTCGTCCTCGGCATCCGGATCTTCTCCAACGCCGCGGCCATCCGCCGGCACGTCTTCCGGGCGTGAGGCCGATGAGCAGCGACAACACCCCACTGGGGGAGCCCGGGGAGCCGGTGCGGCCCCCGAAGGACGAACCGGCCGCGCAGGCCGCGCCAGAGCCCTCCGCGGGACCTTCCGGCGGCCCCGGGACCGCCGGGGAGCAGACCGGTCGCCAGCGCCTCGCGGCCGGGCTGTGGCCGCCCCGCGTGAGTCGGGCCCAACTGATCGTCGCGCTGCTGTTGTTCGTCCTCGGTCTGGGTCTCGCGATCCAGGTACGGTCGAACAACGACTCCAGCGCCCCGCTGCGCGGCGCCCGTCAGGAGGACCTCGTACGGATCCTCGACGAGCTCGACGGGCGGACCACGCGCCTCGAGGACGAGAAGCAGCGCCTCGACGACCAGCGCAAGGAGCTGGAGAGCAGCTCCAACCAGGCGGAGGAGGCCCGCCGGCAGACCGTGGAGAAGGAACGCCAACTGGGCATCCTGGCCGGTACGGTGGCAGCGCAGGGACCCGGCATCACCCTGCGCATCACCGATCCGCAGGGTCAGGTGCAGTCCGACCAGCTCCTGGACACGTTGCAGGAGCTGCGGGCGGCCGGGGCCGAGGCGATCCAGATCAACGGTGTGCGCGTGGTGGCGAGCTCGTTCTTCTCGGACGAGGCCGGTGGAGTGGCGATCGACGGTAAGAAGATCACACAGCCTTATGAGTTCAAGGTGATCGGCAGGCCGCAGGATCTGGAGCCGGCGCTCAACATCCCCGGTGGTGTGGTGCAGACGTTGGAGAAGGAACAGGCGACGGTCGCCGTCACGCGGTCGGCGAAGATCGTTGTGGATGCCTTGCGGGCTGCGAAGCAGCCTGACTACGCTCGGTCGTCATCGCCGTGATGTCGGGCGGAACGTGGACCGGCTCACGCGGGCGGATGCCTGCGGGGGGTCGACGCACCGAAGTCGCGGTGCGTGGTGGAAACTGTCTGGTGGTTACGGACGTTGTGAGAATGTCCGGGTCGGCAGGTGTGTGCATGCAGAGTTCGTCCTGCCCCACGGGCGGGTCTGTTTCGGTCAAGGGGAATCGCCCGTGAAGTTGTTTGAGAAGTTGTTCGGCAAGAAGAACCGCGAGGACAGCGGTGCCGCGCGTCACCGTGCGGGACACGGTGACGGGGAAGGGCAGGGCGACCGGCCGCTCTTCCGCGATGAGGTGGCCGGCCAGGGTGACAATTCGGGCGCGCAGGGCGCGTCGAACGTTGACCCCGCCGGTTCCGGACGCATAGGTTTCGGTGAACCATCAACCTCAAGTGCGGGTGGAGGGTTTGCGCCCGACCCGTATGCCACCAATGCCTCCGCGGGGCAGCCGCGGCGCGAGGAGCCGTCCATGTCGGCCGAGCAGGTTTGCAGCAGGTGTGGGCACCGCAGCGATGCGGCCAGCCGCTTCTGCTCCAACTGCGGAGCGCCGCTGCGGGCGGGCCTGACGCCGGAGCGTGCCTCGGAGACCACGTCCACGATCTCGATCTCGGGCCTCGAGGCCTACGAGGCCGAGGTGTCGGGACAGCCGCACGCGTCGTCGTCGCTCTCTCCCGAGGCCCAGGCCGCGGTGGAAGCGCTGCCGCCCGGTTCCGCTCTGTTGATCGTGCGACGCGGCCCCAACTCGGGCAGCCGCTTCCTCCTCGACGGTGAGCTGACCACGGCGGGCCGGCACCCGCAGAGCGACATCTTCCTGGACGACGTCACCGTCTCCCGGCGTCATGTCGAGTTCCGCAGGGGCCAGGAGGGCGGCTTCACCGTCTCCGACGTGGGCAGCCTCAACGGCACGTACGTGAACCGCGAGCCGATCGACTCGGTCGCCCTGCACAACGGCGACGAAGTGCAGATCGGCAAGTACCGGCTGGTCTTCTACGCGAGCCTGCGGGGCATCTGACCCTTCCCCCGGACCCGGTCCGGGGGAACCACAGGGAAGGTTCCATGCTGCGTACCCCCACCGGCGGTGCCCCGAAGAGCGGCACCGCCGGCACCGTCGGCCAGACCGGGCGGCTGGTGAGCATCGGCACGGTGCTGACCACGCTGCGCGACGAGTTCCCCGAAGTCACCATCTCGAAGATCCGCTTCCTGGAGGCGGAGGGGCTCGTCGAGCCCCGGCGCACGCCTTCCGGATACCGCAAGTTCAGCACCGGCGACGTGGAACGGCTCGGGCACATCCTGCGCCTCCAGCGGGACCACTACCTGCCGCTGAAGGTCATCCGGGAGCAGCTCGACGCGCTCGACCGGGGCGAGCAGATCCGCATCCCCGGGCCCACCGCCCACGGGGAGTCCGTGGATCCCGCGAGCCCGTCCGCCCTGTACGGCGAGGTGGGCCGGGAGCGGCCGACCGTGCCCCGGGTGGGGCGGGCCGAGTTGATCGCCGCCGCCGAGGTGGACGAGGTCCAGCTCGTGGAGTGGGAGTCGTACGGCCTCATCTCCGAGGCGCCCGGCGGTGGGTTCGACGCGGAGACGGTCACCGTCGCCCGGCTGATCGCCGATCTCGGCCGGTTCGGCCTGGAACCGCGCCACCTGCGTGCCATGAAGGCCGCCGCCGACCGTGAGGCGGGTCTGGTGGAACAGGTCGTCGCGCCCCTGCGCAGGCACCGCAATCCGCAGACCAGGGCGCACGCCGAGGCGACGTTGAAGGAGCTCGCGGGGCTGTCCGTACGGCTTCACGAGGCCCTCGTGCAGACCGCTCTGGGCGTCCGGTTGCGCTGACGGCGCTGGTCGGCGTGGGGCCCCGACTACCCAAACCGGCCGGGCAGGTCCTAGGGTTGCTGTGTGAACGAGCTCGACGTTGTGGGTGTCCGGGTGGAAATGCCCTCCAACCAGCCGATCGTGCTCCTACGTGAAGTGGGAGGCGACCGGTACCTCCCCATCTGGATCGGTCCTGGGGAGGCTACCGCCATTGCCTTCGCCCAGCAGGGAATGGCCCCTGCCCGGCCGCTGACGCACGACCTGTTCAAGGACGTGCTGGAAGCGGTCGGTGAGGAGCTCTCCGAGGTCCGGATCACGGATCTGCGCGAGGGTGTCTTCTATGCGGAGCTGGTCTTCGCCAGCGGGGTCGAGGTGAGCGCGCGGCCTTCCGATGCCATAGCGCTGGCCCTGCGGACGGGGACGCCGATCTACGGCAGTGACGGTGTGCTCGACGACGCCGGAATCGCCATTCCCGACGAACAGGAGGACGAGGTGGAGAAGTTCCGCGAGTTCCTCGACCAGATCTCACCGGAGGACTTCGGTACCGGCCCGCAGTGAGGGGTGCGAAGGGGAGTCGCGGGGGCGGGCGCCGTGAAACGCGGCCGCGTCGCCCACCGGGAACTTTCAGCCCATTCGAGTAGCCTTTCCCCGCAATGGGGTACGGGAAACCACTCTCAGGGTGATTATCACTCGGCGTGCCGAGTGTGGCGATCGTTGACGCACCCCTGGTCACTGCCTACCTTCGAGGTGGGCAGGTCAAGGACGGAGGGTCGGCGTGAGGATCACGGGCGACGGTACGACCGGGGGCACCCCCGCACGGAGTGATGGTGGGCCGTACCCGCTGCACGGCGGCGCGGCCGGGTCCGCGCACCGTCAGCCGGCGTCCACGCCGGTCGGACCGGTGAGCGACGCCCCGGCGCCCGAGCAGGTCGGCTACCGCGGCCCGACGGCATGTGCCGCGGCCGGCATCACGTACCGGCAGCTCGACTACTGGGCGCGGACGGGGCTGGTGGAGCCGAGCGTCCGGCCCGCGTACGGATCCGGCACGCAGCGGCTGTACAGCTTTCGCGACGTGGTGGTCCTCAAGATCGTCAAGCGCTTCCTGGACACCGGGGTGGCGTTGCAGAACATCCGCACCGCCGTGCAGCACCTGCGGGACCGCGGTTTCCACGACCTGGAGCGCATGACGCTGATGAGCGACGGCGCGACCGTGTACGAGTGCACCTCACCGGACCAGGTGGTGAGCCTCCTCCAGGGCGGGCAGGGCGTCTTCGGCATCGCGGTGGGCGTGGTCTGGCGGGACGTGGAGAACGCCCTGTCGCAGCTGCACGGGGAGCGCGTGGACACCGGGGAGACCCTGGTGGGCCAGAATCCGGCCGACGAACTGGCCGCGCGCCGCAACCGGGCCGTCTGATCGCGGCTCTCCGATCGCGACTCTCCCATCGCAGCCGGGCGATGCGGCCCGGCTGATCGGGTCCGGTGAGGCGCGGCCTCCTCGCGGACCGCGAGGGCGCCGCCTCCGTCGCGGTGGCCGCGGCGTTGTCAGTGCCGTAGGGGAGCATCGGGCTGTGAGATCCGCCCCGACCATCCTGCACCTGGACATGGACGCCTTCTACGCCTCGGCGGAGCAGGCGTCGAAGCCCAGCCTGCGCGGTAAGGCCGTGATCGTCGGCGGGCTGGGACCGCGCGGTGTGGTGGCCACCGCCTCCTACGAAGCCCGCCGGTTCGGGGTCCACTCGGCGATGCCGATGGCCCAGGCCCGTCGGCTCTGCCCGAACGGGGCCTGCCTGATCCCCCGCTTCACCCTCTACCGCGAGGTCAGCGAGCTGGTCATGGGCATGCTGAGGGCGCTGTCGCCGCTGGTCGAGCCGCTCAGCCTGGACGAGGCCTTCGTGGACCTGGAGGCGGGCGGGGCCGCATTCGACGCGGCCGGGGCCCGGGCGGTGGGGGAGCGGCTGCGGGCCGACATCACGGCCGCCACGGGGCTCAGTGGCTCGGTGGGGCTGGCCGGGTCGAAGATGCTCGCCAAAGTGGCCTCCGAGGAGGCCAAGCCGGACGGGCTGCTGCTCATCGAACCCGGCACCGAACGGGAACTGCTCGCGCCCATGTCGGTGCGGACCCTGCCCGGGGTGGGGCCGGCCACCGGGGAGCACCTGCGCCGGGCCGGGATCACCACCGTCGGGGAGCTCGCCGAAGCCGGTGAGGACGAGCTGGTCCGGATGGTCGGCAAGGCGCACGGGGCGGGGCTGTACCGGATGGCGCTGGGGCTGGACGACCGGCCCGTGGTCGCGGAGCGCGACGCGAAGTCCGTTTCGGTCGAGGACACCTTCGACGTGGACCTGCACGACCGGGTACGGATCCGCAACGAGGTGCAGCGGCTCGCCGACCGGTGCGTGGGCCGGCTGCGGGCCTCCGGCCACTCGGGCCGGACCATCGTCCTCAAGGTGCGGCGCTACGACTTCTCGACGCTGACCCGCTCCGAGACCCTGCGCGGCCCGACGGACGACCCGGCCGTGGTGCGGGAGGCGGCCGCGCGGCTGCTGGAGGGCGTGGACACCACGGGAGGAGTACGCCTCCTGGGGGTCGGGGTGACGGGCCTCGCGGACTACACGCAGGAGGACCTCTTCGCCCAGGTGCGCGCCGCCGAGGCGGACGGCGACCCGGGCGTCGCGCAGGAGAGCGGGACCGTTGCGCCGGATGGGGCGGAGCGGGTGGACGTGCCGTCCGGGGCCGGTGAGGTGGAGGCGCCTGGAGGGGCCGCAGGGGCCGTAGGGAGCGTGGAGGGTGGAGGAGCGCCCGGGGACCCGGGCGGGGGCGTGGTGCGGTACTGGGCGGCCGGGAGCGACGTACGGCATGCGGTGTACGGGCCCGGCTGGGTCCAGGGCAGTGGGGTCGGCCGGGTGACCGTACGGTTCGAGCGGCCCGGCTCCGCGCCGGGCCGGGCCCGTACCTTCCGGGTGGACGACCCCGAGCTGGAGCCGTCCGATCCGCTGCCCCTGGTGGGTCCGGCCGGGGGCGTGTCCGCCTAACCGGCCGGCCGGCCGGCGTCGCGGCGGCGCTTCTTGGCGGGTGGGGGCGGGGCGTGCTGGAACTCCGAGGGGAGGACCACGTCGAGGCCGTAGTGGTGGTAGAGCTGGAGCTCCTGCTCGGGGGAGAGGTGACGGCCGACCCCGAAATCGGGGGCGTCCCTGATGAGGGAACGTTCGAACGGCACGCGCAGGGTGTCGTCCACCACCTCGCTGGGCTCCAGGGGGACGAAGGCGTCCCGGCCGAAGAGGCCGGTCCGTACGGCGGCCCACTCCGGAACGCCCGTGGCGTCGTCGAGGTAGACCTCGTCCACGGTGCCGATCTTGGCGCCGTTCCGGTCGAATGCCTTGCGGCCGATCAGGCTGCGCGGATCGATGTCGGTCTGCACGGTCCCTCCACTGGGTCGCAACTCCATCCGTAATCACTACAAAAGTGCATATCCGCAGACGGGGCCACTCGAGGGAGGGTCCAGATCCTCGCTGGTAGGCTGGGTGACGGCTGTTGACCCTGTGCGGGAGAGTCCTCCGATTGAGTTCGACGGAGGCGCCGAAGGAGCAAATCCTCCCCGGAATCTCTCAGGCATACGTACCGCACGTGAAGAGGCCACTCTGGAAAGCAGGAGCGGTGCCGGGACGCAGTACCGGCTCCTCTCCTCACCGACGGTGAAAGCCGGACCCCGTGGGCGATCCCCTCGTGGCCCGGTGAAGCTCTCAGGTTGAGATGACAGAGGGGGAGGCCGTCCGGGTGCCCGCGCCGTGGTGCCCCTCGCAGGTCATACGACCAGGAGGCCTCCGTCATGACCGCCAACCGCATTCCGCTCTCCCAGCTGGAGCGAGGCATCCCCTTCGAGCAGCGCCACATCGGCCCGGACGCCGAGGCGCAGGCGAAGATGCTCGCCCAGGTGGGCTACGGCTCCCTGGACGAGCTCACCGCCGCCGCGGTACCGGATGTGATCAAGACCGCCGCGGCGCTGAACCTGCCCGAGGCACGGACCGAGGCGGAGGTGCTCGCCGAGCTCCGCTCGCTCGCCGACCGCAACCAGGTCCTCTCCTCGATGATCGGCCTCGGCTACTACGGCACCTTCACCCCGCCGGTCATCCTGCGCAACGTCATGGAGAACCCGGCCTGGTACACGGCGTACACGCCCTACCAGCCGGAGATCTCGCAGGGCCGGCTGGAAGCCCTGCTGAACTTCCAGACCGTCGTCGCCGACCTGACCGGTCTGCCGACCTCCGGCGCCTCCCTCCTCGACGAGGGCACCGCCGCCGCCGAGGCCATGTCGCTGGCCCGCCGTGTCGGCAAGGTCAAGGGCGGTGTCTTCCTGATCGACGCCGACGCGCTGCCGCAGACCATCGCGGTGATCGAGACCCGCGCCGAGCCCACGGGCGTGGAGGTCGTCGTCGCCGACCTGTCGGACGGCATCCCCGCCGAGATCGCCGAGCGCGGCGTCTTCGGCGTGCTGCTCCAGTACCCCGGTGCCTCCGGCGCCGTACGGGAGATCAAGCCGGTCATCGACCAGGCGCACGAGCTCGGCGCCGTCGTCACCGTCTCCGCCGACCTGCTCGCCCTGACCCTGCTGACCTCCCCGGGCGAGCTGGGCGCGGACATCGCCGTCGGCACCACCCAGCGCTTCGGCGTCCCGATGGGCTTCGGCGGACCCCACGCCGGCTACATGGCCGTTCAGGCCAAGCACGCCCGCTCCCTGCCGGGCCGCCTCGTCGGCGTCTCCGTCGACGCGGACGGCAACAAGGCGTACCGGCTGGCGCTGCAGACCCGCGAGCAGCACATCCGCCGCGAGAAGGCCACCAGCAACATCTGTACCGCGCAGGTGCTGCTCGCCGTCATGGCCGGCATGTACGCCGTCTACCACGGCCCGGACGGGCTGCGGACGATCGCCCGCCGCACCCACCGCTACGCCGCCCTGCTCGCCGCGGGCCTGACGGCCGGCGGGGTCGAGGTCGTGCACGGCTCGTACTTCGACACGATCACCGCCCGCGTCCCCGGCAAGGCGGCCGAGGTCGTCGCGGCCGCCCGCGCCGCGGGCGTCAACCTCTTCCAGGTCGACGCCGACCTGGTCTCCGTCGCCTGTGACGAGACCACCCTGCGCGCCGACGTCGAGGCCGTCTGGGGCGCCTTCGGGGTCGCCGCCGACCTCGAGGCCCTGGACGCCACCACGGCCGAGACCCTGCCCGAGGCCCTGCAGCGCTCGGACGAGGTCCTCACCCACCCGGTGTTCCACCAGCACCGCTCCGAGACCGCGATGCTGCGCTACCTGCGCAAGCTGTCGGACAAGGACTACGCGCTGGACCGCGGCATGATCCCGCTGGGTTCCTGCACGATGAAGCTCAACGCGACGACCGAGATGGAGCCGGTGACCTGGCCCGAATTCGGCCAGCTGCACCCGTTCGCCCCGGTCGAGCAGGCGCAGGGGTACCTCACGCTCATCACCGAGCTGGAGGAACGTCTCTGCGAGGTGACCGGCTACGACAAGGTCTCCATCCAGCCGAACGCCGGCTCCCAGGGCGAGCTCGCCGGCCTGCTGGCCGTCCGCGCCTACCACCGGGCGAACGGCGACGAGCAGCGCACCATCTGCCTCATCCCGTCCTCCGCGCACGGCACCAACGCGGCGAGCGCCGTGATGGCCGGCATGAAGGTCGTCGTCGTCAAGACGGCGGACGACGGCGAGGTGGACGCGGCCGACCTGCGCGCCAAGATCGAGCAGTACCGCGACGAGCTCGCCGTGCTGATGATCACCTACCCGTCGACGCACGGTGTGTTCGAGGAGCACGTCGCCGACATCTGCGCCCAGGTGCACGAGGCCGGCGGCCAGGTGTACGTCGACGGCGCCAACCTGAACGCCCTGGTGGGCCTGGCCAAGCCGGGTCACTTCGGCGGCGACGTCTCGCACCTGAACCTGCACAAGACCTTCTGCATCCCGCACGGCGGCGGCGGCCCCGGCGTGGGCCCGGTCGGCGTCCGGGCGCACCTGGCCCCGTACCTGCCGAACCACCCGCTCCAGCCGACGGCCGGTCCGGAGACGGGCGTCGGCCCGATCTCGGCCGCGCCGTGGGGCTCGGCGGGCATCCTGCCGATCTCCTGGTCGTACGTACGCCTGATGGGTGGTGAGGGGCTCAAGCGCGCCACCCAGGTGGCGGTACTGGGCGCCAACTACATCGCCAAGCGTCTGGAGCCGCACTACCCGGTGCTGTACACCGGCCCGGGCAACCTGGTCGCGCACGAGTGCATCATCGACCTGCGTCCGCTGTCGAAGTCGACGGGCGTGAGCGTGGACGACATCGCCAAGCGTCTGATCGACTACGGCTTCCACGCGCCGACGATGTCCTTCCCGGTCGCCGGCACGCTGATGATCGAACCGACGGAGTCCGAGGACCTCGCCGAGATCGACCGCTTCTGTGACGCGATGATCGCGATCCGCGGCGAGATCGAGCGGGTCGCGGGCGGCGAGTGGCCGGCCGACGACAACCCGCTCGCCAACTCCCCGCACACCGCGGCTTCGCTGGGCGGCGAGTGGAACCACCCGTACACCCGGGACGAGGCCGTCTTCCCGGCCGGTGTCACGCCCGCCGAGAAGTACTGGCCGCCGGTGCGCCGGATCGACGGCGCGTTCGGCGACCGGAACCTGGTGTGCTCCTGCCCGCCGCTGGACGAGTACGACAACTGATCCCGCGTGACGCGGTGACGGGGCGCGGACCCGTCGGGCCGACGCGTTGAAGGGGCCGTTCCCGGAGCACATGCTCCGGGAACGGCCCCTTCTTCCGTTCCGTCAGGTCCGCTCAGGCCGCCGCGAGCGGGCGGTGCGGCGCGATGATCTGTCCGTCCGGCAGGAGTTCACCGGTGTCCTCGAAGAGCAGGACGCCGTTGCACAGCAGGCTCCAGCCCTGCTCCGGGTGGTTGGCCACCGGGCGCGCGGCCTCCCGGTCGGCGGACTCTGATGACGGGCAGGCAGGCTGGTGCTGGCACATGGATGCGTTCTTTCGCTGCGGTGTGGTCTGTTCGCTACGGCTCGATGCGTGATTCATGGCCGTCCCCCTGGGTCGTCCCCGCACCTGCGGGGAGGATGGGCTCAGTCTTCCCCCAGGACGGCTGCTTCGCAGGTATTTCCCGGCAGCTGTCCTCATGGATTGAGGACGCATCACCCGTGCGGGCGGTTCAGGCCAACTCCCCTGTCATTTCGGATGGTTCGCGAATGGTCCCAGCGGACTAGGCCGAATGGGTCGTCCGGGTGGCTGTGTTCAGGCCGCCGGTGCGGCTACGGGGGGCGGCACCGGAGGGGCCTGCCGAGTCAGCCGGTGCGTCAGTACGGGCAGGAGTTCGGACACGGTGTGCGGCCGGAACGCCGCGATGCCGGGAGGTGCCGGGGCGAGCGGAACCAGCAGGTCGGCGGCGGCCGGCAGGCCGGCCGCGGCGTCGGCGCCGACCGCGCCGTGCAGCCACAGGGTCAACATGTACAGCTCCGGTACGGACAGCAGGCGCGGCTGGTAGCCGGTCCCCAGTGACTCGGCCTGGCGCAGGGCGCGTTCGGTGGCGGTGACGTAGGGCCCCTCGAAGAAGTGGGAGAAGGTCCATCCGTCCGCCGTGAGGCGGGTGTCGGCCGCGGCGACGAAGCGGTCCCCGCTGCGGATGAGGAACCGCCACGCGGTGAGCCGGGTGCGCGGGGGCCTGCCGCCGGCAGCGAGGTTGGACGTGTGGAGCCGGTCGATCACGTGCACCGGAAGGGGCAGTTCGGCGGTCAACGGGCCCTGGACCGTGCGCAGGGCCGGAGTGTGCGCCTCGTGGACGGCGGTGGGGGAACCGAGTGCCGCGAGGACGCTGCGCAGGGCGGGCGCGGGAGCCGGAGGGACATGCAGCGGCATGGTGGGTCGCCTCTCACTTGGGAGACCTGGGGTGCGGGGGAAGGAACGGGACGGCGCTGTCGCATTCTGGGGCCAGAGGGGGGCTGAGGGGCAATGACCGCGCGCCAACTCTCTGCCTCGATTGCGGAGTTTATACGACACGTGTTCACGCAGTGTTTCGGCTAGCTGTCCCGGCTATTGCCGACAAGTCGCTTACCGGCCCTGCTGCGAAGCCATTCATGACGCCTGAGCGCAGACCTGCCGCGCTGACCTCGGAGGCTACCGGAAGGGGGCTCGGCTGGAAAGCGTCGGTTATCCGGAACCGGCAAAGTCGACGCGGAATGTGCATACGAAGACTTGCCAGGTGAATGTGCCGAAGCGCCCATCCGGCCATACCGGCGCGCGCTCCTGTCCGAGGGGTGGTCATCGGCGTTATCGATCACGGTGCCTGGGCATCATCGACCGTACATGCGCGCCTGGGGGCACAAGGCCGGGCCAGTCGAGGAGGGAAGCTTCGATGGGGGAGAAGGTCGTGGCAGGCGGATTCGACCTGTCCGATCGGCAACGGTATCGGAGGAAGCTTCACGAGTGCCTGGAGGGACTGGAGCGCCTTCTGGCGGAGAAGAGGTTCGATCGCCCCAAGAACATGATGGGGCTGGAGATCGAATTGAATCTCGCGGGTGCCGACGGATTGCCGCGAATGGTGAATGCCCAGGTGTTGGAGCGGATTGCGAGCCCCGATTTCCAGACCGAACTCGGATTGTTCAACCTGGAGGTCAACGTACTTCCGCACCGCCTCGAAGGCCGGGTATTCGACCAGCTCGCGGAGGAACTGAGTGCGGGGCTCCACTACGCCCACCGGCAGGCCGCGGAGATCGACGCGGGGGTGGTGATGATCGGCATCCTGCCGACCCTGTCCCGCGCGGACCTGGCACCGGCCAACCTCTCGGCGGTGGACCGGTACTCGCTGCTGAACGAGCAGATCCTGATGATGCGGGGGGAGGACTTCACCCTCGACATCGACGGGGTGGAGCGACTGACCTGGAGCACCGGGTCGATCGTGCCGGAGGCCGCCTGCACCTCCGTACAGCTGCACCTGCAGGTGACTCCGGCGCGGTTCGCGGACGTGTGGAACGCGGCGCAGGCGGTGACCGCCGTACAGATAGCGGTGGGCGCCAACTCGCCCTTCCTGTTCGGGCGCGAGCTGTGGCGCGAGTCGCGGCCACCGCTCTTCACGCAGGCCACCGACACCCGGCCGCCGGAGCTCCAGGCCCAGGGGGTGCGGCCGCGGACCTGGTTCGGGGAGCGGTGGGTGGACTCGGCGTACGAACTGTTCGCCGAGAACCTCCGCTACTTCCCGGCGCTGCTGCCGATCTGCGACGAGGAGGAACCGCTGCGGGTACTGGCCGACGGCGGGGTGCCCGGCCTGCAGGAACTGGTCCTGCACAACGGCACGGTCTACCGCTGGAACCGGCCCGTCTACGGGGTCGCCGACGGGGTGCCGCACCTGCGCGTGGAGAACCGGGTGCTGCCGGCCGGGCCGACCGTCACCGACGTCGTCGCCAACGCGGCCTTCTACTACGGGCTCGTGCGCACCCTCGCCGACGAACAGCGCCCGGTGTGGACCAGGATGCCGTTCGCCGAGGCCGAGGCGAACTTCGACGCGGCCTGCCGGTACGGGATCGACGCCCGGCTGCGTTGGCCCCGGCGGGGGCGGGCCGGGGGGCTGGTGAGCGTACCGGCGGTGAGGCTGGTGCTCGACGAACTGCTGCCGATGGCCGCCGCCGGGCTCGACGCGTGGGGGATCGCGGCCGCGGACCGGGACCACTACCTCGGGATCATCGAGGAGCGATGTCGGCGGCGGGTGAACGGGGCGACCTGGCAGGTGGACACCTACCACCGGGCCCGCGCCGGCGGATTGGAGCGGGACGCCGCGCTCGCCGCCACCACGCGCCGGTACAGCGAGCTGATGCACCGGGGCGACCCCGTGCACACCTGGCCCGTCGGCATATCGGAACGGGAGGTGGACCCCGCCACGGTGGCCGGCCGCTGATCGGGGCGTCGGGCCGGTCCGCCGCCGGTCCGCCGCCGGTCCGCGCCCCGCGTCGGTCGGGCACCCCGATCCCGCCGTGATGATCCCCTTCGGCCACCGAGGAGGCAGTATGGGTGGTCGGAACAGGACGTCGCGGCGGGATGGCTCGCAGCGGGACGGCGGGACGGGAGTCGGGCGTGCGCGCGGAGCCGGTGGTGGTGGAGCTGGGCGATGACGGGCGACGGCGGGGGGTCCTGCGCACCGAGACGCTGCTCGTGCTCGCGCTGTCGCTCGGCGCCAGCGGGGTCTCGGCGCTGATCAGCTTCATCGGCTCGCTCACCAAACCGGGCGGTCTGAAGGACCAGGCCGCCACGCTCAACGGCTCGTACGCGCCCGGCCGGCCCTGGCTGGACCTCGCCTGGCAGCTGTTCGGCATCGCGTCGGCGCTGGTCCCCGTACTGCTGGTGGCGCACCTGCTGACCCGCGAGGGGGCGCCCGGTTTGCGCGTCCTGGGCTTCGACCGGTCCCGACCCTGGCAGGACCTGGGCCGCGGGGCGCTCGTGGCCGCCGGGATCGGAAGCGCCGGACTGGCCTTCTACCTGGCCGCCCGCGCGACCGGCTTCAACTTGACGGTCGTGCCCGAGGCGCTGCCCGACGTGTGGTGGAAGTTCCCCGTACTGATCCTCTCCGCGTTGCAGAATTCCGTCGTGGAGGAGGTCATCGTGCTGGCCTACCTGCTGCGCCGGCTCGACCAGCTGGGCTGGTCGCCGATGGCGGCGCTGCTGGCCAGCTCCGTGCTGCGCGGCTCGTACCACCTCTACCAGGGCATCGGCGGGTTCATCGGCAACATGGTGATGGGCGTCGTCTTCGTCATCGCGTACCGGCGTTGGGGCCGGGTGGGGCCGCTCGTCGTCGCGCACGCGCTGCTCGACATCGTCGCCTTCGGCGGATACGCCCTGCTCGCGGGCAAGGTGGACTGGCTGCCCACCCCGTAGGTCGTCCCGTCCGGCTCCGGCCGGAGCCCGGAGCCGGCGTTCGGGCCCCGACTCAGGGCGCGGTGAGCAGCTCGCCGTCCAGGACGGTGACGGCGTGCCCGGTCAGGAGGGTCCGCTCGCCGGCGAGGGTGACGCGGACCAGACCCGTACGGGCTCCGCCCTGCCGGCCGGTCATCTCGGTGCGGCCCAGGCGGGCGCCCCAGAAGGGGGCGAGCGCGGTGTGCGCGCTGCCCGTGACCGGGTCCTCGTCGATGCCGAGGGCGGGGAAGAAGCCGCGCGAGACGAAGTCGTAGCCGCGGGAGGGGTCCTCGGCCGCCGCGGTGACGATCACCCCGCGGCGGGAGTGGGCACGCAGGGCGGCGTGGTCGGGGGTGAGCTCGCGTACGGCGCGCTCGTCGGCCAGCTCGACCAGCAGGTCGCCCACGTGGTCGGAGGTGTCGTGCACCGACTTGATCCCGGCGCCCAGCGCGCGGGCGACCTCGGGGCCCGGGTCGAGCGGCGTCAGCGCGGACGTCGGGAAGTCCATGGTGATCGAGCCGTCCCCGGTGGTCCGGGCGGTGAGGACGCCGCAGCGCGCCGCGAAGCGGATCAGGCCCTCCGCGAGCCCCCCCGAGGCGAGGACGTGGGCGGTCGCGAGGGTGGCGTGTCCGCACATGTCGACCTCGGCGGCCGGGGTGAACCAGCGCAGCGCCCAGTCGGCGTCCCCGCCGGGCGGCAAGGGGTGGGCGAAGGCGGTCTCGGAGAGGTTCAGCTCGGCCGCGACCTGCTGGAGCCAGGCGTCCGGGGGGAAGGGGCCGTCGAGGAGCAGGACTCCGGCGGGGTTCCCGTGGAAGGGGCGGTCGGTGAAGGCGTCGACGATTCGGATGCGCATGGGTTCGACGGTAGGGCGGTGCTCCGGGCGCGGACAAAGGCCAATCCGGGCCGACTGGCCTGGTCGCGGGGGAGGGTCGCGCTTTCGCGGTGGCCTCGGGATCGGCCGGCGCCGGCTGCGGGGTGGTGGTCGGAAGGCGGAACACGGCCAAGGCGGCGGCTTCCCACCCCACCGCGTCGGTGTGGTGAACGTCGGGGCGTGGCCGGGTCAGGTCGCAGCCGGCCGCCGCGGGCGCCCGGGTCGAGCACGGCCCGAACAGCCGGGCGGCGGCGTCCTTGGCCTGGAGGAGCAGGCCGAGCGGTGGCCGCCGCAGTCGCTGCCCGGTGGTCCGGACGTGCACGGGCGGGCGCGACGGCGACCAGGGCCCCGGTGGCGGCGAGTCGCTCGGCGACGAAGCACCCGATGCCCGCGTTGCCGCCGGTGACCCAGGAAGTTCTTCCCCTCGGCGGTGGGCAGCCGGTGGACGTCCCACGACGGGACCTGGGATGCGGAGGACTTGGTGGCTCCCTGAGGCTCGCAACGGTCAGGACGCCGGCGGGACGGCGCCTTCGCGGCCGGCCACGCCCGGTCCCGCGGTCCCCGCCGACAGCCCGTCGCCCCGCCGCCCCGCCGACAGCCGACCGACACGACCGGGGCCCGGAAACCGAACCGGTCGGTATCGGTGACCGGCCGGAGGCCGAAGCCGTCGGGGGTGCTCCTCTCCGGGACGGAAGGGGGCGAACCGCTGGTGAGGGCGAGTGTCGGCGATAGTTTCCGATATATCGTTGACGCATCGCGATGGGTCAGCGATAGTAGAGGAGTCGAGAGACGAAGACAGCGATGACGAGTGATGACGAAAGGAGCGCAGTGATGCGTTCACGTGGACAGCACGACCATGGACATGGGCACGAGCACGGGCGGGGGCACGGCCACTGCGGGCCCGACCGTCGGGAGGAGTTCCAGGAGCGCCGGGCCGCGTTCGGGCCGTTCGGGCCGCCCTTCGGCGGTGGACCGTTCGGGGGGCGCGGCGGGCGCGGGGGGCCCCGGGGGCGGGCGCGGCGCGGTGACGTGCGCGCCTCGATCCTGGCGCTGCTCACCGACCGGCCGATGCACGGCTACGAGATGATCCAGGAGATCGGCGAGCGTAGCGGCGGGGCGTGGAAGCCCAGCCCCGGCTCGGTCTACCCGACCCTCCAGCTCCTGGAGGACGAGGGGCTCATCGTCAGTGAGAGCGAGGGCGGCAAGAAGCTGTTCACCCTCACCGACGCCGGCCGCGGCGAGGCCGAGTCCGGTCCGGACGCCCCCTGGGCGGACGCCGGGCGGGGCTTCGACTTCGAGGCGATGCACGAGGTCCGTACGGCCGGGGTCGGCCTGATGGAGGCCTTCGGTCAGGTCTTCAAGACCGGCTCGCCCGAGCAGCGCGAGAAGGCCCTCACCGTGATCAACGACGCCCGCAAGAAGCTCTACCTGATCCTGGCGGACGAGCACTGAACGGCCCGGCGCCCGGGCCCGAGGGTCGCCGTACGCAGGTGTGACGAAATGGCCGTATGACGGAGCGCCCCGCGAGGTTTCTCGCGGGGCGCTCCGTCATGCGTGCGGGGCGAATCCGGTCGCGGTTGCCGGGCGCCGCCGTCAGACGACCAGTCCGGCCAGCTTGCGCAGCGACTCGTTCAGCGCCGCGGTGGCCGAGTCCTTGAGCTTGCCCGCCATCAGGGACACGGCGGCGCCCGTGAACTCGCCGTCGATGCGGACCGTGGTGGCGTCGCCGTTCGGGGTCAGCGTGTAGCGCGTCAGGACGGCCACGCCCATGGGGCCCTTGCCGGTGATGGCGAAGAGGCGCTCGTCCTCCAGTTCCGAGACGGTCCACAGGACCTCGGCCGGGAAGCCCATCATCTTCATGTTCTCGGCGAAGGTGGCCCCGAGCGCGAGGGTTTCGGGACCGCCCTTCGGGAAGTTGGTGTGGGTCATGCTCCACTGCCCGTACGCGTCCCAGTCCGTCAGCTGGGCCCACAGCTGCGCGGCGGGCGCCTCGATGCGTGATTCCGCGGTGACCTCAGCCATGCGTCCACCCCTTCTCGTCCGGTACGTGCGGCGGAAGGTAGTCCCGGCGACCTCAACATTCAATACTGACGACCTGTCAGATCTGGAGGTTCGTCGGTGCCCTGGTCTCGGCTGCGTCTCAACAGGCGTCACGGGCGTGACGGTGCTGACCGGCCCTGCCATGATGGCCCGATGCAAGCGTCAGGGAAGAACGCCGGACTGGGCCTCGCCCTCGTCTCGGCGTGCGCGTTCGGTGGTTCGGGGGTCGCGGCGAAGCCGCTGATCGAGGCGGGCCTGGACCCGCTGCACGTCGTGTGGCTCAGGGTCGCCGGGGCAGCGCTGGTGCTGTCCCCGCTGGCCTGGCGGCACCGCGATCTGGTACGGCGCAAGCCGCTGCTCCTCGCCGGCTTCGGGCTCATCGCCGTCGCCGGTGTGCAGGCGTTCTACTTCGCCTCCCTGTCCCGGATTCCCGTCGGCGTGGCCCTCCTCCTGGAGTACCTGGGGCCGGCCCTGCTGCTCGGCTGGATCCGCTTCGTCCAGCGCAAGCCCGTGACCCGGGCGGCGGCGGCGGGGGCGGCGGTGGCCGTCGTCGGCCTGGCCTGCGTCGTCGAGATCTGGGCCGGTCTGAGCCTGGACCCGCTCGGCGTGCTGCTCGGCCTCGCCGCCGCCTGCTGTCAGGCCTTCTACTTCGTCTTCGCCGACCAGGGCGCGGACGGGGAGGACGCACCCGACCCGATGGGTGTGATCGCGTACGGAATGATCATCGGCACGCTGGTGATGACCGTGATCGCCCGACCGTGGCAGATGGACTGGCGGGTGCTGAGCGGGTACGCGGCCCTTGACGACCTGGTGGTGCCCGCGTACGCGTTGCTCGGCTGGGTGGTGCTGGTCGCCACCGTCTTCGCGTACGTCACCGGAGTGGTGTCGGTGCGCAAGCTCTCCCCGCAGGTGGCGGGCGTGGTGGCGTGCCTGGAGGCCGTCATCGCCACCGTCCTCGCGTGGATCCTGCTGGGCGAACACCTCTCCCTCCCGCAGATCGTCGGCGGCGCGCTGGTGCTGAGCGGCGCCTTCATCGCGCAGTCCTCCCGGCCGACGCCGCCGGCCGCGGTCGATCCCGCCGTGCTGGACCTGGAACGCACTCGGGTGTGACGCGGTTGCCGAGCCGCGGGCCTGGTCGGGCCGGCGGTGGAGCACGTAAGGTGCGAACCATGCCTTCGACCGTACTTCCGCCTCCCGCCGCCTAGGTCCTGTCCGGACGCTCTCGCGGTCCCGCCCGTCGTGCGGGTGCCCGCGGAGATTCCCGCGCAGGATCAGGCGCGGGTGGCTGCTCCCTCGAGGACCACCCGTCCCGGCCGCCCTTCGGCCGCCCGGGGCGGGTTCGTGCTGCCCGCGAAGTGATGACCCGCTTTTCTCATCCTTCACGCATGCGCGGAGAACCACGTGTCGAACCATTCGCCCGCTGCCGGGCGCGATCTGCTGTACCTCGTCGTCGCGGGAGTTGCCTGGGGCACCGCCGGGGCCGCCGCCTCCCTCCTCTTCCTGGCCAGTGACCTCGGCCCGCTCGCCCTGTCCTTCTGGCGGTGCGCGGGCGGGCTCGTCGTGCTGCTGGGGGTGCTCGCCGTACGGCGCCCCGGAGTCCCGCGCCCCGGAGTCCCGCGCCGTTCCGGAGGCGGCCGGGAGCGGGTGGGCCGGCCGTCCGTCGCCTCGCTCATCGGGACCGGCCTGTTGTTCACCCTGTTCCAGGCCGCGTACTTCGGCGCCGTGCGGGAGACCGGCCTCGCCGTCGGCACCGTCGTGACCCTGGGCGCGGGGCCCGTGCTGATCGCGCTCGGCGGCCGGTACTGGATGGGCGAGCGACTGGGTCGGGGCGGAGCGGCCGCCGTCGGCGGCGCCCTCGCCGGGTTGGCCGTGCTCGTGCTGGGCTCCGGCGGCGCGCAGGTGCGGCCGCTCGGGGTGTTCTGGGCGCTGCTCTCGGCCGCCGGCTACGCGGCGATGACGCTGCGAACGCGCGGGCTCGGGCGTCGGGGGGAGGGCGGGGACCCGCTCGTCACCACCGCGTGGTCGGTCGGGGTGGGCACGGTGTGCCTGCTGCCGCTCGCCGTGCTGGAGGGACTGGTGCCGCACACGGCCGACCTGGCGCGGGTGGTGTGGCTGCTGCTGTACGTCGCCACCGTGCCGACGGCGCTGGCGTACGCGCTCTACTTCACCGGGGCCGCGGCGGTGCGTGCCGCGACCGTGTCGGTGATCATGCTGATCGAGCCGGTGAGCGCCGCCGCGATCGCGGTCGGGGTGCTCGGGGAGCGGCTGACCGGGGCCGTGGTGCTGGGCACCGTACTGCTGCTCGCGGCCGTCGGCGCGCTGATCGGCGCCGAGGCGCGCAGGCCGGCGGACGGGGCGGACAGGCCGGCGGGCGAGGTCGCGGAGGAAGGTCGGCCTGACGGCGGGCCGGTGGAGGACCGGCCCACCCCCGAGGTTCAGAGCGCGGCGATGTAGTCCGGCGTGGCGATGCCCGGGGCCAGATCGGCGGCCGGGACCGGCGCCCCGTACGCCGGGGCGACCGGGACCACTCCCGACCAGAACGGCAGGTCCAGGTCCTCGGCGTCGTCGTTCGGGCCGCCGGTGCGCAGCTTCGCGGAGACCTCCTCCAGGTCCAGCCGGATCACGGCCGTGGCGGCGAGTTCCCGGGCGTTCGCGGGCCGCGAGTCGGCGGAGCGGCCGGGTACGACGTGGTCGACCAGGGCGTCCAGCGCCATCCGGCACTCGGCCTCGTCGGTGACCTGGTGGGCGGTGCCGTGGACGACCACCGAGCGGTAGTTGAGGGAGTGGTGGAAGGCCGAGCGGGCCAGCACCAGGCCGTCGACGTGGGTCACCGTCAGGCAGACCGGCAACCCCGGGTCGGACTTGCCCGCGGCGAGCAGCGGGCGGGAGCCGGTGGAGCCGTGGACGTACAGGGTGTCGCCGACCCGCCCGAAGAGGGTGGGGAGGACCACCGGCGCGCCGTCCCGGACGAACCCGAGGTGGCAGACGTAGGCCTGGTCGAGTATCGAGTACACGGTCTCGCGGTCGTAGCGCGCCCGGTCGCGGGAGCGGCTCGGGACGGTGCGGTCGGTGGGCTCGTAGGCGGCGGGCGTGGTGGTCATGGTGCGAACTCCGTTGCACTAGTGCATAATGATGTTTGTGCTAGGAGAGTATCGGATCAGTGGGCGTCGCGCATCGGACATCGCGGCCAGTGTCGAAGAGGGCGTCGGATCGGGCGCCCTGGAGCCGGGAGCGCTGTTGCCGGCGATGCGGGAGTTGGCCGGCGAGTTGGGGGTGAACCCCAACACCGTGGCCGCCGCGTACCGGACCCTGCGCGAGCGCGGAGTCATCGAAACGGACGGTCGGCGCGGCAGCCGGGTGCGCCGTCGGCCGGCGACCGCTCCCCGGAGCTCGCTGCGGACGGCCGTGCCCGAGGGGGTGCGGGACGCGGCCCAGGGCAACCCGGACGTGTCCCTGCTGCCCGCGCTGGACGGGCCGCTCGCGGCGGCCGCCCGTCGGTACGCGCGGGCCCCGACCCTGTACGGGCAGGACCCCGTGGTCCCCGAACTCGCCGACCTCGCCCGGGCCGGGTTCGCGGCGGACGGCATTCCGGTCGGGGCCATGGCCGTGACCTCGGGTGCGCTGGACGGCATCGAGCGGGTGCTGGCCGCCCACCTGCGGCCCGGCGACGCGGTCGCCGTGGAGGACCCGGGGTGGGGGAGCGTGCTCGACCTCGCCCCCGCGCTGGGGCTGCGGGTGCTCCCCGTCGCCGTCGACGACGACGGCCCGCTGCCGGACGCGGTGGCCCGGGCGCTGGCGGAAGGGGCCCGCGCCCTGGTGGTGACGGCCCGCGCGCAGAACCCGACGGGCGCGGTCGTCGGCCCGGGGCGGGCCGCCGTCCTGCGGGAGCTGCTGGCGGGTCGGCCCGACGTGCTGGTCATCGACGACGACCACGGTCACGGGATCGTGGACCTGCCGCTGTGCGCGCTCAGCGGTGCCACCCGGCACTGGGCGCTGATCCGCTCGACGGCCAAGGCGTACGGCCCGGACCTGCGGTTGGCCGTACTGACCGGAGACGCGGTGACGATGGACCGGGTCCGGGGCCGGCAGGGGCTGGGCCCGGGGTGGGTGAGCCGGCTGCTCCAGTACGCCGTGGTGGAACTGTGGACCACCGGCGCCGTCGACCCGGCGGTGGTGGCCCGCTCGTACGCTGCCCGGCGTGACGCGCTGGTCGCCGCACTCGCCGAGCGGGGGGTACGGGCGCACGGGCGCAGCGGGATGAACGTCTGGGTGCCGGTGTCCGACGAGACGGCCGTGGTGACGCGGCTGCTGACGGCGGGCTGGGCGGTGACGGCGGGAGCCCGGTTCCGGGTGAACTCGGGGCCGGCGGTGCGGATCACCGTCTCCGGGCTCGCACCGGCCGAAGTTCCCGTACTGGCCGACGCGGTGGCGTCGGCGGTGCGTCCCGTACTCGGCGGACGCCGGGACTGACGCGCGGGGTCGGCCCCGCGCGGCGCCGACCCCTCAGCTCGCGTATTCGACCAGGGACACCAGGAGGAGGACGAAGCCGGCGGAGCCGATGACCCCGCCCAGGAACCGGTAGACCCCGGCGGACATGATCTGCCGGGGCGGGCCGAGGTCCCCGCGCGCGTGCGCCGTCAGCTCGCCGGCGGCCGCCGCGCGCCGCTCCAGGGCGTCGGCGGAGCCGCGCAGGTTCGTGGCCACCCAGGTTCCGCAGACGAGTGCGGCGGAGCCGAGGACGAACAGGGCGAGGGCTGGGCTCAAGGTGTCCCCCCGGAGAGACGTACGGTGATCATCGCCGCCAGGGTAGGGCCGCCCGACGGGCCCGCTCCGGGCGGGGGGCCTTCGGGTCGCGGGTCCTCGGGCGGGCCTGGGTGAGTGCGGCTCCGGCCAGGACGACGGCCGCGCCGACCGGGGTGTTCCAGTGGAGTTGCTCCCCGAGGACCAGGACGCCCGCCGTGGTCGCGATCACCGGGATGAAGTAGGTGACCATCTGGGCGGTGGTCGGGCCGACCTCCGTCACCAGCTGGTACTGCATCTGCAGGGCCATGCCCGTGCCCAGGGCGCCCAGGGCGATCACCGAGAGGGTCGGCCACAGCGGGAACGAGACGGGCGCCGAGGTGAACGCCGCGCTGACGGCGGTCAGTTGGACGGTCGAGATCAGCAGCTGGGCACCGGTGAGTGCCACCGGGGAACCGGGGGCGCCGGCCAGCGTCCGGCGTACGTAGATCCAGCCGATCGGGTAGCAGAGGGCGGCCAGCAGGGCGAGCGCGGTGCCCTTGGCGTCGACCCCGGCGAAGCCCTGCCAGGCGCCGAGCACGGTCAGGACGCCGAGGAAGCCCAGGCCCAGCCCGGCGAACCGGCGTCGCGTCGGACGGTCCTCGGAGAGGGCGACCAGGGACAGGGCCATGCCCCACAGCGGGGAAGTGGCGTTGCAGATCCCGGCCAGGCTCGACGGGATGCTGAGCTCCGCGTAGGCGAAGAGCGAGAACGGGACGGAGTTCAGCAGCAGCGCCGCCACCGTCAGGTGGGCCCAGGTGCGCGCGGTGCGGGGCAGCGGCTCGCGGCGCACCAGCAGCACCGCGAGCAGGGCCAGCGCCCCGAAGAAGACCCGACCCAGGGCGACTTGGAAGGGGGCGTAGGCCTGCGTGCCCACCTTGATCAGGAGGAAGCTGAAGCCCCAGATCACGGAGAGGAGCGCGAAGCGCAGCCGCCAGTCCAGCCGGGATCCGGCGGTGCGGGGCCGGCCGGGAGGGGGCGCGGCCGGCGCTGCGGCGGGGGAGGGCGAAGGGGCGGGGCGGGAGGGGGCGGGTGCGCTCATGCGGCTTACTCTCCTGCGCGCGACCTCGTAGGACAAGCGAGACTTCTTGCGAGTGACGGCGTAGCATCGCTTACATGTTGAACCTGGAGCGCCTGCGCACCCTCGACGCCCTCGCTCGCCACGGTTCCGTCAGCGGGGCCGCCGGCGGCCTCCATGTCACCACCTCCGCCGTCTCCCAGCAGATGGCCAAGTTGGAGCGGGAGGTCGGTCAGCCCCTGCTGACCAAGAACGGGCGCGGGGTCCGGCTCACGGACGCCGGGCGGCTGCTCGCGGGCCACGCGGCCCGGATCATCTCCCAGGTCGAGCTCGCCCAGGCCGATGTCGAAGCCCAACGTGGCTGCGCCGTCGGGGAGTTGCGGATCGGGGCCTTCCCCACGGCCATGCGCGGACTGCTGCCCCGCACCTTGACCTCCCTGCGCGAGGGCCATCCAGAACTGCGGGTCCTCGTGCGGGAGCGGGAGCCCGAGGACAGCATGGCCGCCGTCGTGCGCGGGGACCTCGACATGGCCCTGGCCATCGACTGGCACAACAAGCGCATGCCGGTGCCCGGCGAGCTGACCCGCACCCATCTCATGGACGACGGCGTCGACATCGCGGTCCCCGCCGGACACCCGCTCGCCGACCGGGCCGACATCTCGCTGGCCGAGTTCGCCGACGACGACTGGATCTCCTGGAACGAGGGGCAGTTCTGCCACGAGTGGCTGGTCTTCACGCTGCGGGGCACCGGCGTCGAACCGCGCATCCCGCACATCGCCGAGGAACACCACACCCAGTTGGCCTTCGTGGAAGCCGGATTGGGCGTGTGCGTGACCCCCCGGCTGGGCCGCGGCCCCGTCCCGCCCGGCGTCAGGCTGCTCCCCGTCTGCGACACCGTACGCCGCCACGTGTACGCCGTCTGGCGGGCCGACGCCGGCCGCAGGCCCTCGATCAGGGCCGCGGTCGAGGCGCTGCACGAGGCGGCGGCCGGCGTCGGGTAGTGGCCCGGCGGCCCCGGGCGCCGTCAGATCTTGCGGAAGTCCCAGGACACCACCGACTCCGGGGTGAGCCGGATCCACGCGTGCCGGCCGTCGTGCGGCATCTCCTCGATCCCGAAATTCTTCACCGGGAAGAGCCGCTCCGCCTCGGTCAGCTCCGGACAGGGTTCCCCGGTGCGGGGCGCCTCGCCGACGAAGGTGACGCTGCCGGACAGCTCCACCCCGCGCAGCTCGTCGTAGGACTCCCCGGAGTCGACGACCACCGAGATCCGCGGATCCGCCCGCAGGTCGGACCAGCGCCGACTGCGCGTGATCGAGTACAGCCACAGCGACGTGCCGTCCCAGACGAACCACAGCGCGCCCACGTGCGGGCGCCCGTCGGGGGAGACCGTGGCCACCCGGCAGGTCCGCTGCTCGCGCAGGAAGGCGTCGACCTCCCCGTCCGTCATCATGATCCGGCGTCCCCGCCGTTGGGTGCCGTCCATCCGCCCACGTCCCTTCACATCTGACTACGTGTCAGGAATCATGGGGGCTCATCCGTCGCCGCACCAGGGGGAGCCATGCCGGATCTCGATCCCGCCACCACCGCGCTGCTCACCGTCGAATGTCAGAACGGCGTCGTCGGCGAGGAGAGCGCCCTGCCCGAACTGGCCAAGGAGGCACGGGACTCCGGGATGCTGGCCCGGGTGGCCGCGCTGGTCGACGCCGCACGCCCGGCCGGCGTACAGGTGGTGCACGCGGTCGCCGAACGGCGGCCGGACGGGCGCGGGGCCAACGCCAACGCGCGGCTGTTCCGCGCCGCCGGGAAACTCCCCGTACGCCAACTGTCCGGGAGTCGGGCGGTGGAGATCGCGACCCCGATCGTGGTGGCCGAACAGGACCTGGTGGTGCGCCGGCTGCACGGGCTCTCCCCGATGTCCGGCACCGACCTGGACGCGCTGCTGCGCAACCTCGGCGTCCGCACCCTGGTCGTGACCGGGGTCTCCTCCAACATCGCGATCCCCAACACCGTCTTCGACGCCGTGAACCTCGGCTACCGGGTGGTCGTACCGGCGGACGCCATCGCGGGCGTACCCGCCTCCTGCACCGCCGAGGTGATCCGCAACTCGCTCGTCCTCGTCGCGTCCGTGGTCACCACCGACGAGCTGCTGGAACAGTGGGCCGCCGCTGCCGCGAGCTGACCGCGCCCCTGCCGGCCGACCTCAGGTGCGGCGTGCCGAGTCCCAGGAGCGCCACAGCGCGGCGTAGGCGCCGTCGGCCGAAAGGAGTTCGTCGTGGCTGCCCAGCTCGACGATGCGGCCGCCGTCCATGACCGCGATGCGGTCGGCGTCGCGCACCGACTCCAGGCGATGCACGATCGAGATGACGGTACGCCCCTCGATCAGCGCGGCGAGCGAGCGCTCGACCCGGCGCGAGGCCGAGGAGTCCAGGAGCGCGGTGGCCTCGTCGAGGACCAACGCGTACGGGTCCGACAACAGCAGCCGTGCCAGGGCCAGTTGTTGGGCGTGTGACGGGGACACCAGGGCCGCGCCCGGCCCGATGTCGCTGTCCAGGTCCTCCGGCAGGGAGCGGACCCAGTCCGCGAGGAGCACGGTCTCCAGCGCCCACCACAGCCGCGCGTCCGCCGCGCCGCGCCCGGGGGCCCCGGGGTCCGCGGCGCCCTCGTGGGCCAGCAGCAGATTGTCCCGTACCGTCCCGGTGAACACGTGCTGCTCCTGGGTGACCAGCACGATCTCCCGCCGAAGCTGCTCCACCGGCAGGGTGGTGACGTCGGCGCAACCGATCCGTACCGTCCCGCGGGTGGCGTGGTGCACGCCCGCGAGCACCTTGCCGAGGGTGGACTTGCCCGCACCGGAGGCCCCCACGACCACCAGGCGTTCACCGGCGGCGACTTCCAGGTCGATGCCGGTGAGGACCTGACGGCCCGGTCCGTAGCCGAAGTCGACCCCTTCCAGGCTGATGGCGTGACCATCGGTGGCCGCCGGCGGCTGCGGCAGCTCGCGGGGCAGGCGCTCGACGCCGAGGATGCGGCGGAGCGCGGCGTTGCCGATCTGGAGTTCGTCGGTCCAGGTCAGCAGGTCGTTCAGGGGCTCGCCCAGGGCCTGGACCCAGAGCACGACGGCGGTCAGCTCCGCCAGCCCCACCTCGCCCCGCTGGTAGGCGAGCCCGCCGATGAGGAGGGTGAGCGCCATCGGGACCATCGTGGCCAGGTCCAGGCTCGGGAACCAGATGGTCTGCAGCCAGGTGGTGCGTTGCCGGGTGCGCACCACCCGGTCCACGGCCTTGCCGTGGCGCCGGACCTGGCGCGCGCCGAGCCCGAGGGCCTCGACGGTGGCGGCGCCGCGCGCGCTCTCGTGGGTGACGGCCAGGACGTCGGCCTCCTGCGCGAGGAGGCGTTCGTACGCGCGGGTCGCGCGCGGCCGGTACCACCACGTCGACAGCGCGGCGAACGGTACGCCGGCCAGCAGGCCGAGGGCGAGCAGTGGCGAGGTGAGCAGGATGGCCGCGAAGGTGAAGACCAGGGTGACGGCGGCCAGCACGATGCGCGGCACCGCCTGCCGGATGCTCTCGTTCAGCCGGTCGGCGTCGGTGGTGGCGCGGCTCAGCAGGTCGCCCGTACCGACCGCCTCCACCTCGGACAGCGGCAGCCCGAGGATCCGGCCGACGAAGTTCTCGCGGGTGCGGGCGAGGACGCGTTCGCCGAGCAGGGTGGCCCGGGTGCGGGCGGCGCGGGCGAGCAGCGCGTGTCCGACGAGGACGGCGACGAAGGCGAGGGCCAGTACGTCGACCCGGCCGGTGGTGGTGCCGTTCTTGACGGACTCGACGAGGTGGCCGAGCAGGCGGGGGCCGACCAGGCCGGCCACCAGGGCGGCGGCGAACAACCCGAAGGTCACGGCCAGTCGGCGGGCCTCGCCCCGGAGGAACACGCGGATCCAGGCGCGGACCTCGGCGCGGTCGGCGAGCGGTAGCCGGTCGGCGCCACCGGGTGCGGCGAGGGGCTCCTCGTCGGTGTCGGAACCCGGAGCGGGTGCCCGGACGGGGGTGGTGGTCATGAGGGCACTCCTGAGGAGCGGTCGGGGCCGCCGGGGGCGGGCTGGGCGTCGAGGCGGACCACGTGGTCGGCGGCGCCCCGCCACAGCGGGCTGTCGCTGAGGACCACCGTGGTCCGGCCGGCGCGCAGGGCGGCGACCCGGTCGACGATCCGGGCCTCGGTGTGGGCGTCCACGGAGGCGGTGGGATCCTCCAGGATCAGCAGATCGGTGGCCGCGAGCAGGGCGCGGGCGAGGACCAACCGCTGGCGCTGCCCGCCGGACAGGGTGCGGCCCCCCTCGTCCAACCAGGCGTCCAGGCCCCCGGGCAACGAGTCGACGACATCGGCGGCATCGGCCGCGAACAGCGCCCGGGCCAAGGCCTCCCGGGACCGGGCGGACCCGGCCGTCAGCTCCTCCCGAACCGTGCCGCTGAACAGGACGTCGGCGGGGCCCGAACGCAGCAGCCGGGCGGCCAGCTCATCGGGATCGACCCGCTCCAGGGGTACGCCGCCCAGCCGGACGGCCTGCGCGGAGCCCGCGCCGCCGACGCCGGGGCGGCTCAGCCGGTCGGCCAGCTCGCCGGTGCGGTCGGCGGGCGCGGTGACCACGGTGAGGTGACCGGCGGCGGCGGTGATGCCGGTGTCCGCGTCGACCACCGCGAGGGCGCCGGCCGGCAACGGTGCGGGCCGGGCGGGACGGACGGCCTCGGGGGTCAGCCGCAGCAGGGCGCAGACGCGACCGGCCGCGACCTTGGCGAGGCTGAGGGTCTCGGCGGCCTCGGTGGCCGTACTGACGGGAAGGGTGAGGAAGGCGGAAGCGCCGTAGAACGCGACGAGTTCTCCGGCGGTGATGGTCCCCTCCAACGCGAGGCGGGCCCCGAGCCAGACGATGCCGACGGTGACCAGCCCGGGAAGGAGCACGCCGGCCGCCTGGAGCCAGGCCTCCATCCGGCCCGCCGACTCACCGGCCCGCCGCACCTGCTGACTGGTGCGCCGGAACCCCTCGGCGAAACCGGCCTCGCCGCCGATGCCGCGCAGGATGCGCAGGCCGGCCACGATGTCGCCGGCCTGGGAGGTGGCGATGCCCATCTGTTCGCGCTGCGCCTCGTCGCGCTCCTGGAGCGGTCGCAACAGGGGGCCGATGCCGAGGACGGCGGCGGGGACCCCGATGAGCACGGCGAGTCCCAGGACGGGTGAGGTGACCGTGAGGGCCACCGCCACCAGGACGGCGGCGACGACCGCCCCGATGGTGCGGCCGACGACCTCGAAGGCGTTGCCGATGCTCTCCACGTCGGCGGTCGCGGAGGCGGCCACGTCCCCCGAGCGGGCCTTGCCGCGCAGGGCCGCGCCGAGGCGTACGACCTGCCGCATCAGCACCCGGTGCGTGAGGGACAGGGCGTGCGCCTCGGCGCCGACGGCGGCCTGGATGAGGCCCGCGCCCGCGGCGGCCTGGAGGAAGCCGAGGCCGAGGGTGACCAGCGACCACAGGTACAGCCCGGCCTGCCCGTCGGCCCGGCCCGCCTCGTCGATGGCCCGCCCGATGACCAGCGGGATCAGGGCGAGGGGGACCATCCAGAGGGCGCCGAGCACGGCGGCGAGGACGAGCGGCCAGGGGCGGATCCGGGCCAGCCACCACAGGTAGGCCCAGGGGCCGCGGGCATCCGCCTCGGGAACGTCGGCGGGGTCGACCGAGGCGTCGAAGAGTCGGTTGCTCACAGGTACCGGTCCCGGGTGCCCGCGCGGTCGACCTTGCCGGTGCGGGTGTGCAGCAGTTCGGGCACCGCGAAGATCCGGTCGGGGACGAAGGGGCCGGGGACGGTGGCCCGCAGCCGCTCGCGCAGGGCCGCCGCGGTGGCCGCGGCGTCCGGGGGCGCCCCGCCCGCGGCCGGCGCCCGTACGTCCTGCGGCTCCGTCGCCAGCACCACGAAGGCGACCAGGACCGTGTGTTCGCCCTTGTCGTGCGCCGCGGCGGCGACGGCCGTCACGCCCGGCAGGGCGCCCACGGCCCCCTCGACGTCCAGCAGGTCCACCCGGTGGCCGCGGATCTTGACCTGGTGGTCGACGCGGCCGTGGAAGACGAGAGAGCCGTCGGCGCCCTCGGTGACGAGGTCCCCGGTGCGGTACCACCGCTCGGCCGCGCCGTCGGGACCCGACTCGACGAACCGGGCGGCGGTGCGTTCCGGGTCGTCGACGTAACCCGTGGCCAACTGGGGTCCGGCGACGAGGAGTTCGCCCGGCCCGTCCGGTGCGTCCGGCCCGGGCTCGACGCGCTGCCGTACGGAGGGCAACGGGCGGCCGATCGGTAGCCCGTCGGGGAAGTCCGCGGGCGCGCCCGGTCCGGCGAGGACCGCGCTGTGGGTGACCAGCGCGGTCTCCGTGGACCCGTAGGTGTTGAGCAGGACGACGTGGTCGGCGCCGAGCAGTCGCCAGCGCTCCAGCATGTCGGGCCGGACGGCCTCGCCGCCGATCACGACGGTCTCGACGGACTCGGGCAGGGAGCGGCCGGTGTCCAGCAGGTGGCGGGTGTGGAGGTGCCAGTAGTCGACGGGCAGGTTGACGAGGGTGACCTCGTGATCGGTCAGGACCCGGTCGAGGTCCGCCTCGCTGTCCTCGTCGAGGACGACGAGACCACCGGCCAGCAGGGTCGGCAGGATCTCCTCCAGGCTCGTGTCGCCGTCCACCCGGTGGAAGTTGAGTGCGACGGTGCCGGGCCCGACGCCGTACTGCCGGCTCAGGTGCGGCAGGACCGCGTGCAGCGCGCCGTGCGGGACCACGGCCGCCTTGGGGGCGCCGGTGGAGCCCGAGGTGAACAGCACGTACGCGGGGTCCTGCGGCCGTACGGGCTCGCCGGCCGGGCGCGGCGGGCCTTGCGAGCGGGCCCAGTTGGGCCGGAGCACGCGGTCGACGGCCGGTATCCGATCGGTCCCGGCGGTGGTGATGATCTCCCGGCAACCGAGGGCCTTCAGGGCCCGGTCGGCATGGCCGGCCGGCCCGTCACCGACCGGGACGTATCCCCGGCCGGCGGCGAGCGTGCCGAGGACCGCCGCGATGTCGCGGACGCTGTGGTGCGTGTGGATGGCCACCGGCGGCGCCCCGGCCGCGGCGCGGGTGGCCACCAGGTCGGCCACCGCCCCTGCCCAGCGCGCGAGTTGGCCGTATCCGACGGTCACACCGTTGTCGACCACCGCGGGTCGGTCCGGGTCCGCGTGGGCGATGGCGAAGAAGGGGTCCAGCACGCTGGGCAGGCTCATGGCAGGCGTCTTCCGGTCCGTCCGTGGGGTTGTTGGCGGCTGCGCGCACGCCCTGGGTCGTCTCTCTCGGATCTTGCCGGTCAGGACGATCCGAAAGGGACGGCCCAGGCGGCGTCCGAACCGGTCAGGGCGTGGAGGAGAGCGGTGAGGGCCTCCCGGTGGCGGGTGGCGAGCGCCCGCACGGTCGTTTCCCCGTACAGGGCGGTGGAGTACCACCACTCGACGCGCAGCGCTCCGTCGTCGGTGGTGGCGATGACCTCGACCGGGTGCGGGCGGGTCCAGTGCGGGGCCGTGATGTCGCCGACCGGTTCCGGGGCGATGTCGGGCAGGAGGGTGCCCAGGGGCAGCGCGTCGGCGTCGTCGCCCTCGAAGTCGAAGGAGACGTTGCCGGGTGGAGCGGCGCGCAGCGCCGCGGCGATCCGGGGCCGGCCGTGCCGGGCGAGCGCTCCGTGGCCCACGCCGCCGCCGGGCAGGGCCGCCAGGTGGCCCACGGTCCGGGCGAGGCGCTCGGCGGGGGCGCCGGGGGCCAGGTCCAGACGTACGGGGACCGTGGTGGTGAACCACCCGGTGGTGCGCGCCAGTTGGGTGTCGCCGATGGTCTCCTCGCGGCCGTGGCGCAGTACGTCCACGCGGACCGCGGGCTCGCCGAGCCGTTCGGCCAGTACCTCGCCCAGGGCGTGCAGGACGAGGTCGCCCGGGTGGGCGCGGTGGGCGCGGGCCACCGCGTGGAGCCGGGCGGTGAGCTCGGCGGGGAACTCCTCGCGGTGGGTGGCGGCGGACGCGGCGGTGTTCACGGCCCGGGCGTCCGCCACGGGGCGGTCCGGGGGCAGGGCGGCGGGAGTGCGGGCCACATCCGTCCACCACTGCGCCTGCTCCTGCGCCTCGGGGGTGCGGGCGTGGGCCGCGAGGGCCCGCGCCCACTCCGGGTAGGAGGTGCCCTCGGTCGGCCACACGTCGGACCGGCCCTCCTCCAGCGCCGTGTACACCTCCTCCAGATCGGCGAGCAGCACCGACCACGAGACCATGTCGATCGCCAGCTGGTGGACGACGATCAGCAGCCGGCCCGGCCGCGACGGGCCGGCGTCGAAGCGCACGAAGCGGGCCACGCGTCCGGCGTGCGGGTCCAGGGAGAGCTGCTCGGCCGCGCACCGCAGGGTGACGGCGGCCGTCAGGTCCGCGTCGGAGAGGGCGCGGACGTCGACGGTGTCGAGCACCGGGCCGAGGGCGGTGGCCGCGGGGCCGTCGGTGTCCAGCGCCGACGCCTGCTGGCGGGGCCGGCGGGCCGGGCGCTCCTCGACGGCGAGGCGCAGCGACGCGTGGCCGGCGACCAGTCGGCGCACGGCCTCGGCGAACCGTTCGGGGTCGACGTCCGGCCGGGTGGTGAACAGGAGGGCCTGGTTCCACTGGCTGCGCTCGCCCGTCTGCTCCTCCCAGGCCTGTTCCTGGGAGGGGGTGAGGACGACCGGGTCGTGCGCGGTGCCGGGTGGCACCGCCTCGGTCGCGCCGCGCAGGGCGGCCCGTTCGGCGACGATCCCGGCGAGGCCGGCCGTGGTCAGCCCGGGGGTGAACAGCTCGCGCAGCTGCACCCGTACGCCGAAGGCCGACTCGACGCGGCGGGCGGTGCGGATCAGGTCGAGCGAATCCACGCCGAGGTCGCGCAGCGGTGCGTCGGGGTCGGCGTCGGGGGTCAGGACCGCCTCGGCGAGCCAGTCCACCAGCTTGACGCGGACCTCCTCGGCGGACGGGCCGGGCGGAGCCGACCGCCCTGCCGCCGGGGCCGGTTCGGCGGTGCGCGGACGGACCGGGGCGCTCACGCGCCGGCCTCCCCGAGCGGACCGGAGGGGCGGCGCACCAGGAACGGCCCGAGGGCGAGGGCGTCCAGCGGCAACCGGTGGAAGGTGGCGAGGGCGTCGCGGGGGCTGCACACGACCGGTTCGTCACGCCCGTTGAAGGAGGTGTTCATGATGACGGCGGTGCCGGTGTGCCGGCCGACCTCGCCCATGAGGCGGTGGTAGAGCGGGTCGACCGCGGCGGAGACGGTCTGCGGGCGCGTGGTGCGGTCGCTGTGCACGACGGCGGGCATGGCCGCGGCCCCGGCCTCGGTCACCGGGGTGGTGACGATCATGTACGGCAGCGGGGTGGCGGTGCCGATGAGGGCCTCGGCGACCTCCTCCTGCATGCTCGGGGCGAACGGGCGCCACGCCTCGCGGTCCTTGATGCGCACGTTGACCCGGTCGCGCGTGGCCTCGGGATCGGGCACGGCGACCATGCTGCGGTGGCCCAGTGCCCGGGGGCCGGCCTCGGCCCGGCCCTGGAACCAGCCGGAGACCCCGCCCGCGGCCAGTACGTCGGCGGTGGCTGCGGCGATGTCGGCGGGCTCGGTGTACGCGGTGCCCGAGGCGTCCAGGACGTGCCGGATCTCGTCGGGGGACCATTGCGGGCCCCAGGCGACCGTCCCCGTCATGGGCCGGATGCGGTCGCCCTCCTGGGCGGCGACCCAGACGGCGGCGCCGAGCGAGACGCCCTGGTCGCCGGCGAGGGGCTGGACGAAGAGGTCCCGCACCTCGGGCATCCGCATGATCTTGCCGTTGAGGGTGGCGTTGAAGCCGACGCCGCCGGCGATCAGCAGCGTGGTCTCACCGGTCTCCCGCAGCAGCCCGCGTACCAGGCCCATGACGGCCCGCTCCAGAGCGGCCTGCGCGGTGGCGGCGACGTCGCGGTACTCGAAGGGGTCCCGGTCGGTGACCTTGGCGTACCGGCCGGCGCGGGCGTCGAAGCGGCGCACGGCGCGGTTGGGCGCGTCGGGGAGGGTCTTCTCCAAGTGCTCCAGCCAGTACCGGATGGTGGCCGTCTCCTCGTCCGTGGTGCCCGTGGAGCGCAGGTCGGGCGGGACGACGCCGATGGTGAAGTCATCGTCGGCGAAGGCGAAGGCGCCACCGAAGGTGAGGTCGCCGGGGGTGCCGTAGGAGGCCAGGCCCATCATCTTGCCCGCGGCGTCCGCCCCGAGTCCGGCGTACTCGCAGACGGCGGCGTAGAAGTAGCCGAGCGACCAGCCGGGGGAATGGGCGCGCAGCGTCTTGATCTCGCCGTCGATGCCGACGGCCAGGGTGGTGCTCTCGTTCTCGCCCTGTCCGTCGAGGACGAGGATCGCGCCGCGATCGCGCCCGGAGAGGAGGTAGGCGCTGGCGGCGTGGGCGACGTGGTGGCCGACGAAGGTCAACCGCGGGTCGCGGGAGCGCGGGAACAGGGCCTTGGGCAGCAGGTGTTCCAGGCAGTCGGCGTCGTTGTCGAACCAGTCCAGGCCGCGGTCCGCGAAGAGGGTGGGCAGGTCCCACCCGTGGGCGACGACGTCGATGTCGTCCAGGGTGAGACCGCCCTCGGCGAGGCAGTGGGCGGCGGCGTTGAGAGGGGCCTCCCCGTAGGCGTGCTTGTGACGGGTGAAGCGTTCCTCCTCGGCCAGGGCGATGACTTCGCCGTCCACGACGAGGCAGGCCGCACCGTCGTGGCTGGCGCCGGGCCAGCCGTTGACTCCGAGCACACGCATGTCAGTCCCCAAAGGTCGGTCGGGATCCGCCGGTTCCGCCTCGGGCCCGCAGGGCGCTCGGCGTCCGGTCTCGCCTACGGATCTTGGCGGCCGTCCGGGTTGTACACGACCTGTGAGTTTGTGCGGAGATCCGCGGCGAAGATCGCCGATGCCGCCTTCAGCACCGCGTTGGCGTGCCGGAGTTGCTCGACCTCGCTGCGCAGCCGCCGCAGTTCCGCCCGCTCGCCGGCGCTCAACGCGTCCCCGGCCGGCCGGCGCGCCGCGGCGACGGGCGGTGCGACGGCCCGGGCGGCGGCGCGGGGCTCGGCCCGCCGCGCCGAGGTGGGGGATTCGCCGGGCCCGGGGCGGCGGCCTGCGGCCGGTGGGGAGGTCGCGGGCCGGCCGGGGACGCGCGGCTGGCCCCGGGCGGGGTTGTCGCGCGCCTCCAGTTCGCTGCTGAGTCGGTACCAGCGGCGGGTCCACGGCTCCGGATCGCCCCCGCAGGCGGCCACGTAGGCGAGCGTCACCTTCAGCGAGGGCTTGTGCAGTCCGCGGGCCGCCTCCGAGAGGGTGGCCACGGAGTAGTGGGCGCGTTTCGCCATGGTCCGGTAGGACGGATTGCCGGCCTGCTTGCGCAGACCGCGCAGCGTGTGGGCGAACTCCTCCAGCGGTCCGGCTGTGGGGTCTAACAACCGCTCTGGCCTGGGCATGCTTCTCCCCTGGTGGTGAAGTGGTGTCGAGCGAAGCGCACGTTCTGTGGTGCCGTACAACCTGGTCAGTGGCGCACGGATCCGTGACGAGGACCGATTCGGGGGCCCGGAGGCAACCGAAAGACACCGCACCGGACCTCTCGGACATTGGTACATGCCACTGACATTTCCATCAATCGGCAGCCGATGGATCCGGCCACTCGACGGGCGGGTTCGTCCTGATCGGACCGGGCGGACCCGCTTCGGCGAACAGCCCGCGCCGGCGCGTTCCCCGAACGTTCCGCTTCTCGTCGGGACGCGTTGTGCCGCAAAGGCTCGACGCCGTTCGTTGGTCGTACAACCATCCGCCTTCGGCGCCGTGTTGTACAGGGGCACAGGGCCCGAGCACCCCGTACAACACGCCCTCGTGTACAACGCCGGGGCTCTGCAAGATCGGTTCCCGTAAGCCGATACGGCCGAAACCGACGGGAATGGGTGGCGGGCTGGTGGACACAGCACACGGCCAGACGGAGCCGGCGCGACTCGAAGGGGTCTACGAGTACCGGAACAGTCCGCTCGTGGAGCCGGACTGGCGGCGTCTGCCCGGCTGGCGGGCGGTCACCGAGGCCGAATGGGCGGACCCGCAGTGGCAGCGGGCCCACTGCGTCAAGGATGCGAAGGGACTGCGCGCGGTCGTCGGCGACCTGCTCGACGAGCGGTTCTACGAGGACTGGGAACAGGACCGGCTGCACCGGGCCACCATGTCGGTGCTGCTACCGCCCCAGATGCTCAACACCATCGCACCCGACACCGCGGCGGCCCGTCCGGGCGAGTTGACCAAGGCCTTCTACGACGACCCCGTACGGCGCTACATGCTGCCGGTGTTCTCCGACCGGCATCCCCAATGGCCCTCGCACCCGATGGCCGACCGGGACTCGTTGCACGAGCAGGACATGTGGGTCGTGGAGGGGCTCACCCACCGCTACCCCACCAAGGTGCTGGCGGAACTGTTGTCGACCTGCCCCCAGTACTGCGGGCACTGCACCCGCATGGACCTGGTGGGCACCTCCACCCCCCAGGTCACCAAGAACAAACTCCAACTCAAGCCGGTCGACCGGGCCGAGCGGATCCTGGGGCACCTGCGCGCCTCTCCCGGCATCCGGGACGTGGTGGTGTCCGGGGGAGACCTCGCCAACCTGCCCTGGCCCCGGCTCGAACGCTTCGTGGACAGCCTGTTGGACATCGACTCGATCCGCGACATCCGGCTCGCCAGCAAGGGGCTGATCGGACTGCCCCAGTACTGGAACTCCGCTCCGGTGCTGGAAGGGATCGAGCGCCTGTCCCGAAAGGCCCGCGCCCGCGGGGTGCGCGTCGCGCTGCACACCCACGCCAACGCCGCGCAGCAGGTGACGCCCTCGGTGGCGCGGGCGTCCTGGGCCCTGTTGGGCGCCGGCCTGCACGACGTCCGCAACCAGGGCGTGTTGATGCGCGGGATCAACGACAGCGCGCACGACCTGCTCGACCTCTGCTTCGCGCTCGTCGACCACGCCGGCATCACTCCGTACTACTTCTACATGTGCGACATGATCCCGAACGCCGAGCACTGGCGGGTTCCCCTGCACCGGGCCCAATTGATTCAGCGTCAGATCATGGGCTACCTGCCGGGGTTCTCCACCCCCCGCCTGGTGTGCGACGTACCGCTGGCCGGCAAACGGTGGGTGGACCAGGTCGACTCCTACGACCGTGACCTCGGGGTCTCGCACTGGAGCAAGAGCTACCTCACCCCGTTGGAGGCGGCCGACCCGGACGCCCACAGCGGCTCCTACCACTACTACGACCCCATCGACACGCTCCCGCTCTCCGGGCAGCGCTGGTGGCGGGAAGCCCGTCAGGGGTAGAGAAGGGAAAGTTGCACAGTCATGAGCAGTCTGCGTCCACGGCGTGAAGACCCGCCGGTGCTGGAGGAGTGGTACCGCCGCCACCTCGGCCCGGACATCCACGACATCAGTTCCAGCGGCGTCCACCCGTACACCTTCGCGGAGATACGCGACCTGTGCCGGATCCCGGTCGACGACCTCGACGGGATCGTCATGGACGACAGCGTCTCCCAGGGCGGCGCCGGCGTCCGCCGGGCCGTCGCCGACCGGTACGCGGGCGGCGACGCCGACCGGGTGCTCGTCACCCACGGGTCCAGCGAGGCCATCGCACTGACACTGGGCACACTGCTGCACCCCGGCGACCGGGTCGTCGTCCAGGAGGGCATCTACCACTCCCTGGGCCACTACCCGCGGGCGGCCGGTTGCGACCTGGTCGAACTGCCGGCGCGGGCGGTCCGCGACGGCGCGATCGACCCCGACGTGCTGACGGACGTGATCACCCCCGGCACCGCGGCCGTGATCGTCAACTTCCCGCACAACCCCACCGGCGTCACCCTCTCCGTCCAGGGCCTCAAGGCGCTGACGGAACGGACCGCGGAGACCGGCGCGGTGCTCGTGTGGGACGCCGCCACCGCCGAGATCGCCCACCGCTGGGAGGTCCTCCCCGACCCCGGCGCCGAGGGCGGCGACACGGTGTCCTACGGCACCTTCTCCAAGACGTTCGGCCTGCCCGGACTGCGGGTCGGCTGGGCCGTTGCGCCGAAGGAACTGATCACCGCCACCTTCCCGCTGCGCGACCGGACCACCCTGTTCCTCTCCCCGCTGGTCGAGCTGGTCGCCGAGCGGGCCATGCGCCACGCCGACGAGCTGATCGGCGTACGGGCGGCCGAGGCCCGGCGCAACCTCGCGCACCTGACGCGATGGATGGCCGAGCACGCGGACCAGGTCCACTGGACCCCGCCCGAGGGCGGCGTCTGCGCGCTGCCCGTCTTTCGCGAACTCGAGCGCGCACAGGCCGGACCGGAAGCGGTGGAGCGGTTCTGCCTGGAGCTGCTCGCCCGCCACCGCACCCTGCTGGTGCCGGGCACCGCGTTCGGGATGCCGCACGGCGTCCGGCTCGGCTTCGGCGGCCCCGAGGCGGACTTCCGCGCCGGCCTCGCCGGCCTGTCGGACTTCCTGCGGACCCGGGGGGCCGGACGGTGACCGCTGCGACCGGCTCCGATCCGCTCGACCTGTGGGACCTCGCGGTGCGCGACCACGCCGACGGGCCCGCCCTCGTGACCCCCCGGCGGGTCCTGACCTACCGGGACGCGGACCGGCTCACCGACGCCTGGGCCGCCTCCCTCGCGGGGCGCGGCGCCGCCCCGGGGGAGCTGGTGGGGCTGGCCTTCGGCGACCCCGCGCGCACCGTGCTCGGCATGCTGGCGGCGCTGAAGGCCGGAGCGGGGTTCACCGTCCTGGACGACCGGCTGCCGCCCACCGCCCGCGCGGAGCTCGTCGCCCGCACCGCGGCGAAGGTGTGGCTCGGCGACGGCCGGCACGCGCCGGAAGGGGCGTACGCACCGGACGAAGCGGCGCTCGACGCGGCCGGTTCCGGCGCCACGGACGGGGCGCGACGGGCCGCCGGGTCCGACGTGGCGTACGTCCTGTTCACCTCCGGCTCCACCGGCCGGCCCAAGGGCACCGTCATCGAGCGGGACGCGCTGCGCCGGTTCGCGCACGCCGTCGCGCGGCGGTTGGAGCTGACGTCGGGCGACCGGTGGCTCCAGGTGGCCTCGCTGGGCTTCGACGTGCTGATCGAGGAGGTGTTCCCCGCCTTCGCCGCCGGCGCGGCCGTCGTGTGCCGCGACGACACCCACGCCCTGGACGCCGAGGAACTGCACCTCACCCTCGCCCGGACCCGGACCACCGTGGTGGAACTGTCCACCCAGTACTGGCTGGAGTACGCCCGTTGGCTCGACGCCCGCGGCGCCACCACGCCGATCACGCTGCGCACGGTGGTGGTGGGCGGCGAACGGATGGACCCCCGCCCCTACCGCGCCTGGCAGGCGCGGCAACCCGCCGCCCTCGCCCACGTGTACGGGCTCACCGAATGCACCGTCAGTTCCACCTTCTACACCGGGCGGCTGTCCGCCGACGCCGAGGAGGTGCCGCTCGGCACCCCCCTGCGGGACGTGGACATCAGCATCCGGCGGGAGGGCCGCCCGGTGCCGGACGGCGAGAGCGGGGAGATCCACATCGGTGGCCCGTTGCTGGCCCGCGGCTTCCTGGACGACGAGGCCGCCACCGCGCGACGCTTCGTACCCGACCCGTACGCCGCCGAGCCCGGCGCGCGCCTGTACGTGACCGGCGACCTGGGCCGGATCGACGCCGACGGACAGTTGGTCTTCCTCGGTCGGGTCGACGACCAGGTCAAGATCCGCGGGTACCGGCTGGAGCCGGCCCGGGTGGAGCGCGCCCTGTGCGAGCTGCCCGACGTCGGCCAGGCGGTGGTCCTCCCCGATCCGCAGACCGGCACCGTCCTGTGGGCGTTCACCGTGCCGACCGATCCGGCGACGGCGCCACCGCCCGGCGAGGCCGTACGCCTCACGGGCGCCGGTCGGGAGGCGCTGGTGACCCCGCTGGAGGCGCAACTGCCGGACTGGGCCGTGCCACGGGTGCTCCACCGGGTGTCCGTCCTGCCGAAGAACGCGCACGGCAAGGTCGACAAGCGGCGGCTGGCCGCGTGGGCGGCCACGACCACCCGCGGCGACGCCCCCGCGGCGACGGGCCCGTCCGGGTCCGGGTCCGGAGCCGGAGACGGAGCCGGAGACGGAGACGGAGAGGGAACCGGATCGGTGGCCGGACCGGGCCTGCGGGTCGCGCCCGCGCGGGGCGCCGCGGATTCCGGTCGGGGGGAGCCGACTGACTCCGTGCTGGCGCTCTTCCGCGAGGTCCTGGACGCCCCCGGATTCGGCCCCGACGACGACTTCTTCGACCACGGTGGGCAGTCCCTGCTCGCCATGCGCCTGCTCACGCGGCTGAGGGAGTCCCATCCCGGCGCCGCCGGACTGCGGGCGAGCGCCCTCTTCACCCACCCGACCCCACGCCGGCTGGCCGGAGCCCTCGCCGACCGCGCGACGGCCGGGGCCTGACGACCGCGTCACCGCAGCGGCGCGTGGCCGCAGCGCCGGGTCGCCGTCGTCCGCGCCCCCGGCAACCCCTCCTCACGCGCAACGCGTACTCACGCGCAACCCGTACCCATCCGCAATCCGTACCCACCGGCCACCCGCACCAGTTGCCCGTCCCCACCACCGGAGGGGCCCGTCACCCGAGGGCCCGTACCACCCGAGGGCCCGCGGAACCGGCTCCGGCCGCCCCGCGGGCAGCAACCCATCCCGACCACTCAGCGAGAGTTGGCATGTCGAACCTCACCGACCAGTCCACGCCCGGCTACACCCTCACGGCCGACGAGGCCTCCGCCATCGCGGAACTCGGTCTCGAACTGGCCGCCCACTACCCGTCCTTCGGCGATCCCGTGCTGCTGCGCGACCTGCCGCGGCTCGCGGCCCGGCTCCCCGAAGGCGTGCAGCACTTCCTGCGCGAGTTCAAGCTGGCCGACCGCCGGGGCCACACCGTGATCCGCGGCCACGACTTCGACCAGCGGCGGATCGGCCCCACCCCCGACCACTGGCGGGGCCGGGGCCGGCCCGGGCCCGAGTTCCCCGAGGAACTGCTGCTGATGCTGTACTCGGCGCTGCTCGGCGAGCCCTTCGGATGGGCCACCCAGCAGGACGGCCACCTCGTGCACGACATCTTCCCGATCCGTCAGCACGAGAACGACCAGCTCGGAATGGGCAGCAAGGAACTGCTGACCTGGCACACCGAGGACGCCTTCCACCCCTACCGCAGCGACTACCTGATCCTCGGAGCGCTGCGCAACCCCGACCACGTGCCCACGACGGTCGGCGAACTCGACCTGTCCTCCCTGTCCGTCGAGGACATCGACATCCTCTTCGAGCCCCGTTTCCACATCGCGCCCGACGAGTCGCACCTGCCGAAGAACAACACGATCGCCTCCTCGGAGGAGGCGGCCCGGTTCGCCACCATCCAGCGGATGATCGACGAGCGGCCGCTCGCCCCGCTGCTCTACGGCTCGCGCCTGGACCCGTACATGCGGCTCGACCCGTACTTCACCTCCGTGCCCGAGGAGGACACCGACGCGCGGCGCGCCTACGACGCGCTGTTCAAGGTGGTGGACGCCGGGATGCGCGAGGTCGTCGCGGACCGGGGCGACGTGCTCTTCATCGACAACCACCGGGCCGTGCACGGCCGGTTGCCGTTCCGGGCCCGCTACGACGGCACCGACCGCTGGCTGAAGCGGGTCTGCGTGACGACCGACCTGCGCCGCTCCCGCGAGATGCGGGCCACGGCCGACACCCGTCTGCTGGGCTGACCCGCAGGTGTCCCTCACCCTGACCGACCTGGCCCGGGACCCGTGGCTGCTGCCCGAGGTGGACGCCCTCATCGGCGCCAACATGCCCGCCTTCATGAGCTGGGAGTCGCCCGGCAACTGGCGCTGGCACGGCATGTACGACCGCTATCCCGCCCACCAGCTCTGCCTGGTGGACCAGGACGGGCAACTGGTCGCCGCCGCCAACGGGCTGCCGGTCCGCTGGGACGGCAGCGCCGCCTCGCTGCCGTCCGGCAGCGACGAGGTCCTGGTGGAGGGCGTCGACCACGGCCTGCCGGACCGGCCGGACGCCGTGTGCATGCTGTCCGTGTCCGTGGACCCCGCCCGCCGGGCCGAGGGCCACGCGGAACGACTGCTCACCGAGGTCCGGCGGCGGGCCGCGACCGACGCCCCGCGCGGGGTGATCATCCCGGTCCGGCCCACCCGAAAGCCGCGCTACCCGCTGATCCCGATCGCCGAGTACGCGGCCTGGCGCCGGCCCGACGGACGCTGCTTCGACCCCTGGCTGCGCACCCACCTCGACCTCGGGGCCCGCCGACTGGGCATCGCCGAAAGGTCCCTGGTGATCCGTCAGCCCGTGGCCCGGTGGGCGGAGTTCCTCGGACATCCGCTGCCCGGCCCGGGAGACCACCCGCTGCCCGGCGCCCTGGTCCCGCTGCGCGTCACCGAGGACGGCCACGGCACGTACGCCGAGCCCAACGTATGGGTCCACCACCCAGCCGGCCCCGCCGGCCCGTAAGCCGGTCCGGGACCCCACGACCCCCGACGCCCCCGCGTCACAACCCTTCGACGAACCTGGAGAGACCCATGCCTCCCGTACGCCTCGCGATCGTCGGATGCGGCGCCGCCGCCCGCGGCTGCCACCTGCCCGCCCTGCCCCCGCTCAAGGGCGACGTGCAGCTGACCGCGCTCATCGACCGCGACCCCCACCAGGCCGAGGCCGCACTCGCCCTGTACCGGGAACTCGGCGGCACCGACGCCGACCGGGTGGTCCTCGCCACCGATCCGGCCGAGGCCGCCGACGCCTACGACGCCGCCGTGGTCGTGGCCCCGCACACGCTGCACGCGCCGATCGTGCGGGCGCTGCTGGCGGCCGGCAAGCACGTCCTGCTGGAGAAGCCGATGACCACCACCGTCGAGGACGCCGAGGGCCTGGCGGCCACCGCCGCGGCCGACGGCGCGCCGGTCCTGGCCATGGCCCACCCGCGCAGGCTCTTCCCCGCCTACGCCTGGGTCAAGCGGCTCATCGACAGCGGCGAACTCGGCGAGGTGGTGCGCGTCGACTGGTCGGAGGGCCACCCCTACGCCCACGAGCCCGTCTCCTGGTCGATGTTCGACCGGCGGCTCGCCGGCGGCGGCGTCCTCACCGACACCGCCTCCCATGTCTTCGACACCCTGCTGTGGTGGTTGGGCCCCGAGGTGGAGGTGGTCCGCTACGAGGACGACTCCCTCGGCGGCGTGGAGACGGACGCCTCCGCCCACCTGCGCTTCGGCGGCACCGACGCGCACTGCCGGTTCAGCCGGGTGCGCGACCTCGGCATCAGCTGCAAGGTCACCGGCACCAGGGCGACCGTCACCATCGGCACGGACTTCCCGGCGGGGGAGTGCACCCTGATCACCGCCGACGGAGTGGAACTGCACCGCGGCGACGTGGAGGCCGTCACCCCGGCCCAGGACGAGTGGGAGCTGCTCTTCACCGAGCAGCTCGCCAACTTCGCCGCCGCCGTGCGCGGCGCCGCTCCCGCCCACTCCACGGCTCAGGACGGCGTACGCGTCGTCGAGCTGATCCAGGAGTGCTACGACGGCCCCGCCCGCACGCCGTCCGCGCAGCCGTGGACCACGCGCGGCGACGGTGACGGCGCCGCCGAGGGCCCCGCCCTCGGCGGTCGCACCGTGGCGGTGACCGGCGCGAGCGGTTTCATCGGCGGCCGGCTCGTGGAGCGGCTGGTCCTCGGTACCGAGGCCCGCGTCCGACCCGTGGTCCGCGGCTTCGGACGGGCCGCGCGACTGTCCGTCCTCCCGCAGGACCGGCTGGAGTTCCGCCGGGGCGACCTGGTGGACCCCGACACGCTCCGGAGCGCCTTCGAGGGCTGCGACACCGTCGTGCACTGCGCGTTCGGCAGCTCCGGCGACGAGTCCGACCGCTGGGACGCCTCGGTCCAGGGCACCGCGAACGTCCTGGCGGCCGCCCGCGCCGCCGGCGTCCGTCGCGTCGTGCACCTCAGCACCATCGACGTCTACGACCCGGCCGTCACCGGCGCCCTGACCGAGGACTCCCCGGCCCGCCCGGCCGACCCCGCCGACCGGGAGTACGAGCAGCAGAAGCTCGCCGCGGAACGGCTCGTCCTGGACGCCCACGGCGACGGCCTGGAGACGGTCGTGCTCCAGCCCGGAGTCGTCCACGGCCCGTGGGGCGGTCAATGGACCACCGCCCAACTGCACAGGCCCGACAGCGACTTCACGCAGCTCCCGGCGGGCGGCGACGGAGGCGTGTGCAACGCCGTGTACGTCGACGACCTCGCCGAAGCCGTCCTGCTCGCCGTCGACACCGGGGCGGCCGCCGGCGAACGCTTCCTCGTCGGCCACCCCGAGGAGCTGCGCTGGGGCACCTTCTTCGACGCGGTCCGCACCCTGCGCGGCCTCGGCGCTCCCGCGGCGGCGTCCGCAGGGGAGCCGGCGACGGCCGCGGAACCGGTCGCCGACTGGGAGCTGGAGCTGTACCGCTCGACCGCCCGCGCGGACTACGACAAGGCCCGCCGGATCCTCGGCTTCACGGCGCGCACCCCCTTCGCCGGGGCCACCGTGCCGACCGGTGAGTGGGCCCGCTGGGCGGGGGAACTGCCGGGAGCCGGCGCGTGACGGGCGTCACCGACGTCCTCGTGGTCGCGCCCCACCCCGACGACGACGTGATCGGCTGCGGCGGCTCCATCGCCAAACACGTGCGGGACGGGGCCCGGGTGACGGTCGTCATCGTCATCGGCCGCGAGCGCAGCGCCCTCGACGACGCGGTCACCGACGCCGAGTTCACGGCCGAGACCGAAGCCGCCGCCAAGGCCCTGGGCGTGCACCGCTGCGTCCGCTTCGACGAACCCTCACGGGATTTCGTCCTCTCCCGCCGGGTCCATCTGGACCTCGTACGGGTCCTGCGGGAGGTGCGACCCCAGGTGGTGTACCTGCCGCACGACAACGACGACGACGTCGAGCACCGCATGGTGCACCAACTCGCCCTGGAAGCACTGTGGATGGCGCAGTCGGAGTTCTTCCACGAGGCGGGCGGCCCGCCCAGCCCCGCACCCCGGCTGGTGCTCGGCTACGAAGTGTGGGCTCCGATGGCGCGCTTCCAGTACGTCGAGGAGATCGACGGGCAGATCGAGACCAAGGTCGAGGCGATGCGCGCGTACGTCTCCCAGCTGCGCCACGCCGCGTGGGACGAGGGCATTCGCGGCCTGGCCCGCTACCGGGGCGCGGTCTCGGCCGGATCCGGGCACGCGGAGGTGTTCCAGGTGCTGAGCCTGGGCGCCCCGCCGGCCACGGTCCCCGCCGTCACCGACCCCGGGGGAGGCGGTCATGACTGACCGCCTGCTGGTCTGCGGAATCGGCTCCGGCATGGACCGTTCCCTGATCGAACTGCGGTCCCCGCAGTGGGAACTGATCGTGGCCACGGACCACCCGACGGACCGTGCCCGGGCGGCCGCGGACCTCCTGCTCGTATGCGATCCGAACGACGCCGTGGCGGTGCTCGCGGAGCTGTCCGCCGCCGGCATCGACCGTCTCGACGGGGTGTTCTCGCTGGGCGCGGACAACCCGCCGGTGATCAGCGTGCTCGCCGGTCGCTTCGGCTGCCCGGGGCTGCCGCTGGAGACGGCCCTCGACTGCACGCTCAAGGACCGGCGGTTGAGGATCCTGCGCGCCGCCGGGCTCGACCTGCCCCGGTTCGCCACTGCCGAGAGCGTCGGCGAGGCGGTCCGCGCGGCCGCCGACATCGGCCTGCCGGCCGTCATCAAACCCAGCGACCAGACCGGGTCGCTGGGCGTGCTGAAGGTGGAGTCGGCCGCGCGGGTCCGCACCCTGGCCGAGGAGGCGCTGCGGCTCAGCCCCGGCGGTCGGATCGTCATCGAGGAGTTCCTGGAGGGCACCGAACACACCCTGGCGGCCTTCATGGTCGACGGCGAACTGCACCGGTTCGGGTTCGCGGACCGGGAGTACGGCCGCAAGGAGGAGTTCGCCCCCCACTTCTTCGAGGGTGGCGACACCCTTCCCAGCAGGCTGACCCCGGCACAGATCGAGGAGGTGACCGACACGGTCCGGCGCGGGGCGCGCGCCCTGCGCCTGGACCCGGCGGTCATCAACACCGACGTCCTGCGCACCCACGACGGACGGGTCGTCCTCCTGGAGATCACCTGCCGGCTGACCGGTGCCCGCATCGCCACCGAGGTGATGCGGCTGGCCACCGGGGTCGACCCGCTGCCCAACGTGGTCCGGCTGGCCCTGGGCAAGCCGCTGCGGCCGGCCGAACTCGTACCCCGGCACCTCCGGGCGGTGGTGCAGCGGTTCGCCCCGGCGGACGGCGGCGTCGTCGAGTGGGTGGGCGACCCGCGGGACGTCGCCCGCCGGACCGGCGTGCACGACGTGTTCTGGGGACTCGACCTGACCCCCGGCACCGTGGTGCCGCCCTACCGCGGCGGAGCCGACGTACTGGCCGGGGTGATCGCCCACGCCGAGCAGCCCGCGGAGGCCGAGGCCATCGCCGAACGCACCCTGCGCGCCCTGCCCCTGCGCTTCAAGGCCGCGTCCCCGTGACCGCGCGGGCGCGGCGGGAACCCCGAACGCACACGAGTTGACGAGGGAGAACAGCAATGGCCACCGACATGGTGGACGAGGCGGCGGTCGACAAGGGCATCGCCCGGACCGCCGTGGTCATCGCCCTGCGCGACGACCTGCGGATCGCCGACTGCATCGCGTCGATCGACGAGGACGTCGAGATCGTCCTGGCGCTCAACGGCCCCAGCGACGCGGTCCTGAAACTGATCGCCGATCATCCCCGCCCGCTGACCGTCACCGAGATCGAGGACGTCGGCAACCTGGGCGCCGCCTACAACGCGGGGGCCGCCGCGACGGACCGGCAGTACCTGCTGCTCATGGACTCCGACTGCACCTTCGCCCCGGGGGTGGTCCGCGACATGGTCCGCGCGGTGCTCACCGAGCCGGTGGTCAAGGGCCAGGTGGTGTACGGCGAGTCGGACGGACTCCTCAGCAAACTCACCGCACGCGTGAGGGAGTTCGACGAGGGCGACTACGTCAGCGCGCTGTCCCCGCCGCTGATCTACAACCGCGACATCGTCGCCCACATCGGCGGCTACCACTTCGACGAGCTGATCCACTGGTGCGAGGACCGGGAGTTCGACTTCCGGCTCCAGCTCGCGGGGATCCCCGTCGTGTACCTGCCGCAGGCGCGGATCTTCCACGACGCCCAGCACGGCTTCGCCAACATGCGCAGCTACTTCCGCTACGGCGTCGGCGAGGGCATCGCCCAGGAGACCGGCGTCTTCACCACCCCGGCGGTACCGGTGGTCTGGCGAGTGTTCGAAGCCTCCCGCACGCTGGTGCACTGCGCCCGGGACAAGGGGGTGGCCGCGGCGGCCTACTACGCCCTGCTGAAGGCGGCCTTCCACACCGGCACCGCCCACCACCTGCTGAACGACCCCTACCGGGTCCGCGACCGCTACCCGGGCCCGGCCAAACGGGCCCGGATGGTCCGGTCGATCCCGCAGCACAGCACCAGGCTGACCGGTGCCCAACTGCGCCGGCTGCGGCGGGCGCACTGGGAGGCGGGCCGGCGGATCGAGAGGGTGGCCGACCTGTCGGTCTTCCACCCGGACGCCGCCGGCCCGGGCGCCCCGTCAGCCTCCGGGCAGCCGCCGCAGCAGCAGCAGGTGTGAGGGATGGTCGCCGCCGTGGTGGACGCTGTGGTGGGCGAGGGTCCGCGGATGGACGTCGAAGCGCGGGGTGTTGCTCGCCGCGACCTCCAGACGGATCCGGTGGCCCGCCCGGAACACGTGGCAGAGCGCGCCCAACGCGACGGTGACCTCGACCGGCCCGTCGGGAGCGGGCTCCGCGTCCGCTCCCGGCTCCAGGCGGCGCACGCCGTCGCACAGCAGTTCCGCCCGGCCGTCGGGGTGGACGTCGACGAGCTTGCCCGTCACGTCCGCGCCCGCCGCGTCCGGGGTCACGTACACCGTCAGGGCGGTGTCGCCGACGACGGTCAGCGGCGCGGCGAGCGGCTCCCCGGTGAAGCACAGCACGTCGGGGCGCCGCTCGACCTCGCGTTGGTCCAGCGGGCCGCAGTCGCCGCCGGTGAACTGGCCGGGCAGGGCGGTGGCCCCGCCGGTGGTGGGCACGGGGTCGGCCGGGTCGTGCCGGAGCCGGTCGACTCCCGGGGCCCGCGGCGCCGGGCCGGACGTCAGACTCCGGCCCCGGAGGTACAGCGCGAGGTCCCGCGTGCCGGGGACGGGCCAGTCGGGGAAGGAGCGCCACTCGTCGGCGCCGGTCACGAACAGCCGCACCGGATCGACTTCCGGGCCACCTTCCCCGAGCCGCCGCAGATACCGGTCGAAATGCTCCAGATGGAGGCCGGTGACATCGATGCTGCGTTCGTCGGCGGCGATCCCGTAACGACGCTGCGGAAATATTCCGCCGGTCACGCAATGGGACCACGGACCGATCACCAGTCGGGACGGGATTCCGCAATCCTTGATTCCGCGGTAATTCTCAAGGGCGCCGGCCAGGAATATGTCGTACCAGCCCGTGAGGTGCAGTACCGGGACCTCGATCGCCGGGTAGGACGCGCGGGGCGACGCGCGCCGCCAGTACGGGTGGCAGCCCGGGTGCTCGCGCCACTGCCGGTAGTACGGGGCCAACCTGTCCAGCAGCTCGGCCGCGGCATCCGGATCGCGGTACAGCCCGTCGATCCCGTCGACGGCGCGGGTCACCTCGGCCAGCTCCGGCCCGGTCAGCCCGGCCCCCTCCAGCAGCAGGTCGTACAGCACCCAGTACAGGACGAAGCCCAACTGGAAGGCCCCGCCCTGGCGGGTCCAGCCCTCGTCGAAGCCGGAACCGGCCACGTGCGGGGCGATCGCGCCCAGCCCGGGCGGTCGTTCGGCCGCGGCGAGCAGCGCGGCCATCGCCTCGTACGACCGGCCGAACAACCCGGCCGAGCCGTCGCACCAGGGCTGCTCCACCGCCCACGCGACCGTGTCCGCGCCGTCCCGCGCCTCGCGCCAGTACGGCTCGAAGGTCCCGCCGGAGTCGAACCGGCCGCGTACGTCCTGCACCAGCAGCGCGTACCCGGAGCGGACCATGCGCAGACCGTCGACGGAGGCGCCCCCCGGGCCGCCGGATTTCCCGTAGGGCGTCCGGCGTACCAGGACCGGCACCGGATCGGCGGTTTCCGGCCGATAGAGGTCGGCATTCAATAAGGTGCCGTCGCGCATGGGTATTTTCAGATCGTGTTCCATGACAATTCGCACCCGCCCATATTCCATCAGGACGAGGGAATTCACAATGCAGTCCTCCGGAATCCATTTCCTGGAACCGTTCTTCGGGACGGCACGCTCGGATCCGGGCCGCCCGGCCGTCGTCGACAACGGACTCGTCGTCGGCTACGGCACCCTCGCCGCCTGGGTGTCGGACGTGGCCCGCTCCGTCGCACCCCGTACCGGCCACCCCCAGCCGCCGGTCGGTGTCGTCGTGCACCACTCGGCCCGCGACGTGGCGGCCCTGCTCGGCGTCCTCGCGGCGGGTCGCGCCTACGTGCCGCTGGAGGCGGAACACCCGGCGGCCCGACTGGAGTCGATCCTGGGCCGACTCGGGGTCCACGAGGCCGTGGCGACCGCGGACACCGGCTGGCAACCGCCGGTCGCCAAGGTGATCCGACCCCGCTGGGCACCCGCCGGCGCGGCGCCCGCCGCCGACCCGCTCCCCGACTCCGGCGTACGGCCCGAGGATCCGGCGTACGTCCTGTTCACCTCGGGCTCCACCGGCACGCCCAAGGGGGTCGTGGTGCCGCACGGCGCCCTGGCCGCGGTGGTGCCGCCGCTGCGCACCCTGTACGACATCGGCCCGGACGCCACCGTGCTGCACTTCCACGGCGCCGGCGGCGACACCAGCCTGGAGGAGATCCTGCCCACCCTGACGGCCGGCGCCGCCCTCGTCGTCGACGACACGGCGCGCGAAGGCTTCGCGCAGGTCGCCGAGGACCAGGAGGTCACCGTCGCGGTCCTGCCGACCGGCTTCTGGCACGGCCTGACCGGTGACCTGCTGCACCGGGGCGCCGGCCTCCCGCCGTCCCTGCGCACGGTGGTGATCGGCGGCGAGGCGGTGCGCCCGGACATGCTGGAGCGCTGGCGCCGGCTCGGCGCCGACGGGGTGCGCCTGCTCAACACGTACGGGTCCACCGAGACGGCGCTGGTCACCCACGCCGTGCGACTGGCCGGCCCGGACGCCCCCGAACTGCCGGACGCCGACGGCGACCTGCCCATCGGGCTGCCCCTGCCGCACGTGGGCCAGCGCGTCGACGGCTCGGGCGAGCTGTACGTGTCCGGGCCCGGACTGGCGCTCGGCTACCACGACGCCCCGGGGGCGACGGCGGCCCGTTTCACCGAACACGAGGGCACCCGCTGGTACCGCACCGGCGACCTGGTGTCCGTGGCACCCGGCGGCTCCCTGGTCTTCCGGGGCCGCTCCGACCACCAGGTCAAGATCCGGGGCCACCGGGTGGACCTGATCGAGGTGGAGGCCCTCGTCGGCGGCTGCGAGGGAGTGCGGGAGGTGGCGGCCGTCCGGGTGGACCGGGCCGAACACACCACGCTGGCCGCCTTCTTCGTACCGCTGCCGGACCACGACCCCGGCGGGGTGACCGAGGGCGTCCGCGCACGGCTCGCCGCCACCGCCGCCCCGCACCTGGTGCCCAGCCTGCTGGTGCCGGTCACGGAGCTGGAGCGCACCCACACCGGCAAGGTGGACCGCACCGCCACCCGCGACCGGTACCTGACCGGCGCCGGGCCGGGCCGATGAGCGCCGCGACGGGGGCGCCGGAGCTCACCGACCCCGTCGGCCTCGCCGCGCGCGCCTCCCGGAGTCTGGGCCTGGACCTCGACCCCGCCACCGCCCGGGCCGACGACAGCGGTTGGGACTTCCGGGTCACGCACATCCGGGCGGTCGACGGCGCGTGGTGGATCCTGCGCCGGCCCCGCCGGCCCGAGGCCGCGGCGAGCCTGGCCTTCGAGGGTGCCGTACTGGCCGCCGTACGCGACCGGATGCCCGTCCCGGTCCCGCACTGGCGCCTGCACACGCCCGACCTGGTCGCCTACCCGCGGCTGCCCGGCGAGGCGGCCGGCGCCGAGGATCCGGACACCCTTGCCTACGCCTGGTCCCTGGACCCGATGGCCCACCCCGGCCACTACCTGGAGCCGCTCGCCCGGGCCCTGGTCGCGATCCACACCACCCCGCCGGACCCGCTTCCGAACCGCCCGGCGACGGCGGATCAGGTCCGCGCCCGGATCGCGGACCGGCTGGCCCGCGCCCGGACCGAACTCCCGCTGCCGGCCGCCGGCCTACGGCGCTGGCGGACCTGGCTGGACGACGACCGACTGTGGCCCGAGCGACTCGCGCTCGTCCACGGCGACGTGCACCCCGGCCACACCCTCGTGACGCGTCCGCCGTCCGGCCCGCCGACCCTGTCCGGCCTACTGGACTGGGCCAACGCCGAGGTCGGCGATCCCGCCGTCGACTTCGTCGACATGCTGTACGCGGGCGGCGTCACCGTCCTCGATCGGCTGCTGGAGGCCTACCGGGCGGCGGGCGGCGAGGTGCGCGACGGCATGCGGGCCCACGTCCTGGAACGCGCATCCTTCCTGTGGGTCCACGTCGCCCTGCGCGGCCTGGACACGGGCCGACCGGCCTGGGTGGAGACGGCGCTGCGCAGGATGACGCCGTGACCGCCCATCGGCCGGGCCCGCTCCGCCGGGGATGCGAGGCCCGGACGACGGGACGCACGCCCGCGGGCACGGCGTACACCCTGCACGGGACGGGGGAACTCCCGGTGCTGCTGGTCGCGGGCGCGGGCGGCGGCGGACGGATCTGGGAGCAGCACCAGGTGCCCGCACTGACCGCCGCGGGCCGCCTCGTCGTCACCTTCGACCACGGGCCCGCAGCCACCGGACCGCATGAACTGGCCTTCATCATAAGAGAGTTGCTGGAAGCCCTCGCGTGGCCGGCCTGCCCCTTGGTCGGGCACTCCCTCGGCGCCCTCGCCGTCCAGGAACTGCTCCTGACCGATCCGCGCCTGGCGAGCGGGGCGCTGCTCGCGGCGACGCGGGGCCGGCCCGACGCGGTGGGCGAGGCCCTGGCGCGCGCCGAGGCCGCGTCCGCCGCGTCGGGTGTCCGGCCGCCACCGGAGTACGAGGCCTTCGTCAGCCTGACGCACAACCTCTCGCCCCGGACCCTGGCCGACGAGGCGACGACCGCACAATGGCTCGACCTGTTCGAAATCGCCGCGCTGACCGGGGTGTCCGCGGCCCACCGACCGGCCCCACCGGTCCGTGACCGGCTGGCCGACTACGGCCGGATCCGGCTGCCCGTGCTCGTGTTGGGATTCGCCGACGACGTGCTGGCGCCCGCCCCACTGGGGCGCGAGGTGGCCCGCGCGATCCCCGGAGCCCACTACGCGGAGCTGCCGGACGCCGGACACCTCGGGTTCCTGGAACGGCCCGAGGCCTTCAACGCCCTCCTGCTGGACTTCCTCGCCACCTTGTCCCCGACCGACCCCGGAGCCCCTCGTGTCGCATGAGCCCCCCGCACCCGTCGCCGTACCCGACCCCGCGCCGGCCGAGGTACGGGTCGTGCACGTCGGCCAGGAGCCGCCGGAGTCCTGGGCGGCGGCCGTGTACCTGTGCGGCCCCACCCCCGCCGACCCCGCCGAGCCGTCGTGGCGGCCGGACGCCGTCGCGGCGCTGCGGTCCGTGTGGTCCGGCGCCGGACGCCTGGTGGTGTTCCTGCCCGAGCCGCCGGCCGGCGGCGGCTACCCGGCGTACCCGGACCAGGTGGCTTGGGAGGAGGACGCCATGCGCCGCTCCGACGTGATCCTGTTCTGGATCCCCCGGGACATGACCCGGCTGCCCGGGCTGGTCTCCAACATCAAGTGGGGTACGTGGTGCGACTCGGGCCGGGCGGTGCTCGGCGCGCCGCCCGAAGCCGAACGCATGGACTACCTGCTGCACTTCGCCGAAGCCCTGGGCGTGCCCGTGGAGCGGACGCTGGCGGGCGCGGCCGGCGCCGCCCTGCGAGCGGTCGGGCCGGGAGCCGTACGCACCGGGGGCGAGCGGTCGGTTCCGCTGACGGTGTGGCGGACCGCCCCGTTCCGGAGCTGGTACGCCGAACGCGGTGAGGCCGGCCACCGGCTGCTGGACGTGCGCGTGGAGTGGTACGCGCCGCCGGCGGACCCCGAGGGGGCCGCCGGCTGGCTGCTGACGGCCACCGTCGCGCAGCGGTCCGGGGTCGACGCCGGAGCCGATGCCGACCCCGCGGTGGTCCGCGTACTGGCCGCTCAGGGGCAGGGCATGCTCATGTAGAGCGCGTGCTCGCCCTCCGACTCGGTGCCCTGGTACAGGGCGGTGTCCAGTCCGCAGAAGGCGAAGCCGAGGCGCCGGTACGCGTGGATGGCGGGGGCGTTGACGTTGGTCACCTCCAACCAGACGTGCCCGGCGCCCCGCTCGCGCGCGAACTCCAGCGCGCACCCCATCAACGCGCGGCCGATGCCCCGGCCCCGGTGGTCCGGGGCGACCTCGATGTCCTCGATGGTCAGCCGCCGGTTCCACGGGGAGTACGAGACGGCGGCGAAACCGGCGACCCGGCCGTCGGTGCCGACGGCCACGAACGTCCGGTTGTCGTCGTCCGCGCCGTCCGCGCCGTCCGCCGCGTCGTCACTGCCGTCGTCCTCGGGGAACACCTTGACCAGCGGGGGATCCACCGGCACCTCGCGAAGGGCGAAACCCTCGCCCGTCACCGCCACCGCGAAGACGGTGGTGGTGGTGAAGGAGCCGTCGATGTCCTCGATGGCCCCGGTGTCCCCGGGCCCGGCGATGCGGAACTCGTACGTCGTGTCACTGGTCGTGGTCATGCCCCGAGGCTATGGCCGCTCTGCCCGACTGAGAGCTGATTTCAGCCGAATCGGATGCGACGGCGCGGCCGCTCCCGGTGAGGCCCGGGAAATCCAGGTGGGGCGGGGCGGCGGCGACGCCTACCCTGGCGGAGGAGCTCCTCGATGACCTTCGGGGAGCCCTTAGATCGCAAGGCTCGACGAATGGATACCCTGGGAAAATGCTGACAGAAGTGACAGCGACCCGCTATGTCACGCCCCTGCGGGAAGGCGGCTCGCTCCCGGGCATCGTCGAGGCCGACGACCTCGGGACCTACGTCATGAAGTTCACCGGCGCCGGCCAGGGCCGCAAAACCCTGGTCGCCGAGGTCATCTGCGGACGCCTCGCCCAACGGCTGGGCCTGCGCGTACCCCGCCTGGTGCAGATGCAGTTGGACCCCGTCATCGGGCTCGGCGAGCCGGACCAGGAGGTCCAGGAGCTGCTCAAGGCCAGCGGCGGGCTGAACCTCGGCATGGACTACCTGCCCGGCTCGATCGGCTTCGACCCGCTCGCCTACCGGGCGGACCCCGTCGAGGCGGGACGCGTCGTCTGGTTCGACGCCCTGATCAACAACGTCGACCGGTCCTGGCGCAACCCCAACCTGCTGGTCTGGCACGGGGACCTGTGGCTCATCGACCACGGCGCCACCATGATCTGGCAGCACAACTGGCCCACCGCCCGGGCCGCCGCGGCCAAGCCCTACGACGCCTCCGACCACGTCCTGGCCTCCGTCGGCCCCGACATCGACGCCGCCGCCGCCGAACTCGCCCCGCGGGTGACCGAGGAGCTGCTGACCGAGGTCGCCGCCGACGTCCCCGACGAGTGGCTGGTCGACGAGCCGGGCTTCGACTCCGCCGAAGCGGTCCGACGGGCCTATGTGGAGGCGCTGCTGCCGCGCGCGGCCACGATCCACGAGAGGATCTCGCTGGAGGCGCGGGTGAAGACTCCGACGGGTCCGCCCGGCTGGCTCACCGACCACCTCCCCGAATGGCCCCACAAGATCAACAAGAAGACGAGCGACGACGAGTGACCAAGCGGGACGTGTTCGAGTACGCACTGGTGCGCGTGGTGCCCAGGATGGAGCGCGGCGAGTGTTTCAACGCCGGCGTCATCGTCTACTGCCGGGCGCGCTCCTACGTCGCCGCGCGCATCCACCTCGACGAGGCGAAGCTCCTCGTCCTCGACCCGGAGGCCGACGTGGCCGGCGTCCGGGCCGCCCTGTACGGGGTCGAGGGGATCTGCGCGGGCGGCGAACGGGCCGGGCAGGCGGCGGACGGCGACGCGGGCCGGCGGTTCCGCTGGCTGATCGCCCCGCGCAGCACGGTCGTCCAGCCCGGACCGGTGCACACCGGTCTGACCGCCGACCCGGAGGCCGAGGTGGAACGCCTCCTGGACCTGCTGGTGCGCTGACCGACCCGCCCGCCGTGATGGCCCCCGTTGACACCGGGTGCCAGGGCTCCTAGCGTCTCCTCAGCTGAAGCTACTAAGCGGTTGCTCACCTCCGGGCGGCCGTTTCTCGACGGCGAGGAGATCCAGCATGTCCACCACCGAGCAGCGCGTCGCGATCGTGACCGGGGCGGCCCGCGGCATCGGCGCGGCCACCGCCGTGCGTCTGGCCGCCGAGGGCCGCGCGGTCGCCGTACTCGACCTCGACGAGGCGGCCTGCAAGGACACCGTGGAGGCGATCACGGCGGCCGGCGGCAAGGCCGTCGCGATCGGCTGTGACGTGTCCGACAGCGCCCAGGTGGAGGCGGCCGTCGAGCGCGTCGCGAGCGCGCTCGGCGCCCCGACCGTCCTGGTCAACAACGCGGGCGTGCTCCGCGACAACCTCCTCTTCAAGATGAGCGACACCGACTGGGACACCGTCATGAACGTGCACCTGCGCGGTGCGTTCCTGATGGCGCGGGCCTGTCAGAAGTACATGGTGGAGGCCAAGTTCGGCCGCATCGTGAACCTCTCCAGCAGCTCCGCCCTCGGCAACCGGGGCCAGGCCAACTACGCCGCGGCCAAAGCGGGTCTGCAGGGCTTCACGAAGACCCTGGCCTTCGAGCTCGGCAAGTTCGGCGTGACCGCCAACGCCGTGGCCCCCGGCTTCATCGTGACCGAGATGACGGCCCAGACGGCCGCCCGGATCGGCATGGGCTTCGAGGAGTTCCAGACCGCCGCCGCCTCCCAGATCCCGGTGCAGCGCGTCGGCCGCCCGGACGACATCGCCAACGCGATCGCCTTCTTCACCGGCGAGGCCGCCGGCTTCGTCTCCGGCCAGGTCCTGTACGTGGCCGGCGGCCCGCTCAACTGACCGGATCACGAGAGACAGGGCGTACGTCATGACCTACAACGGCATCGACAGCGGCAAGGCCGCGCTCATCACCGGCGCGAGCCGGGGCATCGGCTACGGGATCGCCGAGGCGCTGGTCGCCCGCGGCGACCGGGTCTGCATCACGGGACGCAACGAGGACGCGCTCAAGGAGGCCGTCGAGCGCCTCGGCGCGGACCGGGTGATCGGCGTGGCGGGCAAGGCGCACGACGAGGCCCACCAGGCCGTCGCCGTGGAGCGCGCCATGGAGGCCTTCGGCCGCGTCGACTTCCTGATCAACAACGCCGGCACCAACCCGGTCTTCGGGCCGATCGCGGACCTGGACCTCGGCGTCGCGCGCAAGGTGTTCGAAACCAACGTGATCTCCGCCCTCGGCTTCGCCCAGCGCACCTGGCACGCCTGGCAGAAGGACAACGGCGGCGCGATCGTGAACATCGCCTCCATCGCGGGCGTCTCCGCCTCGCCCTTCATCGGGGCCTACGGGATGAGCAAGGCCGCCATGGTCAACCTCACCCTCCAGCTCGCGCACGAGATGGCCCCGCAGGTCAGGGTGAACGCGATCGCCCCCGCCGTGGTGAAGACGAAGTTCGCGCAGGCGCTCTACGAGGGCCGCGAGCACGAGGCGGCGGCCGCCTATCCGCTCGGCCGGCTCGGTGTGCCGGAGGACATCGGAGGGGCCGCCGCATTCCTCACATCTGCACAAGCGGAATGGATCACAGGACAAACTCTGGTCGTTGACGGAGGAATCTTCCTCAATGCCGGAGTCGGCTGACCGATATCCGGACGCATTTGCCTCCCTGGGGGAGGCAAATGCGTACCGAATGTGCATGTAATCGGTCAAGTGCCTCACGAAACCTACCCCTTGGATTTGTGAGGCACTGCGGTAGGGTCTGCCGCATCCCTGGCTGATCGAGGAGCGTGCACGTGTTCAACCGGACCAGATGCCTGCGGATCACTGCGGCCCTTGCGTCCATATCCCTGCTCGCCGGCTGCGGTCTGTTCTCGGACGACGGTGGTGACGGCGCGAAGAGGATAGTCGTCGGCACCACGAGCGCGCCGAGCCACCTCGACCCCGCCGCCGCCTGGGACGGTTCCTGGGAGCTGTACCGGAACATCTACCAGACCCTTCTGGCGTTCCCCACGGGCAGCACCAGGCCCCAGCCGGACGCCGCCCAGAACTGCGAGTTCACCGACTCGGCGAACCAGTCCTACCGCTGCACCCTGCGCAAGGGCCTGAAGTTCTCCAACGGCGAGACGCTCGACGCCAAGGCCGTCAAGCACTCCCTCGACCGGATCCGGAAGATCAACCACAAGTTCGGGCCCAGCGGGCTCTTCAACAGCCTGGACAAGATCGAGACCCCGGACGCCCTCACCGTCGTCTTCCACCTGAAGGCCTCCGACGCGACCTTCCCGTACGTCCTCGGCTCGCCGGCCGCCTCGCTCGTCGCGCCCGGGGACTACCCCGCCGACAAGGTGCGCGACGACGGCAAGGTCACCGGCTCCGGCCCGTACGTCCTCACCTCCTACAAGGAGGGCGGCGAGGCGGTCCTCGGCCGCAACGAGACCTACACGGGCTTCGCCGACCGCCGCAACGACGGCGTGACGATCCGCTACTTCTCCGACTCCAAGAAGATGGTCACCGCCCTCAAGGGCAAGGAGATCGACGCGACCTACCGAGGCCTGTCCGCCGCGGAGATCAAGGACCTCCAGACCCCCGAGTCCCACAACGCGGGCGTCCAGGTCGTCGAGAACGTCGGCGCCGAGATCCGCTACCTGGTCTTCAACCCCCAGGACCCGCAGGTCAACAAGCTGCCGGTGCGCCAGGCCATCGCCCAGATCCTCGACCGCGGCGCGATCGTCTCCAAGGTCTACCAGGGCACGGCCGAACCGCTGTACTCGATGGTCCCCAAGGGCGTCGTCGGCCACAAGACGCCGTTCTACGACCTGTACGGCCAGCCGGACGTCGCCAAGGCCAAGAAGATCCTCAAGGACGGCGGCATCACCCAGCCGGTCGACCTCACCTTCTGGTACACCACGGACCGTTACGGCGCCTCGACCGCGGACGAGTTCACCGAGATCAAGCGCCAGCTGGACGAGACCAACCTCTTCCGGGTCACCCTGCGCGGCAAGCCCTGGAAGGAGTTCCAGGAGGGCTACAAGAACCGCGAGTACCCGGTCTTCGGCCGAGGCTGGTTCCCCGACTTCCCGGACCCGGACAACTTCATCGCGCCGTTCGTCGGCAAGGACAACGCGGTCGGCACCCCGTACGAGCCGGCCGACGTGATCAACGAGGTCCTGCCCAAGTCCCGCCGCGAGGGCGACCGCTCGGCCGGCGTCAAGGAGTTCGAACGGGCGCAGCAGATCTTCGCCCAGGACGTCCGCCTGCTGCCCCTGTGGCAGGGCAAGCTGTACGTCGGAGCCCGCGAGGACATCGCCGGCGCCGAGCGGGCCCTCGACCCGCAGACCGCCATGCAGATGTGGGAGCTCTACCGCAAGACCAGCTGGTAGCGCGGACCGACGGGCATCCGGATCGCGGCGATGTCAGTGGCCCCCGGTAGGTTCTTGAGCAGTTGCACGAACTTGTACCGGAGGTTGTCGACGTGACCCAGATGCTGCCCGAGTCCTGGCTCCCCGTTCTCGGCGGGGAGCTGGACCAGCCCTACTTCAAGGAACTCACCGAGTTCGTCGAGAAGGAAAGGGCGAACGGGCCGGTCTACCCGCCCCGCGAGCAGGTCTTCGCGGCCCTGGATGCCACGCCGTTCGACAAGGTGAAGGTCCTGGTCCTCGGCCAGGACCCCTACCACGGCGCCGGCCAGGGCCACGGCCTGTGCTTCTCCGTGCAGCCGGGCGTGCGGACCCCTCCCTCGCTGCGCAACATCTACAAGGAGATGAAGGAGGAGCTCGGCCTCCCGGTCCCCGACAACGGGTACCTGATGCCGTGGGCCGAGCAGGGCGTCCTGCTCCTCAACGCCGTCCTCACCGTCCGCGAGGCCGAGCCCAACTCGCACAAGGGCAAGGGCTGGGAGAAGTTCACCGACGCCGTGATCCGCGCGGTGTCCGAGCGCCCCGACCCGGTCGTCTTCGTCCTCTGGGGCGCCTACGCCCAGAAGAAGATCCCGCTCATCGACGAGGAGCGGCACGTCATCGTCAAGGGCGCCCACCCCTCGCCGCTGTCGGCCAAGAAGTTCTTCGGCTCCCGGCCCTTCACGCAGATCAACGAGGCCGTCGCCGCCCAGGGGCATGAGCCGATCGACTGGAGCATCCCCGACCTGGGCTGACGCCACCCCGCGCCTCGGTGCCAGAGACGGCGCCTGCGGTTAGCTTCGTGGGATCAGGCCGTACGAGGTCTGCGGAGCAAGCCGGAGGCCGCGTTGACGGAGCAGCAGGAGGCGTCGGAGGACGCCGTCATGACCAGGATCGGCCAAGCGGTCATCCTGCTGCACGCCGGCGACCGCGAGGAGGCCCGCAACCGGCTCGGGGAGATCTGGTCCGAGATCGGCGAGGACGGCGACTTCCTCCACCGGTGCACGCTGGCGCACTACATGGCCGACGCGCAGGACGACCCGGCCGACGAACTGGCCTGGGACCTGCGCGCCCTGACCGCCGCTGACGGTCTCACCGCGGCGGGACCGGCCACCGACGGACGCACCGCCGAAGGATCCACCGCAGGAGGACCCGCCGCCGACGGGCTCGCGGGCCGACCCGGCAACGCGGTTCCCGCCCGGCGACCGGGCGACGGTCCGGGTCGCCCCGGGCCGCAGCGGGCGGTGCGCGTCTTCTACCCCTCGCTGCACCTGAGCCTGGCGGCCGACTACGTCAAACTCCGCCGCCCCGAAGCGGCCCGGGTGCACCTGGCGCGGGCCCGCGCGGCCACCGGGGCCCTGTCCGACGACGGGTACGGCAACGGGGTGCGGGCCGCCATCGCCCGACTGGAGCGCCGGCTGGCCACCGAGCCCGGCGCCCCCCACCGGCCCTTCCCCGAGCAATCCCCGTAGCGCCGCCCGCCGGGGTCCTCCTACGGAGCCCGGTCGCCGCCGGGTTCAGCCGCCCTGGACGCCCGCGCAGATGCGGGCCTCGGGGCTGTCCGGGTGCCAGCGCCCGTGCCGGCGGCCCAGCGCGCACACGTCGGCCGGCCGGACCGGCAGCTCCCGCACCAGGTCGCGCGGAACCCGCGCGTCCGGCCGACCGGGGTGCGGCCGGCCCTCCGGACGCTCCTCGGCGTGCCGCACCGGCTTCGGCGGCGCCGGGATGTCGGGGACCGGCGGCGCCGCCTGCGGGTGAGGCCCGGTCGGGGCCGCCGCGGTCCCGCTGTGCGTCGTCGTCGCCCGCTGCGGGGCCGCCGGAGCCGACGGGTTCGCGGCGGCCCGCCCCGGCACCGCACGCAGCGCCTCCAGCGCGGGCGCCTGGACGACCACCGACAAGGTCCCCGGCCCGCCGCGCGGCTCGTGCTGCGGCGCCGGCCCGGTCGAGGGCGTCGACGCCGGGCCGGTCGGCCCCGGGGGAACATTCACACAACCGGAGACGGCCGAGACGGCGCAGGCCACTCCCAGCAGCAGTTTCGTAGAGGTTCGGGTTGGATGCACCCGCGCAACTCTGCTGTGCGAGGACCCCGTTGCGAAAACCCTGGACGGATATTGCCCCCGCACGGGTGACGGCCGGCCGGACCGGCCCGGACCCCGCGCACCGACGGACCGCCCACGCCCACACCCGCCCCGCCGCAGCCGATTAAGCTCGGGGTTCCCACAAGGCGAACACCTGGAGGCTGCCGGTGAAGGTCGGCGTCATCGGACTCGGAGACATCGCTCAGAAGGCGTACCTGCCGGTCCTCACCACCCGCCCCGGGGTCGAGCTGCACCTGCAGACCCGCACCCCCGCGACGCTGGAGCGGATCGGCGAACTCCACCACGTCCCCGTCGCGCGGCGGCACACCACGCTCGACTCCCTGCTCGCGCAGGACCTCGACGCCGCCTTCGTGCACGCCCCGACGGCCGCCCACCCCGAGATCGTGGCCCGATTGCTGGAGGCGGGCGTCCCGACGTACGTCGACAAGCCGCTGGCCTACGAGTTCGACGCGTCACGGCGCCTGGTGGAGCAGGCCGAGGAACGCGGGGTCAGCCTCTTCGTCGGCTTCAACCGCCGCCACGCGCCCGGCTACGCGCAGTGCGCCGACCACCCGCGCGAGCTGATCGTCCTGCAGAAGAACCGGGTCGGGCTGCCCGAGGACCCGCGCACCCTGGTGCTCGACGACTTCATCCACGTCGTCGACACGCTGCGCTTCCTGCTGCCCGGCGAGGCCGACCACGTGGACGTCCGGGCCGTGGTGCGCGACGGGCTGATGCACCAGGTCGTCCTCCAGATGTCGGGCGACGGGTTCACCGCCCTCGGCATCATGAACCGGCTCTCCGGCTCCACCGAGGAGGTCCTGGAGGTGTCCGGCCAGGATTCCAAGCGGCAGGTCGTCAACCTCGCGGAGATCATCGACCACAAGGGCCAGCCGACCGTCCGGCGGCGCGGCGACTGGGTTCCGGTGGCCCGCCAGCGCGGGATCGAGCAGGTCGTCGACACCTTCCTGGAGGCCGTGGAGGCCGGCAGGACGCTGAGCGCCCGGGACGCCCTGCTCACCCACGAGTTGTGCGAGCGGGTGGTCCTGACGGCTCTGGAGCAGGCCTCCCGGACCTGACCGCCCGGGCCGTCCGCACCGCGCCGTACACCGCCAGCACGGCCAGGGCGGCCCCGGCGGGCCAGTTCCCGAAGCGGGCGTAAAGGGTCGTTCCCCCGGCGATCGGCACCTCGTACACCGCCGCCGCCCCGGCCGTCGAGGCGGGCAGGGCCGCGCCGATCCGGCCGCCCGACGGGCCGTGCACCACGCTGACCCCGGTCAGGGTGGCGTGCACCACCGGGCGGCCCGTCTCGGCCGCCCGCAGGGCCGCGAGCGAGGCGTGCTGCGCCGGGGCCCAGCTCTCCTGAAACGTCGAGGTCGCCGACTGCGCCACGATCAGGGAGGCCCCCTCGCGGGCCAGGTGGCGACTCATGTCGGGGAAGGCCGACTCGAAGCACACCAGCGGCCCCACGCGCAGCCCCCCGGGCAGGTCCATGACCACCGGCGCCGCGCCGCGCATCCGGTCCTCACCCGCCGCCTTGCCCACCGAGGTGGCCCAGCCCAGCACCGCGCGGGCCGGCACGTACTCCCCGAAGGGGACCAGCCGCATCTTGTCGTACCGCTCCCCGGTGGGCCCCTCGGGCCCGATCAGCAGCGAGCTCTTGTAGATCCCCGGCCGGTCCGACCGGCGGGCGTCCACGTTGACCAGCAGCGGAGCCCCGGCCCGCGCGGACAGCTCCGCCAGCCGGCGCGACAGGTCGGGCCGGGTCGCCAGGTCCGCGCCGACGCTGCTCTCGCCCCACACCACCAGGTCGGGGCGGGCGCCGACGAGCCCCCGCGTCAGCCGTTCCTCCACGTCGAACCGCCGCTCCGCGCCGTCCGCCCCGCCCACCGGACCGGGCTGGACGACCGCCACCCGCACCACGCCCGTCACCGCCGGGCGCGGCAGCCACAGCCACACGGCCCCCGTCAGCACCGCGCAGCCCGCCACCCCGGCCACAGCCGGGGCCCGCGCCCCCGGCACCGCGACCAACAGCACCAGCGCGCAGTTCACGGCCACCACCAGCAGGCTCACCAGCCACACCCCGCCCACCGAGGCCAGCAGCAGCGCCGGCGGCACCTGCCACTGGCTGGCCCCCAGCAGCCCCCACGGCCCGCCCAACCCCTGCCAGGACCGGGCCAGCTCCGACAGCAGCCAGCCCGCCGGTACGACGACCAGCGCGGCCGCCGCCCGACCCCGCGCGGGCGCCCCACCGAGCAGCTCCCGCACCAGCAGGGCCCAGGGGATCCAGAGCACGCCCAGCAGCGCCGCGACCGGGATCAGGAACACGTGCAGGCTCGGCAGCAGCCAGTGGTGCACCGCCACGATGAACCCCGCGCCCCCCAACCAGCCCTCCAGGGCCGCCCGCCGCCCCGTGGGAGCCGAACGCAGCAACAGCATCCAGGGCACGAGGGCGACGTACGCGAACCACCACAGCGCGGGGGCCGGGAAGGCGAGGCAGGGCAGCGCGCCGGCGGCCACCGCGGCCGCCGCACGCCCCCACCGGGTCCGCTTCGTGAGCATCAGGCGCCTCCGCTTCCAGTGTGGGACGGCATCCGGCAGGGCGCGGCTCAGGCCGACATGTGGCGCCACTTCTCGTGCACGGTGACCCCGGTCAGCCGCCAGCCGTCCGCGGTACGGGCCAGCGTGAAGGTGTAACGGCCCGCGGCGACGAAGTTGGGGGCCGTGACGGTGCCGTCGAAGTCCGCGCCCGCGAGCCGCATCGGATTGAGGAAGTCGGCCCGCACCCGCGCCGCGTCGCCCGGCGCCCCGCCCTCGTCCTCCAGCCGCACCAGCCGGTTCACGATGAGGTGCTGGCGCACCGGGAACAGCTTCATCGTCTCGGCGAGCCAGTCCGCGACCTCCGCGGCCGGGCCCGCCACCCCGCCCGCCGCGCTGTAGTCGGCCCGGCCCCCGGGCGCGAACAGGGCCCGGTAGGCCTCCCAGTCGCCGTCGTCGACGGCCACCGCGTACCCCGAGACCACCTCGTCGATGGCCAACCGGTCCATTACCGTCGCGAGGTCCACACGCTGCGTCATCGGGTCAGTCTGGGGCTGTCCGACCCCGACGCCAAGGGGCGTGCGCCGACCGGGTCATCCCCGGCCGTTCAGTGACCGGAAAGAACCTCCCGCTGGCGGACCACGACGAGGAAGGCGTCGCTGTCGAGGTCCATCACCACCTCCGCCGCGAGGCCCTCGCGCTTGCGCTGCGCCGCGTACTCCTCGGCGGGCCAACTTCCCCTCGGACTTCCCGCCGGAAATCGCTCCAATACCACGCGTCGCATGGGACACCCCCTCCGCCAGCCGGGTCCCTCCCGGCACAGCTCTCTACGGGGAGAACGACGCGGAGGCCGCCCGGGAACGTTCCCGAGCGGCCTGCGATTCACGCGAAGTGATGAGCGTACGGCCCGCTAGGAGCCCGACTCGCCCGCGTGCGGGCTCAGCACGTCCGTGCCGATCAGCACGAACAGCACGATGCCCAGCACGATCCGGTAGATCACGAACGGCATGAAGCTCTTGGTGGAGATGAACTTCATGAACCACGCGATGACGGCGTACCCGACGAAGAAGGCGATCACCGTCGCGAAGACCGTCGGACCCCAGGAGATGTGGGTCGGGTTCTCCATCACGTCCTTGATCTCGAACGCGCCCGAGGCCAGCACGGCCGGGATCGCGAGGAGGAAGGAGTAGCGGGCCGCGGCCTCACGGGTGAAGCCCAACAGCAGACCGCCGGAGATCGTCGCACCGGAGCGGGAGACGCCGGGGATCAGCGCCATCGCCTGGCAGAGACCGAAGATCAGACCGTCCTTGACGCCCAGTTCCTTCAGCGTCTTGCGCTGGACGACCACCCGGTGCCGGCCGCCCTCCTCGTCGCGCGAGGCCTGCCAGTCGGCGAAGCCGAGGACGAGACCCATCAGGATCAAAGTGGTGGCCGTCAGCCGCAGGTCACGGGCCGGACCGGTGATCTGATCCTTGAAGAGCAGACCGAGGATGCCGATCGGCAGCGAGCCGACGATCACCAGCCAGCCCATCTTCGCGTCCTGCTCGGAACGCAGCGCCTTCGTGTACAGGGAACGGAACCAGGTGGAGACGATCCGCGCGATGTCCTTGCGGAAATAGATCAGGACGGCGGCCTCGGTGCCGATCTGGGTGATGGCCGTGAAGGCCGCACCGGGGTCGTGCCAGCCGGCGAACGCCGCGGTCAGGCGCAGGTGGGCACTGGAGGAGATCGGGAGGAACTCCGTAAGCCCCTGGACGAGACCGAGGATTAGGGATTCGAACCAGCTCATGTCGGGGTGCGCTCGTCCTTGTGATCGTCGGGCAGTTCGGGTCCGATGCTAGGGCCCGTGGGAAGCGGCCGTGACCACAGGGGGGTGTTGGGGCACCGGCTCGTACGCGGCGACCGGCGCCAGGCGGTGCCGCTTGCGCCACGCGACGACCGCGGCGACCACCCCGGACACCGCGATGAATCCGAACGAGACCAGGAACGCGGGCGATCCCGGCGAGGAGGCACTGGACCCCGCGATCACGTAGGCGGCGGTGTTCGGGATCGTGCCGAGCGCCGTCGCGCCCAGGAACGGCAGCCAGCCGCACCGCGACACGGCCGCGATGTAGTTGGCCGCCGCGAACGGCACCCCCGGGAAGATCCGCACCGCGAGCATCGAACGGAACCCGTGCCGGCTCAACTGCGCGTCGGCCGCCTCGAGCCACCGGCCGCGAAGGTACGGGCGCAACGCCTCCTGCCCCATCGCCCGGCCCAGACCGAAGGCGATCCCGGCCCCCACCACCGTCCCCGCGACGGCCGCGACCAGCCCGAACTGGGTCCCGAAGACCGCCCCCGCCGCCAGGTTCAGCAACGGGCGCGGCACGAACGCCGCCGTGCACAGCCCGTACGCGCCCGCGAACACCAGGACCGCCGCACCCACCGGCAGCTCCGGCGGCCACCCCTGCGACAGCAGCCGCTGCGGCTCGTACAGCACCACGCACGCGCCGGCCGCGAGCAGCAGCACGACGAGCAGCGACAGCCGGGTCCACGGCGCGAGGAGGAGGGACATTCCGGGAGACTAACCGACCTGTACGACGCACCGCCGTAATCTGGGCCTCATGCGGCCGAACACCCAACCACTCCCGGGGATCGGGCCCAGCGCCCTCGCCGACGTCCTCATGGAACGGCTCACGACCGTCTACGCCGCGGCCGCCGATCCGGTGCAGGCCGGACCCATGACCGCGTACATGAAGGACGTCGCCCCCTTCCTCGGCATCCGCACCCCCGAGCGCCGCGCCCTCTCCCGGACAGTGACGAAGGACACCCCGCGCCCCTCCGAGACGGACTGCGCCGCGCTCGCACTGCGCTGCTGGTCGCTGGCGGAGCGTGAGTACCACTACTTCGCGGTCGACTACCTGCGCCGGCACGTGGCGTGCTGCTCCTCCGCCTTCCTGCCGGTGGTCCGGCACCTGATCGTCACCACCTCCTGGTGGGACACCGTCGACCTGCTCGCCGCGCACACCGTCGGACCGCTCGTCGCGGCCGACCCGCGGCTGGGCGCCGTCATGGACGACTGGGTCGACGGCGAGGGCCTCTGGCTCGCCCGCGCCGGGCTGCTGCACCAGCTCACCCGCAAGTCCGCCACCGACGCCGACCGGCTCTTCGCCCACTGTCGCCGGCTGGCCGCGCACCCCGACTTCTTCATCCGCAAGGCCGTCGGCTGGGCCCTGCGCGAGTACGCCAAGACCGACCCGGACGCGGTGCGCGCCTTCGTCACCGCCGAACGGGCCCGGCTGGCTCCGCTGTCGGTGCGCGAGGCCCTCAAGTCCCTCAACCGCGCCTGACGGCGGCGAAATTCATTCGACCCGGCCCGAAGCCTCGGGCAGGATCGGCCACATGTTCCGGTACGCCTTCCCCGCAGCGCCGTCCGCAGTCGCGGACGCGCCGAAGGCTGCCGCCGCACCCGAGGCACCCGCAGTGGCCGCCGCGTTCGACGGCGCGCGAACCTGACCCTTCCCGGATCGTCCGGCGGACCCCACAGGGGGAGGGTCGGCTCGTCCAGGGGTCCCGTCCAGCTTCGAGCCACGGGAAGAACATCATGGCCAAGACGGCCTTCACGCGCACCAAGCCGCACCTCAACATCGGCACCATGGGCCACGTCGACCACGGCAAGACCACCCTGACCGCCGCGATCACCAAGGTCCTCGCCGACCGGGGCGGCGCCGCCTACGTACCCTTCGAGCGCATCGACCGGGCGCCCGAGGAGGCCCGCCGCGGCATCACCATCAACCTCACGCACGTCGAGTACGAGACCGACACCCGCCACTACGCCCACGTCGACATGCCGGGCCACGCCGACTACATCAAGAACATGGTCACGGGCGCGGCCCAGCTCGACGGGGCGATCCTCGTCGTCTCCGCGCTCGACGGGGTCATGCCGCAGACCGCCGAGCACATCCTGCTCGCCCGCCAAGTGGGCGTCGACCACATCGTGGTGGCGCTCAACAAGGTCGACGCCGGGGACCCCGAGCTCACCGACCTCGTCGAGTTGGAGGTCCGCGAACTGCTCACCGCGCACGGGTACGGCGGGGACGCCGCGCCCGTCGTACGGGTCTCCGGACTCGGCGCGCTGCGCGGCGACCCGCAGTGGACCGGTGCCGTCCAGGCGCTGCTGGACGCCGTGGACACCTACGTGCCCACACCGGTGCGCTACACGGACGCGCCGTTCCTGCTGCCGGTCGAGAACGTGCTGACCATCACCGGTCGCGGGACCGTCGTCACCGGGTCCGTCGAGCGGGGCACGGTCCGACTCGGCGACCGCGTCAGCCTGCTCGGCGGGGACGGCGCCGGTGACCCGGTCGTCGTCACCGGCCTGGAGACCTTCGGCAAGCCGATGGAGTCCGCCGAGGCCGGGGACAACGTCGCCCTGCTGCTGCGCGGGGTGCACCGCGACCAGGTCCGGCGCGGGGACGTCGTCGCCGCTCCGGACAGCGTGCGGCCGGCCCGACGGTTCACCGCCCGGGTCCACGTCCTCTCCGCGCGGGAGGGCGGCCGTACCACCCCGATCGCCTCCGGCTACCGGCCGCAGTTCTACTTCCGCACCGCGGACGTGGTCGGGGACGTCGACCTCGGCGCCGCCGCCGGGGCCCGGCCCGGGCAGACCGTCACGATGACGGTGGAACTCGGGCGGGACGTCCCGCTGGAGGCGGGGCTCGGTTTCGCGATTCGCGAGGGCGGCCGCACCGTCGGCGCCGGGACGGTGACCGAGGTCGGATAGCACCCCGCATGTGGTGACGGCGCCCCCGCTGCGTCAGACTGCCGTCACCACACGGGCGGGACACCGCGGGCGGAACGGGGACGGGCCATGAACGGCGACACGGCGCTGGTACTGGGCGGTGGAGGACTCACCGGCATCGGCTGGGAGACCGGCATCCTGTACGGGCTCGCCCGCGAGGGCGTCGACCTGACCACCGCCGACCTCGTCGTCGGCACCTCCGCCGGCTCGGTGGTGGGCGCCCAGCTCACCTCCGGGCTGCTCACCCCGCAGCAGCTCTACGAACGCCAGCTCGGCGACGCCACCGGCGAGGCCGTCGCCCGGTTCGGCGCGGGGCTGCTCGCCCGGTACGCCGTCGCGATGGCCCGCTCGCGCGACGCCGCCCAGTACCGCAGGCGGATCGGCGCCATGGCCCTCGCCGCCGACACCGGCCCGGAGGCCGTGCGCCGCGAGGTGCTCAAGGCCCGCCTCGTCTCGCACGAATGGCCCGAGCGGCGTCTCGTCGTCACCGCCGTGGACGCCCTGAGCGGCGAGCTGACCGCCTTCGACCGCGCCGGCGACGCCGGCCTCGTCGACGCGGTCTCGGCGAGCTGCGCCGTGCCCGGTGTGTGGCCCCCGGTGACGGTCGCCGGCCGCAGGTTCATCGACGGCGGGGTCCGCTCCGCGACCAACGCGGACATCGCCGCCGGCTACCGACGGGTGGTGATCATCGCACCGATGGCGCTCGGCGCCGGAAAGATCCCCTCGCCCGCCGCCCAGGCGGAGCGGCTGCGCGCGGCCGGCGCACGGGTCCTGCTGATCACGCCCTCCGCGCAGGCCCGCAAGGCCTTCGGACGCAACGTCCTGGACCCGGCGCGCCGCGACCCCGCCGCCCGCGCGGGGCTGGCCCAGGCCGCCGAGCACACGGGCGCGGCGAAGGCGGTCTGGAGCGGCTGACCCGCGCCGGACAATGGTGGAGTGAGCGACGAACAGATCCCGGTGATCCGGGACGTGGGCCAGGGCACCGCCAAGCTGATGCCGGACGTGGACCGGGACCGGGCCTGGCTGCTGACGGTGGACGGGGCGCCGCAGTCCTACGTGGACCTCGACGACCCCGAGCACCTGGAGTTCGAGTACGTACGCCGGCTCGCGCACGTCCTGGACGGCGCGGCCGAGCCGGGCGCCGCCCTGGACGTGCTGCACCTGGGCGGCGGGGCGCTGACCCTGCCGCGCTACGCCGCCGCGGTCCGGCCCGGGTCCCGGCAGACGGTGGTGGAGTTCGACGCGGCCCTGGTGGAACTGGTCGCGGAGCACCTGCCGCTCGCCGACGGGGCGCGGGTGACGGTGCACGCCGCCGACGCGCGGGCCTGGCTGGCCGCGGCTCCGGCGGCGAGCGCGGACGTCCTGGTCGCCGACGTCTTCGGCGGCTCGCGCGTGCCGGCCCAGCTGACCTCGGTGGAGTACGCGAGGGAGGCGGCCCGCGTCCTGAGGCCCGGCGGCCTGTACGCCGCCAACCTGGCGGACGGGGCACCGTTCGCGTTCCTCAAGGCGCAACTGGCCAACTTCGCGGCCGCCTTCGGGGAGCTGGCGCTGATCGCCGAGCCGGCGGTGCTGCGCGGGCGGCGCTTCGGCAACGCGGTGCTGCTGGCCTCCGACTCCCCGCTGCCGGTGGCCGCCCTGGCCCGGCGGTGCGCCGGCGACGCGTTCCCGGCCCGGGTGGAGTACGGCGCGGGGCTGGCCCGCCTGATGAGGGGCGCGCGGACCGTGCCGGACGCGGAGGCGGTGGCCTCGCCGGAGCCGCCGCAGGGCGCGTTCAGCCTGGGGTGAGCCCGGCACCTGGGCCGGTACCGGGCCCGTCTCACACCGCGGCGGGGCTCGTGCTGTCCGTCGTGGTGGGCAGTGCAGGGGCCTTCACCGCGGGGGGCTTGCGGGTCATGTTCCGTACGTCCGGGACGAAGAGCACCGCGGCCGTGCCGACCACCACCAGGACGGCGCAGCCCCACAGCGACGGGGCGCGGCCGAAGGCCGACTCGGCGGGGCCGGCCAGGGCGGTGGCGAGCGGCAGCATCGACACCGAGCCGAACCAGTCGTAGGCGGAGACCCGGGAGAACTTCTCCTCCGGGATCTCCTGGTGCATCGTGGTCATCCAGTTGACGCCGAACACCTCGATGGCGGCTCCGCTGACGAACATCACCGCGCACAGGGCCCACACGGGCAACGGCACCGCCAGCCCCGCCGACGGCAGCGCCAGCGGGAACACGCACAGCGTGCCGACCAGCAGCAGCCTGCGGGGTTTCCACACCATCATCAGGACGGCGCCGCCGATGGTCCCCACACCGAAGCAGGCCAGGGCCAGGCCCCACGGCGCCGGCCCGCCCAACTGGTCGCGGGCGACGAGAGGTCCGTACACCGCCTCCGCGGCGCCGACGACGGCGACGACCACGGAGAACTGGAGCACGATGCTCCACAGCCAGGGTCGGGTCCTGACCTCCACCCAACCCTCGCGCAGGTCGGCCAGCAGACCGCCGCCGGGGGCCCGGTCCGCGACCTTCCCGACGTCCAGGAACGCCCGTAGGGCGCCCGCGAGGGCGAAGGCCAGGGCGTCCACGGCCAGCACCCAGCCGGGGCCGATCGCGGCGATCATGGCCCCGCCGAGGGCGGCGCCGCCGATGCCGGCGCCGTTCATGGCCATCCGGAAGAGTGCGAAGGCGCGGTTGGCGTGCTCGCCCGAGACGCTGGAGAGCAGCATGCCCTCGGCGGCGGGGTTGAAGAAGGCCGTTCCGGTGCCGCACAGCGCGGTGAGCAGCATCATCTGCCACAGCTGGGGGTCCCCGGCGAGGACGAGCAGCGCGAAGGCGCCCTGCGAAACGCAGTTGAGGGCGTTGGCCGCGACCATCACGCGGTGGCGCGGCAGTCGGTCGGCGATCGCGCCGCCGATGAGCAGGAAGAGGACGAGGGGCAGCGTGCGGGCGGCCGCGACGAGGCCGACGTCCCCACCGGAACCCCCCGACTCCAGCACGGCGAAGGCGGCTGCGATGAGCGCCCCGTGACTACCGAGGTTGGTGATGACCGCGGCGCCCGTCAGCAGGGTGTAGTTGCGGCCGGCCCACGTGGGCCGACGGCGCGCGCGAGCGGGGGAGGGGGGATCAGGGGGTGGACTCACCCGTGGACTCTCGCCGCTCCGGGCCGGAAATCCAACCGAATTATCGGAAAGCGGATGTCCGGCCCGGAGCGGGGAGCGGGCCCTGCTCGGTGGGGGACGAGCGGGAACGGAACGGGGCGGGGATCAGTTCGGCGGCGCGGCCTCGGTCAGCCGGACCGTGCTGAGGATCTTCTCGTACGTCGCCTGGTCGACCTCGCCGGGGACGCCCGCGGCGCCGTAGAGGACCCAGGTGGAGAAGTCACCGTTGGCGGTCTTGAAGCTGAACGCGATGCTCTTGCCGTCGGAGTCGCACTTGTTCTCCTTGGGCACGCCGGTCACGGTCGCGGTGGTGACGTGACCCTTGAGCCCGGAGGTGGAGGTGTACTCCTTCGGGTCGGTGAACTTGACGATCTCCTTGGGCTGCTTCTGCGCGTAGCCACCGTAGACCCAGGTCCCGGCCTCGCTGCGCGAGGCGGAAGCGGTGTCCTTGGCGCCCTGGCCGCCCTTGGTGCCGGTGCCGGCGAGGGAGGTCGTCTCCTCACTGCCGTTCTTGTCGGAGTCGACCTTGCACCAGTCCTCCTTGAGGTAGGCCGGTGCGGACATCATGACGAAGGGGCCGCCGTCGGTCTTGGTCGCGTCCTCGAACCCGATGGACGTGCCCGAGCCGAGCACGTTCCACTCCGGCGGGACGTCGAAGGCGGTGCCGTACTTCGGGTTGATGACCACCTTCCAGCCGGCGATCAGGGGCTTCAGGTCCCCGCCGGAGCGCGGGTTCCCGCTCGGGGCGGGCGGCGCCGCGGGGGAACTGGCGGGCGCGGAGGGGGAGGCGGCCGGCTTGTCGTTGGCCTGCGTCTTCTTGTCGTCGTCCCGGGTCAGGACGAAGGCTCCGGTCACGGCCGCGGTCACGATGACCGCCGAGACCGCGACGATGGCCACGGTCCGGGTGGCGAAGGGGCTGCCGCCGCCCGGTCCGGGGGTCGCCGGCTGCTGCTGGGTCGGGGGTTGACCCCACGGCTGCACCGGGGGCGGCGTCTGGTACCCCGCCTGCGGGTATCCGTAGCCGGGCTGCTGCTCGCCGAACCCCGGCTGCGGTTGCTGCTGGTACGGGTTCGGCTGCCCCGGCTGCTGCTGGTACGGGTTCTGTTGCGCGTCCTGGGGGTTCTGCTCGCCCCCGGGCTGCTGCTGCTGTCCTGGCCACATGGCCGGTAACGATAGTGGGCGCGGCCTCCGGGAGCCACGGCCGCCCCCGGGGCAGGTCTGGCCAAGGCCTTCTACTCGTGGGTAACATCGCGTGCCATGAGCGCAGAACAGATGAACGTGGGCGAATTGCTGGCCAAGACGGTGCCGATGGCCCGCACCCTGAACCTCGAATTCCTGGAGACCACTCCCGAGCGCGCGGTCGTCCGCCTGCCGGACCAGCCCGACTTCCACAACCACGTCGGCGGCCCGCACGCCGGCGCGATGTTCACCCTCGCCGAGTCCGCCAGCGGCGCCATCGTCCTGGCCGCCTTCGGCGACCAGCTCTCGCGCGCGGTGCCCCTCGCCGTCAAGGCCGAGATCGGTTACAAGAAGCTCGCCAAGGGCGTCGTGACGGCCACCGCCACCCTCGGCCGCCCCGCCGCCGACGTCGTCGCCGAACTCGAGGCGGGCGGCCGCCCCGAGTTCCCCGTCACCGTCGCCATCCAGCGCGAGGACGAGGCCGTCACGGGCGAGATGACCATCCTGTGGACCCTGCGGCCGATCGCGGCCGGCTGACGGCGCCGGACACGGCGGGGGGCGGGCCGACCGTCCCCGCCGGCGGGACCGGTCGGCGCAGGCCCTGGGCGGACGTACCGGGCCGGTAGCGGGCGCGCCGGGCCGCCGCAGGGCTGAACCCGGCGGCGCCGCAGGGCGCGTCCGGTCGGTCCCGGCGGCCCCGGCGCGCACAGTGGGCGGCGGGAGCGGTCCGGCGCGGGCCGCTCCCGCCGACCGATGCCGAGGCCGGTGCCCAGGCGCCGCCGCAGGGAGCGCCCATGAGCGAGGCCGTGTCCAGACGTTCCGCGATCCGGCTGCTCGGCGCGGTGGGCGCCGCCGGCTCCGCCCTGGGAACGGCGGGCTGCGTCGCCGCCGTGCCGCCCGGCGCCCTGCCCCGCAAAGCCTCGCCGGCCGTCCCCGCCGCCGGGAAGCCGGCCGTCGGCGCCCGCGTCGACGCCCTGCTGGACCAGCTCACCCTCGACGAGAAGACCGCCCTGCTGCACGGCGGCCCGGACCCCGACCCGCACGCGCGGGGCCGCGCCGGCTACGTGGCGGGCGTACCGCGCCTGGGCATCCCCGCGCTCCGGTTCGCCGACGGGCCCGCCGGAATCGGCGTCGGCAGGCCCGCCACCGCGCTGCCCGCCCCCGTGATGCTCGCCTCCGCCTTCGACCCCGCGCTGGCCCGTGAGTACGGACGGGTCATCGGCCGCGAGGGCCGCGCGCTCGGCCAGGACGTCCTGCTCGGGCCGATGGCCAACCTGATCCGTACGCCCTGGGCCGGCCGGAACTTCGAGAGCTTCGCCGAGGACCCGCGGTTGACCGCCGACATCGTCGGCCAGGTCGTGCGCGGCGTCCAGGACGAGGGGTTGATCGCCGCCGTCCCGCACTTCGTCCTCGACGACCAGGAGTTCGGCCGCGACACCGTCGACGTCAGCGTCGGGGAGCAGACCCTCCACGAGACCGGGCTGCGCGGCTTCGAAGCGGCCGTGGCCGCCGGGGCCGGCGCCGTCACGGGCGCCCGGCACAAGGTCAACGGCGTCCACGCCTGTGAGAACGGCCCCCTGCTCGACGAAGTGCTGCGCGGCCGCTGGGGGTTCGACGGATGGGTCCTGTCCGACCCGGACGCCCTGCACGGAGCCGTCGCCCCGATCACCGCCGGCCTCGACATGGAGATGCCCGGTGGCGTCCACTTCGGCGGCCCCCTGCGCGAGGCCGTGCAGGGCGGATCCGTCCCTCAGGAGGCCGTCGACCTGGCCGTACGCCGCATCCTGACCACCCTGGACCGGTTCGGCCTGCTCACGGACCAACTACCGGCCCGACCCGCCCGCAACGCGCCGGCGGGCGCCCGGACGGCCCGCAAGGTGGCCACCGCCGGGGCGGTGCTGCTGCGCAACGAGCGCGGCACCCTGCCGCTGACCGGCGCCGCCGCCCGCTCCCTCGCGGTGATCGGCCCCACCGGCCGGGTCCCGCTCGTCGCCGGCGGCAGCGCGCCGGTGCTCCCGGACCGGCCCCTCTCCCCGCTCACCGCCCTCACGCGGCGGGCGGGCAAGGGGGCCACCGTCCGCTACGCCCTCGGCGAGGACCCGTACGGCACGGCGTTGCCGGCCGGGCTGCTGACCCCGCCCGCCGCGCTCGACGACCGGCGGGTGGAGGCCGGCCGGTCCTGGAGCCACCAGGGGCAGTTCACGCTGGCCGCCGACGACGAGTGGACGCTGCTCGTCCACCACACCGGGAAGCGGCCGACCGTCCGGCTCGACGGTGAGGACCTGTTCCCCGTCCGGCAGGGGGCCGCCGAGCCGTTCGCGGGTGCCCTCCTCGGCCGGGCTCCCGACGGGATGTCCGTCCGGCGCCGCACGCTCGCCCTGAAGGCCGGTACCCACCGGCTCGCCGTCACCGCCGAGGGCGGCTCCGCCGGGCAACGGTTCCGGCTGCGGCACACCACCCGGGCCACGCGCGCCGCGGACGTCGCCGAGGCCGTGCGGACCGCCCGGGCGGCGCACAGCGTGGTGCTGTTCGCGTACGAGGACGCCACCGACGGGCACGACCGGACCTCGCTGGGGCTGCCCGGCGGGCAGGAGGCGCTGATCGAGGCGGTGGCCGCGGTCAACCCCCGCACGACGGTGGTGCTCAACACCTCGTCGTGCACCACCATGCCCTGGCTCGCCCGTACGGGCGCGGTGCTCCAGATGTACTACCCGGGCCAGGAGGGCGCGGGCGCGACGGCCGACCTCCTCTTCGGGGACGTGGACCCGGGGGGCCGACTGACGCAGACCTTCCCCGCGGACGAGCGGACGACCCCGGTCGCCGGGGACCTCCTGCGCTACCCGGGGGTGGGCGGCCGGCAGGAGTACACCGAGGGCGTCCACGTCGGCCACCGCTGGTACGACGCCAACGGGGCGACCCCGTTGTTCCCCTTCGGGCACGGCCTCTCGTACACGACCTGGGCCTACGAGAAGCTGACCGTGAGGCCCGAACGCGGCGGCCTTCGGGCGGAGTTCATTGTGCGCAACACGGGACGCCGCAAGGGCACCGAGGTCGCGCAGGTCTACGTCGGGCCGTCGGAGCGGCTCGCGCTGGAGCAGCCGGTACGGGTACTGGCCGGCTACCGGCGGCTCACCCTGGCGCCGGGGGAGTCCCAGTCGGTCACCGTGGACATCGACGTGCGGACGCTGTCGTCCTGGGACCCGGAGCGGCGGGCATGGGTGCTCGGCGCCGGCCGTCGGGAGGTCCGCGTCGGGCGGTCGTCACGCGAACTGACCTTGCGGGCGCAGGCGGTCGTGGGGAGCCGATAGGCTGCCCCGTCCGGCGGGTCACGGGAGCCCGGCGGCGAGAACTCGGGAGGACCCACCGGTGCACATCCAGGAATGGCTGGAGACGATTCCGCCGATCAGCGTCTATCTCCTGGTGGGTCTGGTCATCGGGTTGGAGAGCCTGGGGATCCCCCTGCCCGGAGAGATCATCCTGGTCAGCTCGGCCCTGCTGGCCTCCCAGCACGGGGAGATCGACCCGGTGGTCCTGGGTCTGTGCGCGATCGCGGGCGCGATCATCGGCGACTCGATCGGCTACGCGATCGGCCGCCGCGGGGGCAAGCCGCTGCTGGAGAAACTGGGGCGGCGCTTCCCCAAGCACTTCGGGCCCGAGCACGTGGCCCTCGCGGAGCGCTCCTTCGACAAGTGGGGCATGTGGGCCGTCTTCTTCGGGCGGTTCGTGGCCCTGCTGCGGATCTTCGCCGGACCGCTGGCCGGTGTCCTGCGGATGCCGTACTGGCGGTTCCTCGTCGCGAACGTCCTCGGCGGGATCCTCTGGGCCGGCGGCACCACCGCCGTCATCTACTCGGTCGGCATCGTCGCCGAGCCGTGGCTGAAGCGGTTCTCCTGGCTGGCGCTCGCCCTGGCCGTGGCGGGCGGTCTCATCGTGACGCTGGTGATCCGCAGCCGCATGAAGAAGGCCGCGGCCCAGCTCCGCGAGAGCGCGGCGCCGGACGCGGACCAGGCCCCGGCCCCCGCGACGGCGGGCGTCGCTGACTGACGCGGCCGGGCCGCCGCGGCGGCCCGGCACCGCGGCCCCCGGGACCGTCGCGCACCGGGGGCCGGTCCGTCGCGGACGTCAGGCGGGGGTCACCGACGCGCGGTGCTGCTCGGCGAGCGCCGTGTACATCGCGGCGTTGACCTTGATGCCCTCGCGCTCCTCCTCGGTGAGCTCCCGCCGCACCTTCGCGGGCACGCCCGCGACCAGGGAGCCGGGCGGGACCACCATGCCCTGCGGGACGAGGGCCTGCGCGGCCACCAGCGAACCGGCGCCGATCACGGCGCCGTTCAGCACGGTCGCGCCCATGCCGATGAGACAGTCGTCCTCCACCGTGCAGCCGTGGACGACGGCGTTGTGGCCGATGGAGACGCGCTCGCCGATGGACACCGGGAATCCGGGGTCGACGTGCACGGTGCAGTTGTCCTGCACGTTGCTGTCCGCGCCGAGCGTGATCGGGCCGCAGTCGGCGCGCAGCACCGCCGAGTACCAGATGCTCGCGCCGGCGCCGAGAGTGACGTCGCCGACGACCACCGAGGTCGGCGCGGTGAAGGCCGTCGGGTCGACGGCCGGCTGCTTCCCGCCGACGCCCGCGATGAGTGCCTGGCCCGCCTGATACGTCATGATCTCTTCCTCTGCTTCCGGATGCCGCGCTACCGGCACCGTAGGGCACGCACCCGGCCGCTCCGGTGATGGGGTGAAGATCACAGGTCGGGGGTCCCGACGCCCGGCGCGCGGACCACTACCGTGGCCGGGTGCCGAAGAACCAGAACACGTTCTCATCCCTGACCGCCCTGCGCCGCCGTGTCGCGGGCCGGGTGGCGCACGCGGGATGGCGCTGGATGCAGCGGGCGGGCGCGATCACCGCCCAGACCCCGGGACGGCTGCGGTTCGACGCCATCGGCGACGGCACCCGGCTCGCGTTCCCGCAGGGCACCGTCTTCGGCGAGCGGTGGATCCGGCTCGGCGCCCACTGCATCATCGCCGAGCAGGTCACCCTGACCGCCGGGATGATGCCCGACCTCGACCTCGGCGCGGAGCCGGTCCTGATCCTGGGCAACGGAGTGGTCCTGGGCCGGGGCAGCCACGTCATCGCCGACACCCGCATCACCATCGGTGACGACACCTTCTGCGGTCCGGGCGTCTACATCACCTCCACGAACCACAGCTACGACGACCCGAACGAGCCCGTCGGCAGGCAGTGGCCGCGCAACGCGCCGGTGGAGATCGGCCCCGGCTGCTGGCTCGGTACGGGCGCGGTGATCCTCCCCGGGGCCCGGCTGGGCCGCAACGTGGTGGTGGCCGCCGGATCCGTGGTCCGGGGCGAGGTGCCCGACCACGCGGTCGTGGCGGGGGCGCCGGCGCGGATCGTACGCCGCTGGGAGCCCGCGACGGGCTGGCAGCCGCCGCTGCGGACCCCGGCGCCGGTGCCGATCCCCGACGGGATGACGCCGGAGCAGCTGCGCGGGCTGGCGCAGCTGGCGGAGGTGGAGGCGGGCGGGGCCTGAGGCTTCGGCCCGCGGCGAGCAGGACCGGCGGGGCCCGAGGTCCCCTCGGCCCGCCGCGAGTCAGCCCGCCGCGAGCAGGACCGTTCCCGCCAGGGCCAGCCCGGCGCCCGCCGCCTGGATGCCGCGCAGTCGCTCCTTGAGCACGGCGAAGGCGGCCAGCGCGGTGATCACCGGGTAGAGCGAGGAGAGGACGGCCGCCACCGTCACCGGGCCGTTCTGCGCGGCGATGGAGTACGTGCCGTTCGCCGCCACGTCCGCGAGGCCGACGAAGGCCAGGGCGGGCAGCATCCTCCACAGGTCGCGCGGCCCGAAGCCCTCCGGCAGCGCGGGCACGCCCCGCCGGGTCTGCGCCCACAGGGCGGCGCCGCCCACGGCGACGTTCGTGACCCGCTGGACGAAGAGGGCGAGGAACAGCCCGGTCACGGTCGTGGAGGCCTCCGCGATCAGGGCCATCACCGCGCCGAACCCGAAGGCGGCCACGAGGGTCAGCGCCACGGCCCGGCGCTGTACGGGCGCTCCGCGCAACTCGGGGCCGCCCGCGAGGACGATGCCGACCACGGCCACCGCGATGCCCGCGAACTGGCCGGGGCCGGGCCGCTCGCCCAGCAACAGCCCGGCGCCGACCGGCACGACCACGCCGACGGACCCGAGCGGCGAGACGACGCCCATCGGGCCGAGGGCCAGCGCCTTGTAGAAGCTGAGCATCGCCACGGGGCCGACGAGACCGGCGCCCACCGCGAACCACAGCTGCGGGCCGGCCTCCCGCCAGGCGCCCGTGCCGATCACCACGGCCCCGAGCACGACGACGGCGACGACCTGCGATACCACCACCACGGTGATCGCCGGTATCCGGCGGGTCAGCAGTCCGCCGCCGAAGTCGGCGAGTCCCCACAGAACGGCTGTGGCCAGGGCGAAGAGGGCGGTCATGGCAGGGGCCTCGCAGTACAGTGCGGTGAACGGTGGGGTACAGGATCGAATACGCCGTAGGTTAGTTTACTTTGTTGTACTGAGTCATCCAAAATATTGGACGGAATGGTGTCGGACCTCGAACAGCTCACCCAGGCGCTCGCCCGGAACCTCAAGCGGTGGCGCGGCGAGCGCGGTTTCACCCTGGACGCACTGGCGGCCCGCGCGGGCGTCAGCCGCGGCATGATCATCCAGATCGAGCAGGCGCGGACCAACCCCAGCGTCGGCACGACCGTCAAACTGGCCGACGCCCTCGGAGTCAGCATCACCACGCTCCTGGACCACGAGCGCAGCCCCCGGGTGCACGTGGTGCCACCGGGGCACGGGGTGCGCATGTGGACCGGCGGCGCCGGCAGCGAGGCACACATGCTGCTCGGCGACGACCGGCGCGGACCCGTCGAGATGTGGACCTACCGGCTGGAGGCCGGGGACGGGACCGCCTCGGACCCGCACCCCGCCGGCACCTTCGAGATGCTGCACGTCACGGCCGGGGAGTTGACCCTGGTCATCGCGGAGGAGCGGTACGCGGTGCCCGCGGGCGGGGCCGTCTCCTTCGAGGCGAACGTCCCGCACGCCTACCGCAACGAGGGCGCCGCGCCGATGGAGATGACCATGGCGGTGTCGATCCCACCGGTCCCCGGCGCAGGCGGACACCACTGACGCGCGCGGTCGGCCCACGGCCGCGCGCGGTCGCCGTGCGACGTGTCTACAGGGCCGGGATCTCGATCGCGGGGCAGCGGTCCATGACCATGTCCAGGCCCGCCCCGCGGGTCCGGGCGAAGGCGGCCTCGTCGACCACGTTCAGTTGGAACCAGACCGCCTCCGCGCCGGCCGCCACCGCCTCGTCGGCCACCGCGCCCGCCAGGGCGCTGTTCACGAAGACGTCCACCACGTCCACCTTGAACGGGATCGCGTCCAGCGAGGCGTACCCCTGCTCGCCGTGCACCGTCTCCGCCTTCGGGTGCACCGGCACCACGCGCTTGCCGTACCGCTGGAGCACGCGGGCCACCCCGTAGGCGGCCCGGTCCGCGTTGTTGGACAGGCCCACCACCGCCCAGGTGTCGCCGAGTTCGGTGAGGATCTTGCGGATGGTCGCCGGGTCGCCGTACACGCGTGCCGCCTCCTGCTGTTCTGGTCTGCCGCTGAGCCGGATCGCTCTGCCGGATCAACGAAAAGGACACCTGTCCGATTCCCCGTAGGGTGGAGCGGTGAAGGCAGACCAGTACGTGACGCCGGCCCGCGAGGGCGTGCACGAGTCGGAGATCAACCGCTCGCGGTTCCTGTGCTCGCTCGCGCCCGCGGCGACGGAGCGGGAGGCCCAGGAGTTCATCGCGCGGATCCGCAAGGAGCATCCCACCGCCTCGCACAACTGCTTCGCGTACGTGATCGGCGCGGACGCCTCGGTGCAGAAGGCGAGCGACGACGGGGAGCCCGGCGGCACCGCCGGGGTGCCCATGCTGCAGATGCTGACCCGGCGCGACATCCGCTACGCCGTCGCCGTCGTCACCCGCTACTACGGCGGCGTGAAGCTCGGCGCGGGCGGACTCATCCGGGCCTACGGGGGAGTCGTCGGCGAGGCCCTCGACGCGCTCGGCACCGTCACCCGCCACCGCTACCGGCTCGCCACCGTCACCGTCGACCACCAGCGCGCCGGCCGGACCCAGAACGATCTGCGCTCCACCGGGCGGGCCGTGCTGGACGTCCGCTACGGCGAAGCGGTCTCCATCGACATCGGACTCCCCGAGGCGGACGTCGACGCCTTCCGGGCCTGGCTCGCCGACGTCACCGCCGGGACCGCCGGCTTCGAGCTCGGCGGCGAGGCCTACAGCGAGGGCTGAACCCGCCGCCGACGTCCGACGGGCCGGCCGCCCGGCCCGTCACCCTTGAGGTCCGAGGAGCGGAAGGGCGCGGTGGTGCGGCCGGGGAACGGGTTAGCCTGGAGGGTCGGAGCAGGGCCACGAAGGAGATCAAGCGTGCGGGTCGGAGCGAGCGAGTGAAGTTCCTGCACACCTCGGACTGGCACCTCGGCAGATCCTTCCACCGGGTGAACATGCTCGGAGCCCAGGCCGACTTCGTCGACCACCTCGTCGCGGCCGTAGGCGCACACGAGGTCGACGCCGTCCTCGTCGCCGGCGACGTCTACGACCGGGCCGTGCCCCCGCTGCCCGCGGTCGAGCTGTTCGACCGGGCCCTGCACCGGCTCGCCGACCTCGGCGTGCCGACCGTGATGATCTCCGGGAACCACGACTCCGCCCGCCGCCTCGGCGTCGGGGCCGGGCTGATCGGCCGGGCCGGGATCCACCTGCGGACCGACCCGGCGGGCTGCGCCGACCCCGTGGTGCTGGCCGACGCGCACGGCGAGGTGGCCCTGTACGGGCTGCCGTACCTGGAACCGGCCCTCGTCAAGGAGGAGTTCGGCGCAGAGAAGGTCGGCCACGAAGCCGTGCTGGGCGCGGCCATGGACCGGATCCGGGCCGACCTGGCCTCCCGGGCGCCCGGGACCCGCTCCATCGTCCTCGCCCACGCCTTCGTCACCGGCGGGCAGGCCAGCGACAGCGAACGCGACATCACCGTCGGCGGGGTCGAGGCAGTGCCCGCCTCCGTCTTCGACGGGGTCGACTACGCCGCCCTCGGCCACCTCCACGGCTGCCAGACGATCAACGAACGGGTCCGCTACTCCGGTTCTCCGCTCGCCTACTCCTTCTCCGAAGCGGACCACCGCAAGACGATGTGGCTGATCGACCTCGACGCCGACGGCGCGATCACCACCGCCGAACGGATCGACACCCCCGTCCCGAGGGACCTGTCCCGGCTGCGCGGGCGCCTGGAGGAGATCCTCGACGACCCGTCCCTCACCCCCCGCGAGGACGACTGGATCGAGGTCACGCTCACCGACCCGGTCCGGCCCGCCGACCCCATGGCACGCCTCACCGCCCGCTTCCCGCACACCCTCAGCCTCGCCTTCGAACCCGAGGGCCGCGAGGAGGACGGGACGGCCTCCTACGCCCAGCGGCTCAAGGGGCGCAGCGACCAGGAGATCGCCGAGGACTTCGTCGCGCACGTACGGGGCGGCGGCACGGCCGACGACGCCGAACGGGACGTGCTCCGGGGCGCCTTCGACGACGTACGTGCCCAGGACAGCCGTCAGGAGATCGCCCGATGAGGCTGCACCGGCTCCGGATCACCGCCTTCGGGCCGTTCGCCGAACCCCAGGAGATCGACTTCGACGCCCTGTCCGGCGCCGGGATCTTCCTGCTGCACGGCCCTACCGGCGCCGGCAAGACCTCCGTCCTCGACGCCGTCTGCTACGCCCTCTACGGATCGGTGCCCGGCTCCCGACAGTCACCCGGCACCAGCCTGCGCAGCGACCACGCCGCCCCCGAGGTGCCGACCGAGATCACCCTCGAACTCACCGCGGGCGACCGCCGACTGGAGATCACCCGCCGCCCCGAACAGGACCGGCCCAAGAAGCGCGGCGCCGGCACCACCAAGGACAAGCCGCAGAGTTGGCTGCGCGAGCACACCGGCGGCAAGTGGACGGCGCTCAGCCGCTCCCACCAGGAGATCGGCGAGGAGGTCGAACAGCTCCTCGGCATGAGCCGGGAACAGTTCTGCCAGGTCGTGCTCCTCCCGCAGGGCGAGTTCGCCCAGTTCCTGCGCGCCGGCGCCGAGGCCCGCGGCCGGCTCCTCGGCCGGCTCTTCGACACCCGCCGCTTCGCCGCCGTCGAGGCCCTGCTCGCCGAACGCCGCCGGGCCGCCGAGGCCAAGGTGCGAGCCGGCGACGAGAAGGTCCTCGCCGCCGCCCAGCGGCTCGCCCAGGCCGCCGGCGACAGCGCCGACCTGCGCGCCTGGCCGCTGCCCCGGCACCAGCCCGGCGACCCGGGCCTCGCCGAGGCCGTTCGGGAGTGGGCGGCCGTCGCCCGCTGCTCCGCCCGCGAACGGCTCACCGTCGCCGAATACGCGCTGGCCGCGGTCGAGGGACGGCACGCGGCCGCCCGACGGGACGCCGAGGAGGCCCGCGAACTCGACCGGCTCCAGCACCGGCACGCCGAGACCACCCGACGCGCGGAGCGGCTCGCACAGGACGCGCCCGAACGCGAACGCGTACGGAGCCTCCTGGACCGGGCCCGCCGCGGCGCCCTCGTCGCCCCCGCCCTGGAACTGCGCGGGGCCGCGGCCTCCGCCCACCTCACCGCCGGGCACGCCGAGACCGTGGCACGCGCCGTACTCCCGCCGACCCTCGCCGAGGCGGGCGCCGAACAGCTCGCCTCCGTCGAGCAGGGGCTGCGCGAGGAACTCGGCGCGGTCGGCGCCGCCCGCCGCGCCGAGCAGCGCAGCGCCGAGATCGGCCGCGAGCGCGCCACCCTGGAGCGGGAGTCCCGCGACGCCGACGAGCAGCACCAGGAGTCCCTCGACTGGCTCGGCCGCTGGGACGACACCCGGGCCGCGCTCCAGGACCGGGTGGACGCCGCCCAACAGGCGGCGACCCTGGCCGAGCAGCTCGCCGGCCGGCTGGAGCCCGTCCGCATGCAGCTCACCGCCGCCGGCCGGCGGGACGCCCTGGCCGCCGACGCCGAAGCCGCCGCGGCCGAACTGCTGCTGGCCCGCGAGGGGTCCGCCGCCGCCCGGGAGCGCTGGCTCGAACTCAAGGAGGCCCGGCTGCGCGGCATCGCCGCCGAACTCGCCGAGGCCCTCACCGCCGGGGAACCCTGCACGGTCTGCGGATCCGAGCAGCACCCCGACCCGGCCCGCCCCGCCCCCGGGCACGTGGACCGGGACGCCGAGGACTCCGCGCACGCCCGTTTCGAACACGCCGAGGAGCGCAGGGCCGGCGTCGAGCGCAGGCTCGCCGCCGTCCGCGAGGCCGAGTCCGAGGCCGCGTCGGCCGCCGGGGAGTCCACCACCGCCGAACTGCGCGCCCTCACCGCGGACCTGAGCTCCCGGCACGCCGCCGCCCACGCGGACGCGGCCGCCCTGCACACCGCCCGCGAGCGGCTGGGCCGCGCCGAGCGCGAGCACGCCGCCCGCAGCGCCGACCGGCTCGACGCCGAACGCCGGGCCGCCGCCCGCGCCGAGCGCCGCGAGGCCCTCGACCGGGAACAGGCCTCCCTGGAGGCGGAGCTGGTCCTGGTACGGGGCGACGCCCCCAGCGTCGCCGCCCGCGCCCGCGTCCTGGAGGACCGGATCCGGATGGTCACCACCGCCGCCGGCGCGCTGCGCCGGGCCGAGGTCACCACCGCCCGACTGAAGGAGGCCGACGGGCAGCTCGCCGACGCCGCCTTCAAGGCCGGCTTCGACACCATCGAAGCCGCCGCCGACGCGGTGCTCCCCGAGTACGAGCGCACCGCCCTCCAGCACCGCATCGACGCCTGGCGGGCGGAGGAGGCCATGCTGGCCGAGCGGCACGCCGAGCAGGACACCGCCCGTGCGGCGGCCCTGCCCGCGGCGGACCCGTACGCCGCCGAGGCCCGCGCGGAACGCGCCGCCGCCCGGCTGCGCACCGCCGGCTCGGCCGTCGACGCGGCCCGGGTGCGCTGCGCCGAACTCGACCGGCTCTCCCGGCAGGCGGAGCACGAGCTGCGCGCGCTGGGCCCGCTGCGCGCCGCGTACGAGCGGGTGGCCCGGCTGGCCGGGCTCACCGCGGGCACCTCCGCCGACAACGAGCGCAAGATGCGGCTGGAGGCGTACGTCCTGGCCGCGCGGCTGGAGCAGGTCGCCGCCGCCGCGACCGTACGGCTGCTGCGGATGTCGGGCGGCCGCTACACCCTCGTCCACTCCGACGCCAGGGCGAGCGGCCGCGGCCGCTCCGGGCTCGGCCTGCACGTCCTCGACGCCTGGACCGGCAGCGAGCGGGACACCGCCACGCTGTCGGGCGGCGAGACCTTCTTCGCCTCCCTGGCGCTGGCCCTGGGACTGGCGGACGTGGTCACCGACGAGGCAGGCGGCATGCGGCTGGACACCCTGTTCATCGACGAGGGCTTCGGCAGCCTCGACGACCAGGCCCTGGACGAGGTCCTGGACGTACTGGACTCCCTGCGCGAGCGGGACCGCAGCGTCGGCATCGTGAGCCACGTCGGTGACCTGCGCACCCGGGTCCAGGCCCAACTGGAGATCGTCAAGCAGCGCGGCGGCTCGGTGGTCCGCCACCGCACGGCGGCGGCCGTCACGGACTGATCGGCCGCCGGGACAGCGGGGACGAGTACACGACGCTGGTGGTCACCGGGCCCAGACCCGAGATCCGGCCCGTGACCTCCTCCAGGTGACCCATCGAGCGGGCGGTGACCTTGAGGACGAAGCAGTCGTCCCCGGTGACGTGGTGGGCCTCCAGGATCTCCGGGGTGGCGTCGAGGAAGTCGTGGAAGGGCTTGTAGTTGCCGTGCGGATAGCGCAGCCGCACCAGCGCCAGGATGGCCTTGCCCAGCTTCTCGTGATCGACGACGGCAGTGTAGCCGGTGATGATCCCCGTCTCCTCCAGGCGGCGGACCCGTTCCGTGACGGCGCTCGCGGACATGGACACGGCGCGGGCGAGGTCGGTGAAACTGGCGCGGCCGTCCTCTTGGAGGACGCTCAGGATGCGCCAGTCGGTGGCGTCGGGGGAATAGTCGGTCATCCCGCAGGTGTAGCAGGGGAATCCCCGGGCGAACAAGCCGAAGGCCGGGAAAACTCGCTTCCACGGATGTTCCGCGCTTCGTAGATTCATGTCCATGACGACGACAACGAGCACCCCGGCCCCCGCCGCCCTCCGTACGAACCCCGTCCTACGGGTGCCGCCGGCAACCCCGGCCGCGGCCGCCGCGTACTTCGCCGCGAGCCTCGCCTTCCACGCGGACGTGTCCGACGTCGCCGCCGCCTTCGAGGCCCACCGCGAGCAGGGCGCCGAGCTCGGCTTCCAACTGGTCGACTCCCGCTCCACCCCGTCCTGGGACCAGGCCCACGTGCCCGGCGCCGTCCACCTCCCCACGGCCCTCATCCCCGAGCAGGCGGACAAGCTCCTCGACCGGAGCCTGCCGGTCGTGACCTACTGCTGGGGACCCGGCTGCAACGGAGGTACCCGCTCCGCCCTCGCCCTGGCCGAACTCGGCTTCCAGGTCAAGGAGATGCTCGGCGGCATCGAGTACTGGATCCGCGAGGGCTTCGAGGTCGAGACCTGGCAGGGCTCCGAGCGGCGCGCCGAGGCCGACCCGCTGACCTCGCCCACCGACTCCGACGACTGCGGCTGCTGAACCGCCGCCCATCGCCGACGGGCCGCACACCCCCCTTCCGGGGAACGTGCGGCCCGTCGGCGCACCGCAGGCCCCGCGACGCGGGCCGAGCGGCTCAGAGCTTGGAGAGCTCGTCCACCAGGTCGTCCAGGCCCAGCGAGCCCTGCGACAGCGCCGCCATGTGCCAGGCCTTCAGGTCGAAGGACTCGCCGTGCGCGGCACGGGCGTTGTCCCGGCCCAGCAACCAGGCGCGCTCGCCCAGCTTGTAGCCGATGGCCTGCCCCGGCATCGACAGGTAGCGGGTCAGTTCGCTCTCGATGTAGTCCGCCGGCCGGCCGCTGTGCAGCCCGAAGAACTCCTGTGCCAGGTCGACCGTCCAACGCTCGCCCGGGTGGAACGGCGAGTCCGCCGGGATCTCCAGACCCAGGTGCATGCCGATGTCCACGATCACCCGGGCGGCCCGCATCATCTGGCAGTCCAGGTAACCCAGCCGCTGCTCGGCGTCCTTGAGGTAGCCCAACTCGTCCATCAGGCGCTCCGCGTACAGCGCCCAACCCTCGACGTTCGCGCTGACCAGGCCGACGGTCGCCTGGTAGCGGGACAGCCGGTCCGCCACGTGCTGCCACTGCGCGAGCTGGAGGTGGTGGCCGGGAACCCCCTCGTGGTACCAGGTGGACACCAGGTCGTACACCGGGAAACGGGTCTGACCCATGGTCGGCAACCAGGTGCGCCCGGGACGGGAGAAGTCCTCGGAGGGGTTGGTGTAGTACGGGGCCGCCGCACCGCCCGGCGGGGCGATCATGGACTCCACCCGCTTGACCCGCTCGGCGAGTTCGAAGTGGGTGCCGTCCAGGTTCTCGATGGCCTCGTCCATCAGGCCCTGCAGCCAGGTCCGGACCTCGTCGACGCCCTCGATGTGGGTGCCGTGCTCGTCCAGGTGCCGCAGCGCCTCCCAGGGGCCGGCGCCCGGCAGGATCTTGGCCGCCTCGGACTGCATCTCGGCGAGAAGCCGGTGGTACTCGGCCCAGCCGTAGGCGTACGCCTCGTCCAGGTCCAGGTCGCTGCCGTTGAAGTAGCGCGCCCAGCGGGCGTAGCGCTCGCGGCCCACCGGGTCCGGCGCGTCGGTGATGGCCGGGGCGTACACGTCCCGCATCCAGTCCCGCAGTTCGGCCACGGCCGCCGTCGCACCGGCGGCCGCTCCGTCCAGTTCCGCGCGCAGGGCCTGCGGTCCGGCGGAGGCGAACTCGCCGAAGAAGTCCCGGGCGCCGTCCTCGGCCTCGCCGGCCCAGATGGTGAGCTGCTCGACGAAGGTGGCTGCGGGGCGCGGGCTGCCGAGCAACCCGCGTTCCAGGCCGAGCGCGAGGCTCTCGCGGTACCCGGCGAGGGCGGTCGGTACGGCGCGCAGCCGCTCGGCGATCGCGGCCCAGTCCTCCTCGCTGTCGGCCGGGGTCAGGGTGAAGACCTCGCGGACCGAGTGGGCGGGGGAGTGGATGTTGCTGACGGCGCGCAGGTCCTCGTCGGCCTCGTGGACGGCGAGTTCGGCGTGGAGCCGCTCGCGCAGCAGCCGGGCGCAGCGCCGCTCGGCCTCGTTGTCGGCGCCGGGCGAGCGCTCTGCGGCGTCGAGCGCGGCCAGGGTGGCGCGCGACAGTTCGGCGGCGGCGGCGCGGCCCGCCGGGGAGAAGTCCGGCAGTTTGCCGGAGCTGGCCGCGACGCCGAGGTAGGTGCCCGTGATCGGGTCGATGGCGATGAGGTCGTCGACGTACGCGTCGGCGACCTGACGGGGCAGACGTGCTGCGCTGTCACTGTGGAGGGTCTCTGACATGCGGCCATCTTCGTACGCGGAACCGCCCCGCGTCATCACCGTGGCGGCCGGGGGACCTGACGCGAGGCTCACCGGAGGGCCGGGCCCGGCTCCCGGTACCCCTGGGCGCCCCGCCCGTACGGAACTTCGCGCGAGGTGGCGGACCCGGCGGCCGGCGGAAGCCGGGTCCCGGGGTTCCCGGTGGGCGGGAGCCCGCCCGGACCGCACTCCGCCCGCGCCCCATTCGGCCTCCAGCGGCGCCCGAGACCCCGCTGCGATGCCGGGCCGCCGGAGGTACCCGCCGCGACCGCCTCCGCCGACGGGCGGGCGGAGGGCGGCCTCAGGCGTCCGCGGGGCGGGCCCCGCCGGGCCCGACGGGCCTCAGTGCCGGTGGCCTCGTTCGTACGGGGCCTGGGCGTGCGGGATTCCGTACGCGGGACGCGGGGCGGCGGGGGTCGCGTCCAGCCGGGCGGTGATCACCAGCGTGCCCTCCTCGATCTGGTAGTCGAGGGGCAGGCCGAGGCCGCGCATCGCCGCGACCATCCCGGTGTTGGAGGCCTGGGTGACGGCGTAGACGCTGTCGCACCCCGCCTCGACGGCCATCGCGAGCAGCCGCCTCAGCAACTCGGAGCCGATGCCGCGGCGCTGCCACTCGTCCTCGATGAGCAGTGCCACCTCGGTCTCGTCGCCGTCCCACAGCAGGTGGCCGAGGGCCACGAGCTTGCCCGAGGCCGTCGTCGCGGCGACCGTCCGGCCGAAGCGGGGGCTCAGCAGGTGCCCGAGGTAGCGGTCCGCGTCGGCGACGGGGCCGTGGTAGCGCAGGCCGAGGGTGCGCTCGGAGCAGCGGTCGTGCATGGCGCGGGCCGCCGGCAGGTCGGAGCCGTCGGCGCGGCGCACGGTGATCTCGTTGCCCTCGGGCAGGGTCAGGACGTGCTGGCCGCGCGGAACGCGCGGGCCGAGACGGGCGTCGAGCTCGACGAGGGCGCGGGCCCGGGCGAACTCCGTCGGGGTGAAGGGCAGGTACGGGCGCTCCACGGTGATGGCTCCGCCGGAAGGGTCGCGCAGCCGCATCACGGTGGCCTCCAGGACGCCCTCCACGGGGGCGTCGGCGCCCGCGTTGGGGCGGCCGGACAGGGTGGTCGCCGGAATCGAGTGGATGGTGCAGCGACCGAGCAGCTGACGCAGCGCGAGCGGCAGTTCCGCGGCATCCAGGGCGGTCCGGGTGGCCAGGCCGAGGACCCGGGTGGGCGTGTCGACCAGGTCGTGGGCGTCGGCGCGCTCGATCCAGGTGCTGTGGCCGCCGGCCCGGGCGACGACCCGGGTGAGTTCGGCGGAGGGCAGCCGCTGCGGCGCGCGGAGCAGGAACTCGTCGACCGTGCCGCCCTCGGGGAGGGGGTGGGTCTGGAGCGTCAGGATGTCCACGCCGTTGCGGGCGAGGGCGGTGCAGAGCGAGGCGAGGCTGCCGGGCTCGTCCCGTACGGTCGTCCGCATCCGCCACAGCGCGGCGGTCGCCGCGGCCGTACCCGTACCGTCCTTGCCCGTTCCGCCCGTGCCGCCCGCGCCGGTCGTCGCGGAGGGCACGGGCGCCGGATCGGAGGGGGCGCCGGCCGGCGGCGGAGCATGGCTGTGGCGCCGGGCCCACCAGGTGTGGAAGGCCGCCGTGACGAGGAGCGCGACGGCCGAGGCGACCAGCAGGATCGGGCCCCGGGGGCCGTGCACGACAAGATTGGCGATGCCGTCGGCCACGGCCACGGCGCAGAACAGGGCGGCGAGTTCGACGAGGTCGCGACGCCAGTGGTGACGGTGCGGACGGGACCCGGAGGTGGGGTTACGGTCAGTCATGCACACCACTGTGGCGCAGGGGTGTTGCGTGATCGCAAACGATCTGTGACCGGCTGGTTAAGTGTCGATCTGGCCGGTTTCTGCCGGTTTTCCACCCGGTTTCCGATACTCGCCTCCGGCGCGCGGCCCGCAGCGCCGAGTTCCTCACACCTGCCCCACGAGGCCGGGCTGCAACACCTTCGTGAACAGCACGCCACCACCTTGGCGGCGCAGCCGGACCGTCAGCTCCCCACTGCCGCCGTCGATCTCCACCTCGCCGTAATACGGGGGGTTCTCGACCGGGGACATGTTGGCCACCGGCGCCGACTGGACGTACGCGGTCCGCGGCCCGAAGGTCGCGTCGAGCCGACCGGCGGGAAACCCGCCCGCGCCGACCGGCCCCGACACGAACTCCCAGAACGGCTCGAAGTCGTTGAAGGCGGCGCGCTCGGGGGCGTAGTGGTTCGCGGCCGTGTAGTGGACGTCGGCGGTGAGCCAGACGGTGCCCGTGATGTGCCGGTGCTTGACGTACCGCAACAGGTCGGCGATCTGCAGCTCCCGTCCGAGCGGGGCTCCGGGGTCACCCTGCGCGACGGCCTCGAAGTTCGCGGCGCCGTCGGGGACGACGATGCCGAGCGGCATGTCGGAGGCGATCACCTTCCAGGTGGCGCGCGACCGCGACAGCTCCCGTTTCAGCCAGGCCAGTTGCTCCGGACCGAGGATGCCGACCGGGTCCTCGGCCCCGCGGTTGGGGGAGTTGGCGTTGCGGTAGGTCCGCATGTCCAGGACGAACACGTCGAGCAGCGGGCCGTGCCGCATCACCCGGTACATCCGGCCCTCGTCCCGGCCGCCGCGCAGGTCGGTGACGGGGAAGTACTCCCCGAAGGCCCGGCGGGCCCGGGCGGCGAGGACGTCGGCTTCCCGGACGGTGTAGCGGGGGTCGTCGATCAGCTGGCCCGGGTACCAGTTGTTGCGCACCTCGTGGTCGTCCCACTGGGCGAGCACGGGGACCTGTCCGTAGAACTCCCGCAGGTGCTGATCGAGCAGGTTGTAGCGGAAGTTCCCGCGGAACTCGTCGAGCGTCTCGGCGACCTTCGACTTCTCCTCGGTCGTCACGTTCCGCCAGATCCGACCGTCGGGCAGCGGTACGGCGGCCTGGATCGGACCGTCGGCGTAGATCGCGTCGCCACTGAACAGGAAGAAGTCGGGGTCGCGCAGCCGCATCTCCTCGAAGACGCGGTATCCGCCGATGTCGGGGTTGATGCCCCAGCCCTGCCCGGCCAGGTCCCCGGACCATACGAAGCGCACGTCATGGCGGCGGGAGACGGGCGTGGTACGGAACGTGCCGCGCACCGGCTCGCTCGTACGACGGGGGTCGTCGGGGTCGGCGAGGGTGATCCGGTAGTGGATCTGCCGGCCCGGTGGCAGGTCGCGCAGGGTGGTCGTGCCGGTGAAGTCGGTGGCCGGTCCGAGGAAGGGGCCGCCGTGCCGGCGCACCCCGTAGCGGAACGACTCGCTCGGCGAAGTTTCCACGTACATCCGCGCCGGCCGGTCGGAGCGCGTCCAGACGGTCGCCGAGTGCGCGGTGACCTCACCGGACTGCGTCCCCCACCGGGCGACCGGGCGGCCGGAACGTGTGAAGGCCGGTGCGCCCGCGGGCGAGGCGAGGGCGGGCGCGGCGAAGGCGGCGGACAGGGCGAGACCCAGGGGCAGGGCGAGGGACCCGCCGAGCAGGGACCGTCGGGTGTGCGGCATCGGTGCCATCGGTGCGTCTCCAGGGGCCGGCGGGGACGGGCCGGACCAGTGTGCCGCCGCCCCCCGGCCCGCCCGCGTCGCCCACACGAACCGCGGATGAACAGCCGTCAGCGGGGGGTGGCGGGTCGTGGAGCCCCGGACCGGGGCCGCCGTTTCCGTACCTGCGCCCGCGGCCGGCGCGGCCGGCTCGCCCCGCGCCGCCCGCTGCTCGGCTCGGCCTGCTGCCCGACCCGGCTTGGCTCGGCTCGGCTCGGGTCGGCTCGACCCGCTGCCCGACTCGGCCCGCTGTCCGGCCCTGCCGGCCCGGCTCGGCTCGGCCCGGCTCGTCATGCCGATCGGCGCGGGCGCCGGGCAGCCGCTGCCGGAGCGTTCGCGAGCGCGTCGTCCGGTGTCCCCGCGATCGGCGCCCGTCGGTTCGGGCCGCGCGGCTCCCGTCAGGCCGCGAGCGGTGCCGGGGCCCGTTCCGCGGTGCGGGCGGTGTCGAGGATGACCCGGGCCACGAGCGCCGGGTCGTCGTTCATCGGCACGTGGCCGCAGCCCGGAAGCCGCACCAGCCGTGCTCCGGGCAGCGTCTGCTTGGCGCGCACGCCCTGGCGGCGCAGCAGCAGCCGGTCCCTGGTGCCCCAGGCGATCGTCACCGGCAGCCCCGGCACGTCGTGCAGGAACCGTACGGAGCCACCCGCCGCCAGCGTCTGCTCGAAACCGGTGGCCCCGCGCAGCGCCAGCGTCTCGGCGACCACGGCCTCCGGGGCGCGCCGCGCCGGCCGGGCGTAGATCGTCCCCGTCAGCGCGGCCCTGCCGGCGCCGCTGCGGGAGAGCCGCTCCAGGGCGGGCAACGGCAGCGCGGCCGCACCGGCCCGCATCGCGCGGAGCGCGGTGAACGCGTACCGCCGCTCGGGCTCCGACCAGAATCCGGCGGGGGAGAGGGCGGTGACCGAACGGGCCAGGCCGCGGCGCCCCATGTCCAGCGCCAGCAAACCGCCGAGCGAGTTCCCCGCCACGTGCGGACGTTCCACACCCAGCGCGGCACACAACGCCCCGAGCGCGGGGGTGACGGTGTCCAGGTCGTACGGGACACCGGTGGCCATCGCCGGCGACGCGCCGAAGCCCGGCAGGTCGACGGCGATGACGTCGTACTCGGCGGCCAGCACGTCGGTCACCGGGTGCCAGGCCTGGAGGTGGTGGCCGATGCCGTGCAGCAGGAGGAGCGGATCGCCCGCGCCCTTGCGTTCGTAGGAGACGGTGGCGGGCCGGATGCCCAGCGGCGAATCGATCGTGAACGAGACCGTGGCGGTCATGCTGCTCCTCGTCGGGTGGACGCGTGTGAGACAGGCCGTCAGTAACGACGTCCCCCATCATTACCGCTCGGTAGTCCCTGGCTACAAGCTTTCCGTCAAGAGCGGTGGGAGCGAGAACATCCTGTGAACGGCTTGCTACATATGCCCGATCTGCCCGACAAAGCGGCGAGGATTGGTCTTGACCAAGGGGTGGCGCCGTCCTATCGTCGCAGGGATAGTGCAGGAACCTTTAATAAACAAAGGCGCGGAACTGCGGCGCGGAACCGCCGCTGGAACACGGCGAAGCGGCGAATGCAGGAGGAGTCAGGGTGGGGACCACGCAGCTCGAATCAGTGCCGGAGCCGAAGTACTGGCACCTGAAGAACGTCCTCAGTGAGGCGCTCGACCAGGACTTCGCCGTGGGCGAGGTCCTGCCGAACGAGCGTGAGCTCGCCGCCCGCTTCGGAGTCGCCCGGGCCACCCTGCGCCAGGCGCTGGAGCAGCTCGAACTCGAAGGACGCCTGCAGCGCCGCCGCGGGGTCGGCACCACGGTCGCCCCGCCGCGCGTGGGCGTCGCCGTCGGCAGCACCCGGCACAGCTGGCCCGGCGAGAGCGTCGACGGCTGGGAGCCCGTGGACGCCGCCGACGGCATTCCCACCGCCGCGGTCCTGAAGCTCCTCGGCACCGGCGCCGACCAGCCCGTGCACACCGTCCGGCGGACCCGCGTCACCCAGGGCCAGGCCGTCGCCGCCGAGCTGCTGTACGTGCCCACGGCGTCCGTACCCGGGCTCTCCGCCATCGACGCCCCCGCCGGACCCGCCCGGGCGCGCGCCGTCCTGCGGGAACTCCAGCGCCTCGCGCTCGACGGGCAGGACCGCTCGGTGGAGCTGGGCTCGGCCCGCGCCGACGACGCCAAGGAACTGGACCGGCTTCCCGGCGCCCCCGTGCTCCTCGTGACCACCCGGTACTTCACCGCCGCCGGAACCGCCGCCGTATCGGTGGCCACGTACCGCGCCGATACCTGCCGCCTCACCTTCGGCGACTCCGGGGTCGAGATCACCGAAACCCGCGCCGCCTCCTGACCGGACGCCGCACCCCGGGAACGGGGTGCGGCGGGACGCGTCACGGCCGCCGAGGCCCGCGGGCGATGGCGGAGTGGCTCCCACGTCCGTCGGGACCGGTCGGCCCTCGACGGCCCCCATGGCCCGCACGGTCGCTGAGAGCGGGCGACCGGCCCCGCCCGCGCCCAAGGCGTGGGGGAGTTCCTCTCACTCCGCGTCGGTCCGGCCCCGGTTCGGCGGCAGCAAGTGCCATGAGCCGTGCCGGAGCCACTCGCCGAAGGTGACCGGTCGGGCCCCGCCCGGGTGGTCGAGGGAGAGCGGGAGGATCAGGTCACAGGAGGCGCGGCCGTCCCACCACACCGTGCCGGCGAGGGGACCCGAGACCGCCAGCAGCGTGCTGAAGCCGCATCCGTTCTCCTGGAGCAGCACGGCCCCGGCGATCTTGGCGTACTGGAAGACCTCGTACTCCTGGTCCCACGCGTCGTAGGCGGCGATGTGCGCCCGCACGTCCGTGAAGTCCTCCGGGAGCGGTTCGCGCGCGGCCAGCTCGTGCTCCGCCCGCGCGTACGAGTCGGGGTGCGGGAAGGGCAACCGCACCAACTCGGCGGGCCAGTACCAGTCGAAGCCCCAATCCCAGCCGGACCCCACCCGGCGCGGCCGGAACACCTGCTGGGCGGGCGCCTCCTCCTGCAAACACGCCCGGTACTCGGTGGGGAAGGAAACCCCGAGCTCACGCTCGACCAGGGTGACCTCGAACTCGGTCAAGGGCGAAGACACCGACGACTGACGCATGCGCCGAAGCTAACCCAATCCCGGGAGGCCGTGCGCACCCCGGGCCCCCGGGACGCCCGCCCGACGCAACTCGTACCCCTCCCGGGCCCGGCTCCCGCCCCCACCCCGGGCCCGGCCCCGGGATCGGGCTCCGGCAGTGCCCCGGGCTTGGCTCCGGTTCCAGCTGCTGCCTGGGGTCCGGCCTCCAGCTCCGGCTCCGGCTCCGGCCTCGGGCTCCGGCTCCACGGCCGGTCTCGACTCCGGCTCCGGCCGCCAGGCCCAGCTCTGGCCCCGGCTTCGGCTCTGGGTCCGCCCTGGCCCCAGGCTCGGGCCCTCGCCGCGGACGCGGCTCCGGCCCCGGCTTCGGCGTTGGGTCCGGCCCCGGCCGGCCCCGGCTTCGGCGTTGGGTCCGGCCCCGGCTGGCCTGGCTTCGGCGTTGGGTCCGGTCCCGGCTCTGGGTCCGGTTTCGGTGTGGGGTCCGGCCCAGGCTCTGGGTCCGGCCCCGGCCGTCCGGCTCCGGTCGCCCCGAACTCCGACTCGGGACCGGTCTCCGGTGCCGGGCGCTCGGGTGGGGCCCCGGGCTGCGGCTCGCGGCCGCAGCCGCGCTACCGATCCGAGGTGGCGGCTCGCCGATGCCGTCGGACGGCCCGGACCCCGGACCCCGGACCCCGGACCCACAATCGGCCCGCGGCCCGGCCGTGGCCCGTGTGCTTCAGCGGCGAGCCGTGACCGTTTTCTCCACCGCGAAGAGCTCTTCCTCCACGTGGTCCAGCGCGAGCCGCAGCGCCCCGGTGGCCACGGCGGCTTCTCCGAGCATGGAGAGCACCACCCGTGGCGAACGCAGGCAGTACCGCTCCAGTTCCCGGCGCAGCGGCTCCAGGACCCCGTCCAGACCGGCCGCCCAGCCGCCGACGACCACCAGCTCCGGATCCATCGCCAGCACCAGCGCGGCCACATCGTGCACCAGCCGCTGGAGGAACCGCTCCACGGCGGCCACCGCCCGCTCGTCGCCCCGCTTGGCCATCGCGAACACCTCGGCGACGGCGGGCTCGTCCAGGGGGTGCAGCGGTTCGCCGGTCGTCGACAGCAGCCGCTCCGGCGTGGCCTCGCGCCCCAGCAGGTGCAGGGCGCCGATCTCGCCGGCCGCGCCGCCGAAGCCCCGGTGCAGTCGCCCGCCGATCAGTGAGCCCGCGCCCGGGCTGAGCCCGGCCATCACGAACACCATGTCGTCGGTGTCCCGCGCGGCCCCCTTCCAGTGCTCGGCGACCGCCGCCGCGTTGGCGTCGTTCTCCACCTGCACCGGGCACCGGAACGAACGCCGCAAGCGTTCCCCGAGCGGCAGCCCCGTCCAGCCGGGCAATGCCGTACCGAGGCGGACCGTCCCGTCCGCCTCCACGATCCCGGGGCTTCCGACGCCGACCGCCCGCAGGGAGTCGCGGGGGATCCCGGCCCGGCGCAACAGGTCGGCCACGGCCGCCCTGACCCGCTCCAGCCGCTCATCGGCCGACGCCGTCTCGGCGACGTCCTTGGTTCCGGCGCCGATCACCCGGCCGTCCAGCCCGGACAGCAACACCGCGACGCGGTGCGAGCCGATCTCGATGCCCAGCAGGTGCCCGGCCTCGGCGCGGAAGCGGAAGCGCCGTGCGGGCCGGCCTTGCCGTCGCGCGCCTTCCTCCGCGTCGGCCTCCACCACGAGCCCGGTACCGATCAGTCCCTCGACGACGCCCTCGACCGTCGGACGGGACAGCCCGGTGACCCGGGTGAGATCGGTGAGGGTCGGCGATTCAGCCGCGCGCAGTGCCCGGAGCACCACGGCCGAATTGATTCGCCGGAGCAGAGAAGGATCCCCGCCGGTCAGCTGCCCCAACGTGTGTCCTCCCAGCTAGCGGCCTTGTCAGCCGGATGGTACTGCGTGCCCGGCGCGGCGGCGAGAAGCAGCCCCCCAAGTTCGGAATCGGCCCCTCCCCTCAGGCCGGTGCGACGAATCCGGACTCGTACGCGGTGATCACCGCCTGGGTCCGGTCTCGAGCCCCCAGCTTCCCCAGAATGGCACTCACATGCGACTTCACGGTCTCGGTGCCGACGATCAGTTCGCCGGCGATCTCCACGTTCGTCAGCCCGCGGGCCATCAGCCGCAGGACCGCCTCCTCGCGCTCGGTCAGCGCAGCCCGCTTCAGGACGGTACGTGCCTCGCGATTGCCGTACTCGGCGGCGAGGGCTCGCACGGCAGCGGGAAACAGGAGCGTGTCGCCCTCGGCCACCAGTCTGACCGCGTGCACGATCTCCGCGGGGCGGGCCCGCTTCAACAGGAATCCGTCCGCTCCGGCGCGCAGCGCCTGATAGACGTACTCGTCGTTCTCGAAGGTCGTGACGACGAGGATCTTGGGCGGCGCGTCCACCGACCGGAGGACCGCCCGTGTCGCCTCGATGCCGTCGAGCAGGGGCATCCGTACGTCCATCGCCACCACGTCGGGGCGCAATTGGCGCACGAGCGGGATGACAGCGGCACCGTCGGCGGCTTCCCCCACCACCTCGATGTCGGGCTGGGAGTCCAATACGGCGCGCAGACCCGCGCGCACCAAAGGTTCGTCGTCGACGAGCAGAACGGTGACCGGCATCCGATCAGCGTATTCGCTCCAGCGGAAGCCGGGCGTGCACCCTCCAACCGCCGTCAAAAGGACCGGTTTCGGCCGCGCCACCGAGCAGCGCCGCCCGTTCCCGCATCCCGCGGAGCCCGCTCCCGGATCGGCTCGTCAGCACCGCCCGCTCGGGCAGCGGGTTCGTCACCTCCAGATCCAGCCGGCCCGGTGCCATCTCCACGCGCACGCGTACCGGCACCGGACCGCAGTGACGCAGCACGTTGGTGAGGGCCTCCTGCAGGATCCGGTACCCCTCCCGAGTGACCGGGCCGGGCAACTTCTCCAGCGAACCCGTCAGTTGTGCGTCCACCTGTGCCCCCGATGCCCGGGCCGACTCCAGAAGCCGGTCGGCCTCAGCCAAGGTGGGGCGTTGTGAGGGCGGTTGCGCGGACTCGCGCAGGACCAGCAGGACCCGCTCCAAGTCTTCCAACGCCGCCCGGCCCGTCTCCTCGATGGCGTTCAGCGCCCGGTCGGTGAATTCCGGGTCCTTCGCCGATCGCGCGGCACCGGCCTGGACGACAGCCACGGTCAGCGCGTGCCCGATGGAGTCGTGGAGTTCCCGCGCGATCCGGGTCCGCTCCAACAACTGCTCCGTGCGGGCCTCCAGCACGGTCAGCCGCTCGGCCGCCGAGGGTCCCAGCAGCCGCCGGGCGATCTTCGTGATCATCTCGCCGAGCAGGATCACGACGACGATGAGCACGACCAGCGGTACCGGTGCGAGAAGGGCCGCAGCCCAGCGCGGCGGAGCGAAGGAGAGCGCCAGGTCCGGGTTCAGGGGATGCCCGACCGCGGTCGCGATGAACTCCACGGACAGCAAGGGCAGCCAGACCGTCGCGAACATGGCCGCTCCGGCCACCACCAACCGCACCTCCAGCCACAGCAACGTCCGCCACCGGTCGCTCCAACCCGCCGAGGGGGTGGTGCTGATGCCACCGATGTCGTCGGCGTCCCTCACACCACCTGCGACCGAGTCCCGCTCCTGCGGGGTCAGCAGGAACTGGGCCTGGAGCCCCTCGGCCAACCGCACCCACGGCACGAAACCGAACGGTATGACGATCAACAGGGGCATCCAGGGCCGGCTGGGGTTGATGAACATCCAGATGGCCAACAGCAACAGGGGAACGCACAAGTGCAGCCAGCGCGAATACGTCACCGGCTGAAGCGGCGCACGGAGCAGTTTGTACATGCCTCCATCCTGGCAGCGCGCCTGCCACGAGCGTCTCCCCCACGTGGGGGAGACGGCACCCTCGCGTGGGGGAGGAACGAGGGCGCCCCGAAGGCGAATCTTGAGTCATGAACCGCATCGAGATCAGCGAACTGACCAAGGACTACGGAACCCACAGGGTCGTGGACCACCTCACCTTCGACGTCATGCCGGGCCGCGTCACCGGCTTCCTGGGGCCCAACGGCGCCGGAAAATCCACCACCATGCGCCTCCTGCTGGGGTTGACCCGGCCGACTTCCGGCACCGCCACCATCGGCGGCCGCGGGTTCACCGAGCTGCGCAACCCGCTGCGCGAGGTCGGCGTCCTGCTCGACCCCCAGGCCGCACACGGCGGACGCCGGGCCCGTGACCACCTGCTCGCCCTCGCGGTGAGCAACGGCATCCCCGTTCCACGGGTGGACGCGGTTCTGGAACAGGTGGGGCTGGAGGCGGTGGCCAGGAAACGGGTGGGATCCTTCTCGCTCGGCATGCGACAGCGCCTCGGCATGGCGGCCGCACTCATGGGCGATCCGGCGGTACTACTGCTGGACGAGCCGACCAACGGCCTCGACCCCGAGGGCATCATCTGGATCCGGGAGCTGATGCGCCGCCTTGCCGCCGAGGGGCGTACCGTCCTCGTCTCCAGTCACCTCATGGCCGAATCCGCCTCGTTCGTCGACGACCTGGTCGTACTGGGGCAGGGCAGACTCCTCGCCGACAGTTCCCTGAAGGACTTCATCGACGCCCGCAGCACGCCCCGGGTGCGGCTGCGGACCACGGAGCCGGACCGGCTGCGGGCCGCGCTCGGGCACGACCGTTTCGCGATGACCCCGGCAGAGGCGGGGCGCTGGATCGTGCAGGGCATATCCGCCGAGCGGCTCGGGATCCTCGCGGCCCGCGAGGGCATCCCCTTGCTGGAACTCGCCGACGAGCGGGCCTCACTGGAGCAGGCCTACCTCGATCTGACCTCCGACCGCACCCCCTTCGCCGCCCACGCCGCCTGACGTCATGACGGGAGCCAGAGCCATGATCACCACGACTGCCCGGCCCACCCCCGCGGGGCCCGCATCCGCCCTCCCGACCGGTCCCGTGCTGCGCTCGGAATGGATCAAAATACGTTCCGCCCGAGCGGTCCTCGGATCGCTGCTGGCGGTCTTCGCCGCGACAGCGGGCATCACGGTCCTCACCGCCGCGGCGATCGGTACGTCCGAGGCTGATGCCCTGGGGGAGGACCGTCTGTTCGGCGCCTTCTTCGGAATCAACTTCGGTCAGATAGCCGCCATCGCCTTCGGCGCCACAGCGTTCGCCGGCGAGTTCCGCAACGGCGCACTGCGGGTCTCCCTCACCGCCGTACCGAACCGGACGGCGCTCTACCTGTCCAAGGTCACCGTCATCGCCGGACTCGCCCTCGCCGTAGGACAGATCACCGGCCTCGTCACCTTCCTCGCCGGGCAGGCCTGGAGGGGCGACCACGCCCTGTCCCTGAACGACCCGGGTGCGCTGCGGGCCGTGTTCGGAAGCGGGATCTACCTGATGCTGATCGCCCTCCTGGCGGCCGGTCTGACGGCTGCTGTGCGCAGCGGCACCGCGGTGATGAGCCTGCTCATACCCTTCCTTCTGATCGTGCCCTTCGTCGTCGGGCAGGTGGCCGGAGGGGGCATGGAGTTCATGCCCGATCGGGCCGGTCAGCTCGTGATGCGGACGGAGGCGCCGGGATCCCTCGGCCCTTGGACGGGGCTCGGGGTGGCCGCGATATGGGCCGTGACGGCCCTGACCGCCGGGTGGTTCGCGGTGCGACGCCGAGACGCGTGACGAGGGGCCAGATGTCAGTGGCCCCCGGAATACTGACGATATGACCACGGGACAGCAACTCGACCTGATCGACCGGCTGCGGGCGCAGGCCTTCGTGGACGCGCCGGTGCGGCTGGGCCGGCACACCAGTGGCCCGGGATACCACCTGGTCCGGCTCGGCGGGACCCGGGACTTCTGGGAGGACGACGGTTCGTACCGCGCCGAGGCACGCGATCAGATCGGAGCCGAGTACGGGGCGCTCACGCAAGCCTTGGCCGACCGGTGGGGAGAGCCACAGGTCTTCTCCCCGGACTCCCTGACGCTCCGAGCCCTCGCAGGAGAGGACATACCGCAGCCGTGGCAGGAGCTGAGCCACACCACCGACCACCTGCACCTGTGGCGCGCCGAGGACAATTGGCTAGCGGTGTGCGTGGCCCAGTGGGGCGAGGACGAGCCCTACCTGCTGATGGCGGCAGTCACGGTGGTCGACCCACCGTAGGGCAGCCCGATCAGGGTCCCGCCACACGGCCGACGGGCCGACAGGGCGGGCGTCCGGACTGGTGGGCGTCGGGACGAGTGGCGGCTCGGGATCCGGGGGGCCGGTCGGCCTACCGAGGGGATCGGCCGTGGTCCGGTCGGATCGGATCCCGGGGCTCCGGCAGCGGGCGGGGCGGAACCGGGGTCAGAGTTCGGGTGGGGTTTCGGCGGCTGTGCGGAGGCGTCCGTACTCCTGGGCCATGGACTCGGCCGTCCAGTGGGCGTTGAGGCCACTGGGATTGGGCAGGGCCCAGATCCGGGTGGCGCCGATGGTGCGTTCCTGGGGGCCGATGACGGCCTTCCGCTCGCCGAAGGCGGTGCGGTAGGCGGTGACGCCGACCACGGCCAGCCACTGGGGGCGCAGGGCCTCCACCTTGGCCGTCAGGATCCGACCGCCCTCGATGAACTCCTCGGTGCTGAGCTCGTCGGCGCGGGCGGTCGCCCGGGCCACGACGTTGGTGATGCCGAGGCGGTAGGAGAGCAGTTCCCGCTGTTCCTCCGGCGCCAGCCGACGGGGCGTGAACCCCGACAGGTGCAGTACCGGCCAGAAACGATTGCCGGGGCGGGCGAAGTGGTGGCCCGTCGCGGCGGAGAGGAGACCCGGATTGATCCCGCAGAACAGCACACGCAGACCGCCCGCGACCACGTCCGGGAGGACGCGGTCGCGGGCGGCATCGAGCTCGTCGGGGGTCAGAGGATCGACCCCGGCGCGTACCCGGCGGCCTCCGGGTGCTGCTTCGCGATCGCCTCGATGCGGGAGACCACGGTCGCCACCTGGTCACCCGCGGCGCCGGTGAAGGACAGCTTGTCGGCCATGAGCGCGTCCAGCTGGGCGCGGTCCAGAGGCATGCGCTCGTCGGCGGCCAGCTTCTCCAGGAGCTCGTTGCGCTCGGCGCCCTGCTCGCGCATGGCGAGGGCGGAAGCGACGGCGTGCTCCTTGATGACCTCGTGCGCGGCCTCGCGGCCCACCCCGGCCCGGACGGCGCCCATCAGCACCTTGGTGGTGGCGAGGAACGGCAGGTAGCGGTCCAGTTCGCGGGCCACGACGGCCGGGAAGGCGCCGAACTCGTCCAGGACGGTCAGGAAGGTCTCCAGCAGGCCGTCGAAGGCGAAGAACGCATCGGGCAGGGCCACGCGGCGGACCACGGAGCAGGAGACGTCGCCCTCGTTCCACTGGTCGCCGGCCAGCTCGCCGGTCATCGACGCGTAGCCGCGCAGGATGACCATGAGGCCGTTCACGCGCTCGCAGGAGCGGGTGTTCATCTTGTGCGGCATCGCGGAGGAGCCGACCTGACCGGGCTTGAAGCCCTCGGTGACCAGCTCGTGGCCGGCCATCAGGCGGACCGTCTTCGCGATCGAGGAGGGGGCGGCGGCCAGCTGCACCAGGGCGGTGACCACGTCGTAGTCCAGCGAGCGCGGGTAGACCTGGCCGACCGAGGTGAAGGCCTGCGCGAAGCCCAGGTGGGAGGCGATGCGCTGCTCCAGGTCGGCGAGCTTGGCGGTGTCGCCGCCCAGCAGGTCGAGCATGTCCTGGGAGGTGCCGACCGGGCCCTTGATCCCGCGCAGCGGGTAGCGCTCCAGCAGGTCCTCGAGGCGGGCGTAGGCGACCAGCAGCTCGTCGGCGCCGGTCGCGAAGCGCTTGCCCAGGGTGGTCGCCTGAGCGGCGACGTTGTGGGAGCGGCCCGCCATGACCAGCTCGGCGTGCTCGCCGGCCAGCTTTCCGAGGCGGGCGAGCACCGCGACGGTACGGTCCCGGGCGAGCTCCAGCGAGAGCCGGATCTGGAGCTGCTCGACGTTCTCGGTGAGGTCGCGGGAGGTCATGCCCTTGTGGACGTGCTCGTGTCCGGCGAGGGCGTTGAACTCCTCGATCCGGGCCTTCACGTCGTGCCGGGTGACCTTCTCGCGTTCGGCGATGGAGGCGAGGTCGACGGTCTCCAGGACGCGCTCGTAGTCGGCGAGGGCGGCGTCCGGGACGTCGATGCCGAGGTCCTTCTGGGCACGCAGCACGGCGAGCCACAGCCGCCGCTCCAGCGTCACCTTGTACTCGGGGGACCACAGGACGGCGAGCTCCGCGGAGGCGTAGCGGCCGGCCAGGACATTGGGGATGCGGGGCTTGGCTGTCACGTGGAGGAATTCTACTTGGGCCGCGGCTGTGCGTTCACGCAGGTCGGGGCGCCGTCCGCGATTGTGCCTTGCTACGAGACCTGCGAGGTCCCGAAGGGCAGCAGCTCGGCGCGCTTCGGGGGCAGGCCATCGCCCGAGGAGCGGCCCGTCAGGCGGCGGCCGATCCAGGGCAGGAGGTGCTGCCGGGCGAACCGCAGGTCCTCGGTGCGGCGGGCCGGCCAACCCATCGCGACGGCGGTGGGCAGCGGAGCGCGCCAGTCCTCCTCCGCGGGCAGGCCCAGGGTCTGCCAGACGGCCTCCGCCACCCGGCGGTGGCCCTCGGCCGTCAGGTGCAGCCGGTCGACGTCCCACATGCGGGGCTCCGCGAGGACGGGAGCCCCGTAAAGGTCCACCAGCAGCGCGCCGTGCTTCTCGGCGAGCTCGTCGAGGATGACGTAGAGCTCCTCCATGCGCGGCCGGAAGCGTTCCATCACGGGCCCGTTGCGGCCCGGGGAGCGCATCAGCACCAGCTGCCCGCACGAGGGGGCGAGCAGCGCGACGGCCTCCTCCAGGTGGCCGCGGACGCGACCCATGTCCACCTTGGGCCGCAGGGTGTCGTTCAGGCCGCCGACCAGGGTGACCACGTCGGCGCCCATCGTGGCGGCCACCGGGGCCTGCTCCGCGGCGATCTGCCCGATCAGCTTGCCGCGCACGGCGAGGTTCGCGTACCGGAAACCGGGCTCGCGCCGTGCGAGACGGGCGGCGAGCAGATCGGCCCAGCCCCGGTAGGAGCCGTTGGGGAGCAGGTCGGACATGCCCTCGGTGAAGGAGTCGCCGACCGCGACGAAACTGGTGTAAGAGGCATTCATCTCCATGGCGGGAGCGATGCTACCGCGCGGTACCCGGCGTCCGCAGCCCCGGGGCCCACCCGCTTCCCGCCCGCCTCAGGCGGAGGTCGGCCTGCCGAACAGCTCGCGCAGGACGTCCTCCATCGTCACCAACCCCGTCATCACCCCGTCCGCCCCCAGCACCGCGGCCAAGTGCGTACGGCTGCGGCGCATGGCGGTCAGTACGTCGTCCAGCGGGGTCTCCGCCCGTACCTGCGCGATCGGGCGCAGCGCGGCCGAGGGGAAGGGGGCATCGCGCTCGGTCACGTCCAGGGCGTCCTTGACGTGGAGGTAGCCCAGGATCCGGTGCTGCGGATCGATCACCGGGAAGCGGGAGTATCCGGACGCGGCCGACAGCTGCTCCAGCCCGGCCGCGGTGATGCCCCATCGGGCCGGAACCACCTGGTCCGCGGGCAGCACCACGTCGGTCACCGGCCGACGACCCAGCTCCAGGGCGTCGTGGAGCCGCTCGCTCGCCCGGTCGTCGATCAGTCCGGCGTCGCTGGAGTCCTTGACCATGCGGGCCAGCTCGTCGTCGGAGAAGGTGGCCGCGACCTCGTCCTTCACCTCGACCCGCAGCAGCCGCAGCACGAGGTTGGCGAAGGCGTTGATCGCGAAGATCACCGGCCGCAGCGCCCGGGTCACGGTCACCAGCGGCGGCCCCAGCAACAGCGCGGTGCGCACGGGCTCGGACAGCGCGACGTTCTTCGGCACCATCTCGCCGAACAGCATGTGCAGGTACGTCGCCAGTGCCAGCGCCACCACGAAGGAGATCGCGTGGGACAGCCCGGACGGCACCCCGACGAGGTCGAACACCGGGGTCAGCAGGTGCGCGATGGCCGGCTCGGCCACGATGCCCAGGACCAGGGTGCACAGGGTGATGCCCAGTTGGGCGGCCGCCATCAGGGCCGATACGTGCTCCAGGCCCCACAGGACCGCGCGGGCCCGCCGGTCGCCCTCCTCGGCGTACGGCTCGATCTGGCTGCGGCGGACGGAGATCAGCGCGAACTCCGCGCCGACGAAGAAGGCGTTGACGACGAGGGTCGCCAGGCCGATCAGCAGCTGGATCACGGTCATCGGGACTCCTCCGCTACCCCGCCGTCGACGGTTCCGGTGGGCACGTGCAGCAGGACGCGCGCGGCGCGCCGACCGCCTGCGTCGACCACGTCCAGCTGCCAGCCGTCCAGCTCCAGCCGATCGCCGACGGCCGGGATCCGCCCCAGTTCGGTGGCGATCAGCCCGGCCAGGGTTTCGTACGGCCCGTCCGGCACGTGGAGGCCGATCTTGCGGAGCTGGTCGGTGCGGGCGGCGCCGTCGGCGGAGTAGAGGGGCCGGCCGGCTTCGTCCGTACCGGCGGGGGCCAGGTCCGAGGTCTCGTGCGGATCGTGCTCGTCGCGCACCTCGCCGACGACCTCCTCGACGATGTCCTCCAGCGTGGCCACCCCGGCCGTGCCCCCGTACTCGTCGATGACGACGGCCATCGTCTGCCGCCCGGACAGCCGGTCCAGCAGCCGGTCCACGGTCAGCGACTCGGGTATGAGGAGCGGTTCGCGCAGCAGCTGCGAGACGGGGCGGCGGTGGCGTTCCTCGGCGGGCAGGGCCAGTACGTCCTTGATGTGGACGATGCCGACGACGGTGTCGAGGCTGCCCCGGTAGACGGGGAAGCGGGACAGACCTGTCGCCATGGTCGCGTTCGCCACGTCCTCCGCGGTGGTCTGCACGTCCAGGGCGGTGACCTGCACGCGCGGGGTCATCACGTTCTCGGCGGTCAGGTCGGCCAGGTTCAGGGTCCGTACGAACAGCTCGGCCGTGTCCTCCTCCAGCGCGCCCGCCTTCGCGGAGTGCCGGGCGAGCGCCACGAGCTCCTGCGGGCTGCGGGCGGACGCCAGCTCCTCGGCCGGCTCCATGCCGAACCGCCGGACCAGGTGGTTCGCGGTGGTGTTCAGATGACTGATCAGCGGCTTGAAGGTCCGGCTGAACACCCGTTGCGCGGTCGCCACCCGTTTGGCGATCGCCAGCGGCGAGGAGATCGCCCAGTTCTTCGGCACGAGTTCGCCGACGACCATCAGGACGACCGTCGACAGCGCGGTGCCGAGGGCCAGGGCGGTCGAGGACGCGGCCGAGGCCGACAGGCCCATGGCCTCGAACGGCCCCTGGAGCAGCGCGGCGATCGACGGCTTGGAGAGCATGCCGATGACCAGGCCGGTCACGGTGATGCCGAGCTGGGCACCGGACAACTGGAACGTCAGGCTGCGGACGGCGGTCAGGGCGCTGTCCGCTCCCCGCTCGCCGCGCTCCACGGCGCGTTCGAGTTCGCTGCGCTCGACGGTGGTCAGCGAGAACTCGGCCGCGACGAAGACCCCGCAGGCGACGCACAGCAGCAGCGCCAGGACGAGCAGGAGCACTTCGGTCATCGGGCGTTCACCTCCGTCCCATGATCAGTCAGACGGAGAAGCGGCGCGCGGCGTCGCAAGGACGCGAGCGGAGGCCGGGAACCGCGAGGCTCGCCCATGGACGGACGCTCACACCCCTTCGGTCGGGGGCGATCGGACGCGCCCGTACGACGGGCCCGCCGCCCGGGCAGCAAGAACACACCCCAGGAGAATGACCGCCCTTCCGGCCCCGCATGCGCGGATGGTGGGATGAGCGCATGAATGATCTCCGCGGCACCACCGCTTCGGCGGCGGACCTGACCACCGTGTCGGCCTTCTGGAAGGGCGCCGCCAAGGGCACGAGCATCAGCGACGACCTCGTCGGCGTCCAACGGCTCCACGCCCGGGACCCGCACGCCCTCCTGTTGGCCCGGCGGGGCGAGGAGCTCGTCGGCACGGTCGTCGCGGGGTTCGACGGCCGGCGCTGCCACCCGTACCGGCTCGCGGTGCACTCCGGCCACCGTCGGCAAGGCATCGGCACGGCCCTGCCGGCGGCCGCCGAGGAACGCTTCGCGGCCCTGGGCGGACGAGGGGCCGACGCGATGGTGCTCGATGGGAACGAAGGGGCGCGCGGGGCGTGGGGCGCGGCCGGCTACCACCCGGAGGACATCTGGACGCGCTGGGTCAAGCCGCTGACGGACTGACGGCAGTCGGACGGTCGGACGGTCGGCCGGACGGGTGACGGGCCGGCCGGTCGGCGTCAGGGAACGCGGCGGGCGGAGCCGATCACGCAGTACGAGGTGGGGAGAGCCGGTCCGCGCTCGGGCAACCGGAAGGCGCGCTGCGACACGATCCGGAACCCGGCGGCCTCGATCGCGGCGAGCGGGTCGCGGGCGGTGTGACAACCGCCGAACAGGCGGGGCCAGACGGTCCGGTCCAGCCCGCGCTGCACGGCGGCCATGCCGGGGCCGGGCGCGAGCCCGTGCTCCAGGAACCGCAGCTCGGCCTCGGGGCGCAGCACCCGATGGAGTTCGCAGAGGGCGCGCGGCAGGCTGCGTACGGTGCACAGGACCAGTGACGCGACGGCGGCGTCGAAGGCCTCGCTCTTGACGGGCAGCGCTTCCGCCACCCCCGGTACGAGGTCCACGGGCACCTCGGCGCGCAGCGCGGCCGCGGCAGCGAGCCGGCGCAGGGTGGGTTCCGGTTCGACGGCGACGACCTCGGAGACGGCGCGGGGGTAGTGGGCGAAGTTCAGCCCGTTGCCGGCGCCGATCTCGATGACGCGGCCGGACACGCCGTGCAGCAGCTCGCGGCGCAGGGCGGCCATGCCGGCCCGGGTCTCGGCGGCGGTGCTGGCGCGGGCGTAGAACCTGGCGAAGTGCGGGTGGTGCACCGGATCGGGGGGAGGTGCGGGCATGGCGGCCTCCGGGCGCGGTTCGGAACGACGGCTGACACGGGCGCGCGTGCGCTGCGGGGCTGTTCCCCGCACCGACCCGCCGCGAAACCGCTCCGCGACCAAAGCGGCCGGGACGCGCCGCGGCGGACGCGCGCCGCGCCCGCCCGCACGACACCCCGTCCTCCCGCCGCGCCGGAGGGAGGAGACGGGACCGACCCTGACCGTGCATCGGCCGCCGGGGTTCGGTGCGGGCCGCGGGGGTGACGCGGGACGGTACGGGGCGGTTCGGGCCCGGCCGGGGCGGCGGGCGGAGTGCGCGCCTCCGGCTCCGACCGGGGCCGGCGCCGGATCGAGGTTCGAGGCGGTGGCCGTTCCGGGCCGAGGGCCCGGAGGGTGGACGTCGCTGGGACCGGGACGTCGCCGGAGACCGGGCCGGAGCCGGAGGCGCGCTGCGACGTGGTGGTACCGGAGGTGCGCCGCGGCCTGGTCGGCCTGGTGATAATCGGCACGCGGTCGTTCCACCCGGGCGGCCCCCGGCCAACACAGGGAGAGCCGTGATACCGAGTACGAGGCCCGTCCGAGCGGTGATCGCCGCGTCGTGCGCCGTCGGCGTGTTCCTGCTGACCGGCTGCGGTACGGCCACGGAACGGGAGGGCGCGCGCGAGGTGTCGGCCTCCGGCGACGGCGGCAGTGGCCTGTCCGCGGTGGCCGCCCATTGCGAGGGCCGGGGTTCGGGGGCCGCGTCCGTCGCCCCGGCCGACCCGGGCGCAGGCCCCGCGGACCCGGAGGCGCGCAAGTACGCGGAGAACCACGCGTACAAGCAGCAGGCCGGGCTGAGCGATGCGGCGCAGTGCCGCGGGGACGCCCACGCGGAGCGGATCAGGAAGGCACTGGCGGACACCGGCGGCGCGGGGGGTCCGCGGGATCCGGGGGAGCTGGCCGCGCTGCTGCAGGGACTCGGGTACGCCGTGACGAGCGGCGACGTGTACGCCGCGGGCTCGGGCTCGGGCTCGGGCCTCGGGTTCGCGCTGTGGATCCCCGGGACGGGGCCCTGCCTGTCCGGAGTGCTGGGCTCACCCGCCCGTGTCGAGGCCCACGGCGTGTACATGGAGGGCGGTTGCCGGGAGCCGAAGGGCGGCCACTGACCCGGGGCTGATCAAGCGGGTCCGGCACGAACACCGGGCCTGTCCGCCGCCCAGCACCTCGGCACGGGCAGGCTGGTCGGGCCTGCCGTCCTCGGCCCGGCGGGTGGACCCCGCCCCGTGTACGCAGACCAACGGGCCGGCCGGGCAATCCCCGCGACCCGGGGCCGATGGGCAGGCCGGGCAGGCCCTCCGCCCCCGGGCCACCCGGTGGGCCGGGCGTGTCCGGTCGACGGCCCGCCCGGGCGGGAACCGTCACCCCGCCCAACGGGCAGGCCCGACGCCCGCCCGCCGGGCCGGCCTCCCGCGACGACGGCCCCCGGGCCGGCCTCCCGTGGCGACGGCCGGCGGGTCCGACACGCCCACCCGCAGTCCGTGGACGTCGCTGGACCGCCCACCGGGCGGGAAGCCCGGCCCCGCCTGGTGGGCCGTCAGCCCCCGGACGGGCCCGGCAGGGGCGGCGCCCAGTGGGACATGAACGGGGCGGCCTGCCACGTGCCGTGCAGGGCCGGCGCCAGCCAGGTCGGCGCGGCTTCGCGGAAGCGGGCCGGGGGCAGCGTTCCCGACGACTCGGGGACGGCGCCGAGCAGCGGGATCCCGGCGGACGAGGGCAGGTCGGCGAGGTTGCAGCGGGAGGCCAGGTCGGGATCGGCGGGCCAGCTGCCGACGACCACGCCGAGCGGGGTCAGGGCCCGGGCGTGCAGGGCTTCGACGGTCAGGGTGGTGGCGTTGAGCGTGCCGAGTCCGGCGGGCGCCACCACGAGGACCGGGGCCGACAGCAGCCGGGCCGCGTCGGCCAGGGTGTGGCCGTCGGGGTCGAAGCGTACGAGCAGCCCGCCCGCGCCCTCCACCAGGACGAGGTCGTGCCGGGCGGCGAGCCGCTCCGCCGCCCCGGCGATCGCGGCGGGGGACAGGGCCGGCAGGCCGGAGCGCCGGGCGGCGGTGTCCGGGGCCAACGGCTCCGGGTAGCGGGCCAGTTCGAGGGCGGTCACCGACGGGCCGGCGAGGCGTACGGCCTCGGCGGCGTCCCCGGGTTCGTCCGGAGCGACGCCGGTCTGCGCCGGCTTGAGCACCGCCACCGACAGGCCGGCCGCCACCGCGGCCGCGGCGACCGCGGAGGTGACCACGGTCTTGCCGATCTCGGTGCCCGTGCCGGACACGATGAGGATGGACATGGCGCGCCTCACCCTTCCCGCGCGGCCGCGACGACCGCACGGCCGATGCGGGCCACGTCGGCGTCGTCGGTGACGAACGGCGGCATCGTGTAGATCAGGTCGCGGAACGGGCGCAGCCAGACGCCTTCCCGGACCGCGGCCCGGGTCGCGGCGGCGATGTCAACCTCGTGCGTCAGCTGGACGACGCCGATCGCGCCCAGCACCCGTACGTCCCGGACCCCGGGCAGGTCGGCCGCCGGGGCCAGGCCCTCGCGCAGGCCCGCTTCGACGCGTTTGACCTCGGCCGCCCAGTCCTGGCCGAGCAGCAGTTCGATCGAGGCCAGTGCGACCGCGGTGGCGAGCGGATTGCCCATGAAGGTCGGCCCGTGCGCGAGCACCGGGACCTCTCCCCGGGAGATGCCGTCGGCCACGCGGGAGGTGCACAGCGTCGCCGCGAGCGTCAGGTAGCCGCCGGTCAGCGACTTGCCGAGGCACATGACGTCCGGGGTGATCCCCGCGTGGTCGGCGGCGAAGAGGGCGCCCGTTCGGCCGAAGCCGGTGGCGATCTCGTCCAGGATCAGCAGGACGTCGTACTCGTCGCAGAGTTCGCGCAGCACCCGCAGGTGGTCCGGGTGGTGGAAGCGCATGCCGCCCGCGCCCTGCACGACGGGCTCCACGATGACGGCGGCCAGCTCGTCCGCGTGCGCGGCGATCAGGGACCGCAGGTGGGCGGCGTACGCCGGGTCCACGGGCGTGGCGAAGTCCCCGGTCGGGGCGTCCGCGAAGACCTGCCGGGGCAGGTGGCCCTGCCACAGCTCGTGCATCCCGCCCTCGGGATCGCAGACGGCCATCGGCTGCCACGTGTCGCCGTGGTAGCCGCCGCGCCAGGTGAGCAGCCGGGTCTTGCCCGTGCGTCCCAGCGAACGCCAGTACTGCAGGCACATCTTGACGGCGACTTCGACGGAGACCGAACCGGAGTCGGAGAGGAAGACGTGCTCCAGGCCCGCCGGGGTGATCTCGACGAGCTTGGCCGCGAGCCGGACGGCGGGCTCGTGGGTGAGCCCGCCGAACATCACGTGCGACATCTTGCCGAGCTGGGCCGTCGCGGCCCCGTTCAGCACCGGGTGGTTGTAGCCGTGGATGGCGGACCACCAGGAGGACATGCCGTCGACGAGCTCGTCCCGCCCCTCGGCCGGGGCGCCCAGCCGCAGCCGGACGCCCGATGCCGAGGCGACGACGAGTGGCTCCTGCCGCCCCGGCATCGGACCGTACGGGTGCCAGACGTGCTGCCGGTCGAGCGCCAGGAGTTCGGCGGCCGGCAGCGGGTCGGGCCGGTGGTACGGGTGGTTCTCGTCAGGCATTGGGGGCGAGGTCCGTTCCCGTCCCGCGGCGACGGACGGCCACCAGCTCCGGGCGCACCTCGCCGGCAGCCGCCTGGACGGGCGCGGCATCGGCGGCGTCGCCGGACGCCGCCGCGGCCGCGACGGGCTCGGCGTGACCCGAGCAGCCTCCGCAGGCGGAACCGCACCCGGCCGCACCGGAATCGGCGGTGGAGGCCGAAGCGGACCCGGACCCGCAGACGGACCCGGAACCGCCACCGGAGCCGCAGGGGCTGCCCGAGGAGGCCGCCGCCGCACCCGAGCCCGCGACATCGGAACGGTGCTTCGGGAGGGTCGTCGTACCGGCGCCCTCCACCTCGAAGCCCGCGTCCGCGATCATGTCGAGGTCGGCCTGGCCCGCCTGGCCCTCACTGGTGAGGTAGTCGCCCAGGAAGATCGAGTTGACCAGGTGCAGGGCCAGCGGCTGCATGCTGCGCAGGTGGACCTCACGGCCGCCCGCCAGTCGGACCTCGACGTCGGGGCAGACGAAGCGCACCATCGCCAGGATCCGCAGGGCGCGCTGCGGGGTGAGGTTCCACTCCTTGGCCAGCGGGGTGCCCTCGAACGGGATCAGGAAGTTGACCGGTACCGAGTCGGGGTCGAGCTCGCGCAGCGAGTAGACGACGTCGACGAGGTCCTCGTCGCTCTCGCCCATGCCCGCGATCAGACCCGAGCAGGCCGACAGGCCCGCCGCGTGGGCCTTCTGGACGGTGTCGACGCGGTCCGCGTACGTGTGCGTCTTGGTGATCTGGCCGTAGGTGGCCTCGGAGGTGTTGAGGTTGTGGTTGTAGGCATCGGCGCCCGCGTCGCGCAGTCGCTCGGCCTGACCGTCGGAGAGCAGACCCAGACAGGCGCAGACCTCGACGCCCTCGTTCTGCTCCTTGATGGCCGCGATCGTCTTGCCGACGCGGTCCACGTCCCGGTCGGTCGGACCGCGCCCGCTCGCCACCAGGCAGACCCGCTTGGCGCCGCCGGCGACACCGGCCGCCGCGGCCTCGGAGGCCTCCTCCGGCTTCAGCCACGTGTACTTGAGGATCTCGGCCTTCGATCCCAGTCGCTGGGAACAGTACGAGCAGTCCTCGGGACAGAGCCCGGACTTCAGGTTGACCAGGTAGTTCAGCTTGACCCGACGCCCGAACCACTGGCGGCGCACCTTGCCGGCAGCGGCCACCACGTCGAGCAGGTCGTCGTCAGAGGTCGCCAGCACGGCGAGTGCCTCTTCGCGGGTCGGCAGCTCGCGCCGCAGTCCCTTTTCCACCAAGGTGTTCAGCAGGTCCATGAGGCTGATCCTGAACCACGCGACCACTCCCGGCCAAGGAGAGAATGAACAACATGGCCGGAACGGAGTGTGTGTATCGCCACACCTGGCGCGCGGGGTCCGGCGGCTAGGGTCTTTCTGATCTGTGGACTGCCGACAAAAAATCGAGGACCCGCCGATGCTTGAACACGCCCCCGAGCCCTCGGACGTCTTCACCTGGATCGACGAAGCCGAACGGGCACGTGAGCGGGCCGGGCTGGTCCGGACCCTGCGTCCGAGGCCGGCCTCCTCGCCGCTGCTCGACCTGGCGAGTAACGACTACCTGGGTCTGTCGCGGCACCCGGAGACCGTCCGGGGCGCGTGCGAGGCGGCGGAGCGCTGGGGTGCGGGAGCGACGGGGTCCCGACTGGTGACGGGCACGACCGAGCTTCATGCGGAGCTCGAGCGGGAACTGGCGGCGTTCTGCGGCTTCGAGGCCGCTCTGGTCCTTTCGTCCGGATACGCCGCGAACCTCGCCGCCGTGACGGCGCTGAGCGACCGGGGCACCCTCGTCGTCTCCGACGCCGGCAACCACGCCTCGATCGTCGACGGCTGTCGCCTCTCGCGCGCCGAGGTCGCGGTCACCCCGCACGGGGAGCCGCAGGCGGCCCGCAAGACCCTCGCAGCACACGACGGGCGCGCGCTCCTCGTCAGCGACTCCGTCTTTTCCGTCGACGGGGACGCCGCCCCGCTCGCCGGATACGCGGCGGCCTGCCGAGCCGAGGGCGCGGCGCTGGTCGTGGACGACGCCCACGGGCTCGGGGTGCTGGGCGAGGGGGGTCGGGGCGCGCTCCACGCGGCCGGTCTCGCCGGTGCGCCGGACGTGGTGGCGACGGTGACCCTCTCGAAGTCCCTGGGCAGTCAGGGAGGCGCGGTGCTGGGGCCGGCCAAGGTGATCCGGCACCTGGTCAACACGGCCAGGACGTTCATCTTCGACACCGGGCTGGCGCCGGCCGCCACGGGCGCGGCGCTGGCGAGCCTGCGACTGCTCCGGCGGGAGCCGCAGCGCGCGGACCGGGCCCGGGAGGTGGCCGCCCTGCTGTTCGAGCGGCTCACCGCGTCCGGCCTGACCGCGGCCCGGCCGGACGCGGCCGTGGTGTCGGTACGGGCCCCGTCGGCTTCGGCGGCACTGCGCTGGGCCGCCGACTGCCGCGAGGCAGGTCTGTCCGTGGGGTGCTTCCGTCCGCCGTCGGTGCCGGACGGCATTTCCCGGCTGCGGCTGACGGCGCGCGCCGATCTCACGGGGGACGAGATCGGTCGGGCCGTGGAGACGATCCTGCGGACCGCTCCGGCGGGGGCCACGGACCCGCGGGCACTACGGGGCTAGCCGGACCCGGTCACCGGGCCGGGCCGTTCAGTCCAGCCCGTCCGCCCGTACGGATGCGAGGAAGCCGTCCCAGGCCGGCCCGGTGAAGAGCACGGCCGGGCCGTCCGTCCGCTTGGAGTCGCGGACGGCCAGCAGGCCGCCGGTGAGGGCGGCCGCTTCCACGCAGTTGTTCATTCCGGTGCTGCGGCTGCTCCGCCGCCACCGCGCGCTGTTCAGAAGTCCGCTGGTAGATAAGGGGGTTGCGGACACGGGGGTGCCTCCTTACACGTCGTCAGCGATGGAGCTGATGAGATCCGACGAGTCACGGGGCGGGAGGGCGTGCGCCTGGATGGTGCGGAACGCGGCGCTGTACGCGTCCAGGTCTTCCTTCCGCTCCAGATAGAGGCTACTCGTCAAATGGTCGAGTACCACCACATCCAGATCGGCGATGCTCGGAAATGAGAAAATTACGAACGGTCCGGTGAGGCCGAGATGTCCCCCCACGCTGAACGGCAGTACCTGTAGCCGCACTTGGGGCAGGCGCGCCACCTCCATCAGGTGCCCCAGCTGTTCCTTCATCACCCCCGGCCCCCCGATCTGACGACGCAGCACCGCCTCGTCCAGCACCGCGCTCAGCTCCAGCGGCGGATCCGCCCGCAGTACCGCCTGCCGGGCCAGCCGTACCTCGACCAGTGCGTCCACCTTCGGCTCCGGCAGCCCCCCGAGCGCGGCCCTGGTCACGGCCCGCGCGTAGTCCGGGGTCTGCAACAGGCCCGGGACCACGGAGAGTTCCACCGTCCGGGCGGCGCGGGCCCCGGCCTCCAGGCTGATGAAGTCCCGGTATTCCTGCGGCAGCAGCCCCCGGTAGTCGTGCCACCACTGGCGCCCCCGCCCGGTGTCCGCACCCGCGGCCGGGCCGGCCGCCGAAGCGCCCAGGGCCTCCAACAGCGCCCGTTGCTGGACGCTCACGACCTCGCCGTAGGCATCCAGGAGCAGCCGGATGTCCTCCGCCTTCACGCCACTGCGACCGGTTTCGATGCGGCTGATTTTCGACTGGTGCCATCCCACGATCCGGGCAACCTCACCACTGGTGAGCCCGGATCGGTCGCGAAGGGAACGCAGTTCCTCGCCGAGCTTGCGCCGACGCACCGCGGGACCGTGCTGCATACCCGCTCTCCTTCCACCGGCACAGCTCGCACCAGTCTGCCGTCCAAATACGCTCTTCCGTAGCAGAGTTCACCGCATCGAGCGACAGATATATGCATATCTTGGGGGATCTGCGGATTCGGCGGCACGATGGGTGTCACTCTGGCGCTCAGCGTAGATCCGGGACGGCTCCGTCCCGGTGGGAAAGGGACGTCGCCATGGCAGATCACCAGGAAGCATCCGTCACTCTGCCGAGCGAGCCGGTCTCGGTCGCCGCCGCCCGCCGCTGGGTGGCGGAGGTGCTGAGCGTGTGGGGCCTGCCCGAGGACGACGTCACCGCGGACAGCGTCCGGCTGATCGTCTCGGAACTCGCCACCAACTCCGTGCAGCACACCTTCGGCAAGTCGCCCACCTTCACCGTCGACGTCCGCCTGGAGCGCGAGGAATGGCTGCGCATCGGCGTGACGGACAGTCACCCCCGTTGGCCCAAGCGGCTCCCGGCCGCCGTCCAGCAGGACAACGGTCGCGGCATGGTCATCATCCGCTGGCTGGCCGCCGAGGCGGGAGGCCGGCTCTCGGTCAGCCCGACCGAGGACGGCGGCAAGACCGTGTGGATCGCGCTGCCCTGGCGCCCCGTCGACGCGCCGGCGGCCGGGATCGCCCGAGGGTGCTGACGGGCTCCGCCGCGCCCCGACCGCAGGGCGGGGGCGCGCCCGCCCGCGCCACACCCGACGTACCGTCCGGGCTCTTGCGTGGCGTCGACGCCCGGCGCATGCCCGCACCCGCCGACCGGAACTCCGCGACGCGGTAGGGGGCCGGGACGTCCGGGTGATGCGCCGCACCGGGGGTCGAGGAACGACTCTCCCCGCGTCCCGCGTCCCGGCCGTATACGGAAGCCGGTCCGGGGGGCCTCCCGCGCCGAAGCGGGTGCTTCGTCGAAACGTGCGTTAACCCGGCGGAAAAGAGCGCGCCCTACCGTGAGGGCCACGGCCTTCCGTCAATGATCACCCATGGTCCGGCAAAGCGACGGTGATGGGCGCGGAAAGCCTCTTCCCGCGTTGGGCAAGACCTGCTTGGCACGGATATGCGCAGGTCAACAAAGCGTTGAAGGCGGCTACGGTCGTCCCGGCGCGATGTTGATCATGTCCTGGAAGCTTGGTGATACGTGTGCGACTGACACCACATGAACAAGAGAGACTCCTCATCCACGTCGCTGCCGACGTGGCCGAGAAGCGGAAGGCGCGGGGCCTCCTGTTGAACCACCCCGAGGCGATCGCACTCATCACCTCGCACCTCCTCGAAGGGGCCCGCGACGGAAGGACCGTGGCCGAGCTCATGGCCTCCGGCCGGACCGTCCTGCGGCGCGACGAGGTCATGGAGGGGATCCCCGAGATGATCCACGACGTCCAGGTCGAGGCGACCTTCCCGGACGGCACCAAGCTCGTCACCGTCCACGACCCGATCGTCTGAGGGGGAGTACCGCATGATCCCGGGGGAAATCGCCTACGGGGACGGTCCGGTGCGCCTCAACGAAGGCCGACCCGTCACCCGCGTCACCGTGCTCAACGCCGCCGACCGGCCCGTCCAGGTCGGCTCGCACTACCACTTCGCCGAGGCCAACCCCGGCCTCGACTTCGACCGGCGGGCCGCGCACGGACTGCGCCTCAACATCGCCGCCGGAACCGCCGTCCGCTTCGAGCCGGGCATCCCGGTCGCCGTGGAACTCGTACCGCTGGGCGGCCTGCGGCAGGTCCCCGGACTGCGCGGGGAGACCGGAGGGCCGCTCGATGGCTGAGCTCTCGCGCCAGGCCTACGCACGCCTCTTCGGGCCGACGGCCGGCGACCGGATCCGACTCGCCGACACCGACCTCTTCGTGGAGATCGAACAGGACCTCAGCGGCGGCCCCGCCCGCTCCGGCGACGAGGCCGTCTTCGGCGGCGGCAAGGTCATCCGCGAATCCATGGGCCAGGCCCGCACCACCCGCGCCGAGGGAGCCCCCGACACGGTGATCACGGGAGTGGTGGTCCTCGACCACTGGGGCATCGTCAAGGCCGACATCGGCATCCGTGACGGCCGCATCAGCGCCCTCGGCAAGGCCGGCAACCCCGACACCATGGACGGGGTGGACCCGGCCCTGGTCATCGGCCCCGAGACCGAGATCATCGCGGGCAACGGGAAGATCGTCACCGCCGGCGCCATCGACGCGCACGTGCACTTCATCTCCCCGACCGTCATCGACGAGGCCCTCGCTTCCGGGATCACCACCCTCGTCGGCGGCGGCACCGGCCCCGCCGAGGGCTCCAAGGCCACCACCGTCACCCCCGGCCCCTGGCACCTCGCCCGGATGTTCGCCGCGCTGGAGGCCCACCCCGTCAACATCGGCCTGCTCGGCAAGGGCAACACCATGTCCCGCGAGGGCATGTACTCCCAACTGCGCGGCGGCGCCCTCGGGTTCAAGATCCACGAGGACTGGGGGGCCACCCCCGCCGTCATCGACGCCTGCCTGAGCGTCTGCGACGAGACCGGCGCCCAGGTCGCCATCCACACCGACACCCTCAACGAAGCCGGATTCGTCGCGGACACCCTCGCCGCCATCGCCGGCCGGTCCATCCACTCGTACCACACCGAGGGCGCGGGCGGCGGGCACGCCCCCGACATCATCACCGTCGTCTCCGAGCCGAACATCCTTCCCAGCTCCACCAACCCGACCCGGCCGCACACCGTCAACACCATCGAGGAACACCTCGACATGCTGATGGTCTGCCACCACCTCAACCCGGCCGTTCCCGAGGACCTCGCCTTCGCCGAATCGCGGATCAGACCCTCGACCATCGCCGCCGAGGACGTCCTGCACGACCTCGGAGCCATCTCCATCATCTCCTCCGACTCCCAGGCCATGGGACGGGTCGGCGAAGTGGTCATGCGCACCTGGCAGACCGCCCACGTGATGAAGAAGCGTCGCGGCTTCCTGCCCGGCGACGGCCCCGCCGACAACCACCGGGCCCGCCGCTACGTCGCCAAGTACACGATCAACCCTGCCGTCGCCCAGGGGCTCTCCCGCGACGTCGGCTCCGTCGAGCCCGGCAAGCTCGCCGACCTCGTGCTGTGGGACCCCGCCTTCTTCGGCGTCAAGCCCGACGTCGTCATCAAGGGCGGCCAGATCGCCCACGCCCAGATGGGCGACGCCAACGCGTCGATCCCCACGCCCCAGCCCGTGCTGCCCCGACCCATGTTCGGCGGCCACGGGAGGGCGCCCGCGCTGAACTCCCTCAACTTCACCTCCGAGGCCGCCCTCGCGGACGGACTGCCCGAACGGCTCGGACTCGGCAAGGAGTTCACGGCGATCGAGAACACCCGCAAGGTCGGCAAGGCGGACATGCGCAACAACGACGCCATGCCGAGGGTGGAGGTCGACGCCGACACCTTCACCGTCTCCATCGACGGCGAGGTCGTGGAACCCGCGCCCGCCCGGGAACTGCCCATGGCCCAGCGTTACTTCCTCTTCTGATGGGACGACACACCACGACGCGGGAGCTTTTGAGGTGAGCCTCGCCGCACTGCTCGTCCTCGCGGACGGCCGCTTCCCCGCCGGAGGCCACGCGCACTCCGGCGGGGCGGAGGCGGCCTGCAAGGCCGGACGCATCCACGACGCCGCCACCCTCGCGGCGTTCTGCCGGGGCCGGCTGCACACCACCGGCCTCACCTGCGCCGGGCTCGCCGCCGCCGCGGCCCTCGGCCTGGACCCCGCCGCACTCGACGAGGCCGCCGACGCACGAACCCCCTCGCCCGCGCTGCGCACCGCCGCGCGCCGCCTGGGGCGGCAACTGCTGCGCGCCGCCCGCGCCACCTGGCCGGACCCCGAACTGGAGGCGCTGGCCGCCGCCTTCCCGCGCGGGGCGCACCAGCCGGTGGTGCTGGGCGTCGCCGCCCGGGCCGCCGGTCTCGGACCGCTGGAGGCCGCGCACGTGGCGGCGTACGAGAGCGTCAGCGGGCCCGCCACCGCCACGGTACGCCTGCTGGGCCTGGACCCCTTCGAGGCGAGCGGGGTGCTGGCCCGGCTGGCCCCCGAGCTGGACGACGTCGCCGCGCGGGCGGCCGAGGCCGCCCTGCTGGCCGACGCCGGGGGTACGGGGGCGCTGCCCGCGGCCTCGTCGGTCCTGCTGGACATCGCCGCCGAGGCCCATGCCGCCTGGCCCGTACGCCTCTTCGCTTCCTGACCACTTCGAAGGAGTCACCCCCGTGCACCTCGACCACGAACTGACCCACAGCCACCGGCACACCCACAGCGCCGCCCCGGTGCGCGCCGACGGCAGCAGGCGGGCCCTGCGGATCGGCCTCGGCGGGCCCGTCGGCTCCGGGAAGACCGCGACCGTCGCCGCCCTCTGCCGGAGCCTGCGCACCGAACTGTCCATGGCCGTCGTCACCAACGACATCTACACGCGGGAGGACGCCGAGTTCCTGCTCCGCGAGGCGGTCCTGCCGCCCGAGCGGATCGCCGCCGTCGAGACCGGGGCCTGCCCGCACACCGCGATCCGCGACGACATCTCCGCCAACCTGGAGGCCGTCGAGGAGCTGGAGGAGGCCTTCCGGCACAGCGGCCCCCTGGACCTGATCCTCGTCGAGTCCGGCGGGGACAACCTCACCGCCACCTTCTCCCGGGGCCTGGTCGACGCCCAGATCTTCGTCATCGACGTGGCCGGCGGCGACGACATCCCCCGCAAGGGCGGCCCCGGCGTCACCACCGCCGACCTGCTGGTCGTCAACAAGACCGACCTCGCACCGCACGTCGGCTCCGACCTCGGCCGGATGGCCCGCGACGCCGCCGACCAGCGCGGCGACCTGCCCGTCACCTTCCAGTCCCTGCGCGGCCCGGAAGGCGTGGCCCCGGTGGCCGCCTGGGTGCGCGAGCGGATCGCGGCCTGGGTCGTACGGTGACCCCCGCGCCCGCCGGCGCCCCGCCCCCGGCGCCTCCCGCCGCAGCCCCGCCCGCCACCGGCCTGTGGGCCACCGCCCGCATCGAGGCCGTCGCCGACGGGCGGGGCGGCACCGCCCTGCCGCTGCTGGCCGGGGAGGGGCCGCTCGCCCTGCGCCGCGTCCGGGGCGGCGCGGGCGAAGCGGAGGTGATGCTGGTCGGCGCGATGAGCGCCCCCCTCGGCGGCGACCACCTCACGGTCGAGGCGGCGGCGGGACCCGGCGCGCGCCTCGCCCTGCACTCGGCGGCCGCCACCCTGGCGCTGCCCGGCCGGGGCGGCGAGCCCGCGCGGTACGACGTACTGCTGACCCTGGCCGGGGACGCGGCCGTGCGCTGGCTCCCGGAGCAACTGGTCTCCGTGCGCGGCAGCGACCTGCGCGTGCGCACCCGGGCCGAACTGGCTCCGGCCTCCCGGCTGGTGCTGCGGGAGGAACAGGTGTTGGGCCGCAGCGGCGAGGACCCCGGTCTGCTGCGCAGCCGGCTCACCGTCACCCGGGGCGGCCGGCCCCTGCTCGACCAGGACACCGCCTGCGGCCCCGGCGCCCCGGGCGGTTGGGACGGCCCGGCGGGACTGGCCGGGCACCGCGCGCTCGGTCAGCTCCTCGTCGTGGACCCGGCGTTCGCCGCGGCGCCGCCGGCCGCCGCGGTCCTGGGGGAGTTCGCGGCGGCCACCCCGTTGGCCGGCCCGGCCGTCCTGGTGACGGCCCTGGCCCCCGACGCCCTGCGGCTGCGCGAGCTCCTGGACGCCGCCCTGCGCACGTACGGGTGGTGACGGAGCGTGAATTCGGCCGCGCGACGCTACCCGGTACCGGTCAGCGGTACTGCCCTCTCCGGTTATCGGGTTGGCAAAGAACCGGGCCGGGCACTGTCGCCGGGCACGCGCCAGGCAGCAGGATCCCCTTGCACCCCAAGATCGAGGCAGACCGACCCGCCGCCCATGGCGGCACCTACGCAAGGGGACCAACCACGTGATACGTACCGCGGCGCTGGGGAGCGCCGCCACACTCGTCACCGGCGCACTGGCCGCAGGCCTGTTGCTCGCGACGCCCGCCACGGCGGCTCCGGCCGGCCGCGACAACGGATCCGCCGAGGCGGTCGGGGTACGGATCGCCGCCGCGCGCGCCGCGCGGACCGGCATCGACTGGAAGGACTGTCCGGCCGACTGGGGCTTCGAGAAGCCGATCCAGTGCGGCTGGGTCAAGGTTCCGCTCGACTACACGAAGCCCTTCGGCAAGACCATCGACCTCGCGGTCGACCGCGCCGTCAGCACCGGGACCAAGGAGGAGCGCCAAGGCGCCCTCGTCTACAACCCGGGCGGCCCCGGCGGTTCCGGCATGCGCTTCCCGCGCCGGGTCACCACCAAGAGCCCGCTGTGGGTGAACACCTCGAAGGCCTACGACTTCGTCGGCTTCGACCCCCGCGGCGTGGGCCACTCCGCGCCGATCTCCTGCGTCGACCCGCAGGAGTTCGTCAAGGCCCCCAAGGCCGACCCGGTCCCCTCCGACGAGGCCGACAAGCGCGCCCAGCGCAAGCTCGCCGCCGAGTACGCGGACGGCTGCAAGGAGCGCAGCGGCGAGATGCTGCCGCACATGACCACCCCCAACACCGCGCGCGACCTGGACGTCATCCGGGCCGCCCTCGGCGAGCAGAAGCTGAACTTCCTCGGCGTCTCCTACGGCACCTACCTGGGCGGGGTCTACGCCACCCTGTTCCCGACCCACGTGCGCCGCATGATCGTCGACAGCGTGGTCGACCCCGACCAGGACAACATCTGGTACGAGGCCAACCTGGGCCAGGACGTCGCCTTCCAGATGCGCTGGAACGACTGGCAGGACTGGGTCGCCAAGAACGACGCCGTCTTCCACATCGGCGACACCCGCGCCAAGGTCGAGGCCAAGTACCAGGAGCTGCGCGCCACCGCCAAGGCCAACCCCATCGGCGGGATCGTCGGTCCGGCCGAGCTGATCGGCTTCTTCCAGGGCGCCCCCTACTACGACTCCTCCTGGGTGCCCGTCGCCCAGACCTGGAGCGCGTACCTCGCGGGTGACACGCAGGCGCTGGTCGACGCGATCGCCCCGGACATGTCGGACACGGTGGGCAACGCGGCGTCGGAGAACGGCAACGCCGTCTACACCGCCGTCGAGTGCGCCGACGCCAAGTGGCCCACCAGCTGGGCCAAGTGGGACCGCGACAACACCAAGCTGCACCAGAAGTACCCGTTCCTGACCTGGTCCAACGCCTGGATGAACCTGCCCTGCGCGACCTGGAAGTCCAAGCAGAGCACCCCGATCGAGGTCGGCGCCAAGCGGGGTCTGCCGCCGGTGCTGATCGTCCAGTCCGAGCGGGACGCGGCCACCCCGTACAAGGGCGCGGTCTCCCTGCACAAGCGGCTGGCGGGCTCGCGCCTGATCACCGAGAAGAACGCCGGTTCGCACGGCGTCACCAGCCTGGTGAACCCCTGCATCAACACGCGGGTCGACACCTACCTGCTGACCGGGAAGGTCGACGCGAAGGACGTGACGTGCGCTCCGCACGCCACCCCGGTGCCGCCCGCCCCGGCCACCGCGAAGTCGGCCGACCGGACGGCCGGCTCGGACCTGCCGGCGCGCGAGGAGCTCCCGGCCGTCCGTTGAGACCCCGGAAGCACTGACGTGAGGTGAGGGAGAAGGCTCAGCGCCCCGGGCGCCGGGCCTTCTTCCGCTTCTTCTCCTCCTCGGCCTTCACCTCGGCCGCGTACCGGTCGACGTACTCCTGGCCCGAGAGCCCGAGGATCGCGTACATGATCTCGTCGGTGACGGCGCGCAGCACCGCCCGCTCACGCTCCATCCCGGCGTACCGGGAGAAATCCAGCGGGGCGCCGAAGCGGATCGTGACCCGTCGGACCTTCGGGATCTTCTGGCCGGGAGGCTGGATCTCGAAGGTGCCCACCATCGCGCAGGGCACCACCGGCACGCCGGCGCCGAGCGCCATCGCCGCCACCCCGACCTTCCCCTTGTACAGCCGCCCGTCGTGCGAGCGCGTGCCCTCGGGATAGATGCCGAGCAGCTCGTCCTTGGCCAGGACCCCGAGCCCCTCGCGCAACGCGGCCTTGCCCGCGTCCTTGCCGGAGCGGTCCACCGGGATCTGCCCGGCGCTGCGGAAGAAGGCGGCGGTCAGCCGGCCCTTGATCCCCGGGCCGGTGAAGTACTCGGCCTTCGCGAGGAAAGTGATCCTCCGCTTGAGGATCGCGGGCATGAGGAAATGGTCCGAGAAGGAGAGGTGGTTGCCCGCGATGATCGCGGCGCCCTCCGGGGGGATGTTCTCCAGTCCTTCGATCCGCGGCCGGAACAGCAGCCGCAGCAGCGGGCCGAGCAGCACGTGCTTGAGCAAGTGGTAGAACACCGGGCAGCTCCCGTCGATGCCTCAAGGTCACGTCCATCCTACGGACAGTCAGGCACGGAGCAGGAGGGGTGGGCGCAGCCCGCAGCACGACGGGGCACGGACCCGCGCCGGGCGGGCCCCGCCGGACGGGTCGCTCAGACGTTGCGCGAGGCGGCCAGTCCGAGGGTCAACAGTCCCAGCACGACCCAGCCGAACCACAGCCAGCCGTTGCTGCCGAGGACCACGGAATAGGCGGAGACGGCCACCAGGGCGGCGAAGGTCGTGACGGCCATCGCCTTAACGGATCCTGTCATGCCCCATGGTGGCGCGGGAGGGCGCTCCCGCGCTACTGGCCGCGCCCTTGGAGCGAGGCGAGATACGAGTTGTACGCCGCGAGCTCCTGGTCGCCGTCCCGGTCGGCGGCCCGGTCGGAGCGCTTCGCGGCCCGCTGCTCCGAGTGGTACCACTGGTAGACCAGGGCGATCAGGACCAGGACGGAGGGGATCTCGCTGAAGGCCCAGGCGATGCCGCCGCCCCACTGCTGGTCGAGCAGGGGGTCGATGCCGAGGGAGGCCGGCGGGCTCGCGTACGTCTTGATCATCGGCTCACTGGCCATCATCAGGGCGATGCCGAAGAAGGCGTGGAACGGCATGCCCGCGAACAGTTCCAGCATCCGCATCACGTAGCCGGGGCGGTGCGGGCCCGGGTCCACGCCCATGATCGGCCAGAAGAAGATCAGGCCGACCGCGAGGAAGTGGACCATCATCGCGATGTGTCCGGTCCGGCTCTCCATGAGGAAGTCGAAGAGCGGGGTGAAGTAGAGACCGTAGAGGCTGGCGATGAACATCGGAATGGTGAACGCCGGGTGGGTGACGATCCGCATGTACCGGCTGTGCAGCAGCTTCAGGAGCAGCTCGCGCGGGCCCTTGCGGCCGCGCCCGGCCGGCGGCAGCGCGCGCAGCGCCAGCGTGACCGGGGCGCCGAGCAGCAGCAGGATCGGGGTGATCATGCTGATCACCATGTGCTGGACCATGTGCACGCTGAACATGACCATGCCGTAATCGTTCAGCTTGGTGCACATCACCAGGATCACGGTCAGCACACCGATGGTGAAGGCGACCGTACGGCCGACCGGCCAGGCGTCGCCGCGCCGACGCAGCCGCAGGACGCCCCACGCGTAGAGGGCGAGGCCGGCCAGCGAGGCGAACAGGAAGAAGGCGTCGAAGGAGAACTCCAACCCGCGCCCGAGAGTGAACGGCGGCAGGTCCATGTTCATGTCCATGCCGTGCCCGCTGTGATCCATCTGTTCACTCCCCTTGACCGTGGTGCTCCACCACAGTAATGGGGGCCCCGGACGCGAACGCGTCCGGGGGCACCCTCAGAAGGGGGGAAACATCACAGAACGGTCTGGGCCTCGTCGTACCGCTCGGCGGGCACCGTTTTGAGGGTCTCCACGGCGCCGGCGAGCGGAACCATCTCGATCTCGGTACCGCGCAGGGCCGTCATCATGCCGAACTCGCCGCGGTGCGCCGCCTCGACCGCGTGCCAGCCGAAACGGGTCGCGAGCACCCGGTCGTACGCGGTGGGCGTGCCGCCGCGCTGGACGTGACCCAGGATCACCGGACGGGCCTCCTTGCCGAGGCGCTCCTCGAGCTCCACGGCGAGCCGGTTGCCGATGCCGGCGAACCGCTCGTGGCCGTAGATGTCCGTGCCGCCCTGCTCCAGGGCCATCGAACCCTCGGCCGGCTTGGCACCCTCGGCGACGACGACGATGGCGAACCGCTTGCCCGCTTCGAACCGCTCGCCGACGATCGCCGTCAGCTCGTCGATGTCGAAGGGCCGCTCCGGCACGACGATGGCGTGCGCGCCGGCGGCCATGCCCGAGTGCAGCGCGATCCAGCCGGTGTGGCGGCCCATGACCTCGACGACCATGACGCGCTGGTGCGATTCGGCGGTGGTCTTCAGCCGGTCCAGGGCCTCGGTGGCGACGCCCACGGCCGTGTCGAAACCGAAGGTCACGTCGGTCGAGGCGATGTCGTTGTCGATCGTCTTCGGCACGCCGACGATCGGCAGCCCACCCTGCGACAGCAGGTGGGCGGCCTTCAGGGTGCCTTCGCCGCCGATCGGGATGATGGCGTCGAGGCCGAGGTCCGCGACGTGTCCGCGGGCCCGCTCCACACCGTCGCGCAAGTGCGCGGGCTGGACGCGGGAGGAGCCGAGGATGGTGCCACCGCGGGCCAGGATGCCGCTGACGGCGTCCAGGTCGAGCTTGCGGTAGTCGCACTCCAGCAGGCCGCGCCAGCCGTCGTGGAAGCCGATCACCTCGTCGCCGTGGTCGACGACGGCGCGGTGTACGACGGAACGGATGACGGCATTGAGGCCGGGGCAGTCGCCTCCGGAAGTGAGCACACCAATGCGCATGGCAGGAAGAACCTTTGCAACGTGGGCCGACGACCGGACCACGTCGTCCGGTTGGAACTACCCGTCACCCTACAAGCGGATCCGCGATGGACTGAACCATCCTCCACATGCTGGTCCGATCAATCGTACGAACGAACGCACGCCGGGCCCGGATCCCCCGAGGGGGGATCCGGGCCCGGCGTGCGGTACGGCGCGGCCGCGCGTTACGCGGGCTGCGTGGCCGCCGCGATGCGCTCGGCGCGCAGCGCCTCGTACCAACGGTCGTCTATGGCCGGCAGCGCGTTCACGTCGAGGGCCAGCTTCAGCAGCAGGTCCGCGATGAGCGGGTTGCGGGCCATCACGGGGCCGTGCATGTACGTACCGAAGACGGTGTCGTTGTACGCGCCCTCGGTGCCGTCGCCGGTGCCGTTGCCGCGGCCCATGCTCACCCGGGCGAACGGGCGGGCCGTCGGACCGAGGTGGGTGACGCCCTGGTGGTTCTCGAAGCCCGTCAGCTGCGGCAGGCCCAGGCGCGGGTCGATGTCCCCGAGCACGTCACCGACGCACCGCTCGCCCTCGCCGCGCACCGTCACGACGTCCAGCAGGCCGAGGCCCTCCTGGCGCTGACCGACGTCGTTGACGAACTCCTGGCCGAGGATCTGGTACCCGGCGCACACCGAGAAGACGATCGCCCCGTTCGAGACGGCCCGCTCCAGGCCGCCGTCGCGCAGCAGGCGTTCCGCGGCCAGCCGCTGGGGCCGGTCCTCACCGCCGCCGATCAGGTAGATGTCGCCCGACGTGGGGATGGGCTGGTCGCTGCGCACGTCCACGCGCTGCACGTCCAGGCCGCGCTGGCGCGCCCGGCGCTCCACGACGAGGGCGTTGCCCTGGTCTCCGTACGTGCTGAGCAGGTCGGGGTAGACCCACACCAGACGCAGGCTGTTGTCGCTCATGCTCTTGTCCTCTGCGTTTCTGACGGGGGCTAGTTGCCGACGCGGCGGCGCACGTCCTGGAAGGCGGTGTAGTTCGCGATCAGCTCGATCTGTCCGGGCGGCGCCAACTGCACGGCCTCGTCGAGGGTCTCGCACACCCGGAAGTCCAGTCCCGCGACTTCCAGGCGGACCGCCAGGTCCAGCTTGCGGTCGCCGATCACGAAGATCGGGTGACCGGCCAGGCGCGGGTAGTCGACGTCCCACAGCCAGGAGGTGTCGGTGCCGTCCGCGCCGCGCGCGTTCACCGACAGGATCACCGGGGTCGGCGGCGGGTCGATCAGCGAAAACGTTTCGAGCCAGCCCGCGGGGTTCTTCGCGAGCAGCAGCCGCAGCTCGCGCCCCATGAAGTTGACGACGTCGTACCGGCCGGCCACCGCCTGCACCTGGTACATGCGCTCCAGCGCGACCTGCGGCGGCACGCCGAACACGGCGGCCACGGCGGCGGACTGGGCGGCGTTGGCCTTGTTGGCGCGGCCGGGCAGCTGGAGGTGGATCGGCCAGGCCGAACCGTGCGGGTCCAGCACGTGGTCGCCGGAGAGGACCCAGCTCGGGGTCGGCCGGCGGAAACCGCACTCGGCGCAGAACCAGTCGTCGCCGGGGCGCTGCATCACGCCACCGCAGGAGGGGCACGACCAGGCGTCGTCCTTCCACTCCTGGCCGGCGGCGACCCACACCACGTTCTGCGAGGAGGAGGCCGACCACACGATCAGCGGGTCGTCACAGTTCGCGACGATGACCGCCTTCGAGCCCTCCAGGCCCTCGCGCCACTTCTCGGCGAGCATGCGGGTCTCCGCCGCCCGGTCGAGCTGGTCGCGGGAGAGGTTGAGCAGGGCGATCACCTTGGGGGTGACGTCCCGGGCCACTCCGGCCAGGTACTTCTCGTCGACCTCGATGACGCCGTACTTGGCGTCCGAGCCGCCGGCCAGGGCCGAGGTGATGCCCGCCGGCATGTTGGCGCCCAGCGCGTTGGAGACGACCGGACCGGCGGCCCGCAGGGCCTCCGCGATCAGGCGGGTCGTCGTGGTCTTGCCGTTCGTCGCGGACACGAGGACGACGTCGAGGTGCTGCGCCAGCGCGCCGAGAAGATCGGGGTCCAGCCTGAGTGCGACCTTGCCACCGATTACCGATCCGCTTCCGCGTCCCGCGGCCCGCGACACCGCCGCCGCGGCCTTGCCCGCCGTCACGGCCAGCTTGGCCCGCGGCGAAAGCGGCTCCGTGTTGCCTGCCATCGTCCCTTGTCCTCCTTGCGTCGGTCGGCCCCAGCCTATCCAGTACCGGCCGTGGCCTTGACCGCGGCGCCCCCAGGCTGCCGCGGATCTCCTCATATATTCGCCCGTCGTACCCTTACGGCCATGCGACAGCGCCCCCTTCCCGGTACCACCGGACTCGTCCGCACCATGAGCCTGCTGGGCGATCCGGTGCTCCATTCCGCCTGCGCGGAGGTCACCGCCTTCGGCCCGGAGCTCGACCGTCTCATCGAGGACATGTTCGCGACGATGTACGCGGCCCAGGGCGTCGGCCTCGCCGCGAACCAGGTCGGTGTCGGGCAGCGCGTGTTCGTCTACGACTGCCCGGACGACGAGGACGTGCGCCATGTCGGGCACGTCGTCAACCCGCGGTTGGTGGCCGCCGACGGCGACGAGTACCGCGGCCCCGAGGGTTGCCTGTCGCTGCCCGGGCTGGAGGCGGGAACCGTGCGTCACGACCGCGCGGTCGTCGAGGGCGTCACCTCCGACGGGTCGCCCGTGCGCATCGAGGGCACCGGGTTCTTCGCCCGTTGCCTCCAGCACGAGTGCGACCACCTCGACGGCACGGTCTACGCGGACCGGGTCACCGGGCTGCGGGCCAGGCGGCTCCGGCGGGCGATCCGCAAGGCGCCGTGGGGCGCGCCGGCGTCCCGCGACGGAGCCGGGGCCGGCTCCGCGCCCTGACGGATGTTCAGAACCCGGGGCCGTCCGCGCGGTTGCCCGCGGTGGCGAGGCGGCCCCACAGCAGGTCGGTGAGGCCCGTGACCAGTTCGGCCCGGTCGCAGGGGCGCTCGCCGAGCCACCAGTCCCCGGCCGCGTGCATCATGCCGACGATGCCGTGGCCCCAGATCCGGGCCAGGCGTTCGCCGCCCGGGCCGAGGTCGACCCGCTCGCCGACGACCTGGGCCAGTTCCTCGCCGAGCCGGCGCAGCAGGGGGGCCGAGTGCAGGCCCACGTCGAAGCCGCGCTCGGGGCTCGGGGAGTCCTCGGCCGGGTGCATCAGGAACCGGTAGACCTGGGGACGGGCCTCGATGGCGGCGAGGTAGGTGTCGAGCGTGGCCTCGACCCGGCGGCGCCGTTCGGCGGGGGCGTCGAGCGCGGCCCGCAGCGAGTCCAGAAGGGCGTCGGTGTGCCGGACGGCGAGGGCCTGGTAGAGGCCCGCCTTGTCCCCGAAGTGGCGGTAGAGGATCGGCTTCGTGATGCCGGCCTCGGCCGCGATGGCGTTCATGGAGGCCTTGGGGCCGTCCCGAAGTACGACGCGGTCGGCCGCTTCCAGCAGCTCCCGCCGGCGGCGGTCCGCCGCTCCCGGCTCGCCGGCCTGCTGAGTGGTCTGCATGACGTGTTTCTCTCCCCGCCCTTGCGATGTGCGTGACGCCCACGCAACGTAACACCCCGCACACCCTCGCGATCGAACCGGCGGTGCTTGACAGTGCTTACCGGCCGGTAACAGACTGTGGCCATTGTTCAGGTTACCGGCAGTAACTTCGCTGGTGGCCACGTGAGACAGCTGGAGGGGACATGGCGGAGTTCACCATGGAGCTCAACGACGACCAGAAGCAGGTGCGCGACTGGATCCACGGCTTCGCGGCCGACGTGATCCGCCCCGCGGCCGCCGAATGGGACGAGCGCGAAGAGACTCCGTGGCCCGTCATCCAGGAGGCGGCCAAGGTCGGCATCTACTCCCTGGACTTCTACGCCCAGCAGTTCTTCGACCCCACCGGCCTCGGCATCCCGATGGCGATGGAGGAGCTCTTCTGGGGTGACGCGGGCATCGCCCTGTCGATCGTCGGCACCGGCCTCGCGGCCATCGGCGTCGTCGCCAACGGCACCGAGGAGCAGATCGGCACCTGGATACCCCAGATGTACGGCACTCCCGACGACGTCAAGGTCGCCGCCTTCTGCTCCTCCGAGCCGGACGCCGGCTCCGACGTCGGCGCCATGCGCACCCGCGCGGTGTACGACCGGGCCACCGACGAGTGGGTGCTGAACGGCACCAAGACCTGGGCGACCAACGGCGGCATCGCCAACGTCCACATCGTGGTGGCCGTGGTCGACCCCGAACTCGGGACCAAGGGGCACGCCTCCTTCATCGTCCCGCCCGGCACCCGGGGCCTCTCGCAGGGGCAGAAGTTCAAGAAGCACGGCATCCGCGCCTCGCACACGGCGGAAGTGGTCCTGGAGGACTGCCGGATCCCGGGCTCCTGCCTGCTCGGCGGCAAGGACAAGCTGGATGAGCGGCTGGCGCGGGCCCGCGAGCGGGCGGCGGCGGGCGGTGGGGAGCGGGTGAAGAACGCCGCCATGGCCACCTTCGAGGCTTCCCGGCCCGCGGTCGGCGCGATGGCCGTCGGCACGGCCCGCGCCGCGTACGAGGTGGCCCTCGACTACGCGAGGACCCGCACCCAGTTCGGCCGCCCGATCATCGACAACCAGGGCGTCGCCTTCCAGCTCGCGGACATGCGCACGCAGATCGACGCGGCCCGGCTGCTGGTGTGGCGGGCGTCCTGGATGGCGGTCGCGGGCAAGCCGTTCACCTCGGCCGAGGGCTCGATGTCCAAGCTGTTCGCGAGCGAGATGTGCAAGAAGGTCACCGCGCAGGCCGTGCAGATCCTCGGCGGCAACGGATTCACCCGGGAGTACCCGGTGGAGCGGATGCACCGGGACAGCGCGATCTACACGATCTTCGAGGGGACCAGCGAGATCCAGCGGCTGGTGATCGCGAGGACGCTCTCCGGGATGCCGATCCGCTAGCCGGCCCGGCCGCCGCGTCAGCGGCCGTCGGGGGAGAGGAGGCGGGTCAGCGCGCGGGTGAACAGGACGCGGCCCGCCGCTGCCGTCAGCGGATCGAGCAGCCGCGGCAGGCCCCGTACGCGCAGGTCCTCGCGCCAGTGGGCCTCCGTACCCCCGCCGGGGAGCGGGCGGACCTCGATCTCCGCCCAGCCGGTCACCGCCCGCCCGCGCTTCTCCAGCCGGACCAGTCCGGCGGCAGGAGCCGCGGGCGGCTGCCAGCGGACGACTTCCATCGGGTCGTCGAAGGTGATCCTGCCCACCCCCGTGCGCGCCGTGAACCGCGTTCCGACGTGCGTCGGAGGCTCCGTCTCGATGATCGTCCGGGTGAGCGGAACCTGTGCGCCGTGCCGTTCCCAGTCCGTGAGCCGCCGCCAGGCCTCGGCCGGCGGGAGCGGTGTGCGGTGAATGATCCGGATAGCGGGCATGAGCGCATGGTAAGCGGGCATACACACCCTGAACTGGACCGCGAATATGGGTTCCGTCCGGGGGCGGCGATCAGTAATACTCACCGCCACCGTGGATCGCGGATTCGACCGGGTGACCACCGGCCCTCCCGCCCCACTCTGCGAGGAGGTGCGCCAATGTGCTCCCACCAGCCCCCCTGCCCGCCCGCCGACAGCGCCGATCATGACGCTGCCCGCACCGTGGCCTCCCACCCCGAACAGGGCTGGAACCTGCTGTGCAATGGCGTGGTGCTTTTCGATGACACCGGTGAACTGCTCCCCGAAGGCCGGACGGTGGAACCCCGTCGCCCGGCCCTGGTCTGAGCGAGGAGGCAGCATGCGCCAGCAGCTGATCCGCAAGCCCGTCCCCAAGCCCGCCCCCCGAGACCTGGATCTGCGTACCCCGTCGGGCAGACCCCTCCCGTACTGACGGGAGCCCCCGAGTTACGCCGCTCACCGGCTGCCGGTCAGCCGGTGGGCGCCGCCGTGCCGCCGAGGAACGCGCTCTCGTACGCCGCGTCCCCGATCGCCGCGCGGGCCTGCCGCTCGCCCCGGTCCCGCAAGGCCGTGAGCGAGGGCGACCCGCCCATCTGCGGCCTGCCCACCGTGCGCCACCAGGCGTGCCCGGTGCCGAGCAGCCGTGCCGCCAGTTCCCCGTCCCCGAGGGCCGCCACGGCCGCCGCGAGGACGTCCAGGCCCAGCGCGATGCCGAAGCGGTCGCCCAGCAGCCGCTTGCCCGAGAGCATGGACCGTACGTAGCGGGCGGCCTCGCCGTGGTGGCCGAGTCCGAGCGCCGACACGGCCAGGATGTAGTCCGCGTAGGCCCGCAGCCACCGCTCACCGAGTTCCGCGCACGCCTCCCGCAGCCCGCGCGCCTCGTCGGCTGCCTCCTCGAAGCGCCCGAGGTCGCACAGGGCGTAGCCGGTGGCCAGCCGGCACAGCAACCAACCCGTCCCGCTGGTGCGCCCGCCGCGGCCCGCCCGCGCCCGGGGGCCGGCCAGGGCGAGCGCCGTCTCCGGGTCGCCCGGCATCAGGACCGACACCGCCCGCAGGTAGGCCGCGCGCAGCTCCCGCTCCGGGTCGGCGAGGGCGTCCGCCTCCCGGCCGCACCGCGCGCCGAGATCCTGTGCTTCGGCCATGTCGCCCTGGAGCAGGGCCGTCAGCCCGAGCGCCCACAGGGCCTGGACGTGACCGGCTCCGTCCGGCGGCCCGCCGTCCAGGGCGCGTTCCAGGAAGCCGCGGCCCTCGTGCACGTGCCCGCACGCGAACCAGAAGAACCACAGGGCCCCGGCCATCTCCAGGGCGGCGTCGGGATCCGTGCCGAGCAGGTGGTCCAGGGCCGTGCGCAGCTGCGCGTGCTCGGCGGTCATCCTGCGGTACCAGTCCACCTGGCCGGGCCCCATCCAGCCCCGTTCGGCGGCCTGGGAGAGGGCCCCGTACCAGTGGGCGTGCCGGTCCGCGACGGTCCGTACCTCGCCCAGTTCGGCCAGCCAGTCGTGGCCGAATTCGCGGATGGTGTCCAGCATCCGGTAACGGGCCCCCGCGCCGCGCTCGTCGGAGCGCCGTACGACGGACTTCGCGACCAGGCCGTCCAGGACCCGCTCCACCCGGGCCGCGGCGAGCGGGCCGCCGGCGCACACGGCCCGGGCGGCGGCCACGTCGAAGTCCCCGGTGAACACCGACAGTCGGGCCCACAGCAGCCGTTCCACGGGCTCGCACAGCTCGTGGCTCCAGCCGATGGCGGTGCGCATGGTCCGGTGCCGGGGGAGCAGTACGGCGCGGGTGTCGGCGAGCAGGTCGAACCGCGCCCCCAGTCGCTGCGCCACCTGCTCCAGCGACCACAGCCGCATCCGGGCCCCGGCGAGCTCCAGGGCGAGCGGGATCCCGTCCAGCCGACGGCACACCTCGGCGGCGATCTCGGTCCGGCCGGGGTCGTCGAAGATGTCGGCGGCGCGCGCGGTGGCGGCCGTGGCGCGGGCCCGGAAGAGGGCGAGGGCGTCGCTGTCGGGTCCCTCGCAGGGCAGCGGTCGTACGTCGACGACGGTCTCGCCGGGGGAGTCCAGCCGCTCCCGGGAGGTGGTCAGAACCGTCAACCCGGGCGCCGATTGCAGGAGTTCGGCCACCAGGTGGCGGACGGCGGGGACCAGGTGTTCGCAGGTGTCGAGGACGAGCAGGAGTTCCTTGTCGGCCATCCACGCGCACAGTTCCTCGTCGAGGGAGTGGGCGGAGTGGTCGGCCAGCCCGACGGCGTGGGCGACGGTGGTGGTGAGCAGCTTCGGGTCGCGCAGCGGGGAGAGCTCCACCCACCAGACGCCGTCGGGCCGGGCTTGGCGGCGGTCGGCGGCGGCGCGCAGGGCCAGGCGGGACTTGCCGACGCCGCCCACGCCGGTCAGGGTGACCAGCCTCCGATCGCCCAGAAGTGCTCCGAGAGCGGTGAGTTCACCGTCCCGGCCGACGAAGCTCGCCGTTTCCGGCGGCAGGTTTCCCGGCACGGCGCCAGAGTCTGGCGCAGGGCCCCCGCCTGCGGAGTCTGCCTGATTGTCGTTGACCGAGTACTCACCGAACACGGTTGTATTGTGCGCGATCTCCTTTCACGACAGTGCCGTTGGGGTCGGATGGGTGGCCGGAACGACTTGGGTCGCGTCAGCCCGCGAGGACGACGTGCCGCTCCGCGGAGAAGGCGCCCCAGTTGCCGTCGGGCAGCCGGGCCCGGAGTTTCAGGGTCCAGGCGGTACCCGCCGGCTCGGTGGCCGTGAGGCGGTGCGTGGCCGGGCCGCCCGGCTTCGCACCCGCTCCGAACTGGATGACGGTGACGGGCTGTCCGTTGACGTAGAGCTGGTACTCGGTGGTCGCCCGGCCGGTGCCGGGGGCGGTCCAGGACAGGTCGACGGCTCCGGGCGAGGCCGTCGCGGTGAAGGCGGTGGGGGCGGTGCCCGGGCCCTGGGCCGGGTCGGCCGGGGTGGTCACGGCGACGGGCGGCCCGTCGGGGGAGGAGTTGTCGGCGCCGTCCCGGGCGCGGACGGTGAAGGAGTAGGCGGTGCCCGGCTGGAGCCCGTCGAGGGTGGTGGCGCTCTCGCCGGGGCCGACCGTGTGGATCCGGACGCCGCCCTGGTGGATGTCGTAGGCGGTGACGCCGGTGTCGTCGGTGGCCGCGGCCCATTCGAGCCGGACCGTACGGGGCCCCCGGGCGCTGCCGGTGGCGGTGGTCGGGGCGGTGGGCGGCTGCCGGTCCTCGGCCCGGGCGTCCGGGGTGGTGGCGCGGGCGGGGGCGCTGAGGGAGGAGCGGTTCCCGGCGGCGTCGCGTGCCCGGACGGTGAAGTCGTAGGGCGTCCGCGGGGTGAGGCCGGTGATGTCGACCATGGTCTTCTCCGCGGGGAGGTCGCGGACCAGCTGCCCGGCCTGGAACACCTGGTACCCGGTCACGCCGTCGGTGGGCGCCGCCGCCTCCCACATCACGTGCACGGAGGTGGCGCTGCCGGCCTGGGCGGTGAGCCCGGCGGGCGCGCGCGGGGGTTCGGTGTCGCCGCTCGTGCAGGCCGTCAGGGCCGCGAGGGCCAGGCAGAGGCCGAGCGCCGCCGGGAGGGGGCGCGGCGGGGCGGTGCGTCGCAAGGCCGGCCTCCGCGTTCTCGTCGTTCCTGGGGTCCCGTAAAGGTCTAGACATATATGGCACGCGCGGCGGGTTCCGGGCAAGCCCCGGGTGGCCGGAATTCGCTTGAGGGGCAAGGGATTTGCCCGGATCGAGGGGGTCGGCACCGGTGTGCCGGTCGCGGGCCGATTCGGTTTCCCCGGCCCCCATCTGGCACTATTGCCATTTCTTTGCAATAACGGATGATCGCGAACAAGGATGTGCGCAGCATGACGGCCCGGACAGCACGGGGAGCGGCCGCGGTGACGCTGACCGCCGTACTCATCACGGGCGTGGCGGCCTGTTCGAACCCGACGGGCGGCGCCGCAGCGTCCGCCTCGGCGGCCGATTCCGCGGTGGTCGGCATCGCGACCGAGCCGGAGACGCTCAGCCCGCTGCTGGGCTACGGCAAGGACGGCAACTCCAAGGTCTTCGACGGGCTGCTCGCCCACGACGCCGACATGAAGTTGACGCCCGCGCTGGCCGAAGCGCTGCCCGAGGTCTCCGCCGACGGCCGCACGTACACGTACAAGCTGCGCCAGGGCGTGAAGTTCAGCGACGGTGCGCCCTTCGGCGCCAAGGACGTGGTCTTCACCTACCGGACCATCCTCGACCCCGCGACGAACAACCCGTCGAGGACCGAGCTGGACGCCGTCGAGAGCGTCACCGCGCAGGGCGAGGACCGGGTCGTCTTCACCCTGAAGTACCCCTACGCGCCGTTCGCCGAGCGGACCGTCCTGCCCGTCGTCCCCGAGCACGTGGCGGGCAAGCAGGACGTCAACAGCGGCGACTTCAGCACCAAGCCCGTCGGCACCGGCCCGTACCTCCTCGCCGGCTGGTCCCGGGGCGAGAAGATCACCTTCAAGGCCAACCCCTCCTACTGGGGCGGCGAGCCCGCGGTGAAGAAGTTCACCATGGCCGTCATCAAGGACGACGACGTACGCGCCACCCGGCTGCGCTCCGGCGAGCTCGACGCGGCCGTGCTGCCCCCGAACCTCGCCCGCGGCTTCGAGAAGGACCCGGCGCGCACCACGTACGCGGCCAAGTCCTTCGACTACCGCACCGTGACCCTCCCGACGCACCACAAGGTCACCGGTGACGTGGCGGTCCGGCAGGCGCTGGACATCGCCGTCGACCGGAAGACCATGGTCGACAAGCTCCTGGAGGGCGCCGGCAAGGCCGCCTACGGACCCGTCCCGGTCGGCAGCCCCTGGTTCACCGCGGGCACCGAGCGCCCGTACGACCTGGACAGGGCGAAGAAGATCCTCGACGACGCCGGCTGGAAGGCGGGCGAGGACGGCATCCGCGTCAAGGACGGCGTCCGCGCCGCCTTCCCGCTCTGGTACCCCTCCGGCGACAAGCTCCGCCAGGACCACGCCCTCGCCTTCGCCTCCGACGCCAAGAAGGCCGGCATCGAGGTCAAGACCGAGACCGGGACCTGGGAGGTCATCGAGCCCCGCATGAAGACGGACGCCGTCCTCGCCGGCGGCGGCTCCCCGGCCGACCCCGACTTCGACCAGTACCTGCTGCTGACCTCCTCCCTCGGCGGCGACGGCTTCAACAACATGGCGTGGTATGACAACCCGACCGTCGACCAGGCGCTCGCGGAAGGCCGCAGGAGCGGCGACCGGACCGTCCGCAAGAACGCCTACGACACCGTGCAGCGCGAACTCGTGAAGAACCCGGGCTACGTCTTCCTCACCCACATCGACCACCTGTACGTGGTGAACGACAAGTGGGACGGCCCCACCACCCAGGTCGAGCCGCACGACCACGGCCTCGGCACCGGCCCCTGGTGGAACGTGGAGACCTGGAAGCCGAAGCAGAAGTGAGCCGACCCACGTGACCAGCCGCTCCCGCCGCCTCCCCTGGGGGCCGATGGCGCGCATGACCGGGCGGCGGCTCCTGTTCGCCGCCCCGGTCCTGCTCGTCGTCACCTTCGGGGTCTTCGCCGTCGCGGCGATGTCCCCCTTCGACCCGGTCAAGGCGTACGCAGGCACCGCCGGCCTCACCGCCTCGCAGGCCGAACTCGACCAGCTGCGGATCAACCTCGGCGTCGACCGGCCGATGCCGGCCCGCTGGTGGGAGTGGCTCACCTCGGCCCTCACCGGGGACCTCGGCACCTCCTCCGTCATGCGCCGGCCCGTCGTCGACGTGATCGTCGAGCGGGTGGGCTGGTCCGCGCTGCTCGCCACCTGCGCGTTCGCCGTGGCCGTGCTGCTCGGCACGGGGCTCGGCGTACTGGCCGCACGCCGCCAGGGGGGCCTCCTCGACCGGGGCGTGTCCGCCCTCGCGTACACCCTGGAGGCCGCCCCCGCGTTCTGGCTGGGGCTGCTGGCCATCTGGTTCTTCGCCGTACGCCTGGGCGTCCTGCCCTCCGGGGGCCTCACGGACGCCGCCGACGACACGATCACCTTCGGGCAGGTCGCCGCCCACCTGGTGCTGCCCGCGCTGGTGCTCGGCATCTCCCAACTGCCCTGGTTCTTCCTCTACGTCCGCCAGGGCGTGGCCGACGCGCTGGAGGAGGACCCCGTCCGCGGCGCCCGAGCGCGGGGCATCGCCGAACGACGGATCCTGCTGGGCCACGGGCTGCGCTCCGGCATGCTCCCCATGCTCACCCTCATCGGCTCGCGCGTCCCCGAACTGATCACCGGAGCGCTCCTGGTGGAGACCGTGTTCAGCTGGCCCGGCATCGCCGCCGCCACCGTGCAGGCCGCCACCTCCGTCGACTTCCCGCTGCTGGCCGCGCTGACCGTACTGGCCACCGCCGCGGTCCTCGTCGGGAACCTGCTGTCCGACCTGCTCTACGGACTGGCCGACCCGAGAGTGGGCTTCGATGGCTGAACCGGCGATCACCTGGACCTCGCGCGGGGCGGCCCGCCGCTCCACCCGGACGCTGCGCGTGCGCGTCTGCGCCGCCGTCGTCGCCGTCATCGTCCTCGCCGTCCTGCTCGTGCCCCCGCTGGCGCAGCTGGACCAGCAGGCCGTCGACCTCACGGCGAAGCTGCTGCCGCCGTCCTGGGAACACCCCTTCGGCACCGACGACGTCGGCCGTGACCTGCTCCTGCGCTGCGTCTACGGACTGCGGGTCTCCCTGCTCGTCGGCCTGGTGGCGGCCCTGGTCGCCACCGTCATCGGCACCGCCGTCGGCGCGGCGGCCGGGGCGCTGGGCGGCTGGACCGACCGCCTCGTCATGCGGGCCGTCGACACCCTCTCGTCCATCCCGCACCTGCTGCTCGGCATCTTCATCGTGGCCATGTTCCGGCCCGGGGTGTGGCCCGTCGTGGTCTCGGTGGCCCTGACCCACTGGCTGTCCACCGCCCGGATCGTGCGCGCGGAGGTCCTCTCGCTGCGCAGCCGCCCCTACGTGGACGCCGCCGTCTCCGGCGGCGCCTCGCGCCTGCGGGTGGCCGTACGGCACCTGGTCCCCGGCGTGCTCCCGCAGGCCGGGCTCGCCGCGGTGCTGATGGTCCCGCACGCAATGTGGCACGAGTCCGCCCTGTCCTTCCTCGGCCTCGGCCTGCCCTCCCACCAGGCCAGCCTCGGCAACCTGGTCCAGACGGCCCGCGGTTCGCTGCTCGCCGGGGACTGGTGGCCCACGCTCTTCCCCGGCCTGCTGCTGATCGTCCCGACGCTCGCCATCGCCGGCCTCGCGGGCGCCTGGCGCGACCGGCTGAACCCCCGACGCCGCTCGGAGCTGACCCTGTGACCACGCCCACGCCCGCCGCGGCCGTTCCCGCCCACGGACCCGCCGCCGGCGCCGTCCTCGACGTGGAGCGGCTCTCGGTCCGCTTCCGGATGCGCGGCGACCGCTACGTCGAGGCCGTCACCGGAGCCACCTTCCGCCTCGGCCCCGGCGAGTGCCTCGCCCTCGTCGGCGAGAGCGGCTGCGGCAAGTCCGTCCTCGCCTCCGCCCTCCTCGGCCTGCTCCCCGGCAACGCCGAGACCGCCGGTTCCGCCCGGCTCGCCGACGGCCTCGACCTGCTCGCCGCCGACGAGGCGACCCTCGCCCGCACCGTACGGGGCCGCCGGATCGGGCTCGTCCCGCAGAGCCCGGCCGCCCACCTCACCCCCGTCCGCACCGTCCGGTCCCACCTGGAGGAGACCGTCCGGGAACTCACCGGCAAGCGGATGCGCGACCGCTCCGGGAACGGCCCGCGCGGGGCGCGACTGCGCGCCGCGGCCGAGGAGGCCGCCGCGCGCGCCCAGTTCCCGGTCAGCCATCTCGACCGCCACCCGCACGAACTCTCCGGCGGCCTCGCCCAGCGAGCCGCCACCGCCCTCGCCCTCGTCGGCGACGCCCCGCTGCTCCTCGCCGACGAGCCGACCACCGGCCTCGACCGGGACCTCGTCCACCGCACCGTCGACGAACTGCGGGCCCACACCCGGGACGCCGACCGCGCCCTGCTGATGATCACCCACGACCTCGCTGCCGCCCAACGGATCGCCGACACCGTCGCCGTCATGTACGCCGGCCGGATCGTGGAGACGGCCCCCGCCGAAACCTTCTTCGGTGCGCCCGGGCCCCGCCACCCCTACGCCCGCGGACTGCTCGACGCCCTGCCCGAGCGGGCCTTCACCCCCATCCCCGGGGCCCCTCCCGAACTCGGCGACCTGCCGCCCGGCTGCGCCTTCGCCGCCCGCTGCGTCCTGGCCGACGCCCGCTGCCGCACCGACCGACCCCCGCTCACCGAAGGGGTGGCCTGCCACCATGCTTGAGCTCGCCGGGATCACCGCCGGATACGACCGACGCAGCCCCGTCGTGCGGGACGCGAACCTCACCCTGCGCCCGGGGGAGGCCCTCGGCCTGCTGGGGCCCAGCGGCTGCGGCAAGTCGACCCTGGCCCGGGTGGCCGCCCTGCTGCACCGGCCCGACCGCGGGACCGTGGCCCTCGGCGGTCGCACCGTGACGGCCTTTCGACACCGGGCCCCGCGCTCCCTGCGCACCGAGGTCGGCGTCGTCTTCCAGCAGCCCCGGCTGTCGGCCGACCCCCGCCTGCGGCTGCGCGACCTCGTCGCCGAACCGCTGCGCGCCACGGGCCGGCGCGAGGAGGCGCAGGCCCGGGTCGCCGAGCTCGCCGACCGGGTCGGCCTCGGCGCGGACCTGCTTGCCCGGCGCCCCCACGAGGTCAGCGACGGTCAGCTGCAACGCGCCTGCGTGGCAAGGGCGTTGGTGCTGAAACCGCGCTGGCTGGTGTGCGACGAGATGACCGCGATGCTGGACGCCTCCACCACCGCCGCGCTGGTCGCGGTCGTCGAGGAGTACCGCGCCGAAACGGGCGCCGGACTCCTCGCGGTGGGCCACGATCCGGTCCTCCTCGGACGCTGGTGCGACCGTACGACGCACTGGAGCGACATCACGGCTCCTTGATCGACTGTTGCGCCTTCGTGAATCATCCGGCTCTTCCATGGACTCCTCGGGCAGTGCGATCTAGCGTCTGGCGGCGGCGCGATGTCAGACGCAATGTCAACAAAACTGAAGACAAAGGAGGATGCCCGGATGTTCCGAAGAGCGCTGAACTGCGCCGTGGTCCCCGCCCTCGCCGTCGTGACGGTGATGTACGGGATCGGGCCGGCCCAGGCCGAGGAGATCCCCAAGGCGCCCGGCCACCGCCTGGTCAGCCAGTACGAGGGCGGTCCCGCGACCGCCGCCCCGTTGCCCGGGGAAGCTCCGCCCCAGCACCCCCACCTCGCGCCCAACGGCCGCAGCGGCATGCACTCCGACGCCGCCGGCAGCGCCACGTCCCCGTGGTCCGGCCCCCTCGGCCGCAGCCCACAGGTGACCAGCGAGAAGATCGCCGCCCTCGGCGGCGAGTGCGCCACCGCCACCTTCGACACGGGCGGCCGCCTGGTCACCGTCTGCGGCACCTTCTCCGGCTTCAAGGTCAAGCTGCTGGAGCCCCGTACGCTGGCCACGCTCGCGGAGTACCAGCTCCCGCAGCGTTCTTCGACCGTCGAGGCGATCACCTCGCTCGACTTCGCGAAGATCTTCAAGGACACCTCGGGCGGCGCCTACTTCTACCTGGACAACCAGGACCGGGCCGTGCTGGCCGACTCCCGCCAGCACGTCCTGCGCCTCTCCCACTCCCAGAACCCCGACGGGAGCTGGAAGTTCACCGTCGACAACGACTGGGACCTCACCGGCCACGTCCCGCACGACTGCGTCACCTGGACCAACCTGCGGCCCAGCGGCACCTGCGATCCCATCACCTCGGTGATGCCCGACTGGAACGGCCGCATCTGGTGGGTCACCCGTCAGGGCCGCGTCGGCACCGTGGACCCGGCGACGTCGCAGATCCGCTCGCTCCGGCTGCCCGGCGAGGAGATCCAGAACTCCTTCTCGGTCGCCGAGGACGGGGTCTCCATCGTCACCGACCACGCCCTGTACAGCTTCCGCGCCACCGCCGACGGCACCCCCGAGGTGCAGTGGCGCCAGACGTACGACCGCGGCACCGGTACCAAGCCCGGCTCCGTGAACCAGGGTTCGGGCACCACCCCGGACCTCTTCGGCAACGGCTACGTCGCCATCACCGACAACGCCGACGACCGGATGAACGTCCTGGTCTACCGGCGCGGCGCCGACGTGGCCGCCGACCGGCGCCTCGTCTGCAAGGTGCCCGTCTTCGGTCCGGGCGCCTCGACGACCGACAACTCCCTCATCACCTGGGGCAACAGCATCGTCGTCGAGAACAACTACGGCTACGAGAACCCCACCTCGCTGCTGCTGGGTAAGTCCGTGGTCGGCGGCGTCAGCCGCATCGACGTCCGGGCCGACGGCAGCGGCTGCGACACGGTATGGGAGAGCGCGATCCGCGCTCCCTCCGTGGTCCCCAAGCTCTCCACCGCCAACGGGCTCCTCTACTTCTACGAGAAGGAGCCCAACTTCTGGGGGATCGACGCCTGGTACCTCACCGCGGTGGACTTCCGCACCGGTGAGCGGCGCTGGCGCCAGCTGACCGGCACCGGACCGCTGTACGACAACAACTGGGCGCCGATCACCCTCGGCCCCGACGGCACCGCGTACGTCGGCGTGTTCAACGGCATCGTCGCCGTCCGCGACGGAGGCTGATCCGCCGTCAGGCCCCGCTGAACCCCCGTCGGACCGGCGGGGGTTCAGCGGGGGCCGTCCCCGGGCCGCCACAGCGGGTGTTCGTGCTCGGCCCACCAGCGGGCGACCCAACCGGTGCGCAGACCGCGCCGGGCCTCCGGATCGCCGAGGGCCTTGCCGATGTGCCCCGCGAGTACGACGCCCACGGCCAGGGCCAGCCAGTCGTGGACGAACGTGGCCCCGGTGCGGACGGCCAGGGGCGCGAGCCCCGTGAACCACATCAGCAGCCCGGTGCCCAGCATCACCAGGACCGCCCCGGCCAGCCAGGCCGCGTACAGCTTCTGGCCGGCGTTGAACTTGCCCGCGGGCCTCGGTCCCCGGCGGCGCAGCGCGGAGCGCAGCCAGACCCGGTCGTGCGGCCCGAACCGGTTCAGGAAGCGCAGGTCGGTGCGGAAGGCCCGGGAGACCAGGCCCACCAGCAGGGGCAGCGGCAGGAGCAGCCCCGACCACTCGTGGACGGTGACGACCAGGTGCCGGCGCCCGACGAGCTCCGCGAGCGGCGGCAGGTACAGGCAGCCGGCGGAGACCACGCACACGCCCATGAGGGCCGCCGTGACCCGGTGGACCCAGCGCTCGGCGCGGCCGAAGCGGCGCACGCGGGGCGGCAGGTCAGACGGTGGGTGCATCGTCGCGTCCGTTCGACTTGCCGACCCAGGCGTCGACGTCGTAGCCGAGTTCCTCCCAGTAGCCGGGTTCCACGTCACGGGTCACGGTGATGCCCGAGAGCCACTTCGCGGACTTGTAGAAGTACATCGGCGCCACGTACAGCCGGACCGGTCCGCCGTGGCGGTGGCTCAGCGGCCGGTCCTGCATCCGAAGGACCACCATGACGTCCTCGCGCCGGGCCTGGGGGAGGGTGAGGCTCTCGGTGTAGGTCCCGTCGAAGCAGTCGAAGCGGATGGCCCGCCCCTCGGGCAGCACCCCGGCGGCGTCCAGGAGCCGCCCCACGGGCACGCCCTCGAAGGGGGTGGCGGGCACCCGCCAGCCGGTGACGCACTGGACGTCGCGGACGACCCGGGTCTGCGGCATCCCGAGCAGCTCGTCGAGCCGGTACGAGACCGGCCGCTCGACCAGGCCGCCGATGGTGAGGCGGTAGTCCGCCGGGCCGCGTTCCGGGACGGAGGAGGCCACCGAGTAGTAGCGGAAACCGCCCCCGTTGGGCAGCATCCCGGTCAAGCCCGTCGGGTCCTTTCCCGCGACGGCGCCCAGACCGGCCTCGGCCGCCCGGCGCAGCCAGGGCGAGGCGGCCAGTCCCACGGCGCCGAGCCCGGCCATCCCGAGGACCAGCCGGCGGCCGACCGGGGCGCCGTGGCCGTCGGGGTCCTCCGGGGGGCGGGCGCCGGTGTCCGCCGGCGGGCCGCCGGTTCCGGTTCCGCTGTCCTCGTGCGTGCTCACCCTACGATTCGACCACCAAGGGCGCCCCGGACGCCAGGGCGGCCGGCCGCACGTCAGACTTCCGTCACATCCCCGAGCGCTGCCCGGGCCGGCCCCGCCCCCGCCCGGGGTCCTGTGACCGTCCGCGTCCGGGACCCCGGGCGGGCGGCCGGCGGGCCGCCCGGAGGCGGCCCGGCCGCTCTACACGGCCGACTCCAGTTCCCGCTCCCGTTCCTTCCCCCGGTTTCCGGCCGCGGGGGAGGAGGGGACGTCCGCGAGGCTCGCCTCCAGGTCGTCCAGGGCCATGCGGGCCGCCACGATCCGCTCCCGCACCTCCCCGGCGGGATCGCCCGTACCCTCGGCGCGGTCCCGCGCCCGCTTGTCCTCGGCCTCCATCTCCCGGGCTTCGTCGAGCGAGTTGAGCACCACTCCGATCAGGACGTTGACCAGGACGAACGAGGCGAGCAGCGCGTACGAGGCGTAGTAGACGATGCTGAACCGGGAGATCTGCAATCCGGCCCGGACGGCGTCGGTCAGACCGTCCAGCGTGGTGAGGAGGAAGAGGGTGAGCGAGGCCCGGCCGATCGAACCGTAGTGCTGCGGGTCCGACTGCCCGAAGCAGACCCATCCGACCATCGCGTACACGTACAGCACCAGTGCGCCGACGAACAGGAAGCTGGCGGTGCCCGGCAGGCTGCGGCCCACCGCGACCAGCAGGATGCGCAGGTGGGGCAGGAACCGGGCGGTGCGCAGGACGCGGGCCAGCCGCAGCAGCCGCAGCACGGTGGTGTTCTCGCGCAGCAGCGGTACGAACGCCGAGGCGACGATCACCAGGTCGAAGACGTTCCACGGGTCCCGGAAGAATGCTTTCGGCCGGTCGGAGAAAGAACCGATGCGCAGCAGCATCTCCAGGGTGAACAGGGCGAGACAGCACTCCTCGGCGATGCCCAGCGCCTGCCGGTGCGTCCGGGCGAGCCCGCTGTACGTCTCGGCCCCCATCAGGGCCGCGTTGAGCAGGATCACGACGAAGACGGCCATCCCGAACGAGGTGTCGTCGGTGATCCGCCGGCATCGGGCGGCCAGTCTCCTGCGACCGCGTCCGGCCGGCATCGGGTCCGTCATTTCGCTCCTCGTACTTCCGTCGGCATCAGACCGGACCGATTCGGTGCGCTGGCGCGCACGCCGGTCCGAACCGTCTAACGCCGTACGGACGAACGGGTTTCAGACGCCACCCGCCCGACCGAGGGGTCGGGGCGCCCCGCGGAGCGGTCGGGGTGGTCGCGGGGCCCGTGGCGCCCGACCTGGTCGGACGGGTCGCACCGGTCGGGCCCCGCGGTGGCGTAACGATTCCTCAGGCGATCGCGGCCTCTGGGCGCGTCTCCGCGCGGTTCCGGCCGGGGCGGGCCGCGAACAGCCCGTCCAGGGCGAGCGCGCCGGGTCCGGTGAAGATCAGCAGGGCGAAGGCCCAGCAGAACATGGCCGAGGCCTCGCCGCCGTTCTGCAGGGGCATCAGGGACTGCGACTGGTGCACGGTGAAGTAGGCGTAGGCCATCGAACCCGACGCCACGAACGCCGCCGAGCGGGTGCCGAGGCCCAGCAGGACGAGGGTTCCGGCGACGAGCTGGATGACGGCCGCGTACCAGCCCGGCCAGTCGCCGACGGGCACCGTACCGCCGCCGCGGGCGCCGCCCAGGACGCCGAAGAGGGAGGCGGCGCCGTGGCAGGCGAAGAGCAGGCCGGTGACGATGCGGAAGAGCGAGACGGCGTACGGTCGTGCGGCGTCGAGGCGTTCGGGCATGGGGGAGGCTCCTTCGGTGGGGACGGGGGCCGAAGTGTGGCCGGCCGATGGCCGGGCGAGCACAGGTTAGGTATGCCTCATCTGGCGCGGCAAGTTCAGATTTCAGCCACCCGGGACAGGTCCTCGCCATGATGCGGAGGCCGTGCGTCCTACCCCCGTCGACCCGCCGGACCCGATGCGGAGGCTCCTTGTCGGGGCAGCCCGTCGCCGCCGAAGCCCCCGACCTGCCGACCCGGATCGCCCGGGCGCCGTCCTCGACGTGCTCACCGGACCGCGGGACCGCGGTGGACTCGGCCTGCTCCTGATCACCCGTGCCCGGCGGCAGCCGCCGCCCTCGCGATGCCGACGGCGGGGCGTCGTGGAGGAGGGCCGGCGCGTCCACTGCTCGGTGCCCCGTGGCACGCCCTCAGCCGGGTGCCGACCGACAGGTGACCCCGGGGGCGCGGCGGGCACGGCCCGATCACCGGGCCGGTCCGGTCCCCGGCGACGCGGTCGGCCGGGACCGGGGGAGGGGCGGCGTCCGCGACGCCGCCCGGATTACTGCTGCTGGGCGCGCTGCGCCTTCTCCGCCTTCTCGGCCTGCTTCTCCTTGATGCGGATGGTCTCCTTGCGGACCTCCGCCTGGGTGGCGCGCTCCTTCTGGAGCCACTCGGGGCTCTCCTGCTTCAGCGCCTCGATCTGCTCCGTGGTCAGGGCTTCGGTGACCCCACCGCGTGCGAGACCGGCGATGGAGATGCCGAGCTTCGCCGCGACCACCGGGCGGGGGTGCGGACCGTTCTGCCGCAGCTCGACCAGCCACGCGGGCGGATCGGTCTGGAGGGCGTTCAGCTCGGTGCGCGAAACCACACCCTCCTGGAACTCGGCGGGGGTGGCTTCGAGGTACACACCCAGCTTCTTCGCCGCGGTGGCGGGCTTCATCGTCTGGGTGCTCTGGTGCGACGTCATGGGGTCAAGGGTATCGAGCGTGTGCGCTACCTCCGACCACGACCGGTAACCTGGCGGGGTGACAGGCTCGGAAACTTCCCCTTCGTTCCGGCTCGCCTATGTCCCGGGAGTGACGCCCACCAAGTGGGTGCGGATCTGGAACGAGCGGCTGCCCGACGTCCCCCTGACCCTCGTCGGAGTACCCGCCGCCGAAGCGTTCGACCTGCTGCGCGGCAGTGGCGCCGACGCCGGCTTCGTGCGGCTGCCCGTCGACCGGACCGACCTCAGCGCGATCCCGCTGTACACCGAGGCGACCGTCGTCGTGATCCCCAAGGACCACCTGGTGGCCTCGGCGGAAGAGGTGTCGACCGGGGACCTCGCCGACGAGATCGTGCTCCACCCCCTCGACGACGTCCTCGTCTGGGAAGCCCTGCCGGGCAAGCCCGCCTTCGAACGCCCCGAGACCACGGCGGACGCCATCGAACTGGTCGCGGCGGGCATCGGCGTCCTCGTCGTCCCCCAGTCACTGGCCCGTCTGCACCACCGCAAGGACCTCACCTACCGGCCCGTCTCCGACGCCCCGGAGTCGCGGATCGCCCTGTCCTGGCCGGAGGAGAAGACCACCGACCTCGTCGAGGAGTTCATCGGCATCGTCCGCGGTCGGACGGTGAACAGCACGCGCGGTCGCCCGCCGACGCCCCCGCAGCCCAAGCAACAGCGCAAGCGCCCCGACGCGAGCGGCGGCGGCAAGGGCAAGAGCGCCGCAGGACGGGCCGGCGGGAAGACCGCCGGGAAGTCGGGCGGCAAGCAGACGGGCAAGAACCCGCGCGGCGGCTCCGCGGCGCCCAAGGCGGCCAAGCGCGGCAAGCCGCGCGGTCGCCCGTAGCCGACGCCCCACCGAAACGCCGCCCCCGCGACACCGGGCACCTCATGCCGGTGACCGGCGGCCCCGCAGGGGGCCGCCGGTCACCGCGAGACGCTCCGTCAGTGCCGGCCCTTGGACTTCTTCATCGCGTCCGACGCCTTCGCGACCATCTCCTCGGCCTTGCCGCTCATCCGCTCGGCGCTGCCTTCCGCTTCCATGCGGTGGTCGTCCATCGCGCTGCCCGCGGTTTCCTTCATCTTGCCCTTGACCTGCTTGGCCTTTGCCTTTGCCTTGCCCATGACGGGGTCGTTCCTTCCTGGGGGGACGTTGCTTGCCCACCATGCGACGGCCCCGCACGGCCCGCAATCCGAGGCGGCGCGGCCCCCGCAGGAGCACCCGGGTACCGGCCCTCGCGTTGCGCGCCGCCGGCCCGGCGGGCAGGGTCTATGGGGCGGTTCCCTCCGAGGAAGGGCGGACCATGAGCATCGCCACCGTGAACCCCACGAACGGCCGGACGCTGGAGACCTTCGAGGCGCTCGACGCCGACGGCATCGAAGCCTGCCTCGCCGAGGCGGCGCGTACGGCGGCCGACTACCGGCGCACCACCTTCGCCGAACGGTCCGCGATGCTGTCGCGGGCGGCCGACCTCCTGGAGGAGGACGCGGAGGCCGTCGCCCGCACCATGACGACCGAGATGGGCAAGCCGCTGGCGGCGGCCCGGGCCGAGGCCGCGAAGTGCGTCAAGGCGATGCGCTGGTACGCCGCGCACGCCGAGGGGCTCCTCGCCGACGAGCACCCCGCCGACGCCGACGTGCGCGACGCGGGAGCCTCGTCCGTCCGCGTCGTCCACCGGCCCGTCGGCGTGGTCCTGGCCGTCATGCCCTGGAACTTCCCGCTGTGGCAGGTCGTGCGGTTCGCCGCGCCCGCCCTGATGGCGGGCAACGTCGGCCTGCTCAAACACGCCTCGAACGTTCCCCGGACCGCCCTGTACCTGGGTGACCTCTTCCACCGGGCGGGCTTCCCGCGCGGCTGCTTCCAGACCCTGCTGATCGGCTCGGGAGCCGTGGAGGCCGTCCTGCGCGACCCGAGGGTCGCCGCGGCCACCCTGACGGGCAGCGAACCCGCCGGTCGCGCCGTCGCCGCCACGGCCGGGGACGAGGTCAAGAAGACCGTCCTGGAGCTCGGCGGCAGCGACCCGTACGTCGTGATGCCCTCGGCCGACGTCGCCCGCGCCGCCCGTACCGCCGTCACCGCCCGGGTGCAGAACAACGGGCAGTCCTGCATCGCGGCGAAACGGTTCATCGTCCACACCGACGTCTACGACGAGTTCGCCGAGCTGTTCACCGAGGGCATGAGGGCGCTGGTCGTGGGCGACCCGATGCTCGACACCACCGACGTGGGCCCGCTGGCCACCGAGAGCGGCCGCCGGGACGTGGAGGAGCTCGTCGAGGACGCCGTCCGCCTCGGCGCCGGCGTCCTGTGCGGCGGGCGCCGCCCGCCGGGGCACGACGAGGGCTGGTTCTACGAGCCGACGGTCCTCGCCGACATCACCGGGGAGATGCGCATCGACCTGGAGGAGACCTTCGGACCCGTCGCCACCCTCTACCGGGTCGGCAGCCTCGACGAGGCCGTCGAGCGGGCCAACCACACCCCCTTCGGGCTCAGTTCCAACGTGTGGACCCGCGACGACGCCGACGTGGAGCGGTTCGTGCGCGACCTGGAGGCGGGCGGCGTCTTCGTCAACGGCATGACCGCTTCGCATCCCGCGCTGCCCTTCGGCGGCGTCAAGCGGTCCGGATACGGGCGCGAACTGTCCGGGCACGGCATCCGCGAATTCTGCAACATCACCACCGTCTGGCGGGCGGCGGAGACCGACGGGGGGTGACGCGCGGCAAGGGGGAGTGCGGGGGCGCCGGGAGGGTAGGCGCCGCCCGAGTCCGGTCCTTCGGCGCCTTCGGCGCATTCGGCAAGGAGATCCCGTGGACGTTCCGACCGTGGGAGTCGAGGAGGAGTACCTCCTCGTGGACCGGGGCACCAGGACCCCGGTGAACCGGGGGCCGCAGGTGATCGCCACGGCGGCCCGTGAGCTCGGCGAGCTGGTCCAGAGCGAGTTCTACGAGGCCCAGGTGGAGGTCTGTACGCGGCCCACCACCGACTGCGCGGACCTGCGCGGGCAGCTGTCGTCGCTGCGGGAGACCACCACGCGCGCCGCCCGTGGCGCCGGCTGTCTGCTGGTGGCGTCGGGAGTCCCCGTCATCGCACCGCTGGAACCCCTGGCGGTGACGGACGAGGAGCGCTACCGGAGCATGGCCCGCCGCTCCGCGCACCTCATCGACGGGTTCACCGCCGTCTGCGGCTGCCACATCCACGTCGGCACTCTGGACCGGCCGAGGGCCCTCGCCCTGGCGAGCCACATGAGGCCCTGGCTGCCGGTGCTCCAGTCCCTGACCGGGAACTCGCCCCTCATGGCGGGCCGGGACACCGGACACGACAGCTGGCGCTCGGTCGCCTTCTCCTGCTGGCCGACGGTGGGACCGCCGCCCGTGGTCGACGAGGCGCACTACCTGGTCCACGTCGACGGCCTGGTCGCCGCCGGGGTGCTGCTCGACCGCCGGATGCTCTACTGGTACGCCCGCCCCTCGGAGCACGTGCCGACGCTGGAGATCCGGGTCTCCGACGTCAACGCCGACCTGGACACCGTGATCCTCACGGCCGCCCTCGTACGGGGCCTGGCGGCCGTCCTGCTGGAGGAGGTGGACGCCGGGGCACCGCCCCCGCCGGCTCCTCCGCACCGGCTGTGGGGCGCACACGCCCTCGCGGCGCGCGGTGGCCTCGACGGCCCCGGCGCCGACCCGTGCAGCGGCGGACAGCTGCCCGCGGAACTGCTGGTCGAACGGCTCCTGGACCGCGCGGCCCCCGGGCTGGCGGCCGCCGGGGACCTGGACCTGGCCCGGACCCTGTGGGACGGGCTGCGGCGCCGGGGAACCGGCGCGACCCGACAGCGGGCCGTCCTCGCCGCCACCGGCAGCCTCACCGCCGTCGTCGACCGCCTCGCCGTGGCACCGGCGGCCGTCCCGCTGCCGTGCTGAACCGCCCCCACCGGCCGCCCCGTGCCATCCTCGAAGAATGAAGAGCGATCCCGCGCTTCCCGGCGACGGCTCCGCTCCCGAGGTCCGGGCGCCGGCCAGGGTCGTGGCAAGGTTGCGGGCCGAGGCCGAGGCCATGGAGGCGGTCGCCTCGACGGCCGCCGTCCTGGAGCGGGCCAAGGGCGTGCTCATGGCGCAGGCCGGCGTGAACGCCGACGCGGCGTACGCCCTGCTGCTGCGCCGCGCGGGTCGGCGCCGGCGGACCCTGATGGAGGAGTGCCGGATCACCCTCGGCGACCTGCGCGCCCGCCCCGGCGCCCCCGCCGAAGCGCCCCCGGGATCCCCTGGGGGAACGCCGGAGGCGGCGCCGGACCCGTTGCCGTTCGACCCGGGGCGCGACCTCGCCCGGCCGGGCCGCGCCGCCGGGCGACGACGTCCCCTGCTGGCCCGGCTCGCCGACGGCCTGGCCCGGGTGCACGGCGCCGACGAGGTCGCGGCGCTGCTGGTGACCGTACTGGGCGGCGCCGAGGACGTGGACGCCGTGATGATCTACACGGCGGCCGCGGCCGGAGGCATGGACCTGGCCGGAGCCGCCGGCATCAGCGAGGCCCTCGCCGAGCAGTGGCGGCACGTCCCGCCCCTGAGCGGAGTCGCCGCCACGGTCGCCCTCGCGGGCCGCGAACCGGTCTGGCTGGAGGACCCCGCGCACGACGCCCTGCGCTACCGGCTGATCGGGGACCCGCCCGAGCGTTGGCCCTCCCGCGCCTGGGTCCCGGTGTTCGCGGAAGGGCCGGCGACCGCGGCCGTCGGCTTCTTCAGGACCCGCCGGGCACCGTTCACCGCCGACACCCGGCTCCTGCTGCGGCGCGCGGCCCGGATGTGCGCGGGCCCGCTGCGCGACCTGCGCCGGCCCGACGCCGCCGACCCTGTGGGAGAGGCGGACGTGGCCGCCGTACAGCGGATCCTCGACGCGCTCTCCGGCGCGGCGCTCCTCCTGACCCCGCTGCGCTCCGAGGACGGCGAGGTCGAGGACTTCCGGATCGACGCGGCCGCCCCCGCGTCGGTGGACGTGGCCGGCCGCGGCGGCAAGGAGCTCGTGGGCCGCAGCATCCTGGAGACGTACCCCACGGTCGCGGGCACCGACCTGTGGGAGGGGTACCTGGACACGCTGATCACCGGAACCGACTACGACGGCCCGTCCTACATCCACCACGAGGTGACCGCCGGAGTCCCGCGCGAATCCTCCTACGCAGTGCGCGCGACCCGACTGGGCGGCCGCCTCGTCGTGTCCTGGATCCGCCTCGACACCAGCGACCGCGAGGCCCGAAGGCTGGCGGACATGCAGCGGTTGGGGAACCTCGGCTGGGCGGACTGGGACCTGGTCACGAACACCATCAACTGGTCCGACCAGGTCTACGTCATCTTCGGCCGAGCTCCGGCCGAGGGGCCGATGCCGCTGGAGGAACTCCCCCTGCACCTCGTACCGGACGACCTGCCGCGCCTGGACGCCGCCGTCCACCGGCTCCTCGGTGAGGGCCGCGCCATCGACCAGCGCTTCCGGGTCACCACCGCCGAGGGGATCCGCCACCTGCGGATCGTCGCCGAGGCCGGCACCGACGCCGCCGGCACACCCGTCGAGGTCCACGGCTTCTTCCAGGACCTCTCGGCGCAGCGGGACGCCGAACTCGCCCTGCGCGAGAGCGAGCGCGCCGTCCTGGTCCAGCGCGGCATGCTCCAGGCCGAACGCATCCTCGCCGCCCGGCTCCAGCACGCGCTGCTGCCCTTGCAGGAGCAGTCCCTGGAGCTGGCCGGGCTGTGCGTCGACGTCGCCTACCTGCCCTCCGACAGCGGGGTGAACGTCGGCGGCGACTGGTACAGCGCCATCGGACTCCCCGACGACAGCGCCCTCTTCGTCCTCGGGGACGTGGCCGGCCACGGCCTGGACGCCGTCGGAACGATGGCCCAACTGCGGTTCACCGCCAAGGGCATGATCGTGACCGGCTCGGAGCTGCCCGATGCCCTGAGCCGGCTCAACAGCCTCCTGCTGCACACGGCCACCGACACCCACGGGGCCACCGCCACCATGATCATGGGTCGGTACCGGCCCTGGGACCGCCGGCTGACCTGGGTGCGGGCCGGACACCTGCCCCCCTTGCTGATCCGCGACGGCGAGGCTGGCTTCCTGCCGCAACCCACGGGTGCCCTCCTCGGCGCCGACTTCGGCTCCGTCTACGAGCAGAGCGCCCTCGACCTGCGGCCCGACGACCACCTGCTGCTCTACACGGACGGGCTCGTGGAGGAGCCGGGGGAGGACATCGACCTCGGCCTGGCCCGGCTCGCCGCCACCGCACGCCGGCTCGTGACACAGGGCCACGGAGCGAGTCTGGCGCGCAGCCTGGCCGCGCTGCGCCCGGGACACCGGGACGACATCTGCGTCATGGACATCCACGTCCCCGCCACGGAGGACCCGCAGGACCCCTGCGGCGGCGAGGAGGACCCGCATGGGCCTGCCTCCTGCGGGTAGGCGGCCCCCGACCCGGAGCGATGGAGGAGCCATGAGAAGAGCCGCCCCCGATGACGGCCGTAGCGAAAGCCCCGCGGAGCGTGCGGACCGTCAGTGGGAGGAGCTGGTCCAGGAGATACGGGTCGCCCAGACCGGCGTACAGATCCTGTTCGGCTTCCTGTTGACCGTGGTCTTCACCCCGCACTTCCAGGGCCTGCCGCAGACCGACAAGACGCTCTACATCGTCACCGTCGTCCTCGGGTCCCTCGCGACCGGAGCGCTGATAGCGCCGGTCGTCTTCCACCGCATCGTCACCGGCCGCCACATGAAGCCCCAGGCGGTCGCGTGGGCCTCCCGCCTCACCGCCGTCGGGCTCGTGTGCCTGTTCGCGACCCTGGTGGGCGCGCTCTTCCTGATCCTGCGGGTGGCCACCCACGACGGATTCGTGCCCTGGTTGGTGGGCGGGGTGGTGGCCTGGTACCTGCTGTGCTGGTTCGTCCTTCCGATGTGGGCGCGCCTGCACCACACCAAGGACGACTGACCTTCGGCGCTGCCGTCAGGGGCCGCCCGGCGAGCGGGGGACCACGAGCCCCGCGACGTGGTCGGTGATCATGTCGATGATCTCCTTGGTGGCCGTCTCGTCGCCGAGGACGAGCACGTTGAGGGTCAACCCGTCGGTCATGGCGGCCAGATAGCGGGCCAGTACCGGGGCCGGCGCGAGCAGTTCGAGGTTCATGCTGTCGCGCAGCTGCCCGAGGAGCTCCTCGTACGTGGCGCAGTACAGCTCGTACTGCCGGCGGGCCAGGTGCTCGAACCCGGGCTGGCGCAGGGCGTACTGGGTGAGTTCGTAGGTGAGCATGTGCTCGCCGGGCTGCTGCGACACGTGGTCCCAGTAGGCCTGGAAGCCGGCCCGGACGGTTTCGCGCAGGGTGGGCCGCGGCCGGATCGCCTCCTTCACCACGCCCACGTAGTGCGCGGTGATCGCCTCGATCACCGATTCCAGCAGTGCCTGCTTGGAGTCGAAGCAGTAGTGGAAGACGCTCAGCGACACGCCCGCCTCCGCCGCGATGGACCGGGTCGTGGTCCGGGCCACGCCGTCCCGGGTCATCGCGCGGATCGCCGCCTCGGTCAGCTGGCGGCGCCGGTCGGCCGACGGCATCCGGGCCATGGTGGTTCCCTTTCGTTCGTTCGCAGGACGCACGGGCCGGCCGGATGTGCTCCGGCCGGCCCGTGTCCTGGCGGTGCTCCGTGCCGTCAGCTGCTGTAGACGCCGAACTCGCGCAGGGAGTAGCCCCATTGGGTCCCGCGTTGCAGCCCCTGGACGCGGACGTGGCGGGCCGTCACACCGGAGAATCGGGCCGTGTCCAGGCCGCCGTCACCGGCGGTCGTCGACCAGACCTGCCGCCAGTTCGCGCCGTCCGTGGAGACCTCGATGCGGTACGCCTTCCCGTACGCGCGCTCCCAGTCGAGGGTGACGCGACCGACCCGGCTCGTGGAGCCGAGGTCGACGCGCAGCCACTGGTCGTCGTTCCACTCGCTGGCCCAGCGGGTGCCCGTGTTGCCGTCCACGGCCTGACCCGCCGAGAAGTTCACGAACGGGTTCCACCACTCCGCGGACGAGGCTCCGGCGGAGGCTCCGGCCGCGAGGTTCACCCCGCCCTTGTGCTTCTCGGAGTTGCCCCAGGTGGTCAGGTAGGACTCGGCGCCCTTGAACAGGTCGTCCACCACGTCCTGGCCGCCGACGAGGCGGACGTCCTCGATCCAGTCGGGCACCAGGCCGTAGTGCGCGGCGCCGTCCGTGTTCAGGTCCCAGGTCCGTTGGCCGGTGGTCTGCTTCTCGATGACGGATCCGCCGTCGGTGCTGCGGAAGGGGTAGCGCACGGGGTTGGGCGTGTCCGCGCCCCGGGGGCCGGGCCAGCCGCCGACGCCGTTCATGTCGGTGCCGTACCCGTAGCCGACGCCGTACTTGTCGCGCAGCGCCTTCGTCCGGTCGGCCTCGGCGCTGAACGCCTCGGAGCCGTTCATGTACTGGGCCACGAAACCGCCGAGCTTGTAGACGCGCTCGGTCCAGTCGAGGTCCATCCAACTGTGCGAGGAGATCACCCCGGAGTACGACTCGGACTCCAGGACGTCGAAGGCCCGTCCCGCGGCCTTGACGCTCATGTGGTCGATCTCCAGCATCATCTTGCGCTTCATCATGCCGCGCAGCGCGTACTCGCCGAGATCCGTGAGCCCGCGCGTATTGCACTGCGCGTCGGCCGCGTACGAGGGGACGGCGACGCCCGCGGGGAGTTCCTTCTGCGCCGCCGGGGCCGCCGCCGACCCGATGGGGTTGTCGTGCTGCGGGCCGGCGCACTTCTCCGTCTGCCAGAAGGTGCCGGTGGAGAGGAACTGGCCGACGTTGATCGCCGTGCCGAGGGCGCCCTGGTCGAAGCGGACCCCGCACAGAGCGTTGTCGAACTTGTGGCAGAGGAACATGCTGCGGACGCCGAGGCGGTGCAGTTCGTCCAGGCCGCGGTCGATGTCCTCCTTGCTGCACTGGGCGATGTCCAGGACCTGCTTGCAGCCGAAGGGCTCGGAGGTCTCCACGCCCAGGACCACGGCGAGCTTGCCCTGCTGGACGACCTCACGGGCCTGCGCGGAGTCGGTGACGATCCTGAACCAGCCCTTGCCGGGGCCGCCGTACATCTTGTCGACGAAGGCCTGCATGTCGTAGGTCTTCTGCGCCTCCAGCCGGATGGCGGTCATCTCGTCGCAGCCGCGGTCCTTGAAGAAGTAGACCGAGCAGATCACGCCATTGGTGACGAGGTCGTTGACCAGCACCCGCTGGCCGCCGCGCCAGGCGCGCTCGACCCAGGCGTAGTAGTTCTGCTGGTGGGTGAGGGAGTCGTGGGCCGGCCAGTCCTTGAAGGTGGGCCAGCCGTTGGGGTCGTGCTTGCCGTCCCCGCCGTTGGTGATGTAGTCGAAGATCGCGAGCGAGCCGTCGGGGTAGTGCTCGGGGCAGTCCTTGAGCGCGTCGGCGACGCCCAGGTCGGAGAACGGCTTGCCGCAGATGAGCCGGCCGCCGAAGCCCTCGTTGGACATCAGGTGGTCGTGCGCGTCGACGAAGCCGCGCACCTTGCCCTGGGCGTCGGTCCCCTTGAAGGGTTCGCCGGTGACGTTGATGTCGGAGTCGGGAGCGGGCCGGGCCGTCGGGTTCCACCAGCCGGCGTCGGCCGAGGAACTGGGCACGGGCCCGAGCACCATGGCCATGACGGCGAGGAGCAACGACAGGACCGTGAGGGGGCTGCGCCTGCGGTGTGGCTGTCGGGTCAAGGTCATCACTCATGTCTTCGGTCGGCGGAGGGGCGGTCGGATCCCGGCATGAATTGTCATGCCCCGCACAAGCGGTGCGACGAGAATCGGCCCTGGTGCAAACGGAGTCAAGGGTCCGGGACGGATGACCTGATGGGCCGTCGGATCCCTTCCGGAACGCCGACCTCCTGACCTGCGACGGTGCGCCGTCGGCTCCCGTACGGTCCGATCGGATGATGATCGGAGCTTGTCCGGAGAGGCCGGCGGCACACCGGTGGACTCCTGGCCTGCCCGCATGCGCCCACTGCCGGGGCGGCGCCCGACCGCGTGCGCCTTCGGGGGTGCGGCTGCGCCGCCGCGCGGGCCTGCTGCCCGCGCGACGGCGCCGCACCCGGCCGGCCCCGGGGCCATGGGCGGGGTCGGCAGGTCCGTGGCGGCGTGCCCTGCGGCCGGCGTTGCCTAAGGCGTCGGACGGAGCTCCAGCGTGCAGCACTTGACGCTGCCGCCGGCCTTGAGGAGCTCGGACAGGTCGACGCCGATCGGGTTGAAGCCGCGCTCGCGCAGCCGCTCGGCAAGACCGGAGGCGTTCTGCGGCAGGACGACGTTGTACCCGTCGGAGGTCGCGTTGAGGCCGAAGACGGCGGCGTCCTCGGCGGCGGCCACGACCGCGTCGGGGAACAGGCGCCGCAGGACGGCCAGGCTGCCGGGGGAGAAGGCCGCCGGGTAGTAGGCGATCGTCCGCTCGTCGAGGACGGTGAGCGCGGTGTCCAGGTGGTAGTAGTCCGGGTCGACGAGCGTCAGCCCGATCACGGGACGGCCGAAGAACTCCTGGGCCTCGTCGTGGGAGCGCGGGTCGCTGCGGAAGCCGGTGCCGGCGAGCAGCCAGTCGCCGGTGAGCAGGTAGTCGCCCTCACCCTCGTTGACCACGTCGGCCGTGTGCAGGTCCGGGAAGCCGTGGTCGCGCAGCCAGTCGTGGTAGGCGGGGCCCTCGGCGATGCGCTCGGCGTCCCGGAACCGCGCGACGAGCGCGCGGCCGTCGATGACGGTGGCGCCGTTGGCCGCGAAGACCATGTCGGGCAGGCCGGGCAGTGGATCGATCGTGTCGACGGTGTGACCGAGGCTCAGGTAGACCTCGCGCAGCTGCTCCCACTGGGCGATGGCCAGCCGGGTGTCGACGGGCTTCTTCGGGTCCATCCAGGGGTTTATGGAGTAGACCACGTCGAAGTGCGTGGGCCGGCACATGAGGTAGTGCCGAGGCCGTGCTGTGCGCATGGGTGATGTTCCCTTGGGGTCAAGGGCGGCCGGGGTGCCGGCCACCCGTCGAAGCGAGTGGTGGTCGCGGGGATCTGGTCGCCGTCCGGGGTGCGTTGTGCGCGGGGGACGGCGGGTTCGGGCGTTCGGGCGTTCGGGTGTTCAGGCGTTTGGGCGTTCGGACGTTTCGGCAGGGATGAGCCCGCGTCAGTAAAGCAAGGCTTACCTAAGCGTCGCAATGGTGCATTTTTCGGAGGGAGTTCGGCCCGTCGAGCCGCAGGGTCGATCTGATTTGCCCATCGACAATCACTCGAAGATCAGGTTAGCCTTGCCTAAGTTCTGCTCGGCCGCCACTCCTCCGGCGCGCCCTGCCCCCCGGTTCCCCAATGCCCGGCAAGCGACTGCCCCGCACGATTGGGAGTGACATGTCAGAGGCTCATCCTGACGACGCGCCAGTGATCCACGACCTCATAGGAATCGGCTTCGGGCCGTCCAACGTGGCCATGGCCATAGCGCTCAGCGAGCACAACGCAGGCGTCGGACGGCAGGAGGCGGTCACGGCTCACTTCTTCGAGCGGCAGCCGCACTTCGGCTGGCACCGGGGCATGCTGATCGACGACGCCACCATGCAGGTGTCCTTCCTCAAGGACCTGGTGACCCTGCGCAACCCGACCAGCGAATACAGCTTCCTCTGCTACCTCAAGAGCAAGGGGCGGCTGATCGACTTCGTCAACCACAAGAACCTGTTCCCGCTGCGCGTCGAGTTCCACGACTACTTCGAGTGGGCCGCGGCCAAGGTCGACGACATGGTCTCGTACGGGTGCGAGGTCGTCGACGTCCGCCCCGTGGTACGGGACGGCGTGATCGAGTACGTGGACGTCACCGCCCGGTCCGGAACCGAACGCGTCGTGCACCGCGCCCGCAACCTCGTCATCGGCACCGGCCTGCGGCCGCACCTCCCGGAGGGCGTCGAACGGACGGAACGGGTCTGGCACAACTCGGACCTGCTGACCCGGGTGGAAGGACTCAAGGACGCCGACCCGACCCGCTTCATCGTGGTCGGCGCCGGCCAGAGCGCCGCGGAGAACGTGGCCTTCCTGCACCGCACCTTCCCGCGCGCCGAGGTCTGCGCCGTCTTCTCCCGCTACGGGTACAGCCCCGCCGACGACAGCAGCTTCGCCAACCGGATCTTCGACCCGGCGGCGGTGGACGAGTACTTCACCGCCCCCGAGGCGATCAAGCGCAAGCTGATCGAGTACCACGGGAACACCAACTACTCCGTCGTGGACGTCGATCTGATCGACGAGCTCTACCGCCAGGAGTACCAGGAGAAGGTCCTCGGCACCGAGCGGCTGCGCTTCCTCAAGGTGTCCCGGCTCGCCGACGTCGTGGAAACCCCCGAGAAGGTCCGCACCACGGTCGAGTCGCTGGTCACCGGGGACCGGACGCCACTGGACGCCGACGTGCTGGTCTACGCGACCGGATACCGGTCCGCCGACGGGCTCGGACTCCTCGGCGAGGCCGAGGCCTACTGCCTGCGCGACGACCGGGGCCGCGTCCGGGTGGAGCGCGACTACCGGGTGACGACCGACCCCGCACTGCGGTGCGGCATCTACCTCCAGGGCGGTACCGAGCACACCCACGGCATCACCTCGGCGCTGCTGTCGAACACCGCCGTCCGGGTCGGGGAGATCCTCGACTCGATCATCACCCGGGCCGGAGGCCGGGGCCCGGTACGGGTGCCCGGACCCCGCCGGGCCGCCGACGAGATCGGCTCCGCCTTCTAGGCCGGGCGGCCGCTTCCGGCCGCCGGGGTCGGGGCGGGGTGGTGCCGGGCGGGCGCGGCGTCGATACTGCGCCCGGCGGACCGGCCCGCCGATGACGGAGGGGACCCCGATGAGGTCGACCCGTACCTGGCGCACCGCCTTCCGACCGCGGCGCCGGCGGCCGCGCCGCCGCCCGCCGACCGCACTCGTACCGGCGGTCCTCCTGGTCGCGGCCGGGGGCGTGCTCGCGCCGGTCCCGGCGTACGCCGCTCCCGCGTGCGCCCCGACCGGCCCGGCGGCCCCGCCCGTCCAGGTGGCGCAACTGCCCGACTGGGTCGAGTCGATCGCCGTCGACGCGCGGGGCCGGATGTTCGCCACCGCCTACTACACCGGCCGCGTCCACCGCATCGACGCCCCGGGCAGTGCCCCCGTCGCCCTGACCGGGAACATCGGCGCCAACGGCGGGATCGTGGTGCGGGCCGACGGCAAACTCCTCGTCGGCACCGGCAACGACCTCGCGCACTCCCTCACCGGTGACTTCTTCCCCCGCTCGGAGCTCCTGCTGGTGGACCCGGAGTCCGGCGCCGTGCGTACGTACGCCTCCGGCCTCGGCGGCATCGACGGGGTCGCCCTCGCCCCCGACGGGACGGTGTACACCACGACGCTGGGCGGCCGGAACATCGGCCGCGTCACCCCGGACGGGCGCGTGGACCCGGCCTGGGCGCGGGTTCCGCAGGCCAACGGGATCGCCGTCTCGCCGGACGGCTCCGAGGTCCTCGTCGTCCAGACCACGATCGCCCCCGGTCTCCACCGGATCCCCGTCTCCGATCCGGACCATCCCCGGCGCTGGATCTCCACGGCCCTCCCCGACGCCTTGGCCCTGCCCGACGGCCTCACCCTCGACGCCGCCGGCCGCCCGCTGATCTCCACCCACGCGTCCGGACAGGTCTGGCGGGTCGAGGGCGGCGCCCTGTGCGCCGTCACCTCGGGACTGCACCTCTCCACCCAGCTCACCTACGGGCGCGGCGACAGCGGCTTCGCGGCGGGCCGCCTCTACCGCGCGGGCATCGACGGAAGGATCCTGGAGGTACCGGCGGGTGCCGAAGCCCCCGCCGCCCCCGCCGGCCCGTAGAGCGGTACGAGAGCCCCTGCCGGAGATCCGGTCGGGATCCGCCACCGCGTCGATCCAGGCGGGGCAGGGGGACGCTCGGGGGGCGGGGCACCCCCTTGAATGATCAAACGAACAAGGGGTTAGCATATGAGCGCCGCCTAGCTCGAAAGATAAACCTGTGACTGTCAAAGATGACTCGTTCACCAACTGGAAAAACCGCGAGGAGATCGCGGAATCGATGATCCCGATCATCGGGAAGCTGCACCGGGAACAGGACGTAACGATCCTGCTCCACAGCCGCTCCTTGGTGAACAAGTCGGTGGTCAGCATCCTGAAGACCCACCGGTTCGCCCGGCAGATCGCCGGTGAGGAGCTCTCGGTCACCGAGACCCTGCCGTTCCTCAAGGCGCTCGTCGCCCTCGATCTCGGCCCGTCCCAGATCGACCTCGGCATGCTGGCCGCGACGTACAAGACCGACGGCCGCGGCCTCTCGGTCGAGGCGTTCACCGCCGAAGCGGTCGCCGGCGCCACGGGCGCCAACAAGATCGAGCGCCGCGAGGGTCGCGACGTCGTCCTCTACGGCTTCGGCCGCATCGGCCGCCTCGTCGCCCGCCTCCTCATCGAGAAGGCCGGTTCGGGCAACGGGCTGCGCCTGCGCGCCATCGTCGTCCGCCAGGGCGGCGACCAGGACATCGTCAAGCGCGCCTCGCTGCTGCGCCGCGACTCCATCCACGGTCAGTTCCAGGGCACGATCACCGTGGACGAGGCGACGAGCACGATCTTCGCCAACGGCAACGCGATCAAGGTGATCTACGCCAACGACCCCTCCGAGGTCGACTACACGGCGTACGGCATCAAGGACGCCATCCTCATCGACAACACGGGCAAGTGGCGCGACCGCGAGGGTCTGTCGAAGCACCTGCGTCCCGGCGTCGACAAGGTCGTCCTGACCGCCCCGGGCAAGGGCGACGTCCCGAACATCGTGCACGGCGTCAACCACGACACGATCAAGCCGGACGAGCAGATCCTGTCCTGCGCCTCCTGCACCACGAACGCCATCGTGCCGCCGCTGAAGGCCATGGACGACGAGTACGGCGTCCTGCGCGGTCACGTGGAGACCGTCCACTCGTTCACGAACGACCAGAACCTGCTGGACAACTACCACAAGGCCGACCGCCGAGGCCGGTCCGCGCCGCTGAACATGGTCATCACCGAGACCGGCGCCGCCTCCGCCGTCGCGAAGGCGCTGCCCGACCTCAAGGCGCCCATCACCGGCAGCTCGATCCGCGTCCCCGTCCCGGACGTCTCGATCGCCATCCTGAGCCTGCGCCTGGGCCGCGAGACCACCCGCGAGGAAGTCCTCGACTACCTCCGCGACGTCTCGCTGCACTCCCCGCTGAAGCGCCAGATCGACTTCACCACCGCCCCCGACGCCGTCTCCATGGACTTCGTCGGCTCGCGCCACGCCTCGATCGTCGACGCCGGCGCGACCAAGGTCGACGGCGACAACGCGATCCTCTACCTCTGGTACGACAACGAGTTCGGCTACTCGTGCCAGGTCATCCGCGTCGTCCAGCACGTCTCGGGCGTCGAGTACCCGACCTACCCGGTCCCGCAGGTCTGACCCGCGGGTCACCGACGAGCGCGGCTCCGCTGAAGTGAGAAGGCGCCCGCCCCGGCCACGAGCCCGGGGCGGGCGCCTTCTCGCGTACGCCGGTCGCGGTCGGGACCTCAGGCGGTGACGCCCGCCCGCCGGGCCAACTCCAGGGCCGCGTCCGCGTCGAGCGCGCCGCCCTCCGGACCGGTACCGGCGGCCTTCAGGAGCGCGCCGACGGCGTCCCCGTCCACCGTGCGCCGCTCGGCGTGGTCCGCGAACGCGGACACCGCCTCCCGCACCGCCGCACCGCCCCCCGTGGCATCGCCGAGCACGCACTCGGCCTCGTCGAGGAACTCCGCCACGGAGTCCGCCCAGGGAGCGGCCCCGTCCAGCCCGTCGCCCATCTCGTCCTCGCGGTAGTCGACGCGGTGCCAGGCACCGTTCTCCCACCAGTAGACGAAACCGAACAGGTTCCCCGCGGCGTCGTCGCGCAACCGCTCCCACGGCAGCCAGTCGGGGCCGCCCGCGAGGAAGTCCAGCGGTTCCGGGCCGACATGGGTGTAGCTGCCGTCCGCGTCCTGGCCGCAGAACACGAACCGGTCGGGACCGCACCTCCGCATGCGCCACCAGAACGAACCGCTGCCGTTCTCGCCCCAGACCCCGTCCTCGTCCAGCCAGTACTCCTCGTGATCGCCCCGTGCGGCGGCCAGCACCGCGAACGTCACGGCCCTCGCCCACAGCCGTCCGGCGGGATCGAGGTCCTCCGGCACGCTCGGTCTGCGCATGATGATCTCCTTTCGAACGATCACCCTCGCACAGTCGAAAGCCGCCGTGCGAAACCCCGTTCGTCAGCACCGCGGCCCGTGGATCACGTCCGGGTGGTTGTTCGTCCCATCGGGGGATTTCGGTGAACCGGGGCACCGGCGGGCCGCAAGAGTTGCTTCATGATCAACGACCCGCTCCCCACCCCCGAACTTCCCGACGGGGCAGCGCCGGAGCCGGCCCGCCGGCCTTCCCGACGCACCCTCATCGCCGGCGCCGCCGCGGTCGCGGGGGCCGGCGCGTTCACCGTCGCCGCCGCCTCCGCCGAGACCCCGCAGGCCCCCTCCGGGTCCGCGCGTCCCGATTGGCAGACCTGCCTGACCATCGCCCGGGCCGTCCTCGTACGCGACGAGGACGACCAGCCGCTGGTGCCCCGGTACGCGGACATCCTGCTGAAGAACGGCCTGCCCCGCTCCCGCAACCGCAAGAAGGTCCTGGTCGTCGGCGCCGGCCCCGCCGGACTCACCGCCGCGCACCTGCTGCGCCAGGCCGGCCACCAGGTCACCGTCATCGAGGCGAACGGGAACCGGGTGGGCGGCCGGATCAAGACCTTCCGCACCGGCGGGCACGAGAACGCGCCCGCGGCGTTCGCCGATCCGAAGCAGTACGCCGAGGCCGGCGCGATGCGCATCCCCGACAGCCACCCGCTGGTCACCGGACTCATCGACAGCCTCGGACTGAAGCGGCGCCGCTTCCACCTCGTCGACGTCGACGGATCGGGCCGCCCCGCCTACCGCACCTGGATCCACGTCAACGGCATCCGTGTCCGCCGTGCGGACTACGCGCGCGCCCCGCAGACGCTCAACCGCTCCTTCGGGGTGCCCGCCGCCCACGAGTCGCAGCCCGCCGCCCAGATCGTCCGGGCCGCGTTCGCGCCCGTGCGCAAGGAGATCGAGGGCAAGCAGGACAAGGCCCTCGTCGAAGGCTGGGCCCGCGTCTTCCAGCGCTACGGCCACATGTCGATGTACCGCTACCTGACCGAGGAGGCGAAGCTCGACGAGCGGACCATCGACCTCATCGGCACCGTCGAGAACCTCACCTCCCGGCTGCACCTCGCCTTCGTGCACAGCTTCATCGGCGCCTCCCTCATCAGCCCGGACACCGCGTTCTTCGAACTGCCCGGCGGGACCTCCACGTTGGTCGACGCGCTCTACGGCCGGGTCAAGGACCTCGTACGGCTCGACCGCCGCGCGACCCGGATCCGGCACGGCGAGCGCGAGGTCAGCATCGACACCGTGTCCGAGGGACGCGACGGCCCCGTACGGCGCGAGACCTTCACCGGCGACACCGCGATCATCACCGTTCCCTTCTCCGGGCTCCGGCACATTCCCGTCGCCCCCGCCCTCTCGTACGGCAAGCGGCGCGCGGTCACCGAACTGCACTACGACGCCGCCACCAAGGTGCTCCTCGAATTCAGCCGTCGCTGGTGGGAGTTCGACGAAGCGGACTGGAAGCGCGAACTGGAGGCCATCAGGCCGGGCCTGTACCGGAACTACCAGATCGCCCGGACCCCCGAGGACGGCGCCCTGCTCGGAGCCCACCCCTCCGTGCCCAAGGGGCGCATCTCCGACGCCCAGCGCGCCCACTACGCCGCCTGCCGCTCCACCGGCCGCGACCAGCCCGAGGCGGCCGGCGTGATCGGCGGCGGCTCGGCCACGGACAACCCGAACCGGTTCATGTTCCAGCCGTCCTACCCCGTCGAGGGCAGCCCCGGCGGCGTGATCCTCGCCTCCTACAGCTGGTCGGACGACGCCCTGAAGTGGGACTCCCTGGACGACGCGGAGCGCTACCCGCGCGCACTCGCCGGCGTCCAGGAGGTCTTCGGGCAGCGGATCGAGGTGTTCTACACCGGGGTCGGCCGCACCCAGTCCTGGATGCGCGACCCGTACGCGTACGGCGAGGCGTCCGTCCTGCTGCCCGGCCAGCACACCGAGCTCTTCCCGCACGTCCGCAGCGCGGAAGGCAACCTCCACTTCGCCGGGTGCCACACCTCCATCAAGCCCGCGTGGATCGAGGGCGCCATGGAATCGGCCGTACGGACCGCCCTGGAGGTCCACTCGACCCCCTGACCGGGCGAGCGGAACCACCGCCGCGAGCGACCCGGCCCCGCGCGGCCCGTCCCGTCAGCTCTCGGCGAGCACGATGACCCAGTCCCCCTCCGCGAACCGGACCGGCTCCCGCTTGTCGGGGTTGATCCGCACCCCGTGGTCGGGGGCGGTCACCGCCCGCGCCCGCAGCCGGTACCCGATCGCGCACTCGCCCCGACGCCGGGCCGCCTCGACGACGGTGGCGAAGGGGACCTCACGACCGGTCCGGACGTAGTCCGCGACCGGCTTCAGATACAGCTCGTTCCCCTCGGCTTCGAAGAGTTCCTCGAAGACCCCCGCGAGGTGACGGTTCTCCGAGATCTGCGTCATCAGCAGACTGATCAGCCGGCCGCTCACGATGAAGTCGGCGCCCTCCCGCGCGGGCGCCAGGAGCCTGTTCCCGTCGTCGGACATCTCCGTCGTCAGGGCGAGCTCCCGGCCCGAGGCCTCCGCGATGGCCCGCAGGTGCAGCAGCGTGACCAGCGTCCGGTCGTCCGTACGGGAATCCGCGCCGGCCGGGTCCTCCGGCGCGTGCGGGGACCGGGCGGGATCCTGCACCCCCACCTCGCCGACGACGATCACGCTGTCGTACGCGGTCACGTCCAACTTGGCCAGGACCAGCGGATCGGTGATGTCCCCGCGGTGGAAGGTGACGTCGAGGCGCCGACGGAGCGCCGTCACACCGAGGGCGCCGGCCGCCGTGGGGTCCTCGCCGAGGGCCACCACGTCCAGGGTGGTCCCGGCGGCCACGTACTGGTCGAGCTGGTCCACGACCAGGGCGGCCCGGCGGTTCCAGCCGAGCAGGAGCAGCCGCTCGGTGGCCTGCGGGGCGCGCCGCGCCAAAGCGATGGCGTCCCCGTCGACGTACGCCGACACGTCCGACTCCACCGCCGTGTCGTCGTCGCCCGTGACGACGATGATCAGGTCGCCGGCCCCGACCGGCTGCTCGCACTCCGGATTGAGCAGCACCCGTCCGTCCGCCCGCAGCAGGCCGACCACCGAGGACGTCGCGAACCCCAGCAGCACCTCGCCGAAGGGGCGCCCCACGAAATTCCCGGCGGGGACGGTGTAGAACTCGTCGCCCGCGAAGTCGAGGAGCTCCTGATAGACGAGGGACAGCCCGGGCCGGCGGGCGGTCTGGACGAGGAGCCGGGCGATGATGTCGTCGACGCACAGCACGTGCCCGCCGGGGCCCGCCGCCAGCCCGGCCGTCACGTGGTTGCGGGTGTCGCGCACCGCGGCGACGACCACGGCCCCGCCCGGATCGGGGACGGCGGCGCCCAGCGCGAGGAGCGTCTTCACCACGTGCGAGTCGCCCTCCTCCCCGCCGGACGGCAGCACCAGGACCGCCTTCGCCGTCCCCGGACTCACCCGGCACAGCTCCGTGGGGTCCGTGGTGCTGCCGTTGCGGCAGATGATCCGGGTCCGGCCGCGGTGCGTGACCCGGGTGGTGATCTCGTCCTCCATTTCCACCTTGTCCTTCGGGGCGAGGAGGGCGACGGCGGAACGGCGCTGGTTGGCGTTGGCGGTCACCAGCTCCTCGATCACCGGGAACACCTGGTCCGACCAGCCCAACAGGACGGTGTGCCCGTGCTCCAGCACGGTGGAGTGGCCGCGGCGCAGCGCCAGCAGCCGTTCGTTGATGCCCGTGGTGATCAGACTGACCAGGGTCGACACGAAGAGCAGCGCGACCAGCGCGAGCGTGATGGATGCCAGCACGTACACCGGGGAGCCGACGGCGCCGCCGATCTTCAGCGTCTGCCCGACGCTGACCCACACGGCCGTGAGCCGGTCGGACAGGCCGTCCGGGGGAGTGCGGTCGGACCACACGAGGACCGCGCTGGCGGGGAGGACGACGGCGAGACAGGCCAGGGCGAACCAGCCGATGAGCCGGGCCGTACCCCCCGCGACCAGATTGTCGAACCGGTACCGGAACCACCGGCGCAGTGGCGTCGTGTGCTGCTGCGTCACGCGGACTCCCGGAGCGTGAGACGTGCTGGTCGGGCGGCTGCCCACCACCCGGGGCCCAGCGTAGGGAATCCCGCCGCCCGTTCCCGCCGAAGGGCGCCGACCTCACCCGGAGGTATGAAGGCAACGCTTCACACCCGACGGACACCGACCGGCGGAACAGGGTTTTCCACAGGCCGCGGGGGAGTGGAGCGGGGTGTCGGCGGGTGCCGATAGGCTTCTCGGATGGCCCCTTCGGACCCTTCCCCCGAGACCTCGGACGCCCTGCAGGTACTGCACCGCGTCTTCGGATACAGCTCCTTCCGCGGCGAACAGCAGGAGATCATCGACCAGGTCGTCGGCGGTGGCGACGCCCTCGTGCTCATGCCGACCGGTGGCGGCAAGTCGCTCTGCTACCAGATCCCCGCACTGGTCAGAGACGGTACGGGCGTCGTGATCTCGCCGCTCATCGCGCTGATGCAGGACCAGGTGAACGCGCTCACCGCCCTCGGGGTCCGGGCCGGCTTCCTGAACTCCACGCAGGACCCGTACGAGCGCCAAGCCGTCGAGCGCGCCTTCCTCGCCGACGAGCTGGACCTGCTCTACCTGGCTCCGGAGCGGCTGCGCTCCGAGGGTACGCAGCGGCTCCTGGACCGGGGCAAGGTGTCGCTCTTCGCGATCGACGAGGCCCACTGCGTGGCCCAGTGGGGCCACGACTTCCGGCCCGACTACCTCGCGCTGTCCATGCTGCACGCCCGCTGGCCCAAGGTGCCGCGGATCGCGCTGACCGCGACGGCCACGGAGGCCACGCACGCCGAGATCGTGGCGCGGCTGGGGCTGGAGGAGGCCCGGCACTTCGTCGCCAGCTTCGACCGGCCGAACATCCAATACCGCATCGTCGGCAAGGACAACCCGCTCAAGCAACTGCTGGAGCTGATCCGGACCGAGCACGACGGGGATGCCGGAGTCGTCTACTGCCTCTCGCGCGCCTCGGTCGAGAAGACCGCCGCCTTCCTGGTGGAGCAGGGCATCGACGCCGTGGCGTACCACGCGGGCATGGACTCCCGCACGCGTGCGGAGAACCAGGCGCGCTTCCTGCGGGACGAGGGCGTCGTGGTGGTGGCCACCATCGCCTTCGGCATGGGCATCGACAAGCCGGACGTACGCTTCGTGGCCCACCTCGACCTGCCGAAATCCGTCGAGGGCTACTACCAGGAGACCGGCCGCGCGGGTCGCGACGGCGAGCCGGCGACGGCGTGGCTGGCGTACGGCCTCCAGGACGTGGTCCAGCAGCGCAAGCTCATCGAGGGCTCCGAGGGCGACGAGGCGCACCGCCGCTCGCTGGGCATGCACCTCGACGCGATGCTCGCGCTGTGCGAGACCGTCGACTGCCGCCGGACGCGGCTGCTCGCGTACTTCGGGCAGTCGGGCGAGGCGTGCGGCAACTGCGACACGTGCCTGACGCCGGCCGAGTCCTGGGACGGGACGGTCGCCGCGCAGAAGCTGCTGTCGACGGTGTGGAGGCTGGCGAAGGAACGCCGTCAGAAGTTCGGCGCGGGCCAGATCATCGACATCCTTCAGGGCAAGAAGACGGCCAAGGTCATCCAGTTCGACCACGACGGGCTCTCCGTCTTCGGCGTCGGCTCCGACCTGGGCACCGCCGAGTGGCGGGGCGTCGTCCGCCAGCTGTTGGCGCAGCGGCTGCTCGCGGTGGAGGGCGACTACGGCACGCTCGTGCTGACGGACGAGAGCGGCGAGGTCCTCGGCGGGCGCCGCAGCGTCTCGATGCGCAAGGAGAAGGCGGCCACCGCACCGTCCCGCAAGCAGTCCGGCTCGCGCTCGGGCAAGGGCGCCCGGGTGCCGGTCGACCTGCCGGCCGAGGCCGAGCCGATCTTCCTGGCCCTGCGCGCCTGGCGCGCCGAGACGGCCCGTGAGCAGGGCGTACCCGCGTACGTCGTCTTCCACGACGCGACGCTGCGGGAGATCGCGACGCGGCTCCCCGGCACGGTGGAGGAACTCGGCACCATCGGCGGCGTCGGTGAGGCCAAGCTCACCAAGTACGCCCAGGGCGTCCTCGACACCCTGGCGGAAGTCGCCGGCGGCGGCGGCGGTGCGGCCCCGGCCGCCCCCGCCAAGTCCCCGGCCCCGGCCGCCGCGGGGGTGGCGGGCGCCGCTGCCCCCGCCGCGTTCCTCGCGACGGAGGAACCGCCGTCCTCCGCGGACGAACCGCCCTTCGACCCCGAGGAGATCGACCCGCCCTGGGACGACTGGGAGTAGGGGCCCCCGGCCGGCCGGGGGGAGCGAACACGAACGGGTGCGTACCGGCCGGATGGGCCGGTACGCACCCGTCGCCGTGCGCGGGGGTCAGGAGCGGGTGCGCTCCGCCTCACGCTGGGTCGGGAGGTTCGCCCGCGCCGCGACCTGCGGGTTGCGGGACTTGAGCACCGCCCAGCCGATCGACAGGCAGAGCGCCCAGCCGGCGCCCACGTACAGGGAGACGCGGCTGTCGGGGTCGATGGCGATCAGCACGGTGACCATCAGCAGGAAGGCCACGGCGATCCAGCTGCACAGCGTGCCGCCCGGCGCGGGGAAGGAGGAGGCGGGCAGCCGGCCGGCGACCACCTCGCGGCGGTAGCGGATGTGGCTGACCAGGATCATCATCCAGGTCCAGATGCCCGCCGCGGTCGCGACCGACATCACGTACCCGAACGCCTTCTCCGGAACCACGTAGTTCAGGACCACGCCGATGCCCATGAGGGCGGCGGAGAGGGTGATCGCGACGGCCGGGGTTTTGGTGGAGCTCAGCCGGCCGAGCAGCTTGGGGGCCTCGGAGTTGGCGGCGAGGTCGCGCAGCATGCGGCCGGTGGAGTACATGCCGGAGTTGCAGGACGACAGGGCCGCGGTCAGGACCACGAAGTTGACGATCGCCGCGCCGGCGGGAATGCCGATCTTCGCGAAGGCCGCCACGAAGGGGCTGACCCCCGGCTCGAATTCGGTCCACTTCACGACCATCAGGATCACGCTGAGCGCGCCGACGTAGAAGACGATGATGCGCCACGGCAGGGTGTTGATCGCCTTGGGGAGCGTCTTCTCCGGGTTCTCGGACTCGCCCGCGGTGACGCCGACGAGCTCGACGGCCAGGTAGGCGAACATGACGCCCTGCAGGGTCATCAGGCTGGAGCCGACGCCCTTGGGGAAGATGCCGTCGAACGCCCAGAGGTTGGACACGGCGGCGGTGTCACCTGCGGCGCTGAACCCGAAGGTCACGACGCCGATGCCGATCACGATCATGCCGATCAGAGCGGTGACCTTGACCATCGAGAACCAGAACTCGATTTCGCCGAAGATCTTCACCGAGATCAGGTTGGCGATGTACAGGACCACCAGGAAGACCAGGGCCGTCACCCATTGCGGGACGTCCGGGAACCAGTAGTGCACGTATATCGCCGCGGCCGTCAGCTCGGCCATGCCGGTGACCACCCACATGAGCCAGTACGTCCAGCCGGTCACGAACCCGAAGAACGGACCGAGGAACTCACGGGCGTACTCCGCGAACGAACCCGAGACGGGCCGGTACAGGAGCAGTTCGCCCAGTGCCCTCATGATGAAGAAGACGATGACGCCGGCGAGGGCGTACATGAGGATGAGACTGGGGCCGGCCTTGGCGATGTTCGCGCCGGCTCCGAGGAAGAGGCCGACGCCGATGGCGCCGCCGATGGCGATCATCTGGACCTGGCGGCTGCCGAGTCCTCGCTCGTAGCCCTCCTCGGGCGTACTGCCCGGGGTCGCGTCGTCGTCTCCGCGGTGCTGTTCAACCTGCGTCGAGGTCATGCTGTGGTGCGCCTTTCCGCTCCATGCCGAACCGCGCCGTCCTCGGCTGCGGATCGGATTCCGATCCCCCGGATGGTGATGGAGTTGCTGCCGGCGGTCGGCCGGCTCCAGCGCCTCTGCGCGGACGTGGGTGGTCCGGCAGACGGTCGTGAAGATGTACCACGGTGCTCGGCCGAAAACCGTGGTGTACATCACCGGCATAACGCCCATTGGGCTGTGATCAGGCCGAAAGGCCCTTGTGTGGTCACGTGATCGTTATCCGGATCTGAGGATCTGCTGAGCGAACACACGATGACATCGAGGCAATGCGTGTCATGCGTTTGCGCCGTGCGGCGCCGACCGATCACGCAGCGTGCGACCGGGCGCGCCGAGCACGACCGTCGGCGCCGTCACCGCAAGACGTCAGGGGGCGGTGGTCCCCGCGGGGCGGGACGTCGGCATCAGCAGCAGCCACAGCGGGATCGCGGCCAGCGCGAGCAGGCCCAGCCAGAACATCACCGAGGCGAAGCCCTCGGCGAGGCCGGCGGCCGTGGCCCGGTGGAAGACCTCGCGGACCGCCGGCCCCACCGGCTGCCCGGAGGGCAGGGCCGCGCCCGACAGCAGGCGGTCCGCGCCCGCGGCGCCCGGCCCCGGGACGCCCGCGTCCCTCAGGACCCCGGTCAGTCGGGCGGTGCCCCGCGTGAGGAACACGAGGGTGCCCGCGGAGACGGCCAGCGCGGCCGTCACGTACCGGACCACGTTGATGATGCCCGCGGCCTCGCCGGCCCGGCCGCCGTCCAGCGCCCGCAGCCCCGCCGCGGACGGCGCGGACAGGGTGATGCCCACGCCGGCCCCCAGGACCAGCGAGCCCGGCAGGACCGCCCCGTACCCGCTGTCGCCGCTCACGCCCGACAGCCACAGGGCCCCCGCACCGCTCAGCGCGATCCCCGCCGCGACGGGCCACCGGTAGCCCACCCGGTCACACAGCGGCCCGACACCCATCGACACCGCGAACACGCACGCCCCGTACGGCAGCAGGGCCAGGCTCGCCATCACCGCCGAGTAGCCCAGGGTGTCCGGGGACAGCGCGTACAGGTTGAAGAAGTACAGGAACCCGATGAGGAACAGCGTGTTCACGGCCGTCCCGATGCACGCGGCCACCAGCGGCGGTTCGCGGAGCAGCCCCAGGTGCAGCAGGGGGGCGGCCCGCCGCGACTCGACCCGTGCGAGCGCGCCCAGGCCCAGGGCCGCCACCACGAAGCAGCTGACGGTGGCCGGGGACGCCGCACCCCACGAGGGGATCTGTTGCAACGCGACCAGCAGGCCGGTCAGCCCCACCGACAGCAGCAGGACACCGGGCACGTCGAGGCCGCGCTCACCCGTGCCGCGCGGCAGCGACCGCAGCGCGAACACCGCGGCGAGGGCCACCAACAGCGCCCACCCGGTGCTGCTCCACCACAGCCACCGCCACGACGGGCCGTCGGTGAACACCCCGCCGATCAGCGGTCCGACGGCGAAGGCCAGCCCGGCGACGGCGCCCCACAGCCCCAGCGCCGCGCCCTGCCGCTCCCGAGGCCAGGCCAGCCGCAGCACCGCCATGGTCGACGGCATCAGCGCGGCAGCCCCGACGCCCTGCAGGACCCGGCCGGCGAGCAACACGCCCTCGCTGCCGCTCGCGGCGACGACCGCCGAACCGGCGGCGAAGACCAGGCTCCCCGTCACGACGGTGACCCGCTGCCCCACCATGTCGCCGAGCCGGCCGCCCGGTACGACGACCGCGGCGACGGCCAACATGTAGGCGCCGACGGCCCAACCGAGGGAGGCGGTGCCCACGCCCAGGTCCGCGGCCATCGCCCGCAACGCGGTGTTGATGCCGGTGGTGTTCACGCCCAGCAGGAACAGGGCCGCGCAGGACACCGCGGTCACCGCGGCGGGACGGGCGCGGGGTGCGGCGGGTGCGGCGGCCCTGCCACGGCCGTCCGGCCCGACGTCCCGCAGGGGTGCCGGTGCCGGGTACGGATGCGGTACGTGGAAGAGGGCCCCGCCCAGGACCCGCCTGATCGCGCTCACCCCGGGGACCGTACGCCACCGCCGCCGCGGCCCGGCGCCGACCGGGCCGTGTCGGGTACGGAGGATGCGGGCGAGCCGGGGCGAGGAGGGGAGAGCCGTCCCCCGACCCGGCCGGGGACGCCGTACTACCGGGGTGCCACGGCTCCCGAGTCGGGCGATCGCTGGAGCCCGGACGCGTCGACCGCCTCGAAGTCCGATCCCTTGATGTCCTTCAGCGCGTCAAGCTCGGAGTTGTTCCAGCCGGCGTGCTCCTCACCGGTGATGAACCAAGGCGAGCCGTTGTCCGCGACGACGGCGCCGTACGTCTTGAGGGCCTCGGCCACCGCCTTGGCCCGGGGGCCCATCTTCCAGGTGTCCACCGAGCCCTTGAGCCGCAGCCGCAACCCCATGGGAGGCAAGGGCGTGTCCGCCGCGGCGCCCGCCTGGTGCCGGGCGGGCCAGAGGCAACTCCGGTCCGAGCGCGGCACGGTGATCCGGATCGCGTGGCAGGCACGCGGCGACCGCGACGGCAGTGACGAGGGCGGTGCTCGCGGTTGACCCGGCCGTGCGCTTCATCGTGATCGATCGTCCTAGGTGGTCGTGTGCGGGCGCACGGATCCGAGGCGATGACGTCAGTCGTACCGAGGGCCAAGGACGACAGCGAGCCACCTCAGCGACAGAACGGGCCATATCGGCCTTACTCGTCCATGTTGACGCCGCAGTCGACCCACTTGTAAGGAAAGCGTGAAACTTTGGTCGGGGTCATGTCATGATATCGACCGCCCCGGCGTTCACCATCCCGAAGCCGTGGTGCGTGTCCCCGCCCCGCATCCGCATGCTCAGGCCCCCGTTTCGGCGGGGCCTTTCCCATGCCTCAGGAAAGGCGCTCATGGCCACCCCGCGCATCAAGAAGCGTCGCACCGGCGTCCTCACCGTCATAGCCGCCGCCGTCCTGGCGCTCGCGGCCTGCGAACCCGGTGCCTCCACCTCCACCACCGCGAGCAGCACCCCCCGCGTCACCGCGAGCGTGAGCCCCACCTCCGTCGACACCGCCGCCTCCACGCCCGAGCCCACCCTCGGCTCCACCCCGCCGGCGACCCCGTCGGCCGTTCCGTCGGCCGCCCCGACTCCGAGCGCGAAGCCCACCACGGCGAAGCCGACCCTCGCGCCCACCACCAAGGCTCCGGCCGCGGCCCCGCCGGCTCCCACCAAGTCCGCCCCCGCCCCGCCGGTGACGAAGGCGCCCCGGACCACGCCCCCCGCGCCGGTGCCCGCGGGCTGCCACCCGAAGTCCAATGCCGGCAACTGCTACAACGCCGGGCAGATCTGCCGCAAGGCCGACATCGGATCCTCCGGCATCGCCGGGAACGGCCGCAGGATCCACTGCCGCGACGACGACAGCGTCGGCCAGCGCTGGGGCTACTGATCCCGAGGGGGATCGACGCGCCCGATTCCGACGGCCCGACGCCCAACCTGTGAGCCCGACGTGCCCCACGGGGAAGGGCTCACCGGGGCCGGGCCACCCGACGTTCGTCCCACACCGGCTCCGCGGTTTCCCGGACCACGCCGTCCGAACCGAAGACCAGGTACCGGTCGAAGCTCCGCGCGAACCAGCGGTCGTGCGTGACCGCGAGGACCGTGCCCTCGTAGGTGTCCAGGCCCTCCTGGAGGGCCTGCGCCGACTCCAGGTCGAGGTTGTCGGTCGGCTCGTCCAGCAGGAGGGCGGTCGTACCGGCCAGCTCCAGGAGCAGGATCTGGAAGCGCGCCTGCTGGCCGCCGGAGAGCCTCTCGAAGGGCTGGTCGCCCTGGCGTTCCAGCTCGTACCGGCGCAGTACCGACATGGCACCGCCCCTGTCCCTGGCGTGCTCCGTCCACAGGATGTCGACGAGGGTGCGCCCGAGCAGTTCGGGGTGGGCGTGGGTCTGCGCGAAGTGGCCCGGCGCGACCCGGGCGCCCAGCTTCCACCGTCCGGAGTGCGCCACCGACGGATCCCCCGCGAGCAGCCGCAGGAAGTGGGACTTGCCGGAACCGTTCGATCCGAGGATCGCGACCCTCTCGCCGTAGAAGACCTCCAGCGAGAACGGCTTCATCAGCCCGGTCAGCTCGACGTCCTCACAGGTCACCGCCCGTACGCCGGTACGCCCGCCGCGCAGCCGCATCGTGATCTCCTGTTCGCGCGGGGGCTCCGGCGGCGGCCCGGCCTCCTCGAACTTCCGCAGCCGCGTCTGGGCCGCGTGATAGCGGGAGGCCATCACGTCGCTGCGCGACGCGTACTGCTGCATGTCCGCCACGAGCTTCTTCAGCTGGACGTGCTTCTCGTCCCAGCGGCGCCTCAACTCCTCGAATCGGGCGAAGCGTTCGCGGCGCCCCTCGTGGAAGGTGACGAAGCCGCCACCGTGCACCCACACGTCCGAGCCCGCGGGGCCCGGCTCCACCGCGACGATCTTCTGAGCGACCCGGGCGAGCAACTCCCGGTCGTGCGAGACGAACAGGACTGTCTTGCGGGTCTCCTTGAGCTTCTCCTCCAGCCAGCGCTTACCGGGCACGTCGAGGTAGTTGTCCGGCTCGTCGAGCAGCAGCACCTCGTCGGGGCCGCGCAGCAGCGCCTCCAGGACGAGCCGCTTCTGCTCGCCGCCGGACAGGGTCCGCACCTGCCGGAACCGGGCCTTCTCGTACGGCACGCCCAGCGCCGCCGTGGTGCACATGTCCCAGACGGTCTCCGCCTCGTACCCGCGCGCCTCCGCCCAGTCGCTGAGTGCCTGCGCGTACCTCATCTGCGCGTTCTCGTCGTCGACCGTCATGATCAGGTGCTCGGCCGCGTCCACGCGGGCCGCCGCCTCCCTGATGCGCGGTTGCGCGACGGAGACGAGCAGGTCGCGCACGGTCCGCTCGTCCCGTACGGATCCCACGAACTGCCGCATCACTCCGAGCCCGCCGCTGACGACGACCGTGCCGCCGTGCGGCTGGAGTTCGCCGGCGATCAGCCGCAGCAACGTCGTCTTGCCGGCGCCGTTGGCGCCGACCAGGGCGACCACGGCGCCCTCGCCGACGCGGAAGGACACGTCGCCGAGCAGCACCCGTCCGTCCGGCAGGTAGTACTGGAGGTGTCCCGCCTCAACATGTCCCATGTGACGGCATTCTTCGCACCCGCCGCACGATCGGCAACGCAATTCCCGCCCGCCCGGACCTTCGCGCGCGCACGGGCGGCCCGACGGACACCAGTGCGGTGGACCGGAGGGCCCCGCCACCTGCGGTCCACCGGAAGGCCCGTCACCTCGCATCCGGATCCCCGCCCCGGTCCGCATCCGTCCCGGTCTCCGATGCCGGTTCCGGGTCCGCCGCGACGCGGTCGCGCCTGACCTCCCGCAGGTACGCGAGGGCCTGCCTCCGGGGCACCTGGCCCAGGAGACGGTGCTCGTGGTGCCCGCGCCGGGCCTCGTTGCGCGCGTTCACCAGAGCCTCGGCCCGCAGGACCAGCAGGCCGGCGAAGGCCAGGCCGGCGACCACCCACCAGGGGGCGCGGGCCATTACGCCCAGCGATGCCGTCAACAGCCCGCCGAAGGGGGCGAGAAGGCGTGAGGGGGACGTCATGAGAACTCCTCCTGCGACATGGCGCGGATGGTGGCCCACGGACGTACGGGTTCGGCTGATCCGCCAACAAATCCTGTGAACCTGGCAGTTGGCCGTACACGCGCTGTCCCGATGGCCAAGATGAATGCTCGGGACGGGCCTGCCGGCCCCGTCGCCGACTGCGGCGCACGAGGCCGGCGGCGCCGACGAGTACGGTTCTACGCCCGCCGCACCCCGTCCGACCAGGGACATTCGACAGCCGTGAACGAGTGAACGCCGATGAACGGCCCGCGAACGAGGAGAACGGATGACATCGTCTGCCGGGTTTCGGCCACGGGGCCCCCAGCGTCCGGATCCGGCAGCGGCTCCGCCGGAGTTACGGCCCTGGGTGACGCTCATGGGCCGGGTCCACGACGAGCTGTACGAGGGGCTCGACCCGGCCGACCGGCCCACCGTGACGGCGCTCGCCGACGCGGCCCACCTCAGCCGGTCGTACGTCTCGGAGGCCTTCTCCGGCAAGCGGCGTCCGCAACTGGCCCCGTTCCTCTCCATGGTCACGGCGCTGCGCGGGGACCCGACCGAATGGGAACCCCGGTGGCACCGGGCGGCGGGCGAACAGGCGTCGGTGGCCGCCGGGGATCCGCCGGAGCCGGTTCCCCTCCTGCCCGGCGTCGCGGAGGCGTCCGCGGACGGGCCCGCGGACGGGCTCGCGGACGGGCTCGCGGGCGGCCCGCGGATCGCGGGAGGGGGCGTGGAGGTGGCCGGGGAGGCGGTTGTGGAGGAGGCCCCGGTACGGCTGCCTCCGCCCCCGGAGCCCGGTGCGGCGGACCACCCACACCCGCCGGGGGCCGACGGTCGCCTGCGCCGCTACCCGGTCCGTCGGTTCGTGCGGGCCCTCCTGGCCGGGGTTCTCCTCGCGTTCACCTGGCCCCGTAGGGCCCGCCGGGACAGCGCCGCGATACGCCTGCGCCACCGCCTGGTCAAACAGGTCCGCGACCGCACGGCCGTCGAGTGGGGGCGTGCCGAGACCCACCTCTATCTCCAGCCGAGGTTCACGATCCTCACCGCGGACCGGGGCGCCGGGCACGCGCGCGGCCGCAGGGGGAGGAGGGTCCGCCGGGCCGAGCCGGTGGCCGCCCCGACGCCGGTGACGAACATCCGCAAGCTCTTCGAGGACACCGACGACCTGGTGCTGCTGGGCCGGCCCGGCATGGGCAAGACCACCCAACTCGCCCGGCTCGCCCACCGACTGGCCGTCGAGGCGCTGGAGGGGCCCGCCGAGGCGGAGCCCCTCCACGTCCCCGTCCACCTGCGGTTGGACACGTACCGCGGTGAGCCCATCGAGGAGTGGCTGGTCACCGCGATGGGACGGCAGTACACGGGAGTCTCCGGGGTCCTGGTACGGACCTGGCTGAGCGAGCACCGGCTGCTTCCCGTACTGGACGGCCTGGACGAGGTACCGGAGGCGGACCGGGCCAAGTGCGTCGCGGAACTGCGGCGCCTGCGCCGGGTCTGCCCCGGCATGGCCGTCGGCTGCCGTACGGACGAGGCCGATCTGCGACGCCTCGCCTTCGACCTCGAGGCGTTGCGCTACGTGGAGATCCAGCCGCCGAGCCGGCAGGACGTCCAGGAGTTCCTGGCCGCGGACCGGCACGCCCTCCAGGACGTCCACGTCGCCCTGGAGGAGGACCCGGACCTCTGGCAGTTGCTCCGGTCCCCGATGATGCTCGGCTTCATCCGGGTCACGTACCGCAACAGGTCGGCCGACGATCTACGCCGCCCGGGCAGCCCGGCCGAGCGCCGCGGCCGGATCTTCGACGCGTACCTGCGCGAGTGCCTGTTGCGCGAGCGCCCCGGACCGGACGAGTCCGCGGAGCGGACGCTGGCCTGGCTGACCTGGCTCGCGCGGACCCTCACCGAGCGGCAGGAGCACGTGCTCTACCTGGACCGGCTCGACCTCGGCTGGTTGCCCCGCGAGGAGCAGAGGGGCCCGAGGTTCCTCCCGAATCTGGCCATGTCGCTCTGCGCGCTGGGAGTGCCCGTCCTGTGGGTGGCCGCTGCGGTGCACGCAGGGGTGCTGGAGGCGAGCGTCACCGGCGCCGCGATGCTCGCCTCCGTCATGGCGGTCACGTGCGTGGTGACGTCCTACCACTCGGAGGCGCGGTTCCTCAAGATCGAGCAAGCGGAGCGGGAGGGCGGGGGCGACGCGGCGGACGGGGGCCGGGGTCGGGGCCGGAACGGCAGGGAGAAACGGAACCCCAACCGGGGAGCCGTCGTCGTACCCGTCGCCATCAACATCCCCCTGATGTTCTTCATGGTGATCCTGATCGTCCAGGTGGCGCACGTGGACCTCACGGCGCCGGGACCGGTGGTGGTGGCGCTCGCGTACTTCTGGGTCACGGCCACGCAGATGGAAGGCTCCTTCACGGACGTCTTCCAGCCGGTGGAGCAGATGCGTTGGACCTGGCGGCTTCGCGAACGGAGTCCCTACTCCAAGGTCAAGTTCCACCTCGTGCGGGGTGCGTACAGCCTGTTCATGTGGGTGACCATCGAGGCCCTGCTCGGCTACGTCGTCCACCTGCTGTGCCCCGATCCGTGGTGGATCGGGGCGGCCGCCGCCGCACTGCTCGGCTTCGCCTACATCATCGGCAACCAGTTCGAGCCCTCGCTCCAGGACCGTCGCCCCCGCCCCAACGAGGGGATCCGCCGTACGTTCCGGTTCTCCGTCGTCCACGGCTTCGCCGGCCTGGCCGTGGCCGTCGTGGCCCTGATGGTGCTGATCGGCCTGGCCGCGCCGGAACACGACCTGCGCCGGGCCGGCTTCGTCGCCGCCCTGCTGGGCGTTCTGTTCGCGGTGGTGCGGGCGTTCCGCTACGGCGGTCTGGCCGTGCTGCGGCACTGGACGATCCGTGTGATCCTCGCCCACCGGGGCCGTACGCCGTACCGCTACCTGCGGTTCCTGCGGAGCGCGGAGGAACGGGTGCTGCTCTTCCGTACGGACAGCGGGTACTTCTTCCCGCACCGCCTGCTCCAGCTCCACCTGAACGCGGGGGCCGACGATCTGCTGGCCCGGGTCGGCCCTGGGGCCTCGGCTCAAGGGCGTATGTGACGGGCCACGAACCGTCCCTCGCCGAGCTCGAGGGTGAAGGACACCTGCTGGTCCACCGACAGGCTGCGGCAATCACCCTCGATGTCGTCGCGGTACACGCGGACGGGGGCCTCGCGTCCCACGGGGACGATCCAACCCGTGCCGGTGGCCCTGTCGTACCACTCGACGAAGCCGATGCACCGTTCGTCCATGGCGGTGATCCCTCCACCCCTGCGGAGCCCGGCCCTGGCCGGCCGGCCGATCTCCACTATGGGGCGGGGGATGCGAAGGCGCATCCCGACTTCTCGCGTCCAGCGAGCCGAGCCGAGGGCGCCTGACGGGCAAAAGCCCAGCTCAGGTGCCCTCGCACGGGTATCGGGAAGTGGCCGGGCGCCGGTCATGGAGCTCGGCTGTTCCGCTCCGGCCGGATCGCCCCCCTTCGGAGGGGCGGGGTTCAGTGTTCGCAGAGGGAGAATTCCCGCTCGTAGAGCTGCTCGTTGTGTTCGTCGACGAAGAACTTGCGTTCCCGCATGAGTTGTTCGCGGTAGTCCCGTGCCTGGTCGAGCGTCATGGTCGAGGTGTCGGCCCAGGGCTGTTGTGGCGGCACGTCGGAGGTCGAGACGATCGTTTCCGACGGGTCGACCAGGAAGAACGCGAGGATCTTTCGATGGCCCGGGCGGGTGGGGTCCGCGAGGCGGAACGGGCTGACGCGGTGCTGCAGGATGTTGGGGAACGCCAGGCAGCGGCCCGCCGGGGTCGACGCCGATCCCAGCAACTGGTTCAGCTCGTCCTCGTCCTCCAGCCCGTAGACCTCGCGCAGACCGTTGTCGTCGTTCTGTTCGTAGTGCGGGTCGTCGAGCGCGGCCCGGAAACCCAGCCGGCTCTCGGTGGTGTTCTCGCTGTCCCAGTAGTAGATGCCGGTCGACACGATCCGCTCGTTCAACATCCCCTCGACGTGCCAGGAACCACCGGCGTATTCGGGCTTGTCCGGGGTGAGCTGGATGGTGGCGAGCTTGACGATGACCTGGAGGCGGCGGCCGCGCAGGTCGACCCGGGCGGAGGCGTCGGGCAACGCGGGCGGGGTGAAGGCCGGTGCGTCCGGGACGACGGGGCGGCGGTTCTCCCACCAGTCGTCCTGGGCCTGTTCCCAGGCGCGACGGGCTTCCGCGTAGGCCGCGTCATCGACGTAGGAGGATTTGTTCGGACGTTCCGGCTCTGAGTCGTACCACCCATAAGGATCCGCGTCGATCCGCAGGGGCCGCGGATGACGCAGATCGGTGAGCACGTTCTCCCACAGCGGACGCATGCGCGCGAACAAGTCCGGCAGGAGGGAATTCAGTTCGCGGTGCTTCTCGGGGTGCACGTTGTTCACGTACGAACGGAAGGTGACGTCGCCGTCCGCACTGACGTCGACGTCGGTGGGCAGCCATTGGAACTTCTCCGAGAATTCGTACTTCGCATAGCGGTCCGTCGGGTTCCGCCAAGCCTGCTCGGGCGCCCCGCTCGCCTCTCTCACCAGGCAGAACAGTGAGGGGTGGACGAGATCCAGCACTTGGCCGTCGGATCCGGGATGCCAGTCCTTCTCCGCTTCGGGAACCTGTTCCAGAACCTGAACCGCCTCGCGCAACCGGGACCCGAGCTTCTCGTCGATCAACGTGTCCGACTGCCACACCCCGTCGACGGCGGACACCTCGATGCCGGTTCGCCCGTCCCGCAGCGCGGCGTAATGCGTGAGTTCGGCCAGCACGTAACGAACTTGCGACTCGGTGAGCCCCTGGGTGAGCGCTTCTCTCGTCCACCTGGCCACGATGTCTGCATCGTTCATCTTGTCGAACCACTGCGGCTTCGCCCGAATGTGAGCACTGCACTGCATCATTTCGATTTCCCGCAGCGTTCGGGGCGCGGCGAACGCTATGGAACGTGCGGTCTGAAAGGGCAGCGGGAAAGAGGGCGGCAGGCCGGTCACTTCTTTTTTCCTTCAAGTCGGTGTGCGGTGGCCGGAAGGATACGTCAGCGGACTGACATCGCAGTCGGTGTGCCGTCACCGGGTCGGTCCGGCGGCGGCACACCGGGACCCGTCACGGCCGGGCCGTACCCCTGTCGCACGTTCCCCTTCGGCCCGACGCCTCCCACCGGCAGGCCCTCTCGACCCGTCGACCCCGCGCGATTCCTGCATTTCGGGGCAGGTCGGCGCTTGCGCGAGGGCAGTGGAATGAAGCGATTGGCCTGAAATGTTCTGTTATGAAACTATTTCTCCGATGGCGCGAAAAATCCCCGATGGGGTGGATTTCGGCTTTGCTGTGCAATCGACGGATTTCGCGCAAAGATCCCGTGAGGGGATCTTGACTGCTCGCCGGGGGGGAAGTTACGTTGAAGATACAGTTAAGTGGTAAAGCAACTGCAAAGCAAATCGGGGGATGTTGCATGATCATGGTGGAGAAGGGTGTCGAGCTTCAAAGTTTGAAGCACATGCTGGGCGAGTGCACGATGAACGGCAGAACGGTTGCCCTCGTGGCAGGCCCGGGTGGAGTAGGGAAAACAGCGCTCTTAGCAAGCTTCTCCGGGTACGCAAAAGAAACGGGCGCCCTGGTGTTGAGCGCCTCGGGGTCCCGTACCGAGAAATTCCACAGCTCGGGAGTGCTGGCACAGTTGCTCCGCTCCATGGAGCCGGGCGTTGAGGTGGGGGAGCGGATCGAAGGCCTCCTTGCTTTACGGGAAACGGATTCCCGGGAACCATCGCTGATTGCTTGCGCGGTGGACGAGCTGGCTGCAATTCTCCTCGAAGCTGCCGGTGGGCGTCCTTTGGTGCTGACCGTCGACGACACGCAGCACGCGGATCCGGCGAGCATGCAAGCTCTGCTCCTGATACTGCGTCGACTCGCCTCGAGTCCTGTGGTCGCCGTATTCGGCGAGTGGCGGATATCGAGCGCCGAACCCCCGCTGGTGTTGGCCGAGTTCATGAAGCAGCCACATTTTCACCTCCTGAGCCTGGAGCCGCTCTCCCTTGCCGGCGTGACCGATTGGCTGCGGCAGCGACGACTGTGCGAGACGACCGCCGATCGGCTCGCCCCCTCCTTCCTGGCGGTGACCGGTGGCAGTCCACTGCTGCTGCAAGCGCTGCTCCAGGACCAGTGCCACGGGTTCGATGAGTGCGATCCCCAAGACATCGAGTCGGTTTCCGCGGTGGACGAAGTGTGCGTAGGGGCTCACTTCAAGGTCGCCGTCGAGGCTTCCCTCTACCGCTGGGATCCTCATTTGCTCGATGTGGCCCGCGGCTTGGCCGTCCACGGCGCTCCGGCGTCGGATGCCGTGTTGGTGCGGTTGCTGGGGAGTGAGCAGCGGACCGTGGTGGAGGCCTTGAACGCCCTCGCCGGAACGGGACTGCTGCGCTCCGGATGGTTCTGTCACCCGGCAGCCGGGACGGCCGCGTTGAGCGGGCTCGATGGCGAGGCGCTCGCGGCGCTGTACGAGCGCACCGCGCTGCTGCTGCACTCCGACGGGGCGATGCCGTCCGAGGTCGCCGAACGGCTGGTTGCCGCGGGGAGCATCACGGAGAAGTGGTCCGTGGACGTCCTGCGCAACGCGGCCTGGCAAGCGCTGAGGGAGGGGAACCCGAGCCGCGCGGCCGAGTTCCTCGAGGTCGCCCATCAAGCCTGTGGTGACGCTCGGGAGCGGGCCGAGGTCATGGGGGCGCTGGCGAGGGTCCTGTGGCTGGCGAAGCCGACCGCGGTGACCCCGCTGCTGGTGCCGCTGCACTCCCTTCTCGAGGACGGGAGCCTGGCCGATCCCGACATCGTGGCACTCGGCACCTTCCTCGCCTGGCAGGGCCGAACCGACGAGGCGGCCAAGGTGCTCGGGCAGATCGGCGCCCAGGAGGACGAGGTCGACTCGACCGGGGCCGCCGCCCTGATGCTCGCGCGTCAGTGGATCCGATGGGTGGCGCCCCTCAAGGGAGCCGACGGCGCCGATGGGGCCGCCACGGCGCATCGCGCCGAGGAGACGGTCGAGTGCGAGTCGTGGAGCGACCTCATCAAGAGTGCCGAACAGGTCCTGCAGTGCTGCCGGATCGCCGACGCGCTACCGGTCGCCGCGCTGTCCGCCTTGCTCGTCCTCACCTTCGACGACAGATTGGACGACGCCCAACGCTGGTGCGAAACGCTCATGCCGGAGGCCGAAGCGCATCGGGCCGTGGCGTGGGTGGCCGTACTCGCCGCCGTCCAGGGGCTGGTGGCGGTACGCAGGGGTGACCTGTTCGATGCCGAGCGGCACTCTCGCCGAGCCCTGACGGTGATGCCTCCGCACAACTGGGGCGCGGCCCTCGGGCTACCGCTGTCGTGCCTCGTCCACGCCACCACGGCCATGGGTGAGATGGAAGAAGCGGAGACGCTCATCAAGGAGGCGCTTCCTGAGGCGCACCGAAATCCTTTGTGGCTGCACTTCTTGCGGGCACGTGGACGCTTTTACCTCGAAAGCAACCGTCCGTACGCGGCCTTGGCGGACTTCCAGGCGTGCGGTCGCCTTCTCGTCGGCAGTGCTCTCGACCGACCGAATTTTGTTCCCTGGCGGAGCGACCTGGCGGAGACGTGGTTGCGTCTCGATGATTCGTCCAGCGCCAAAGCTCTCCTGGAGGAACAGCTGACGCTGGCGGACGTCGATGACAGGCGCGTGCGCGGTCGCTCCCTGAGGATCATGGCCGCGACGCTGAAGAATCCGGCCCGCGCCTCCCTGCTGAGAGAGGCGGTGCAGGTCCTTCTGGAAACCGAGGACCGGCTTGAACTGGCCATTGCGCTCGCCGATTCGAGTGAAGCCGAGCTCGAGTGCGGTCGTCTCGCCGAATTCAAACTCAGTGCACATCAGGCAAAGCGTCTGGCCAAGATATGTGAGGCCGCCCCGCTGTACTGGAGGCTGCAATATTCCGATGGCGCAGAGGGAACCGGTGAAACGCCGACCTTGCAGACGGACATCCGCAGGTTTGCCTCGCTCAGTGAATCGGAGCGCAAGGTCGCGGCTCTCGCGGTGCAGGGGCGGAGCAACCGCGAGATAGGCAGCGCCCTGTTCATCACGATGAGCACGGTGGAGCAGCACCTCACCAAGATCTACCGAAAACTCGGGGTGAGGAGTCGCCTCGGACTGCCGGTGGAGTTGCGCCTGGTGGGCCCGGCGGACCACTGAATCCCTCCGCCGGGTCGGACGGCGGGCCGCTCCGGACGCCCGGCCGGCAGGCCGGGCGTCCGGGCCGCTCCGCGCAGCGTGCGGGGCGGTCGCGGGCGGCGGGTCGGGGCGGTGCGGCCACACGACAGGGGTGGGGTTAGGGGGGGTGATCACCGGCACCGCCCTCGGGTCGCCGGTTACGTTGAGGCCAGATCGATCACCGATGACTTTGAGGCATGTCAGGTGGCGGATGCGCCGGCTGACCGCTGGGACGGGGTTCTTGCCGATGACCGTAGCCGCGGATCGGGACCACTGGTTCCGCAGATACGAACCTGCGTCGCCGGGCGCGGTCCAACTGCTCTGTCTGCCGCACGCGGGCGGTTCGGCGCCGCAGTTCCTTTCCCTGGCCCGCCGACTGGCACCGGCCGTGGACGTCATCTGCGTGCAGTATCCGGGCCGTCAGGACCGACGGCGGGAGACACCGATCGACGACGTGCGCACACTGGCGGACCGGCTGTGCGATCTGCTGGCACCCACCCCGGAGCGACGGCTCGTCATCATGGGGCACAGCATGGGCGCCATCGTCGGGTTCGAACTGGGGCTGCTGGTCGAGCGCCGCGCCCCGGGCGCGCTGCTCGGGCTGATCGCGTCGGGGCGTCGCGCTCCGGTGATCCACCGCGACGAGAACGTTCACCTGCGGGGCGACGACGAGATCATCGCGGAGATCCGTGCGCTCAGCGGTACCGATCCGAGCGTGCTGGCCGACGACGAACTGCTGCGCGCGGCCCTGCCGGCGCTGCGGGCCGACTACCGGGCGGCCGAGACCTACCGCTACCGGGAGGGCGATCGGCTCCACGCTCCGATCGGCGTGCTGGTCGGCGACAGTGACCCCCGGGTGAGCGCCGAGGACGCCCGCGCCTGGGAGCGGCTCACGCACGCCGGTTTCTCGATGCGGACCTTCCCCGGAGGGCACTTCTATCTGAACGCGCAGCAGGCCGCCGTGGCATCGGCGGTAGCCGACCGCCTGGCCGCCTTCCAGGACCCGAGGCGTGTGGCCTGACGCCTGAGCCGCAGGAGCCGTCCGGAGAGCGCCCCGCCGGACACGGCATGCGTGGAAGGACCGGGGACCGATGGTTCCCGCGCCCCGCTCCGATCCCCTCCTCGCCCTTCCCGTCCCCGTACCGACGTCAGCCGCACGCGTGCGGCACCGCGGTCGATCCGCCGCGCGTCCAAGACCCGGGTCCGTCCCCGTTCGTTCGCTCATGACCAGGAGGTGAAGTCGGCCATGCCGGAATCGGCGACCGACACAGGCGGCGGTAACGGCAGCGAGCCGATCGCCGTGGTCGGGGTGTCCTGCCGGCTCCCCGGGGCCGGCACGCCAGAGGAGTTCTGGCGTCTGCTGACCGAGGGACGCAGCGCCGTCGGCCAAGTGCCGGCGGGCCGATGGCAGGAGGAGCCGCCCGAGCAGGCGGCCCGCTGGGGCGCCTTCCTGGACGAGGTGGACCGGTTCGACGCGGCGTTCTTCGACATATCGCCGCGCGAGGCGCGCACCATGGATCCGCAGCAGCGGCTGACGCTGGAACTGTGCTGGGAAGCCCTCGAGGATGCCGGCATCGTCCCGGAGACGCTGCGCGGCCGGCCGGCAGGTGTGTTCGTCGGCGCGATCGCGGACGACTACGCCCGCCTGCTGCACCGCCAGGGCATGTCGACGATCGGCGCGCACAGCATCACCGGCCTGCACCGCAGTCTCATCGCCAACCGGATCTCCTACCACCTGGGCCTCAACGGGCCGAGCCTCACCGTCGACACCGGACAGTCCTCGTCCCTGGTCGCCGTGCACCTGGCGGCGGAGAGCCTGCGCCGGGGAGAGTCGGAGATCGCGCTCGTCGGTGGCGTGCACCTCAATCTCGTTCCCGAGAGTGCCGTGGCCGCCGCCCGGTTCGGCGCGCTCTCGCCCACGGGCCGCAGCCACACCTTCGACGAGCGCGCCGACGGATTCGTGCGCGGCGAGGGCGGGGCGATGGTCGTGCTCAAGCCCCTGGACCGGGCACGGGCCGACGGCGACGTCGTCCACTGCGTGATCCGGGGCAGCGCGGTCAACAACGACGGAGGCGGCGCGAGTCTGACCAGTCCCGCCGTGCGGGCGCAGACGGAGGTGCTGCGGGCGGCGTACCGGCGCGCCGGAGTGACCCCGGAGCACGTGGGGTACGTGGAACTGCACGGCACCGGTACGCGCGTCGGCGACCCCGTCGAGGCGGGCGCGCTGGGCGCCGCGCTCTCCGCCGGCCGGACGGTCGACCGGCCGCTCCTGGTCGGATCGGTGAAGACGAACATCGGCCACCTGGAGGGCGCCGCGGGCATCGCCGGTCTGGTCAAGACGGTCCTGTCGCTGGCCCATCGCCGGATCCCGCCCAGCCTGAACTTCGCCCGGGCCAACCCGGACATCCCTCTGGACGAGCTGCGGCTGGACGTCGTCCGCGAGACCACCCCCTGGCCCGACAGCACGGGCCCGGCCGTCGCCGGTGTGAGTTCCTTCGGCATGGGGGGCACCAACTGCCACGTCGTTCTGGCCGCCGCCCCGGCACCGGAGGGGACCGGCGGCGGGACCGGCGGCGGTGACCGCGACGGCGCGGGGGACGGCAACCCACCGGGCACGGTGCCGTGGGTGCTCTCGGGCCGCTCCGCAGCCGCGCTGCGTGACCAGGCGGACCGACTGCTGGCCCGCGTCGAGTCCGAACCGGACCTGAGGCCCGCCGACATCGGCCACACCCTGCTCGAACACCGCACGCTGTTCGAGCACCGTGCCGTGGTGATCGGTGACGACCGTTCGGCGCGGGTGAGCGCGCTCGCCGCGCTGGCCGGTGCCCGGTCCTGCCCGGACGTGGTGACGGGGCAGGCCGTCCGGGGTGACGTCGTGTTCGTCTTTCCCGGTCAGGGCTCCCAGTGGGCCGGCATGGGGCTGGAGCTGTACGAGGAGTTCCCGGTCTTCGCGGAGCATCTGCGGGCGTGCGCCCACGCGTTGGAGCCGTACGTCGGGTGGTCGCTGCTGTCGGTCCTGCGGGGGGAGCCCGGTGCCCCGTCGCTGGACCGGGTCGACGTGGTGCAGCCGGCTCTGTTCGCGGTGATGACGTCGCTGGCGCGGCTGTGGGCTTCGCTGGGCGTGCGTCCGGCGGCCGTGGTGGGTCACAGCCAGGGCGAGATCGCCGCCGCCCATGTGGCGGGGGCGCTGTCCCTGGAGGACGCGGCGCGCGTGGTCGCACTGCGGAGCCGGGCGCTGCGGAACCTGTCGGGCCGGGGCGCCATGGCCGTGGTGTCGATGCCCGCGGACGAGGTCGCGCGGCGGATCGGGGGCGCCGGCGGTGCTCTGTCGGTCGCGGCCGTGAACGGGCCGGTGTCGACGGTGGTCTCCGGCGAGCCCGACGCGGTGGACGGCTTCGTGGAGCAGGTGGCCGCGGAGGGGTTCCAGGCGCACCGTCTGCCGGTCGACTACGCCTCCCACTCGGCGCGGACGGAGGAGATCGGCGAGGACCTCGTCCGGTCGCTGGCCGGCGTGTCCGCGCGTTCGGGGGAGATCCCGTTCTATTCGACGGTCACCGGTGAGGTGATGGACACGGCCGGCCTGGACGCCGACTACTGGTTCCGGAACCTGCGGCGGACGGTCCGGTTCGAGGAGACCGTCCGGCTGCTGCTGGCCGACGGGCACCGGCAGTTCGTGGAGTGCGGCCCGCACCCGGCCCTGCTCGCCGCAGTGGCCGACACGGCCGCCGCTGCCGGGATGCCCGCTGCCACCGCGGGCTCGCTGCGTCGCGGTGACGGCGGCCGGCGGCGGTTCCTGACCAGCCTGGCCGAGGCCCACACCCACGGCGCGCCCGTGGACTGGTCGGCTGTCCTCGCCGACCCGGACGGCCGGCGCGTGCCGTTGCCCACCTACGCCTTCCAGCGGGAGCGCCACTGGTGGGAAGCGCCCTCCGGCACGCCGTCGGCGCCCGTCGCCCCGCAACCGTCCTCCCCGCGGATCCCGGCCCCCGGGGCCGACGAGGGCGAGGAGCCGTCCACCACGGCAGCCGGTCGACCGTCCCTGGTGGACCGGCTCGCGGGGCTCCGCGAGGTGGACCGCGACCGGATGATGCTCGACCTGGTCCGGGACCGGACGGCGCTGGTGCTGGAGCACGGTGGCGCGGAGGGCATCGACGCGGACCGGTCGTTCCGGGAGCTCGGCCTCGACTCGATGATGGCGGTCGAGCTGCGGCAGCGGGTGAACGCCGCCACCGGCCTGCACCTGCCCGCAACCGTCCTGTTCGAGCACCCGACCCCGGCCCGGCTGGCCCGCCACCTGTGGAGCGAACTCCTGCCGACGGCGCCCGCGACGCAGGCCGCCCCCGGCCCGGCCCCCGACGACGAGCCGGTCGTGATCGTCGGCATCGGCTGCCGCTTCCCCGGCGACGTCCGGTCCCCCGAGGACCTGTGGCGGCTGCTGGTCGAAGGCACCGACGCCATCACGGAGTTCCCCGAGGACCGCGGCTGGCGGCTCGACGAACTGTTCGACCCGGACCCGGAGAGCGGCGCGCGCAGCTACGTCCGGCACGGCGGCTTCCTGCACGACGCGGCCCGGTTCGACGCGGCCTTCTTCGGCATCAGCCCGCGCGAGGCCGACGCCATGGACCCGCAGCAGCGGTTGCTGCTGGAGACCTCGTGGGAGGCGCTGGAGCGCGCCGGGATCGACCCCACCGGGCTGCACGGCAGCAACACCGGTGTGTTCCTCGGCGCGACCTCGCAGGACTACGGATCGCGTCTGGCCGACGCGCCCGCCGGCTACGAGGGCTACGTGCTGACCGGCAGCACCTCCAGCGTGGCGTCCGGCCGAGTGGCGTACACCCTCGGCCTGGAAGGACCGGCGCTCACCGTCGACACGGCGTGTTCCTCCTCGCTCGTGGCACTGCACCTGGCGCGCCGGGCGTTGCTGAGCGGCGAGTGCTCCATGGCACTGGCCGGCGGGGTGACCGTGATGGCGACGCCCGGCATGTTCGCCGAGTTCAGCAGGCAGCGCGGACTGGCGCCGGACGGGCGCTGCAAGCCCTTCGCCGAGGCCGCCGACGGCACCGCCTGGAGCGAGGGCGTGGGCGTCCTCCTGCTGGAGCGGCTGTCCGACGCGACGCGCCAGGGGCACCGGGTGCTGGCCGTTCTGCGCGGGTCCGCGGTGAACCAGGACGGTGCCAGCAACGGCCTGACCGCACCCAACGGAGGTGCCCAGCGTCGCGTCATCAGGCAGGCGTTGGACACGGCCGGACTCGCGGCGGCCGACGTGGACGCGGTCGAGGCACACGGCACCGGCACGACACTGGGCGATCCGATCGAAGCGCAGGCCGTCCTCGCCACCTACGGCCAGGACCGCCCGGCCGGCCGGCCGGTACTGCTCGGTTCGGTCAAGTCGAACATCGGGCACACCCAGGCCGCCGCCGGGGTCGCCGGTGTGATCAAGATGGTCATGGCGATGCGGCACGGCATGCTGCCGCGCACCCTGCACATGGACCGCCCGTCCTCGCACGTCGACTGGGACGCGGGCACCGCCGCGCTGCTCCCGGAGCCCACCCCCTGGCCGCAGGTGGACCGGCCACGCCGTGCCGGGGTGTCGTCGTTCGGAATCAGCGGCACCAACGCACACGTCATCCTGGAAGAGGCGCCGCCGGAGCCGGAGTCCGAGCCCGAGGACTCCGGCCCCGTCCCGGCGGCCGTCCCGTGGCCGCTGTCGGCACGTGACCCGCGCGCGCTGCGCGACCAGGCCGAACTGCTGCACGACTGGCTGCGCGATCACCCCGACGCCCCTCCCACCGGCGTGGCGCACACCCTCGGCGCCGGACGGGCCGGTCTCACCCACCGGGCCGTGGTGGTCGGCGGCGACCGGGACGCGTTCCTGACCGGCCTGCGTGCGCTGGCCGACGGCACGACCGCTCGCCACCTGATCCAGGGCACCGCCGCCGCCGACCGCAGGACCGTCTTCGTCTTCCCCGGCCAGGGCTCCCAGTGGGCCGGGATGGGTCTGCGGCTGATGGAGGAGTCACCTGTCTTCCGTGAGCACGTGACCCACTGCGCCGAAGCGCTCCAGCCGTACCTGGACTTCTCGCCGTTGGCCGTGCTGCGCGGCGAGCCGGACGCGCCCACCCTCGACCGGGTCGATGTCGTCCAGCCGGTGCTGTTCGCGGTGATGGTCTCCCTGGCCCGCAGCTGGGAGTCGTTCGGCGTACGGCCCGACGCGGTCGTCGGGCATTCCCAGGGCGAGATCGCCGCCGCGCACCTCGCGGGCGCGCTGTCGTTGGACGACGCCGCCCGGATCGTGTGCAAGCGCAGCCAAGCCCTCGCGGTGCTCGCCGGGCGCGGCGGCATGGTGTCCCTACCGCTTCCGCTGCCCGAGGTCACCGAGCTGATCCGCCGCTGGGGCGACCGCCTGGAGGTGGCGGCCGTCAACGGACCCAGGTCCGTCGTCGTCGCCGGAGACTCGCAGGCGCTGACCGAACTGCTCACCGCCTGCGCCGAACGGCAGGTGTCCGCACGCCGCATCGCCGTCGACTACGCCTCGCACTCCGCGCAGGTGGAACCCGTCCGGGAACGGCTGGCCGCAGCGCTGGCCGGGATCGAGCCGCGGCGCGGAGACATCCCCTTCCACTCCACCGTCACCGGCGGCGAGATCACCGACACCCGGACACTGGACGCCGACTACTGGTTCCGCAACCTCCGCCGGACCGTCCGCTTCGCCGACGCCACCGGCGAACTGCTCGCCGCCGGACACCGGAACTTCGTCGAGATCAGCCCGCACCCGGTGCTCACCCTCGCCCTCCAGAACACCTTCGAACACCACGGCGACGCCGGCACGACCGCGAACGTCACCGGCACCCTGCACCGCGACGACGGCGGCCTCGCGAACTTCCTGACCTCCCTCGCGAGCCTGCACGTGACCGGTACGCACGTCCGCTGGACCGCACCGGGCGAGAGCACCCCCGCGCACCCCGTCGAGCTGCCCACCTACCCCTTCCGGCGACAGCGCCACTGGCTGACACCCCAGGGCGTCGGGCCGGACGTGTCAGCGGCCGGCCTGGACACCACCGCGCACCCGCTGCTCCCCGCCGCCGTACCGCTGGCCGACACGAGCGGCGCCGTACTGACCGGCACCCTGTCGCTCCGGACCCTGCCGTGGCTGGCCGACCACACCGTGCTCGGCACCGTCCTGCTGCCCGCCACGGCCTTCGTCGAACTGGCCGTCCAGGCCGGCGACCGGACGGGTTGCCCGGACATCGAGGAACTGGTGCTCCAGGCCCCCCTCGTGCTGCCCGCCGTCGGAACCGTCCGCTCCCAAGTGGTCGTCGGCGCCCCGGACGCGGACGGCCGGCGGACGATCGCCATCCACACCGCCGGCAGCGGCGAGCAGTCCGAGTGGACCTGCCACGCCCGCGGCACCCTCGCGCCGGCCGCCGACGAGCCACATCCGCAGCCGGTGGGGCCATGGCCACCGGCCGGGGCCCAGCCGGTGGCCGTGGACGACGCCTACGCGCACCTCGCCGAACTGGGCTTCGGCTACGGACCCGCGTTCCGCGGGCTGCGCCGGCTCTGGCGATCGGGCGACGACCTGTTCTGCGACGTCGAGCTGGACGGCGCGCTCACCCCCGACGCCGCCGCGTACGGACTGCACCCCGCCCTGCTCGACGCCGCCCTGCACCCGCTGGTGTGGGACGACGACCGTGTCTCGCTTCCCTTCTCATGGACCGGGGTACGGCTGCGGGCGAGTTCCGCGACCGCGCTGCGGGTGCATCTGCGGCGCCGACCCGACGGCGGGACCGGCCTGACCGCGACCGACCCCCTCGGCGGGCCGGTGATCGACGTGGACGCGCTGACGCTGCGTCCGGTCGACGGCGGGCAACTCGCCGCCCCGGCCGCCCCGCACGACCTGTACCTGGTCGACTGGACCACCCTCGCGGCGCCGGACCTTCCCCGGCCGACCCGCGACGGCGCGGTCGTCGACCCGTCGCCGCTCGGCGCCCACCCCCGGGGCGCCGATACCCACCCCGGGCCGGCCGAGTCGGCCCGTGCGGTGGACGGCGGCGCGCCGGTTCCGTCGCTGGTCTCCTACTACCCGAGGTGGACCGGCGACGGACCGGCAGGGGGCCCGGCGCAACCAGCCGCGACACACGCCCTGGTCACCGAGACCCTCGGCTTCCTCCAGGAGTGGCTGGCCGACGAGCGGTTCGCGGACGTTCCCCTTGCGGTGATCACCCGCTCCGCGGTCCGCACGGGCCCCGCCGACGGCCCCGTCGACCCGGCGACGGCTGCGGTCTGGGGCCTGCTCCGCTCGGCGCAGTCGGAGTTTCCCGGTCGATTCCTGTTGCTGGACACCGACACCGACACCGACTCCGACACCGACTCCGACTCCGCCCCGATCTCCGACGCCCTCGCCACCGCGCTCGCCACCGGAGAGACCCAACTGGCCCTTCGCGCGGGCGAGATACGTACGCCCCGACTCGTACGCCGGACCGGCACCGAAGGCGGGACGCCCATCCGCCCCGCACCGGGCGGCACCGTACTGATCACCGGCGGTACCGGCACCCTCGGTCGGTTGCTCGCCCAGCGCCTCGTCACCCGGCACGGCGTGGACCGGCTCCTGCTGACCGGCCGCCAGGGTCCCGACGCGCCGGAGGCCGAGAGCCTGCGCGCCGAACTCGCCGCTCTGGGCACCGAGGTGAGTCTCGTCGCCTGCGACACCGCCGACCGCGACGCGCTCAGCGCGCTGCTCGCCGACATCCCGGCCGAGCACCCGCTGACCGCGGTGTTCCACGCCGCCGGGGTACTCGCCGACGCCACGCTCCCCTCGCTCGACCAGGACCGTGTCCACGCGGTCCTCCGCCCGAAGGTGGACGCCGCCTGGCACCTGCACGACCTGACCCGACACCTCGACCTCACCGCCTTCGTCCTGTTCTCCTCGGTGATGGCCACACTCGGCGGACCGGGACAAGCCAACTACGCGGCGGCCAACGCCTACCTCGACGCCCTCGCGCAGCATCGCCGCGCCGAAGGCCTGCCCGCCCTCTCCCTGGGCTGGGGCCCGTGGGCGCAGGCCAGCGGGATGACCGGGCACCTCGGCCGCGCCGACCTGGCCCGGCTGCGCCGAGCCGGACTGCGTCCGCTACCCACGGAGGAAGCGCTTCTCCTGCTGGACGCCGCACTCGCCGGTGAGGACGCCCACGTCCTACCGGTGAAGATCGACCCGGCCCTGACGCCCGCGACCGGCATGCTGCGCGGCCTGGCCGCCGCGCCTTCCCGGCGCACCGCCGCGACCGCCCCGCCGGGCACGACGAAACCGTCGGGCACCGACCTCCGGGGGAGGCTGGAGGTACTCTCCGGCACCGAGCGCACCACCCTGCTGCTCGACCTGGTCCGCGGCCACACCGCGGTCGTTCTCGGCCATGCCTCGCCGGCACACGTCGACACCGACCAGTCGTTCATGGACGCCGGGTTCGACTCCCTCACCTCCGTCGAACTGCGCAACCGTCTCGCCGCGGCCACCGGACTGCGGCTGCCGGTGACGCTGCTGTTCGACCACCCCACCCCGGCCGCCGTCGCCCGCCTGCTGCACGAGCTGCTGGGCCCGGCCGACGGGCAGCACGCAGCCGGCGCGTCGCCCCCGGCCGAGACCGCGGCCGTCGAGCCGATCGCCCTCGTCGGGATCGGCTGCCGCTTCCCGGGCGGCGTGAGTTCCCCCGACGACCTCTGGCGCATGGTGGCCGACGGCGTCGACGGAGTGGGGCCCTTCCCCGCCGACCGTGGATGGGACTTCGACCGGCTCTACGACGCCGACGCGGAACGCCCCGGCCACAGCTACGTGCGCGAGGGCGGATTCCTGCACGACGCCGCCGAGTTCGACGCCGACTTCTTCGGGATCAGTCCGCGCGAGGCACTGGCGACGGACCCGCAACAGAGGTTGTTGCTGGAAGTGGCGTGGGAGACGTTGGAGAACGCCGGGGTGGACCCGGCGGAGCTCAGGGGAAGCCGCACGGGCGTGTTCGCCGGGCTGATGTACCACGACTACGGGGCGCGACTGAGCGCGGAGCCATCGGAATTCGAGGGCCATCTCGGCAACGGCAGCGCGGGCAGCGTGGCCTCCGGCCGGGTGGCGTACACCTTCGGCTTCGAGGGCCCGGCGGTGACGGTCGACACCGCCTGCTCGTCATCGTTGGTGGCGATGCACCTGGCGGCGCAGGCGCTGCGTTCCGGCGAATGCTCCATGGCGCTGGCCGGCGGGGTGTCCGTGATGTCGACGCCGCAGACCTTCGTGGAGTTCAGTAGGCAGCGGGGCCTGTCGGCCGACGGGCGGTGCAAGGCGTTCGCGGCCGCGGCGGACGGATTCGGTCCCGCCGAAGGCGTGGGCCTGGTGCTGCTGGAGCGGTTGTCGGACGCGGTGGCGAACGGTCACCGGGTGCTTGCCGTCGTGCGGGGTTCGGCGGTGAACCAGGACGGTGCGTCGAACGGGTTGACGGCGCCGAACGGTCCGTCGCAGCAGCGGGTCATCCGGCAGGCGTTGTCCAACGCCGGACTCGGTACCGGTGATGTGGATGTGGTCGAGGCGCACGGCACCGGTACCACGCTGGGTGACCCGATCGAGGCGCAGGCACTACTGGCGACGTACGGGCAGGACCGACCGGAGGGCCGCCCCCTGTGGCTCGGATCCGTCAAGTCGAACATCGGTCATACGCAGGCGGCTGCGGGTGTGGCCGGTGTGATCAAGATGGTGATGGCGATGCGTCACGGGCGTCTGCCTGCGACGTTGCACGTGGACGAGCCGTCACCGCACGTGGACTGGGCGGCCGGTGACGTGCGGCTGCTCACGGAGTCGGTTCCGTGGCAGACCGACGGGCGGGCGCGGCGCGCGGGCGTGTCCTCGTTCGGCGTGAGCGGCACCAACGCCCACCTGATCCTGGAGGAGGCGCCTGCGGTCGCGCCCGATCCCGCGGTGGACCTGTCAGGCCCGGTGCCGTGGCTGGTGTCGGGCCGCGACGCGGCGGGCGTACGCGGCCAAGCGGCACGGCTGGCCGAGCACGTGCGGGCCAAGCGGGCCGTGGGCCCGGCCGACCCGGAATGGATCGGGGGCGTCGCGGCGGGATTGGCCCGACGGGCCGCGCTGGAGCAGCGGGCCGTCGTGGTGGGCACGGATGCCGAGGACTTGCTGGCGGGCCTCGAAGAGCTGGCCGCCGGCGAGCAGCCGACGCCCTCACGGACGGACTCCGGCGCCGTGTTCGTCTTCCCCGGTCAGGGCGGACAGTGGCTGGGCATGGGCCGTGAGCTGTTGGGATCGTGGCCGGTGTTCGCGGAGCGGATGGCAGAGTGCGAGCGGGCGTTGGCGCCCTTCGTCGACTGGTCGTTGCGTGAGGTCCTGACGGGGTCGGACGAGACGTGGCCGGTCCGGGTGGATGTGGTCCAGCCCGTGCTGTGGGCGGTCATGGTGTCGCTGGCCGAGGTCTGGCGTTCGGCCGGGGTCGAGCCCGATGTCGTCGTGGGGCATTCCCAGGGTGAGATCGCCGCCGCGGTGGTCGCCGGCCACCTGAGCGTGGAGGACGGCGCCCGGGTCGTCGCGCTCCGGTCGCGCGCGCTGCGGCAGCTGGCCGGTCAGGGCGCGATGGCGTCGATCGCACTCGACCCGGAGAAGGCGGAGCCCCACCTGCCGCCGGGCGTCACCGTGGCGGCGGTCAACGCCCCCGGGCAGACCGTGGTGAGCGGTCCGCCCGCGGAGATCGCCGCGCTGTGCGCCCACCTGGACGAGCAGGGGGTGCGAGCGCGCCGCATCGAGGTCGACTACGCCTCACACCACGCGCAGGTCGAGCAGATCGGCGAGGAACTGCGCACCGGACTGGCCGGGTTGACGCCGCGCGAAGGCAAGGTGACCATGTGGTCCACCGTCACCGGCGAGCCCGTCGCCGCCGGGGAACTGGATGCCGACTACTGGTACCGGAACCTGCGTGAGCCGGTGCTGTTCGCCGATGTGGTGCGGCACCTGGAGGAATCTGGATCCCGGTCGTACGTGGAGATCGGTCCGCATCCGGTGCTGTCGTTGGCACTGCAGGGAACGGTCACCGACGGGCAGGTGTTGTACACGCTGCGCCGTGACCGGCCGGAGACGGCGCAGCTGATGACCAGCCTGGGCGCCGCCTGGGCTGCCGGGCTGCCGGTCACGTGGCGGCGACTGCTGCCCCCCGCACAGCCGGTGACGCTGCCCACCTACGCCTTCCAGCGGCGGCGCTACTGGTTGGACGCGCCCGCCCCGGCGGCCGATGTCGCCCCGGCCGGTCTGACACCGACGGACCATCCCCTGCTGAGCGCGGTGGCCGTCCTGCCCGGGGACGACGCCCGGCTGTTCGTCGGCCGGCTCGCCCCGCACACCCACGGGTGGATGCGGCAGTACACGACGTCCGGATCCGTGGTCGTACCGTCCGCCGTCATCGTGGAGATGGTCCTGCACGCCGGTCGGAGTGTGCGCTGCCCACGGCTCATAGACCTCACGATCGCCGAACCGCCGGCGTTCCCGGCGGACGAGGCGGTCCAGGTCCAGCTCATCGTCGGCGGGCCGGACGACGACGGAAACCGACAGGTGGACCTCTACTCCCGCCCGGCCGACGACACCGAGGCCGACTGGCGCCGCCACGCCACCGGACTGCTCGCCGTTCACCCGGCGGCCGAACCGGCACCCGCGCTCACGCCCTGGCCCCCGGCCGACGCACAGCCGATCGCCGAAGACACCGTACGCCGGGCCCTCACCGAGGGGGGACACGACACCGAGCACGTCCTCGCCCGACTGGGTCGGCTCTGGCGGACCGGTGACGGGGTGCTGGCCGAAGGGCGGACAGCGGCGGGCGAGGAGTTCGCCGCCGAGCGGTTCACACACGCGCTGCTGCAAGCCGTCGCCGCGTTGACGATGGAAGCCGGCCCCGAACCACGGCTGGCCACCCGCTGGCGCGATGTCACGGCGGTTCCCGGTTTCACCGGAGACCTCCGTGCACGAGTGACCTCGACCGGGCCCGACACGCTTTCGCTGCGCCTGACGGCCACCGACGGCGCGCCGGTGGCCGACGTCGGCGAGCTGACTCTGCGGCCTCCGACCACCGCACAGGCGCGTGCCTGGCGACGGGGGACGCTCCGACCCCTGCACCGCCTGGTCTGGGAAGCGCTCAACGCGCCGTCCCAGCCGTCCGTACCCGGTCGCTACGCCGTGCTGGGCGGGGCAGGGGACCAGCTCTTCGACGGGCTGAGGCGCCAGGGCGTCGACGTCCGCCCGTACGCGGAGCCGGCCGAGGCGACCGGCGCGGACACCGTACTCGTCCCGATCGGACCCGCCGGACCGGTCGGTGCGCCCGCGCCCGGCCAGGCACACGCGGCGGTGGCCGGCCTCCTACCGACCGTCCGGGCATGGCTGGCGGACGAACGCTTCGCGAACGGCCGCCTGGTGCTGGTGACCCGGTCCGCGGTGGCCACCGACGGCGGTGACGTGGCGGACCTCGCCGGAGCCGCCGTCTGGGGCCTGGCCCGATCGGTGCAGGCCGAGCACCCGGGCCGACTGGTCCTGGTGGACATGGACGACCGGGACGAGTCGCTGCGCGCACTGCCCGCCGTGCTCGCCACCGGTCAGCCGCAGGCGGCACTTCGGCTCGGTGCGCTCTTCGTACCCCGGCTGCGACCCGTACCGCGCCGCGGGACCGACGCGGCCCCGCTGCCGGACCACTGCGGAACCGTGCTCGTCACCGGCGCCACCGGCACCCTCGGTGGCCTCGTGGCGCGCCATCTGGTCCGTGAGCACGGGGTCCGCCGGCTGCTGCTCGTCGGCCGCCGGGGCGCCACCGCCCCCGGCATGACCGAGCTGGTCGCCGAACTGACCGGGGCCGGGGCGGACGTGACCGTGGAGAGCTGCGACGTCGGTGACCGGGACGCACTGGCCGCGGTGCTCGGCACGGTGCCCGCTCGGCATCCGCTCACCGCGGTGATCCACACCGCCGGAGTGCTCGACGACGGGATGGTCACCTCGTTGACCGGCGACAGGATCACCGGCGTATTCCGCCCCAAGGTCGACGCCGCCTGGCACCTGCACGAGCTGACCCGCGACCAGTCCGCGCTGCGGACCTTCGTGCTGTTCTCCTCGGCGGCGTCCACGCTCGGCTCCGCCGGCCAGGGCAACTACGCCGCCGCGAACGCGTTCCTCGACGGGCTGGCCCATCGGCGCCGTGCCGAGGGCCTTCCCGCCACCTCGATCGCCTGGGGCCTGTGGGCGGAACGCAGCGACATGACACGGCACTTGGGTGATGACCACGTACACCGCATTCTCCGCGAGGGGGCCGCCGAGATGTCCAGCGCGGAGGGCCTCGCACTGTTCGACGCCGCCCTCGCCTCCGACCTGCCCTTCACGGTGGCAGGCGTCGACACGACCCGCCGGGCGGGCGCGGACCTGCCTCCCGTGCTGTGGGAGCAGAACGCCGCCGCGCGGCGAACGGCCCCCGGAGAGACCCCGGAATCCGAGCCGTTCGCCCAGCGACTGGCCCGTTCGCCGGAGCGGGAGCGGGAGGAAACCGTCCTCACCCTGGTCCGGCGTACGGTGGCCGACGTTCTCACGCATGCCGACGCCGAACGCGTCGACCCGGACCGCGCGTTCAAGGAACTCGGCTTCGACTCGCTGACCGCGGTGCAACTGAGGAACCGGCTGGCCGCCGCCATCGAGCGCAGGCTGTCGCCGTCGCTGGTCTTCGACTTCCCCACTCCGCGGGCCCTTGCCGCGCACCTGCGCACCGAACTGCTCGGCTCGGTCATCACGGATCCGGTGTTCGCACGCGTGGCCGAACTGCACACCACCCTGTCGTCCCTGGAGACGGACGAAGCGGTCCGCGACAGATTGATCACCCGGCTCCAAGGGCTGGTGGCCGTGCTGACCGACAGCGCGGCGCACCAAGACCGGCAACCGGAGCGAGACCGGCAACCGGAGCCGGAAACCGGCGACGACAGCGACATCGAGGCCGCCACCGCGGACGAGATGTTCGCGATTCTCGATCAGGAATTCGACGACTCGGAGGCACCCTCCGGGCCGCAGGAAGGTAGTGCACGGTGACCGAGGACGCGAAGCTCCTTGACTACCTCAAGCGCACCACAGCGGAACTGCGCCAGACGCGACGGCAGTTGCGTGAGGCCGAGGGGCGCGGGCGTGAGCCGCTGGCGATCGTGGCCATGAGCTGCCGCTTCCCCGGCGGTGTCGAGTCGCCCGAGGACTTGTGGGACCTGGTCGCCGCCGGCGGCGACGCGATCTCGGACTTCCCGACGGACCGGGGGTGGGACCTGGACGCGCTGTACGACCCGGACCCCGAGCGCAGCGGCACGTCCTACGTCCGCGAGGGCGGATTCCTCCCCGACGCGGGTGAGTTCGACGCCGAGCTGTTCGGCATCAGCCCACGTGAGGCGCTGAGCATGGACCCGCAGCAGCGGCTGCTGCTGGAGACGTCGTGGCAGCTGTTCGAGCGCGCGGGCCTCGATCCGCACGGTCTGGCCGGCAGCCGGGTCGGCGTGTTCGTCGGCACGAACGGTCAGGACTACGCACACCGGTCCCCCCTGGTCCCGGAGGCGGCGGAGGGTCACCACCTGACCGGGAACGCGGCGAGTGTGGCGTCGGGCCGGGTGTCCTACGTGTTCGGCCTTGAGGGTCCGGCGGTGACGGTGGACACGGCGTGTTCGTCGTCGCTGGTCGCGATGCACCTCGCGGCGCAGGCATTGCGTTCCGGCGAGTGCTCCATGGCGCTGGCCGGTGGTGTCTCCGTGATGTCGACGCCGCGGACGTTCGTGGAGTTCAGCCGGCAGCGCGGTCTGTCCCCCGATGGCCGGTGCAAGGCGTTCGCGGCGGGTGCGGATGGTACGGGCTGGGGTGAGGGTGTCGGTCTGGTGCTGCTGGAGCGGTTGTCGGACGCGCTGGCGAACGGCCATCGGGTGTTGGCGGTGCTGCGGGGCTCCGCGGTGAATCAGGATGGTGCGTCGAATGGTCTGACGGCGCCGAACGGTCCGTCGCAGCAGCGGGTGATCCGGCAGGCGCTGGCGAACGCGGGTCTGTCCGCCGGTGATGTGGATGTGGTGGAGGCGCACGGCACGGGTACGACGCTGGGTGATCCGATCGAGGCGCAGGCGTTGCTGGCGACGTATGGGCAGGACCGGTCGGAGGGTCGTCCTCTGTGGCTGGGTTCGGTGAAGTCGAACATTGGTCATACGCAGGCGGCGGCGGGTGTGGCTGGTGTGATCAAGATGGTGATGGCGATGCGGCACGGGCACCTGCCCGAGACGCTGCACGTGGACGAGCCGTCACCGCACGTGGATTGGTCGGCGGGTGAGGTGCGTCTGCTGACCGAGCCGGTCCTGTGGTCCGGGGAGGGGCGGGTGCGGCGGGCGGGGGTGTCCTCGTTCGGTGTGAGTGGCACGAACGCGCATGTGGTTCTTGAGGAGCCGCCCGCGATGGAGGTGCCTGGGGTGGCTGTGGCTGCACCCTCATCGGCGGAGCCGTCGGGTCCGGTGCCGTGGGTGGTGTCGGGTCGGGGTGATGCGGGTCTGCGGGGTCAGGCGGCCGGGTTGGCCGAGTTCGTCCGGGACCACGGAGATGTCGACGTTGCCGGTGTGGCTGCGGCGTTGAGCAACCGTGCGGTGTTGGAGGACCGTGCGGTGGTGGTGGGTGCCGATGTGGCTGATCTGGTTGAGGGGCTCGAGGCTTTGGCCGGGGGCGCTTCGATTGATGCGCTGGTGACGGGTTCGCCGTTGGTGGGGAAGACGGCGGTGTTGTTCACGGGGCAGGGCTCGCAGTTCGCGGGGATGGGTGCCCGGTTGTACGAGCGGTTCGAATCGTTCGCCGGCGCGGTGGACGAAGTCTGCGCCGTGGCGGATGGGTTGTTGCCGGGGCCGTTGCGTCCGGTGCTCTTCGGTGAGGGTGGTCGTGGTGACCTGATCGATGAGACGGTGTTTGCGCAGGTGGGGCTGCTTGCGTTGGAGGTGGGGCTGTGGCGTGTCCTGGTGGAGTGTGGTGTTCGGGCAGATGTGTTGGTGGGGCATTCGGTCGGTGAGATCGGCGCGGCGGTCGCCGCGGGTGTGTTGAGTTTGAGTGATGCGGCTCGGTTGGCTTGTGTGCGTGGCCGGTTGATGCAGGGGATGGACGCCGGTGGCGTGATGGTCTCGGTCGCCGCTCCGGGCGAGGTGATGCGGGAACGAGTCCGTGCGGTCCCCGGGGTGTGGGTGGCTGCGGTGAACGCGTCGGAGTCGGTCGTGTTGGCCGGTGAGGGGGATGCGGTACGGGGTGTGGTCGCGGAGCTGGAGGCCGAGGGGTTGCGGACTCGGTGGCTGCCGGTTGGGCATGCCTTCCATACGCCTTTGATGGCTCCGATGTTGGAGGATTTTGCCGCTGCGATCGCCGATGTGGAGTTCGCGGCGCCTGAGATTCCGATTGTCTCGACGGTGTCCGGGGATCTGGCCGGCACCGACTTCGGTAGCCCTGCCTATTGGGTGGGGCATGTGCGTCAGCCCGTCCGGTTCGCCGAAGCAGTCGAGAAGGCACGCGAGTTGGGGGTTCGGGTCTGGGCGGAGGTCGGTCCGCAGCCTGCTCTGTCCGCTGTGATGGAGGAGCGTGGGGGTGAGGCGGTCGCGAGTTTCATGCGGCGTGATCGTGATCAGGCCACCAGCCTGCTGATGGGCTTGGCCCGCCTGCACGTGCATGGGGTTGGCGTGGAGTGGGACCGGTGGGTTTCCGGTGCGGGGCAGTCTGTGGAGTTGCCGACGTATGCCTTCCAGCGTCGCCGGTATTGGCTGGAGGCGTCGGCCTCTTCCGTGTCAGGACCGTCCGTCGACTCTGTGACGGAGGAGTTCTGGGCAGCGGTCGAGCGCAACGATCTGGAAGCGCTGGGGTTGGGCGAAGACACGCCGTCCGCTGCCGTGCTTCCGGCTCTGACGGCGTGGCGGCAGGGTCATCAGGAGCGGCGGACGCTTGCCGACTGGCGCTACCGGGTCGCGTGGAAGCCCGTACCGGAACCCGTCACGCCCACCACCCTGACCGGCACCTGGCTGGTCGTCGGACAGGACGAGGGCACGCTGGCGCCGCTGGCCGCGATGCTCGACACCTGTGGGGCTCAGGCGGAACTCCTGACCGTGGCGCCCGGCACCGGTCGGGCCGCGCTCGCCGACCGGCTGCGCGCGGTGTCCGGGAACGCCGCGGCCCCTTCGGGAGTGCTGTCCGCCCTCGCCCTCCCGGGCGGCGCCGCCGTCGGCGAGTGGGGTGCGGCGGGCGACAGCCTGGCGCTCGTACAGGCGCTGGGCGACGCCGGGGTGACCGCGCCGCTGTGGGCCCTCACCAGTGGCGCGGTCGGCACGGACGGCGATGAGCCGGTGCGTGCTCCCGAGGCCGCCGCGATATGGGGTCTGGGCCGGGTCGCGGCCCTGGAACACCCCGAGCGTTGGGGCGGACTGATCGACCTGCCCGCCGACCCGGACGCGGTGGCGTACCAGCGCCTGGGGCTCGTGCTGACCGGTGCCACCGGTGAGGACCAGGTCGCCGTCCGCGCGACGAGGATCCTCGGCTGCCGGCTGCGCCGCGACACGACCCCCACGCACGGCGAGCCGGAGTGGTCACCGGGCGGCAGTGCCCTGATCACCGGCGGCACCGGTGCCCTCGGCGGCCACGTCGCCCGCCGGCTGGCCGAGCGCGGAGCCGAGCACATCGTGCTGCTCAGCCGACAGGGCCCGGACGCCCCCGGAGCCGACGACCTCCGTCGGGAGCTGGAGGCACTCGGAACGCGGGTCACCCTTCGTGCCTGCGACATCAGCCGGCGCGCCGAGCTGGCCGAGGCCATCGCCGCCGTGCCTGCCACGTACCCCCTCACCACGGTGGTGCACGCCGCTGCCGTACTGGACGACGCCCCGCTTTCGGCGCTGACCCCCGAGCGGCTGTCCGCCGTACTGGACGCCAAGGCGACCTCCGCCCGGCACCTGGACGAGTTGACGCGTGACCTGCCGCCCACCTCCTTCGTGCTGTTCTCCGCGTTCGGCGGGGTGCTCGGCAGCGCCGGGCAGGGCAACTACGCCGCGGCCAACGCCGTCCTGGACGCGCTGGCCGAGCAGCGCCGGGCCGCCGGATTGCCGGCCACCGCGATCGCCTGGGGTGCCTGGGCGGGTGACGGCATGGCCGCACGGTCCGCGGCCACCGTGCTGCGGCTGCGGCGTACCGGTGCCCGGCCGATGGCGCCCGAACTCGCCCTCGCCGCCATGGTAGGAGCGCTGGGGACCGGCGGGACGAACGTCATGGTGGCAGACGTCGACTGGTCCCGGTTCACGCCCGCGTTCACCGCCGTGCGCCCCAGCATGCTGCTGGCCGACCTGCCCGACGCGCGCGGCGCCCTCGTCCCGGACGGCGCCCACACCGCCGACCGCACGAGTCCCGCCGTGCAGGAGACGGCCCGCCGGCTGGCCGCCCTGACCGGCACCGAACGGCGTGCGGCAGTGCTCGACCTCGTACGCGACCAGGTCGCCGCGGTCCTGGGGCACGCCGATCCGAGCGCCGTCGGATCCGAACGCCTCTTCCGGGACCTGGGCTTCGACTCGCTGACCGGCCTCGACCTGCGCAACCGGCTCACCGCGGGCACCGGACTGACGCTGCCGGCCACGCTGGTCTTCGACCACCCCACGGTCGGCCAACTGACCGCACGTCTCGACGCCGAACTGGGCGGGGCCGCCGACGCGCCCCCGGCGCGGGCGGACGGGCCCGTGCCGGCGGCTCCCGCAGCGGATGCCGACGAGCCGATCGCGATCGTGGCCGTCGCCTGCCGGCTGCCCGGAGGGGTGCGCTCGCCCGAGGACCTGTGGACGCTGTTGGCGGACGGTGTCGACGCGATCAGCGAGTTCCCCACCGACCGCGGTTGGGACCTCTCCCGGCTGTCCGCCCCCGAGACGGACGGGCCGGGCACCTCGTACGTCCGGCACGGCGGATTCCTGTCCGGCGCGGCCGAGTTCGACGCCGGCTTCTTCGGGATCGGCCCGCGCGAAGCCCTGACGATGGACCCGCAGCAGCGGCTGCTCCTCGAAACGTCGTGGGAGGTCCTCGAACGCGCGGGGATCGACCCCACGTCACTGCGCGGCAGCCGCACCGGTGTGTTCGCCGGAACCAACGGCCAGGACTACGCGGGCCTGCTCACCGATGTGCCGGACGCCGAGGACTTCGCTGCCACCGGCAACGCCGCGAGCGTCCTGTCCGGGCGGGTGGCGTACGCACTGGGGCTGGAAGGCCCCGCCGTGACCGTGGACACCGCCTGCTCCGCCTCGCTGGTCGGCATCCACCTGGCCGGTCAGGCGCTGCGGCGCCAGGAGTGCTCGCTCGCCCTGGCGGGCGGCGTCACCGTGATGAGCACGCCCAACGCGTTCGTCAGCTTCAGCCGCCAGCGCGGTCTGGCACCGGACGGCCGTTGCAAGCCGTTCTCGGCGCGGGCCGACGGCACCGCGTGGGGCGAGGGCGTGGCCGTCCTGCTGCTGGAACGGCTCTCCGACGCGCGTCGGCACGGCCATCCCGTCCTCGCCGTGGTCCGCGGCTCGGCGGTCAACCAGGACGGCGCGTCGAACGGGTTGACGGCGCCGAACGGTCCCTCGCAGCAGCGGGTGATCCGGTCGGCGCTCGCCGACGGCGCGCTGACGCCGGCGGACGTCGACGCGGTCGAGGCCCACGGCACGGGCACCGTGCTGGGCGACCCGATCGAGGCACAGGCCCTGATCGCCGCGTACGGAGACCGGCCCGCCGACCGTCCGCTGAGGATCGGTTCGATCAAGTCGAACATCGGGCACACCCAGGCCGCCGCGGGCGCCGCCGGTGTGATCAAGATGGTGCTCGCACTGCAGCACGGGCTGCTGCCGCGGACCCTGCACGCGCAAGAGGCGTCCGCGTACGTCGACTGGTCAGCCGGTGAGGTGTCGCTGCTGACCGAGGCGGTGCCGTGGGACCGTGACGACCGCCCGCGCCGGGCCGGCGTCTCCTCGTTCGGTGTGAGCGGCACCAACGCGCACGTCATCATCGAGGAGGCCCCCCAAGCCGCCGCCTCCGAGCCGCACCCCGGGACAACGGAACCCGAGGACGTGCCCCGGGAAGTGCGGGCGGGGAAGACGCAGCCGGGTCAGGCGCTGCCGCGGGAGGCGCTGCCGTTCCTGCTGTCCGCCCGTGATGACGCCACCGTGGCGGCCCAGGCCGCCCGGCTGCGCGAGCACCTCACGGCCCACCCGACCCTGACGCTGCCCGACGTCGCTCACGCGCTGGCCACCTCCCGCGCCGCCCTGGAACACCGGGCCGTGGTCCTGGCCCAGGACCGGGACGAACTGCTCGGCACGCTCACCGCGATGGCGGATGGCGCCCCGGCACCCGCAGTCCTGCGCGGCGTGGCGGACGAGGGCCGGATCGCCGTGCTCTTCCCCGGCCAGGGCAGCCAGAGCATCGGCATGGGACGCGCGCTGTACGGCAGGTACCCCACCTTCGCCGCCTGCCTGGACGAGGTGTGCGCGGCGTTCGCCCCGGAACTGGAGCGGCCCCTGCTCGACGTACTGCACGCCGAGCCCGGCACCACCGAGGCCGACCTGCTGGACAGGACCCGCTACACCCAACCCGCCCTGTTCGCCGTTGAAGTGGCGCTCTACCGCCTGCTGGAAGGGTGGGGCCTGCGCCCCGACTACCTGCTCGGCCACTCCATCGGCGAGCTGGTCGCGGCGCACGTCGCCGGGGTGCTCACCATGCCCGAGGCCGCGAGGCTCGTCGCGGCCCGCGGCCGCCTCATGGAGGCGTTGCCGGACGGCGGCGCGATGATCGCCGTGGCCGTGGCCCCCGAGGACCTGGCGCCGCTGCTCGACGGGTACCAGCACCGCATCGATGTCGCGGCGGTGAACGGACCCGCCTCCACCGTGCTCTCCGGTGATGAGGACGCGGTCCGGGCCATCGCCCGTCTGTGCGGCGAACAGGGCATCAAGCAGCGGCGGTTGAACGTCAGCCACGCCTTCCACTCCGGTCACATGGACGGCATGCTCACCGCCTTCGGTGACCTGGTGAACGAGCTGGACCTCGCTCCCGCACGGATCCCGATCGTCTCCAACGTGACCGGCGTCGCCCTCACCGCCGACGAGGCCACCACGCCGGACTACTGGGTACGACACGTCCGGGAGACCGTTCGCTTCCACGACGGCATCCGCTGGCTGCACTCCCGCGGTGTCACCGTCTTCGTCGAACTCGGTCCGGACGGAGCCCTGTCCGCGATGGGCGCCGGATGCCTCCCCGACGCCGTGGACGACGTGACGTTCGTCCCGACGCTGCGCCGCTCCTGGCCCGAGCCGCGCGCCGTCACCGCCGCACTGGGTGAACTGCACACCCGTGGAATCCCGTTGGACTGGCCGGCCATCGCGGCGGGTTGGGGCGGACGGCCCGTGCCCCTGCCCACCTACCCGTTCCGGCGGCGACGCCACTGGCCGGAGGCCGCCCCGATCCCGGTCGCCGTGGCCGCGGCAGATCCGGTGGACGCCCGCTTCTGGACCGCGGTGGAACGGCACGACATCGCTTCGCTGACAGGTGAGCTGGGCGTTTCCGAGACGGCGGCGCTACCCGAGCTGCTGCCCGCGCTGACCGCGTGGCGCGAGCGCCGCCACACCGAATCCGCCGTCCAGGACTGGCGATACCGGATCCGCTGGCGTCGACCGACCACCATGCCCGTGTCCCGCCCCACCGGCACGTGGATCGTCGTCCCGCCCTCGGCGCCGGAGGCCGCGGTGGAAACGACCGGCGTGCTCGCCGCGCTGGCCCGCTGCGGCGCACGGGCCCAGCTGCTCACCGTCGACCCGGACGGCGACACCGACTTCGGTACGGCACTGCGTGACGCGTTCGGCGCGGCGGACGCCCCGCCGGTCGGCGTCCTGTCCCTGCTCGCCCTCGACCGGCGACCACACCCCCACCATCCCGAACTGACCGCGGGCCTGGTCGGAACCGTGCGGCTGATCCAGGCGCTCACCGAGGCCGAGTCGGAGGCGGAGGCGAAGAGCGGGGCCAGGCTGTGGTGCGTTACGCGCGGCGCGGTCGCCGTCGACCGTGACGCGACCGTCATCGACCCCGCCCAGGCCCAGGTCTGGGGCCTCGGCCGGGTCGCGGCCCTGGAACACCCGAGGCAGTGGGGCGGGCTCGCCGACCTGCCCGCCGAGCCCGACGAAACGGCGTACGACCGGCTCTGCGCCATCGTCACCGGCGGCGGGGGCGAGGAGGACCAGGTCGCGATCAGGCCCGCCGGCATCCTCGTGCGCAGGCTGACCCGGGCCGCCGCCTCGACCGCCCGCGGCTGGCAGCCCCGCGGGACGGTCCTCATCACCGGTGGCACCGGGGGGATCGGCGCGCACGTGGCCCGCCGGTTGGCCCGCGGCGGTGCGAACCACCTGGTGCTGCTGAGTCGTTCCGGAGCGAACAGCCCCGAAGCGGCAGCGCTTTCGGCCGAGTTGGGAACGCGGGTGACCATCGTCGCCTGCGACGTCACCGACCGTCACGCGGTGGCCGACCTCGTCGCCCGCATGTCCGCCGACGGCCACCCGATCCGCGCCGTGCTGCACGCCGCCGGCATCAGCCGCCACGCGTCCCTCGTGGACACCACGCCGGACGAGATCGCGGACACCCTCCGCGCGAAGACCGCCGGCGCCGCAGTACTGCACGAGGTGTTCGCCGACACGGAACTGGACGCGTTCGTGCTCTTCTCGTCCATCGCGGGCATCTGGGGCAGCGGCGGCCAGGCGGCGTACGCGGCGGCCAACGCCTACCTGGACGCCCTCGCCGAACACCGCCGCACCCAGGGACTCCCGGCCACCTCCGTGGCCTGGGGCGCCTGGGCGGGCATCGGCATGGCCACGGTCGGCGACGCGGCCGAGCAACTCCGGCAGCGCGGGATCAACGTGATGGACCCGGACCGCGCCTTCGTCGCCCTGAGCCAGGCCATCGCCGAGGACGAGCCGCACGTCACCGTCGCCGACGTGGACTGGGACCGGTTCGTCCCCCTCTTCACCGGCGCCCGCCCGAGTCCGCTCCTCGCGGAACTCCAGCAAGCCGAAGACCAGTTGGTGGACTCGGGCGGCGACCCCGCGTCCGAGCCGGGCGACCTCGGCCACCGGATGGCCTCCCTGTCGGAGGCCGACGGCATCCAACTGCTGCTGGATCTCGTACGCGCCGAAGCCGCTGCGGTCCTCGGACATGCCGACCCGGACGAGGTCGACCCGGGCCGCGCCTTCCGCAGCCACGGCTTCGACTCGCTCTCCTCGATCCAGTTGCGGGACCGGCTGGCCGTCGCGATCGGATCGACGCTGCCCGCCACCCTCGTATTCGACCACCCCAGCCCCCTCGCCCTCGCCGGGCACCTGCGCGACACGCTGCTCGGGCTGCGGCCGGAACGGGTGCAGGACAGCCCGGTGCGATCCGCTGCCGACGACGACCCGGTCGTCATCGTCGGGATGAGCTGCCGCTTCCCCGGCCGCGTGGCGTCCCCGGAGGCGCTGTGGGACCTGGTCGCCGCCGGCGGCGACGCCATCTCGGACTTCCCGACGGACCGGGGGTGGGATCTGGACGCGCTGTACGACCCGGACCCCGAGCGCAGCGGCACGTCCTACGCCCGCGAGGGCGGATTCCTGCACGACGCGGGCGAGTTCGACGCCGGCTTCTTCGGGATCAACCCGCGTGAGGCGCTGGCGATGGATCCGCAGCAGCGGCTGCTGCTGGAGGTGACCTGGGAGGCGCTGGAACGCGCGCACATCGCTCCGGACTCACTGCGCACCAGCCCGACCGGCGTCTTCGTCGGCACCAGCGGCCAGGACTACATGTCCCTGCCTGGCGACCCGAGCAGCGAGGGCTACTTCCTGACCGGGAACGCGGCGAGCGTGGTGTCGGGGCGGCTGGCGTACGTGTTCGGTCTTGAGGGTCCGGCGGTGACGGTGGACACGGCGTGTTCGTCGTCGTTGGTGGCGATGCACTTGGCGGCGCAGGCGTTGCGTTCCGGTGAGTGTTCTCTGGCTCTGGCGGGCGGTGTGACGGTGATGTCGACGCCGGGTGCGTTCGTGGAGTTCAGTCGCCAGCGCGGTCTGTCCCCCGATGGCCGGTGCAAGCCGTTCGCGGCGGGCGCGGACGGTACGGGCTGGGCGGAGGGCGTCGGCGTCGTGCTCTTGGAGCGGCTGTCCGACGCACGTCGCCACGGCCATCGGGTGCTGGCGGTGCTGCGGGGTTCGGCCGTCAATCAGGATGGTGCGTCGAATGGTCTGACGGCGCCGAACGGTCCGTCGCAGCAGCGGGTGATCCGGCAGGCGCTGGCGAACGCGGGTCTGTCCGCCGGTGATGTGGATGTGGTGGAGGCGCACGGCACCGGTACGACACTGGGTGATCCGATCGAGGCGCAGGCGTTGCTGGCGACGTACGGGCAGGACCGGTCGGAGGGTCGTCCTCTGTGGCTGGGTTCGGTGAAGTCGAACATCGGTCATACGCAGGCGGCTGCGGGTGTGGCTGGTGTGATCAAGATGGTGATGGCGATGCGTCACGGGCACCTGCCCGAGACGCTGCACGTGGACGAGCCGTCGCCGCATGTGGATTGGTCGGCGGGTGAGGTGCGTCTGCTGACCGAGCCGGTTCTGTGGTCCGGGGAGGGGCGGGTGCGGCGGGCGGGGGTGTCCTCGTTCGGTGTGAGTGGCACGAACGCGCATGTGGTTCTTGAGGAGCCGCCCGCGATGGAGGTGCCTGGGGTGGCTGTGGCTGCACCCTCATCGGCGGAGCCGTCGGGTCCGGTGCCGTGGGTGGTGTCGGGTCGGGGTGATGGGGGTCTGCGGGGTCAGGCGGCCGGGTTGGCCGAGTTCGTCCGGGACACCGGGGTTGTCGACGTTGTCGGTGTGGCTGCGGGGTTGAGGAACCGTGCGGTGTTGGAGGACCGGTCTGTTGTGGTGGGTTCCTCTGTCGAGGAATTGCTTGCGGGGCTGGACGCATTGGCTGAGGGCGGATCTTTTGATGCGCTGGTGACGGGTTCGCCGTTGGTGGGGAAGACGGCGGTGTTGTTCACGGGGCAGGGCTCGCAGTTCGCGGGGATGGGTGCGCGGTTGTACGAGCGGTTCGAGGTGTTCGCCGGCGTGGTGGATGAAGTGTGTTCGGTGGCGGATGGGTTGTTGCCGGGGCCGTTGCGTCCGGTGCTCTTCGGTGAGGGTGGTCGTGGTGACCTGATCGATGAGACGGTGTTTGCGCAGGTGGGGCTGCTTGCGTTGGAGGTGGGGCTGTGGCGTGTCCTGGTGGAGTGTGGTGTTCGGGCGGATGTGTTGGTGGGGCATTCGGTCGGTGAGATCGGCGCGGCGGTCGCCGCGGGTGTGCTGAGCCTGTCTGATGCGGTGCGGTTGGTGTGTGTGCGTGGCCGGTTGATGCAGGGGATGGACGCCGGTGGCGTGATGGTCTCGGTTGCCGGGCCTGCGGCGGAGATCGCGGATCGGATCGCGGGGCTGGCCGGGGTGTGGGTGGCTGCGGTGAACGCGCCGGATTCGGTCGTGTTGGCCGGTGAGGGGGATGCGGTACGGGGTGTGGTCGAGAAGCTGGACGCCGAGGGGTTGCGGACCCGGTGGCTGTCGGCGAGTCATGCCTTCCACACGCCGCTGATGGCTCCGATGTTGGAGGATTTCGCCGCCGTGATCGCGGATCTGTCCTTCGGGCCTGCCGAGATTCCGGTCGTGTCGACAGTGAGTGGGGAGCTTACGGGCGCCGACTTCGGTAGCCCTGCCTATTGGGTGGAGCACGTGCGACAGCCTGTTCGGTTCGCCGAGGCAGTCGCGAAGGCTCGTGAGTTGGGGGTTCGGGTCTGGGCGGAGGTCGGTCCGCAGCCTGCTCTGTCCACTGTGATGGAGGAGCGTGGGGGTGAGGCGGTCGCGAGTTTCATGCGGCGTGATCGTGACCAGGCCACCAGCCTGCTGATGGGCTTGGCCCGGCTCCACGTCCATGGGGTTGGCGTGGAGTGGGACCGGTGGGTTTCCGGTGCGGGGCAGTCTGTGGAGTTGCCGACGTATGCCTTCCAGCGTTCTCGGTATTGGGTCGCGGGGTCTTCGGGGGTGGCTGGGGGGTCGCTCTCCGGGGTGGGGTTGGCGGTCGCGGGTCATCGGCTGTTGGGCGCACGGGTGTCGCTGGCCGATGGTGGCGCTGTGTTCACGGGGCGGCTGTCGACCTCCACGCAACCCTGGCTGGCGGATCACGCCGTGACAGGCGTGGTCCTGCTGCCCGGGACCGCGTTCGTCGACTTCATGGCGTACGCGGGCCAGCAGATGGGGTGCCGTCAGGTGCGGGAGTTGACTCTTCAGGCGCCACTGCTGGTGCCCGAGGGCGGGCCCGGGGTGACGGTCCAGGTCGTGGTCGCCGCCCCCGACGAGCACGGACAGCGGACGGTCGACATCCACTCCCGCCCCGACACCGAAGCCGGCGAGTGGACCCGGCACGGCACCGGTGTTCTCGCGGAGGCGCTCGAAACTCCCGATACGGCTTGGACCTGGCCCCCTGCGGGAGTCCGGGTCCCGGCGGAGGACATCCATGCCGGTCTGTCGGAGGCGGGGTTCGATTACGGGCCGGTGTTCCGGGGGCTGAGGCAGGTCTGGCGGGACGGTGAGGACGTCTACGCGGAGGTCGTGCTGCCCGACGATCCGACCGGCTTCGCGCTTCACCCGGCCTTGCTGGACGCCGCGCTCCACGCCCTCGCCGCGACTTCGGGCGTTGGCGTTGGCGTTGGTGACGGCGGGCTTCCGTTCGCGTTCAGTGGTGTCACCGTTCATCGCACCGGAGCAAGGGTTCTGCGGGCCCGGCTGCGTCGGGGTGCTGATGGTGTCGCCGTCGAGGCCTTCGACCCGACCGGACGGCCCGTCGTCACCGTCGAGGCCCTCGCCTTCCGGCCGGTCAGTGAAGCGTCACTTCGTTCGGCGCAGGACATCCCGCTGCGGATCCGCTGGGATCAGGTCGCCGTCGTCCCTGACGGGCCGGCGTTCGCTCCCGGGGACTTCGCCCTGGTGTCGGCGGGCCACCACATCGGCGTGGCGGACGTGACGCGTGCCGTGGACGACGGCTCGGCCGCCCCCGCCTGGGTGGTCCTGGACCTGCCGTGCGGCGCCGACGGGCCGGTGCCGGAGCGGGCCCGCGCCGCGACGGAGTGGGTGCTGCTCCAGGTGCAGGAGTTCCTGGCCGCGCCCGCGCTCGCGGATGCGCGGATGATGATCCGTACCACGGGAGCGGTCATCACCGGTCCTGGCGATGCGGACGTGGACCCGGCCGTCGCCGCGGTCTGGGGCCTGGCGCGGTCGGCCGGCGCGGAGAACCCGGGCCGGATTCATCTGCTCGACACCGACACCGAGACCGACACCGACACCGACACCGACACCGGGACTGGCCAAGTGCCTCTCGGGGATCTGCTGGCCGCGGTCCACGCAGCGGGCCGTGAGCAAGTGGCGCTCCGAAAGAACGCGTTGCTCGCCCCGAGGCTGGTGGAGCTGGAGGATGACGCGCTCGCCGTCCCGGACGGGCCCGGCCGGCGGCTGGTCCCCGGTGGGCAGACGCTCGACGGCCTGGCCCTGGTCGCCGATCCGTCCGCTCCGCAAGCACTTGCGCCGGGGCAGGTTCGGGTGGCTGTGCGCGCCGCCGGACTGAACTTCCGTGACGTGATGGTCGCTCTCGGCATGTACCCGGGACGCGCCGCACTGGGCGCGGAGGGCGCCGGAGTGGTGACCGAGGTGGGCCCGGGAGTGACCGGAACGGCCGTCGGGGACAGGGTGTTCGGCCTCATGCCGGAGTGTTTCGGACCGAGTGCGGTGGCCGACGCCCGCACGCTCGCCGCAGTACCGGATGACTGGTCGTTCACGGAGGCCGCGTCCGTGCCGATCGTGTTCCTGACGGCCTGGTACGCGCTGCGCGACCTTGCGGATCTGCGCCCCGGTGAGCGGGTTCTGATCCACGCGGGTGCGGGTGGCGTGGGCATGGCGGCGATCCAGCTCGCGCGCCATCTCGGCGCCGAGGTGTTCGCCACGGCCCATCCCGCCAAGTGGGGAACCCTGCGGGCACTCGGCGTGGCCGCCGACCACATGGCCTCCTCCCGTGACCTCGACTTCCGGGCCCGGTTCGCCGCGGTGACCGAGGGGCACGGCGTCGACGTCGTACTGAACTCGCTGGCCGGTGAGTTCGTGGACGCCTCGCTGCAACTGCTGCCGCACGGCGGACGGTTCGTCGAAATGGGCAAGACCGACGTCCGTACCGAGGACGAGGTCCCGGCCGGTGTGACGTACCGGACGTTCGACCTCGCCGACCCGGAGCCCGAGCGGATCGGAGCCATGCTGTCCGAGGTGCTCGGCCTGCTCCGGCGGGGGGCGCTGGACCTGTTGCCGATCACGACCTGGGACGTCCGGCAGGCGCCGGCCGCGTTCCGCCACCTCGGACAGGCCAAGCACACCGGCAAGCTGGTCCTGACGGTGCCCGCACCGCTTGACCCCGCGGGCACCGTGCTCGTCACGGGTGGCACCGGTACCCTCGGTGCTCTGCTCAGCCGGCACCTGGTCGCCGAGTACGGCGTGCGACACCTGCTGCTGGCCGGCCGGCAGGGGCCGGCGGCACCAGGTGCCGCCGAACTAGTCGCGGAACTGGCTCAGTTGGGCGCCGAGGCGCACGTCGTGGCTTGTGACGTGTCCCGCCGGGACGAGGTCGCCGCTCTCCTCAAGGGTGTTGACCCCGACCACCCGCTGACCGGCGTACTGCACGCCGCCGGGGTCGTCGACGACGCGGTCGTGGGGTCGCTCACCCCTCAGCGGCTCGGCGCCGTGCTCGCCGCCAAGGCCGACTCGGCCTGGCACCTGCACGAACTGACCCGTGGGGCCGACCTGGCGATGTTCACCCTGCTCTCCTCGGCCGCGGGCGTTCTCGGCGCGGCGGGCCAGGGCAACTACGCGGCGGCGAACACCTTCCTCGACGCGCTCGCCGAACACCGCCGGGCCCGTGGTCTGCCCGCGCAATCGCACTCGTGGGGCCTGTGGGCGCAGCGCAGCGGGATCAGCGGGCACCTCACCGAGAGTGACCTGGCGCGCATCACCGCCTCCGGGATGGTGCCGCTGGACAGCGAGACCGGCCTGCGCCTGTGGGATCGGGCAGGGGAACGGACGGACCGGCCCCACCTGGTGCTGCTCCAGCTGAACCCGCGCCACCGCCGCACCCATCCGCTGCTGGTCGATCCGGCCGCGCCCGGGCCCGCCCCGCGGGCGCGCGAGGCGGGCGCCGTCGGGCAGACCGAAGCCCGCGAGCGGCTGGCCACGCTGCCGGCGGGCGAGCGGCGCCGAGTGCTCCTCGGTCTGGTCCGCGAGCATGCCGCCGCGGCCCTGGGCCTTCCCTCCGTCGTGACGGTGGAGGACGGACGCGCCTTCAAGGACCTGGGGTTCGACTCGTTGACCGGCATCGAGCTGCGCAACCGGCTGAATGCCGCCACCGGGGTTTCACTGCGGCCCACCCTCGTGTTCGACCACCCGACACCGCAACTGCTCGCCGAGCACCTCGACCGGCAGGTCACCGCCGGGACCGTGGCACCGGCCACCACCGGCGGCGGCGCCGAAGCGTCCGAGGACGACCTCACCGAGGCCGACTTCCGCCGGATGCTGGCCACCATCCCGTTCCGGACCCTCCGCGAGGCCGGTCTCACCGGCCCGCTGCTGCGGCTCGCCCGCGGCGACGGCGATCCGTCGGCCGGGCCGGAGGAACGGCCCGATGAGATCGACGCCATGGATGCGGACGATTTGGTCCGCATCGCCCTCGACACGTTCGAAGACTGACGCCTCCAGGAGTGACGACCATGCAATCCTCGGCCGACCAGCTCGTCCAGGCGCTGCGCGCGGCGCTGAAGGACAACGACCGGCTCCGGCGGGAACACCGCGAGCTGGCCACGACCGCGCGCGAACCGATCGCCGTCGTCGGCATGGCGTGCCGCTACCCCGGCGGCGTGACCTCACCGGCGGAGCTGTGGCAGCTGGTCGGGCGGGGCGGCGACGCGATCACCCCGTTCCCCCGCGACCGCGGCTGGAGCCTCGACGAGCTGCGCGGCGCCGACGCCGACGAGGCAGGCACCTCCTACGTCCAGCACGGCGGATTCCTGCACGACGCCGCGGACTTCGACGCCGAGTTCTTCGGCATCAGCCCGCGCGAGGCGCTGGCGATGGACCCCCAGCAGCGGCTGCTCCTCGAGAGCAGCTGGGAGGCCGTCGAGGGCGCGGGCATCGACCCGGCATCGCTGCGCGGGGGCAAGGTAGGCGTCTTCTCCGGACTGATGGGCCAGGGGTACGCCTGGCGCCTGTCGGACGTCCCGCCGGAGGTCGAGGGCTACCTCGGCACGGGCAACACCGCGAGCGTCGCCTCCGGACGGGTCGCCTACGCGCTCGGCCTCGAAGGTCCCGCGATCACCATCGACACCGCCTGCTCCTCCTCGCTGGTGGCCGTGCACCTGGCCGCGCACGCCCTGCGCCGCGGGGAGTGTTCCATGGCGCTGGCCGGCGGGGTCACCGTGATGTCCACCCCGGACACCTTCGTGGAGTTCTCGCGCCAGCGCGGCCTGGCCCCGGACGGTCGCTGCAAGGCGTTCTCGGCCGACGCGGACGGCACGGGCTGGGGCGAGGGGTCCGGGGTCCTGCTGCTGCAGAAGCTGTCGGACGCGCGACGCGACGGGCACCCCGTCCTGGCCGTGATCCGGGGTAGCGCGGTCAACCAGGACGGCGCCAGCAACGGACTGACCGCGCCCAGCGGCCCCGCCCAGGAGGCGGTGATCCGTCAGGCGTTGACGGCGGCCGGGCTCACCGCCGCCGACGTGGACGCGGTGGAGGCGCACGGGACCGGCACCCGACTCGGCGACCTCATCGAGGCACAGTCGCTGCTGGCCACCTACGGAACGGGCCGACCGGCGGGCGACCCCGTACGGATCGGTTCGCTCAAGTCGAACGTCGGGCACACCCAGGCGGCGGCCGGGGTCGGCGGCATGATCAAAATGATCATGGCGATGCGGCACCGGACCTTACCGCGCACCCTGCACGCCGAGACGGCCACCACCGCGATCGACTGGTCCCCGGACGCCATGGCCCTGCTCACCGAGCAACTGCCCTGGCCTGCCCGCGACCGGCCGGCCCGCGCCGCCGTCTCCTCATTCGGGGTCAGCGGCACCAACGCGCACATCATCATCGAAGCCCCGGACACCCACGACGGAACCTCGTCCACCGACGGAACCTCGTCCACCGACGCAGCCGGCTCCGGCGGGACCGTGACGTCAGCCGGGACGCCCCGCCCCTGGCTGCTGGCCGCCCGAACCCCTGCCGCACTGCGCGGACAGGCCCAGCGGCTCCACGACCTCCTCTCCGCCCGCCCCGCACTGCGCGACGCCGACATCGAACTCTCCCTGCGCACCGGCCGAACCCCCTTCGACCACCGCGCCGTGATCACCGGCGACGACCGCGAAACGCGGGCACGCGCGCTGGCCGCCCTCGCGCACGACGAGCGCTCCCCGCACGTGGTGACCGGACGCGCCGTCCGCGGCGACGCCGTCTTCGTCTTCCCCGGCCAGGGCTCCCAGTGGATCGGCATGGGCCTCGACCTGTACGAGAGCCACCCCGCCTTCGCCGAACACCTGCGGGCGTGCGCAGAAGCGCTGGACCCGTACGTGGACTGGTCACTGCTGCCGGTGCTGCGCGGCGAACCCGACGCACCCCCGCTGGACCGCGTCGACGTCGTCCAGCCCGCCCTCTTCGCCGTGATGGTGTCGCTGGCGCACCTGTGGCGCTCCCTGGGCGTGCAGCCGGCCGCCGTCATCGGCCACAGCCAGGGCGAGATCGCCGCGGCGTACGTCGCGGGGGCCCTCTCCCTGGACGACGCCGCACGCATCGTCGCGCTGCGCAGCCGGGCGCTGCGCGCCCTGTCCGGTCGGGGCGCGATGGCCGTCGTCTCCATGCCCGTTGACGAAGCGGTCCGACGCATCGACGGCAGCGACGGCAACCTGTCCGTCGCGGCCGTCAACGGACCCGCCGCCACAGTCGTCGCCGGGACCCCCGACGCCGTCGACAGCTTCCTCGACCGGGCCGGCGCGGAGGGCTTCCAGACCCGCCGCCTTCCCGTCGACTACGCCTCCCACTCCGCGCAGATCGAGGAGATCCACCAGGATCTCCTCGACACCCTCGCCGACGTCACCGCCCGCCCGGGCACCATCCCGTTCTACTCCACGGTCACCGCCGAGGTGATCGACACCGCCGCACTGGACGCGGCCTACTGGTACCGGAACCTGCGGCAGACCGTCCGCTTCGACGAGACCGTCCGCCTGCTCCTCGACCACGATCACCGCCAGTTCGTCGAGTGCAGCCCGCACCCGGCCCTGCTCGCCGCGGTGGCCGACACGGCCGCCGCGGCCGAGGTGCCCGCCGCCGCCGTCGGATCGCTGCGCCGCGACGACGGCGGCCGGCGCCGGTTCCTCACCAGCCTGGCGGAGGCCCACGCGCACGGCGTGCCGGTGGACTGGGCCGCCCTGCCGGGAGCCGACGGCGCCCGCGTCGAGCTGCCGACCTACCCCTTCGAGCGCCGACGCCACTGGCTCACCTCGACACCGGGCGCCGGCCACGGCCTGACCGCCGCGGGACTGCACAGCGCCGAGCACCCGCTGCTGGGCGCGGCCGTGACCGTAGCCGCCGCCGACGGACTGCTCCTGACCGGGCGACTCGCCCTGGACTCGCACCCCTGGCTGGCCGACCACCGCATCCACGGCGCGGTACTGGTACCGGGAACAGCCCTGCTGGAGGTGGCGACCCACGCCGCCCGACTCACCGGCGCGGGCGACGTCACCGAACTCACTCTCGAATCGCCGCTGATCGTCCCCGACGAAGGAGCGGTCGAGGTACAGGTCCTGGTGCATCGGCCGGACGACGGCGGTGGACACCCGGTGACCGTCCACTCCCGCGCCGGGGACGCCCCGGACGACGCGCCCTGGCAGCGCCATGCCCGCGGTCTCCTCACCACCGGCGCCGGCACCGGCACCACCACCGGTACCGACGCGCCCGCGGCCCTCGCGGCCCCCAGCGCCTGGCCGCCGCCGGGGGCCACCCCCCTCCCCATCGACGACCTCTACGCACGCCTGGCAGAAGCCGACTTCCACTACGGCGAGGCCTTCCGCGGGCTCACCGCCGCATGGCGGCACGGCCAGGACCTCTTCGCCGAGGTGCGGTTGCCCGCCGAGCACGAGACGGAGGCCGACCGGTTCGGCCTGCACCCCGCGCTGCTCGACAGCGCCCTGCACACCCTCGGCCTCGGCTCCCTCACGGACGGAACGGACAACGGCGGCTTGCTGCCGTTCTCCTGGAACGACGTCCAACTGCACCGGCCGGGCACGGACCGGCTGCGCGTGCGGATCTCCCCGGCCGAAGGGACGAACACCATCGCCCTGCACGCCACCGACGCGACCGACACGCCGGTCCTGACGGTCGGCTCCCTGGCACTGCGCCCCGTCACGCCGGAACTCATCCGCACCGCCACCTCCCCCCGTACCTCCGGAGGAATGCTGTGCCGGGTCGAATGGTCCGTACGCCCCCGACCGTCGGATCACCCCCCGCACGGCCGAGCGGTCGTACTCGGCGACGACCTCACCGGCTGGCCCACCACCGACCGGCTGCCCCCGCTCCCCGGTCCCGAGGAACAGCGATCCCCCTGGGACACGCTGCCCGACCCCGCGCCGGCGGACGTCGTCCTGCCGTGCGTCACGGAGCCGACGGACCCGGGCGGTGACGCCGCGGAGGCGGCCCGCGCCGCGGTCGTCCGCACGCTGCGCCTGCTCCAGGACTGGATCGCCGACGAGCGGCTCGCGCGATCCCGGCTGGTCCTGGTCACCCGTGGCGCCGTCGAGGTGCTGCCGGGCGAGGGCGTCACCGACCTGACCCGTGCCGCGATGTGGGGCCTGGTGCGGTCCGCCCAGTCCGAACACCCGTCCCGGTTCATGCTGTTGGACGTCGATGACACCGAGGTGGCCCCCGCGCTGCTGCGCGCGGCCCTCGCCACCGACGACGACGAACTCGCCATCCGGGGCGGCTCCCTGCACACCCCCTCCCTCGCCCCCGCCCCGGTCGTCCCCGCCGAGGAGCGCCCGATCGATCCGGAGGGGTCGGTGTTGGTGACCGGTGGTACGGGTGTGCTGGGTGGGTTGGTGGCGGAGTGGTTGGTGTCGGCGTGTGGTGTGCGGCATCTGGTGTTGGTGGGGCGTCGTGGTGTCGCGGGTTCGGGTTCCGCGGTGGAGCTGGTGGGGCGGTTGCGTGGGCTGGGTGCCGAGGTTCGGGTGGTGGCGGCGGATGTGTCGTCGCGGGCCGGTGTGGAGGAGGCTCTTGCGGCGGTTGGGGTGGAGCATCCGTTGACGGGTGTGGTGCACGCGGCGGGGGTCGTGGACGACGGTGTGGTGGGGTCGCTGTCGTCCGAGCAGGTGGGTGCGGTGATGGGTGGCAAGGCGGGCGGCGCCTGGTGGCTGCACACACTGACGCAGCAAGCCGACTTGTCGTTCTTCGTGACGTTCTCGTCGGTGGCAGGTGTCCTGGGTTCCGCGGGGCAGGCGAACTACGCGGCGGCGAACGGCTTCGTCGACGCGCTGATGCAGGCGCGACGGGCGCGCGGACTGGTCGGCCAGTCGGTGGCCTGGGGCCTGTGGGACGTGACCGAGGGCCTGGCCGGCGGACTGAGCGAGCGCGACGTGGCCCGGATGTCCCGCGGCGGAATGACCGGACTGTCCGCCTCCGAAGGACTCGGGCTCCTGGGGACCGCGTGGCAGCTGCCCGATGCCCTGCTCGTGGCGGCGCGCTGGGACATGAGGGTCTGGCGCGACGCCGAGATCGTTCCGGCGATGCTGCGCGGACTGCTGGGCGGTGGACGCGGGACGACCCGCTCCCGCCCCCCGGCCGCCCACGGCCTGCTGGAACGGCTGGCCGGTCTCTCGGAGGCCCAGAGGGCCAAAGCCGTGGCAGAGGCGGTACGCGGGGAGGTGGCGTCGGTTCTTGGTTTTGGTTCTGTGGTGGATGTGCCGGTGGGTTTGGCGTTTCGGGAGATGGGTTTTGATTCGCTGACTGCGGTTGAGTTGCGGAATCGGTTGGGTGTGTTGTTCGGGGTGCGGCTTTCGGCGACGGTGGTTTTCGATTATCCGTCGGTGGGTGTGTTGGCGGAATTTGTGTGTGGGTTGTTGGGTGTGGGTGGGGGTGTTGATCCGGTCGGTGTGGGGGCCGGGGTGGTTTCGGTGGTTGATGTGGGTGATCCGGTGGTGATCGTGGGGGTGGGTTGCCGTTATCCGGGTGGGGTGG
>NZ_JBIAVF010000016.1:173757-239501 GCF_042893755.1 Streptomyces sp. NPDC001568 | reverse complement strand
TCCCCCGACACCCCGCGCTGTGTGGTGGGCGCCAAAAAACACCCCCCCCCCCCGCCCCCCCCCCCACCCCGGCACCGGCCCCGACCCACCCGCAGCCCCCACCCGCAGCCCCCACCCGTACCCCCGCCCGGTCAGGGCAAGGGCAAGGGCAACGGCAACGTCAGTACCGCCTCCGCCCCGCCCCCCTCCGCCCGCCGGAACACCAGCCGCGCCCCGATCGCCTCCGCCTGCCCCGCCGCGATCGTCAGCCCCAGCCCGTGCCCCTTCCCCCCGCTCCGGAACCGCTGCGGCCCCCCTTCCAGCAGGTAGTCCGGGTACCCGTCCCCGTGGTCCCGTACGGTCACCACCGGCCCGTCCACCGTCACCACCACCGGCCCCCGCCCGTGCTTGTGCGCGTTCACGACCAGATTCCCGAGCACCCGCTCCAACCGCCGCCGATCCGTCTCGACATGCACGTCACACCGCACCACCACCTCCGTAACCCCCACCCCGGCCGCCCCCCGAACCACCCTCCGCACCAGCCGCTCCAACTGGTGCAGATCCGTTTCGACGACCTCGCTGCGCGAGTCCAGCCGCGAGATCTCCAGCAGGTCCTCCGTCAGCTGCCGCATCGTCCGCACCCGCTCCCGCACCAGCTCCGTCGGCCGCCCCTCCGGCAACAACTCTGACGCCGCCTGCAACCCCGTCAACGGCGTCCGCAACTCGTGCGCGACGTCCGCCGTGAACCGCTGCTCCCGCAGCAACTTGTCCTGCAGCGTGCCCGCCATCGTGTCCAACGCCCCGGCCACCGTCGACACCTCGTCCTGCCGCCGCGCGGGATCCTTCGTGCGCGGGTCGTCGACCCGCGCGTCCAGGTCGCCGTGGCTGATGCGCCGCGCGACCGTCGCCGTCTGGTGCAACCGTCGCGTCACCCGCGTCACCGCGAACGCCCCCACCAGCAGCGTTCCCCCGAGGGCCAGCGCCGACGAGCCGATGATCGCGTTGTCCAGCCCGCTGATCGTCCGCGCGCTCTGGCTGTAGTCGACCGCGGCGGCCAGGGCCCGCCCGTCGGCCGGGGCGGCGGCCCACATCACGGCCCGCCCCTCGTAGTCGGCCACCAGCGTCCCCCGCCGGCCGCTCACCGCGAGGTCCCGCAGCTCCGGCGGCAGCCCGCCCGGATCCAGCCCGGAATCCGGCGGCAGGACCTCGCCGGCCTCGTACGCCCGCGAAGCGTCGTGCAGCTTGCCGAGGGCCTTGTCCCGAGCCGTCGCCACGGTCTGCCGCGTCACCTCGACGTGCACCAGCACGCCCAGCACCGCCGCCAGCGAGCAGCACATCACCACGATGAAGCACGCCGACTTCCAGGTCAGCGTCGCCGTCCACGCGGGCAGTCGCGCCCTCACCGGCCCCCCGCCCCCACCGGCGCTCCCGCCCGCGAAGGACCCTCGGACCCGGCCGACCCGGCCGACCCGGCCGACCCCGGCGGCTTCGGCGCCACCCGCACGATCTGCTCCCGCGTCGGCAGCATCGACCGCTGCTTCTCGTCCCACGACCACGCGGTGATCAGCTCGTACCCGGGGTTCCCGCTGGGCACCCGCAGGATGACGTCCCGACCGGCCAGTTCCACGGCGACGACGGTCTCCGTGGTCGCCATGATCCGGTTGAGCCGGCCGTCCGGATCGGCCGTGTACACCCGTACGGACATCATCCGGTCGGGGAACTCGATGCCGATCACGAGCTCGTCCTTGCCGTTCCCCGTCAGGTCCCGGTAGTACGGCGCCAGCACCGGGCACTTCGCCGGGTCCGCCCCCGGCGTCCCGCAGGCCAGCACCGCGGCGGCGGTCTCGGGGTACATGCCGTCGGGACCGACGGACTTGTCCGGGTACGCCCGCAGCTCGGCCTGCACGAGGGCCACGGGATCGACCGCGTGGACGTCCTGGTCGGTGACCGGAGGCAGACCCGGCACGTACTCCGGCGGCGCACCCCCCGGATCGGCGGGCGGTACGTCGGCCCCCTTGCGCTCCGGCCACAGGTGTACGGGCCCGCTCGCCGTCGGGGTCGGCCCGGCGGACACCAGCCCGCCGGTGTTGCCGCACCCCACCGCCAACGGCAGCAGGAGCGCCGCCAGGAGCAGCCGGCGGCCCCCACGACGCCGTGTGCGCTGCGTGCGTGAGGAGCCCGGGATCACGGGAACGGCCACGGCGGCAGGGGCTCCTCTCCACGAAGGCGTAGACGGTCGATATCCAGCCACCTTATGCAGAGGTACGCCCCATTTGTCGACCGGCCCGGTCCCCGGACGGCGACCGCCCGGGCGCCCGCCCCAGGGCCCGGCACCCGCCGCCCCGGGCGCCCGCCCCGGGAGCCGCCCCCGGCGTCAGCCCTCGGACCGCCCGCGCCGCAGCATCGCGAAACCCAGCCCGGCCGCGCCGACCGCCGCGATCCCGCCGCCCGCGGCGAGCAGCAGCATGCCCTCGCCCGGCCCGTCGGCCAGGGTGTTCAGCCGCAGCGCCTCGGCGGTACCGGCGGCCCCGTTCGCCCCGGCCCCGTCCGCCCCGTCCGCGCGCTGCGCCGACGCGGGGACCACCCGCCCGTCGCGGGTCCCGGTCTTGTGCCCGGCGGCGTCCACCGCGCGGGCGTCGTTCCCGGGGCGGGTGTCGCCGACCCAGGTGGTGAGCCCGCCGTCGGGCCGCAAGGAGGCGTGCAGCCCACCGGTGTTGCCGTAGCCGGTGAACCCGTCACGGCTGGTCAAGGTGGCCACGGTGACCCCGGCGCGCAGGATGTCCGCCTGGTACGCGTCCTTCCCGAGCCGGTACACCCGGGCGGTCGACCGGCCGTCCGCCAGGGCGACGCTCTTGACCCACGTCCGCTGCGTCGACGGCGCGGCCGGCGCCGCGTCGGCGAACGGGTCCGCGGACGCGGCGGCGCAGGTCAGGGCCGGCAGGCCGGCGGCGCACGCGGTCACGACGGCGACACGGACGAGGGTGCGGCGGCGGGCGGAGTTCACGGAAGTCCTTCGGGGCAGATCGGATCCGGCCGGTCCGGCGGGTCCGGGGAACCTCAAAGTAGGCGGCGGCCGTTGCGGTACGCCGGTGTTCTTGTAACAGCGAGGCGGCAGCGTCCCGACGGAGTCGTTACACAGTCGAGGGATTGCCCCGCGGCCCGTCGCCTGCTCCCATGGAAGGCGGGGGTGAGGACGATGCGGGGACTGAGAGTGCTGCCGAGCGGCCGGCCCGGCCGCGGCCGGCTGTACGTCAACGGGCCGGACGGCCGGGCGGTGGCCTGGTACGACCGTCAACCCAACCGGGTCAGCCTGCTGTCGGACGACCAGCGCGAGGCGGTACTGGCGGCCTTACGCCCGTACCTGACCGGCGATTGGACACTGGGCCCGCCCCCGGTGCCCACCGTCGCCGAGCTGCGTCGCCTGGTGCTCGCTCCGGATGAGGACCTGGCCCCGAACCGGCCGGGGGAGACCCTGATCGGCGAGCTGACGCACGGGTCGCCGGGCAGCAGGGCCCGGCACCGGATGCGTCAGGACCTCCAGGTGCGGCAACGGGCCGGCGCGGAGCTGGAGGCCCTGGAGGCGGCGGACTGGCGGGCCGTGCACGACGTTCCGATACCGGGGCTCGGTCTGCTGGACCACCTCCTCATCGGCCCGCCGGGGGTCTTCGCGCTCCTGTCGGTCCTGGGGCGCCGCCAACGCGTGCACATCGGCGACCTCCTCCTCGCGGTGGGCCGCTCCGAGCCCCGCCCGGACCCACGCTGGATACGCGACGCGGCCGCTCGCGCCGCCAAGGCCCTGTCCGCGCCGGTCGTCCCGGTCCTCGTCGTGGCGGACGCCTCCCGCCTGGACGTGGCGCCCACGCTGCGGGACGTCCGCGTCCTGCACCTCCCGACCGCCGTGGGCGCCCTCGCGTCGGCCCCCGTCACCCTCAAACTCCCCGACGTCGAAGCCCTCTTCACCCTCGGTCGCGACCGCGGCACCTGGCGGGGCGCCCGCCGCGGATGACGTGCGTCGGCCGCAGCGGCGGTTCCACACCGACCGACGGGGTACGCCCGCGCGGGGCCTCACGGTCGGGGGCGTCCGGTCGGATTCCGCCGCGCCGGCGCCCTCCGGGTCGTGGGGCCACCGATGCGGAACCGCCGCGACGAGGGCGACCCCCGCGGCCCCGCTCCGCCCCGCCGAGCGGCAAGCGCTCCCGCGCTCCCTGCCCCCCGTCAGGCCGAGGCCTTCTTGCGGGTGGGGGAGGCCTGCTGCGTGCCGGCCTTCGCGGCTCCGCCGCTCTTCGCGGTGGCCTTGGTGGCGGTCCTGGAGGCGGCCTTCGCCGTGCCGGCGGTGGCCTTCTTCGCCGCCGTCTTCCTCCCCGCCGCCGAAGTGGTCTTCTCCGCCGCCGACTTGGCGCCCCTGCCCGTTCCCGAAGCCTTCGCGGATCCGGCGGCCTTGGCGGCTCCCGAGGTCGTCTTCACCGACCTGGCCGTCTTCGTGCTCCGGGCGGCCGTACCCGCCCCCGCCGTGGTCTTCTTGGCCGCCGTCGATGCCGTCGACTTCTTCCCGCCGACCGCCTTCGGCGCGGCCGCCGCCGCCCGCCGCCGGATCGGCGTCACCTCGGCCGGGGCCTGCCCGGCGGCGGCCCCGTCGTCCGACCCCGCGTCCGTACCTGCTGCGGAGGTGCCCCCGCCGCCCTCTGCGCGCGAGGCCTTGGCCGCCCGTACGCTCTTCTCCAGCGCCGCCATCAGGTCGATCACCTGGCCCCCGGCCGGCTCCACCGTCGCCTCGGACGGCTCGAACGCCCCGCCCGCCTTCGCCGCGATCATCGCCTCGACGGCTTCCCGGTAGTCGTCGTGCAGGGAGGTCATCTCCACCTCCCCGAGCGTCGCCATCAGCGCGTCCGCCAGGTCGAGTTCGGCCTCCCGCACCGAGACGTCCGCCTCCGGCGCAACCCCCTCCGGCACCCGGATCTCGTCCGGCCACAGCAGCCCGTGCATCGCGATCACGTCGTCGACGACCCGCAGCATGCCGAGCCGCTCCCGCCCCCGCAGCGCGTACTTGGCGATCGCCACCTTGCGGCTCCGCTTCAGCGCCTCCCGCAGCAGCGTGTACGGCTTCGCGGCCGTCGGCCCGTTCGCCGCCAGGTAGTACGCGGCGTCCATCTGCAACGGATCGATCTCCTCCGCCGGCACGAACGACATGATCTCGATCGTCCTCGCGGTCGCGATCGGCAGCTGCGCCAGGTCCTCGTCGGTGATCGGGATGATCGCCCCGTCCGCCTCCTCGTACCCCTTGCCGATGTCGCTGCCCGACACCTCCTCGCCGTCCAGCTCGCACACCTTGCGGTAGCGGATCCGCCCGCCGTCGGCGAGGTGGATCTGACGGAAGGAGATCGAATGGCTCTCGGTCGCGTTCACGAGCTTGATCGGGATGCTGACCAGGCCGAAGGAGATGGCCCCGTTCCAAATGGATCGCACGGTTCCTCCTGATTCGTGGCAATCTCATCGTATGACGCCGATCACCATGGTGGAGGGGCGTCGCATCGCGCTCAGCAACCTGGACAAGGTCCTGTACCCGCGGACCGGTTTCACCAAGGGCGAGGTGCTGCACTACTACGCCACCGTCGCGGACTCCCTCCTTCCGCACGTCCGCGACCGTCCGGTCTCCTTCCTGCGCTATCCCGACGGACCCGACGGGCAACTGTTCTTCACGAAGAACCCGCCGCCCGGCACACCCGACTGGGTGCGCACCGCCCGCGTCCCGCGCTCCGAGGACGAATCGGCCGAACAGGTGATCGTCGACGACCTGCCCACCCTCATGTGGGCGGCCAACCTGGTCGTCGAGCTCCACACCCCCCAATGGCGGGCCGACCGGCCCGCCGTCGCCGACAGGATCGTCTTCGACCTCGACCCCGGGCCGCCCGCCGGCGTCGTCGCATGCTGCGCCGCCGCCCTCTGGCTGCGCGAGCGCCTCGCCGCAGACGGCCTGCACTCCTACGCCAAGACCTCCGGCTCCAAAGGCCTCCACCTGGCCGTCGCCCTGGACCCGACCCCCTCCGAGGAGGTGTCCGCGTACGCGAAGGCCCTCGCCCAGGAGGCCGAGCGCGCGCTCCCCGACCTGGTCGTGCACCGGATGGCCAAGGCGCTGCGCCCCGGCAAGGTCTTCGTCGACCACAGCCAGAACGCCGCCGCCAAGACCACGGCCGCGCCCTACACACTGCGCGCCCGGGAGCTCCCGACCGTCTCCGCTCCCGTCTCCTGGGAGGAGGTCGCCGCCTGCCGGGCCGATTCCGACCTGGTGTTCCTCGCGGACGACATCCCGCCCCGGCTCGCCCGCGACGGCGACCTCCTCGCCCCGCTGCTCGATCCCGACCTGGCGGGGAGGCTGCCGTGACGGCGCCCGCCGGGCCCGTACGGGTCGCGCTCGCCGCCGCCGTACGGACGCTGCCGCGCGGGGCGGGCCTCGCGTACGAGCCGAAGTTCGACGGGCACCGCATGGTCGTCGTGCGCACGGCGACGGGCGTGCTGCTCCAGGCCCGCTCCGGCCGGAACGTGACCGCGGCCTTCCCCGATCTGGCGACCGCCGCCCGCATGCTGCCCGCCGGGACCGTCCTGGACGGGGAGGTCGTGGTCTGGCACGCGGGCCGCACCGACTTCGCGCTCGTCCAACGGCGCGCGGCGGCCGCCACGGCCGCCCGGGCCGCCGTGCTCGCCCAGAGCCTGCCCGCGTCGTACGCGGCCTTCGACGTACTGGAGCTGGCCGGGCTCGACGTGCGCGGCCGCCCGTACGAACGCCGCCGGGCCCTCCTCGTCGACCTGCTGCTCCCGCTCGGACCGCCGCTCCAGCCGGTGCCGATGACCACCGACCCGGAGCTGGCCGAGACCTGGTACGAGACCCTGCCGGCCAGCGGCATCGAGGGCCTGGTCGTCAAACGGCTCGACCAGGCCTACCCGGCCGGCCGGCGCGCCTGGCGCAAGCTGCGCCACACCGACGTGCGGGACGCGGCGGCCGTCGGCTACACCGGCACCCCGGCCCGCCCGGTGGCCCTGGTCCTGGTCCTGCCGGGGGAGGAGGACGGGGCGCCGCTGGTGTCGAGCCCGCTGGCGGCCGGCCTGCGCGGGGAACTGGCGGCCGCGGTGGCCGCCCGCGCCCGGACCGCCCCGGCCGGGGCCACCGTCACCGCCATCGGGCTCGGCGAGGTGCCGTACCGCCCGCTCGATCCGCCGCTGGCCGCCGAGGTCCGCCACAGCTCGGCCCGCCATCCGCCCCCCGAGGTGCTCCGGCTGCGGACGGACCTCTGACCCGCGCGGGAGGCGCGGGTCAGAGGGCAGAGGGGCGTCGGGGGCCGGGCTCGACGGGGCTCGACGGGGTCGGGGGCGTCAGGCGTGTGCGCCGCGTCCGGCGTCCGGCGGGGCTCCGGGCTGGGTGTGCGGGTGGGGACCCTCGACGTGCTGGTGCCCGGACTCCCGCTCGGCGCGGGCCTCGTCCTGGTGGCTGTGGGTGGTGGAGCCGAAGTTGCCGTAGCCCTGCATTTCGTGCGGTCGCAGGCCACCTTCCGGGATCTCCACGGACTCCCGTTCCTCACGGACCTCGTAGACCGCCCCGCCCTCGGGGAGGTGGGGCTGGCTCTCGGCGGTGGGGGGTGCCGGTTCCTGGTTCCGGACCCGCTTGCCCAGGATGAAACCGCCGAGCAGGAAGCCGACCACGATGATTCCGACGACCAGGAACCACGCGATGTCGCTCAGCGCCGTGTCCAGCGCGAGGGTGTTCAGGCTCGTGTTCATACGTCTTATTTTCCCGCATTTGATACGAATTCACGCGGGTGGTGCGAACAATCCGCGAACGTCGCCGCCGGACCGGCGCCCCGGGACGCCCGCCACCGCGTAGGGGCCCCTCCCGCCGGGCCCCCGACCCGCCCGCGCGGATCGGGTAGGCCGGACGGGTGAACGGGCACCGGCGCGGGCACCCACGAGGCCCCGGCACCCGGACGGGACACCCCCTACCGGCACCAGCCGGCAGACCTCAACGGCTTGTCACCCGTCACCCGCGCCCGTTGCCCGTCGCCCGGGGCTCGTCACCTGTCGCCCGTCGCCCGTCACCTGTCGCCCGTCACCTGTCGCCCGTCACCTCAGCGGACCGTCGGAATCCCGCAGCCCCTGCGCGTCCCGCCCGCCGAGCACCCCGAGGATCTCGGCGCAGATGGCCAGGGCCGTCTCGGCCGGCGTCTTGGCACCGAGGTCCAGGCCGATCGGGCCGTGCACCCGGGCCAGCCCGTCCTCACCGACCCCCGCCGCGATCAGCCCGTCCCGGCGCCGCGCGGTCGTTCGCCGCGAGCCGAGGGCGCCGACGTACGGGATCCCGAGCGTCAGGGCCGTCTTCAGGGTCGGCACGTCGAAGTCCGGCTCGTGACTGAGCAGCACCAGACAGGCGGCGTCCCGGTGGTCGCCGAGCACCTTCCCGGCCTCGGCGGCGGTGTGCACGGTGACCGACTCCCACCCCAGCAACGCCGCCTGCTTCCCGATGACCTCGGCCAGCTCCCCGCCCCCGCCGATCACCACGTGCGGCGCGGACGGGTACGCCTCGACGAGCACCAGCCCCGACCCCCCGTACAGCGCGTCCCGCCCGGGCCGACGGGTCCCCAGCAGCTCCCCGGCCCGCCGCTCGGCATCGTCGGCCGGCGTCCCGCCCACCCGTACGACCCGGCTCACGGCGTTCTCGGCGCTCTCGTCCAGCCGGGTCACGAGGGCCACGCCGGCGCCCGTACCGAGCAGCTCCCACCACTCGGCGGGGATCTCCGTCAGCGGCTGGAGCAGCACCTCGGCCTGCCCGCCGCACGTCAACCGGGCCTCCGCGGCCTCGCCCGCGCCCACCGACACCTCGCACACCCGGGCACTGCGCCCCGGCGGCATGGCCCCTGCCTCGGCGACGAGTTCGGCGTCGAACACCCCGCGGTACAGCGCCCCGACGCACTCCCCGCGCGCGTCCACGAGCACCGCCCCGGAAGGATCCCGAGGCCCGAACCCCTGCTCGGTCACGGGCCGTGCCAGGAACCCGGCCCGTCCCTCGGACACCCACTGCCGCGCCGTCTCCGCCAGCTCACGCATGCTCGTCGCCCCATCCTCTACGCGCTCCGTACCCGCAAAGTGCCTGGTCAACGACACAAGGCGGCCTCGCCGACCACCCTACGCACGCCCCCACCCGCACCCCACCCCCCAAATCCCACAGACCCCGCCCCACCCCCTCGTACGGACCACCGGAACCCACGCCCCCGCCCGCCGCCGGGCGCCACCGCGACCCGTACCGCTTGATCGGCGACGGCGGAACTCGCTCACGGCGCGGGGCACTTCGGAAAGACGGCCGGCGCGCCCGCATCCCTGCCGCCGACCATCGCCGCCCGCCCACCCACGGAGTCCCCACGGCGCGCCGCTCCCGGGTTGCGCGTCCCGCGAGCAGGGCATCTTGTGGGGGCGCGATCCGGCTGTTCCCATGGACGTGGCGGCGCGACGGGTCAGGGGGCGGTGTGGGGCGGCTGAAGGTGTCTCGGTGGCGCAAGTCCGGTCACGACCGGCTGTACGTGAACCTGCCGGACGGCGCCGCCGTCGCCTGGGCCGACTGCCGTACGGGCCGGGTGACGGTCCTGGTCGAGGAGCACCGTCAGGAGGCGCTCGCCCTGCTCGGGCGGCATCTGGCGGAGCTCCCGGAGCCGCCCGCTCCGCAGCCCGAAGGCGATCCCCGCCGCCCCGAGGCCGCACCGACGCCCCCCGTACGACCGACCCGCGCACGACCGACCCCCGCACGACCGACTCCCGTACGTCCGCCCCCCGTACGACCGACTACCGCACCGCCGGCCCAAGTCCGACCCGGGCCCGCCTCCCGCGGCGGCCGGGGGAGCACCCGGAGCCTGCCGCCGCTGAGGGCGCCCGACGACCTCGCGCTCAACCGGCCCGGCTCCGGGATACAGGAGATGCTCCGCTCGAAGGGCCCGAGCCGTCTCCGGCGCACGCTGGACCGGCTCCTGCGGCGCGAGACCGAGTGGGACCCCTGGTTCAAGGGGCTGGCCGGCGAGCGCATCGCCGGAGCCGAACTCGACCGACTCAGGTCCCAGGGCTGGAAGGTCCTGCACTCGATCCCCCTCACCCGGGGCGGGGACATCGACCACCTGCTCGTCGGACCGGGAGGGGTCTTCACCGTCAACACCAAGAACTTCGGCGCCAAGTCGATCTGGGTGGGCGACGACATGGTCAAGGTCGACCACGGCCCGGCGCACCCCTACCCGGCCCGGAGCCGGGCCGAGGCGGCGCTCGCCCGCGGCGTCCTGGAGCGGCACTGCCCGTTCCCGGTGGAGGTCGAGCCGGTCCTCGTCTCCGTGGGAGCGCGGGAGATCCCCGGGGCGGCCGGCCCCCTCCGGGTCCGGGCGTACCGGGAAAGGGAGGTCGCCGCCCTGGGCCCCCTCACCGGGCCCCCTCACCGGACGGCTCGCCCCGGAACAGGTCGACATCGTGTACGCGGTCGCCCGCCACCGGAGGGCCTGGCTCGCCGCCTGACCCACGATCCGCGACCACCGGCGCACGACCCCACCGGCGGGGACGACGGCCGGGACCAACCCCCCGCCCCCGAGGTGCGCCGGCGCGGGAGGCGTGCGCAGCATGGGCGTACGCGCACCGCCGGCCGATGGCGGGGAGCCGCCGCGCACCGAGAAAGCAGGCGACCTATGGGCCCGGCCGTTCTCCAGGACCCTGAGGGACTGAAGCAGCTCATCGCCGGCGAGGTGGCATCCCTGCGGACCGCGGCGGCCCGGCGCGCCGGAGTACGCCGCGAGCCGCCCGCCCCGGACCCGCGGCCGCAGGCCGCCGACCAGCAGTGCCCCTGCGGCGGCAGCGACGAACGAGGCCACGGCTGCGGCGAGGCGGCGCAGGAGCACGACCCCTGGGGCTGCGTCTGCGCCACCCTGCCCGCGATCCCGGTGTCGGCGGCCCTGCTCGCGCCCGTCACCGACGACCGCGGCCGCACCGTCGACTTCCGCATCCGCGCGGGCAACCACGTCCGTTCCTCCGCCTGGCTCGACGCCCCCGACCGGCTCGTCGGCGAGCGCCTGCGCGACGTACGACCCGGCGCCGAGGGCGCGGGCCTGCTCGACGCCCTGCGGGACGTCCTGCGCACGGGCCGCGCCCTCAAGGCCCACCCCGTCGACTACACCGAATCGCGCCCCGACGGGCTGCACCGCACGAAACTGCTCTACGACGCCGCCTCCTGCTGCGGCCAGGTCCTCGCCACGTGGCGCCCCGCGCAACAGCCCACCGAACTGCTGTCGCTGGAGGCGCAGCACATCGCCGGCATGGGCTGGGCCCACTTCGACCTGCTGTCCGGCGCCGCGACCTGGTCCGACGGCCTCGCGGCGATCTTCCGTACCGAACCCGGCCGGCCGATGACGCTCACCGACCTGTGCGACACCGTGCCTCCCGGCGACGTCCCCGCGTTCGGACGACTGCTGCGGGCCCTGTTCGACGGCGAGGAACCGCCGGGCCAGGACATCCGCTTCAACGTGCGCGGCGACATCCGTACGCTGCACGTCCTGGGCCGTCCGGTGATCGACGAGTACGCCGCGCCCTGGGCCCTCCACCTCATCGCGCGCGACCTCACCGCGGAGGTCCGCTCCCGCAACCGGCTCGCGGAGACCCGCCGCGAACGCGAACGGCTCCGCGAGCAGGTCGCCGCCGAACGGCGCGTGGCGTCGGTCCTGCGGGAGGCGCTCCTGCCGACCCACTCGACGGAGATCGCCGGCCTGGGATACGCGGTGGCCGCGGCCTACCTGCCCGCGGAACCCCACGCCGCGATCGGCGGCGACTGGTACAAGTGCCGGGCCCTGCCGGACGGCCGGATCCTGCTCGCCGTCGGCGACGCGTGCGGCCACGGCCTGGGGGCCGTCGCCCGGATGGCGCAGCAGCGCCACGCGCTCGCCGGCCTCGCCCACGCGCCGGGCACCGACGCCGGAGACCTGACCACCTGGCTCAACGAGCTGCTGTGCGCCGACCCGTCGGCGGAGACGGCGACCACCGTCATCGGACACATCGACGGCGAACGCCGCCTCACCTGGGCCTGCGCCGGCCACCCCCCGCCCCTGCTGCTCCGCGGCGACGAAGCCACCGTGCTGGACGCCTCGCACCGCGGACCCCTCCTGGGCATGCTGCCGGGCAACCCCTACGCCACCGCCACCCTGCCCCTGAACACCGGGGACCTCGTACTGCTCTACACCGACGGCCTCGTCGAGCGCAGGGACGAGGACATCACGGACAGCATCGCCGAACTCCGCCGCCGCCTGTCCACCTGCGCGGGCCTGAGCGCCCGCGCCACCCTGGACTCCCTGATGGCCTCGTACGAGAAGGACCAACTGGCGGACGACACCTGCCTGGTGGCGGTGGAGGTCCTGGCCCCCACCTGAGCCCCTGCTCGCCGACGCGACAAGCGAGTTGGCCGCGCATACACGAAGACCCCGTCTCAGCGTTGCCGCTGATGGCGGGGTCTTGGGCACTTCCTGCGAAGTGCCCCCGGCAGGATTCGAACCTGCGCACACGGCTCCGGAGGCCGTTGCTCTATCCCCTGAGCTACGGGGGCGTGTCGGTCGCTTTGCGGCGACGGGTTGAACACTACCAGCATCCCCGGGGTGATCAGGAACCGTTTTGGGCGGGACGGGGAGGTCGGTCGCCCGGAGGGGGTGGAAGTGGCGAAAACCCGGACGCGGGGGCGGGGGCGGACCTACTCTCGAGTTGTGCCAGGCGCCTCGGGCCGGGTGCTTGTTGTCGACGACAACAAGGTCATCCGGCAGCTGATCAAGGTCAATCTCGAGCTGGAGGGCTTCGAGGTCGTGACCGCGAACGATGGTGTCGAGTGCCTGGACATCGTCCACCGTGTGGATCCCGACGCGATCACCCTTGATGTGGTCATGCCCCGGCTGGACGGGTTCGGTGCGGCCGCGCAGTTGCGGGCCGATCCGCGGACGCGGCACCTGCCCGTCGCCATCGTGAGCGCCTGTACCCAGTACGAGGTCGAGGCCGGGATCGCCGCCGGGGTCGACGCGTTCGTCGCCAAGCCCTTCGAGCCCGCCGAGCTGGTCCGTGTCGTACGGAGGCTCGTCGAGCGCAGGGACCGGCGCGAGCGGAAGGGGACGCCCGCCGGGAGAGGGCGGGGCTGAGGCCCTTACCCCCTTCTCATCCTCCCCGCCGCGTTCCGCCCCGCGTTCCGGCCCCGCCTTCCCGTCCCCTCTGTTCACATGCCGAAACCCGATGCATGCCCTTCGGGCTTCTCCCCTAGGCTGGGTGTCGTGATCCCCGCCGACCTCTCTCGTGCCGTCGTACGCGCCGTGCGCCGTGCCGTCGAGGACGGGGAACTGGGCGGGACCGTGCCCGCGCGCGTCGTCGTCGAACGGACCCGGCCCGGGGGTGTGGGGGACTACGCCTCGCCGGTCGCCTTCCAGGTCGCCAAGGGCGCCGGGGTCGCACCGGCCCAGGTCGCACGCGTCCTCGCCGGCCGGCTCGCCGCCGAGCCCGGCATCGAGACCGTCGAGGTCACCGGCGCCGGGTTCCTCAACTTCACCCTCGCCACCCGCTCCGCCGCCGCCCTCGTACGGGACGTCCGCGCGCGCGGCATCCGGTACGGCCACGCCCCCGACGGCGAGCTCCGCGCGCGCGTCGTGCGCGACGCCGTCGCCCGGATCCGGTGGAGCCAAGCGGCCGACGCGGACACCCCGCCGGGCGCCGACGCCCCGCCCGCCGTCCCTCCCGCCGCACCCGTCGCCCGGCGCGACGGGGACGTCGTCGCGCGCTACGGAACGGACGCCGCCGCCTGGGCCATGCTCGGAGCCCCGGCGCGCGAGACCCCCTCGTTCACCGCGGGACTCCTCGTGCAGGACGAGTCCAGCGAGCTGTTCCGGGTGCGGTACGCCCACGCCCGCGCCCGCGCGCTCCACCGCAACGCCGCGCACCTCGGGTTCCGGTCCGAGCCGGGCGAGGTGGACGCGCCCGCCCTGCTGGCCGCCCTCGCCGAACACCCCCTCGTCCTCGAAGCCGCCGCGCACCACCGGGCGCCCGAGCGACTCGTGCGGCACCTCGTCACCGTCGCCGACGCGCTGCTCGACTTCCAGTACGACGTCCTGCCCCGGGGAGACGAGAAACCCTCGGCCGCCCACCGTGCCCGGCTGGCACTCGCCGAAGCCGCCGGGACGGTGCTGGCCGGTGGCCTCGCCCTGCTCGGCATGGACGCCCCCGACTTCCTGTGACCCGCGAAGAGAGATTCCGATGAGCCGTTCCGCGCACCCCGCCGGGCCCCGCCACGCCGACGTCCTGCCCGAAGGGCACTACGCGCCGCCGCCCGCCGACCTCAACAAGCTGGACGAGAAGGTCTGGGCCCGCACCGTCACCCGCGACGACGACGGCGTCGCCTGCGTCGGCGGCATCGAAGTGACCCGGCTCGCCGAGGAGTTCGGCACGCCCGCCTACGTCCTCGACGAGGAGGACTTCCGCGCCCGCTGCCGCGCCTGGGCGAACGCCTTCGGCAAGGAAGCGGACGTCTTCTACGCGGGCAAGGCGTTCCTGTCCAAGGCCGTCGTGAAGTGGCTGCGCGAAGAGGGCCTGAACCTGGACGTCTGCTCCGGCGGCGAGCTGTCCACGGCGCTGGCCGCCGAAATGCCCGCCGACCGGATCGCCTACCACGGCAACAACAAGTCCGAGGCGGAGATCCGCCGGGCCGTCGAGGTCGGGGTCGGGCGCATCGTCCTCGACTCCTTCCAGGAGATCGCCCGCGTCGCGCACGTCGCCCGTGAGCTGGGCGTACGCCAGCCCGTGCAGATCCGCGTCACCGTCGGCGTCGAGGCGCACACCCACGAGTTCATCGCGACCGCCCACGAGGACCAGAAGTTCGGCATCGCCGTCGCCGACGGCAGCGCCGCCGAGGCCGTCCGCCGGGCGCTGGGCCACGACAGCCTCGAGCTGCTCGGCGTGCACTCGCACATCGGCTCGCAGATCTTCGACATGGCCGGCTTCGAGGTCTCCGCCAAGCGGGTGATCCGGCTGCTGGCCGCCGTACGCGACGAACACGGCGTCGAGCTCCCCGAGATCGACCTCGGTGGCGGCCTGGGCATCGCCTACACCTCCGCCGACGACCCGCGCGAGCCCCAGGAGATCGCCAAGGCGCTCACCGAGATCGTCGCCCGCGAATGCGAGAGCGCGGGCCTGCGGGCGCCGCGGATCTCCGTCGAGCCGGGCCGGGCCATCGTCGGCCCCACCGCCTTCACCCTCTACGAGGTCGGCACCATCAAGCCCCTCGAAGGGCTGCGGACCTACGTCAGCGTCGACGGCGGCATGTCCGACAACATCCGCACCGCGCTCTACGACGCCGAATACTCGGTCAATCTCGTCTCCCGCGTATCGGATGCCGAACCCATGCTCGTCCGTGTCGTCGGCAAGCACTGCGAGAGCGGTGACATCGTGGTCAAGGACGCGTTCCTGCCGTCCGACCTGGCGCCCGGCGACCTGCTCGCCGTGCCGGCCACCGGCGCCTACTGCAGGTCCATGGCCAGCAATTACAACCACGCGCTCCGTCCGCCCGTCGTCGCCGTGCGCGACGGGCAGGCACGGGTGATCGTCCGCCGCGAGACGGAGGAAGATCTCCTGCGTCTCGACCTCGGATGACCCCCATGTTTCTGGCGGAAGCCCTCAGATCCTGAAAATGGGTGTCTCACTCAATGGACCGAGGATGGAAACTGATGTCCATTGAGTGAGACTGGTTCACACCTGGCGCGTAAACCGCGCGCCGGGAATGCAGAAAGATCGAAAGGCGTAGGTCGAATGATGCGTACGCGTCCGCTGAAGGTGGCGCTGCTGGGCTGTGGAGTGGTCGGCTCAGAGGTGGCGCGCATCATGACGACGCACGCCGACGATCTGACAGCCAGGATCGGTGCGCCGGTCGAGCTCGCCGGTGTCGCCGTGCGTCGCCCCTCCAAGGTCCGTGAGGGCATCGACCCCGCTCTCGTCACCACCGACGCGACCGCCCTCCTCAAACGGGGCGACATCGACGTGGTCATCGAGGTCATCGGTGGCATCGAGCCCGCCCGCACCCTGATCACCACCGCCTTCGAGAACGGCGCGTCCGTCGTGTCCGCGAACAAGGCGCTGCTGGCCCAGGACGGGGCCGCGCTGCACGCCGCCGCCGAGGCGGCCGGGCTGGACCTCTACTACGAGGCCGCCGTCGCCGGCGCCATCCCGCTGGTCCGCCCGATGCGCGAGTCGCTCGCCGGCGACAAGATCAACCGGGTGATGGGCATCGTCAACGGCACGACGAACTTCATCCTCGACAAGATGGACTCGACCGGCGCCGGCTACCAGGAAGCGCTGGACGAGGCCACCGCCCTCGGATACGCGGAGGCCGACCCCACCGCCGACGTCGAGGGCTTCGACGCCGCCGCCAAGGCCGCGATCCTGGCCGGCATCGCCTTCCACACCCGGGTCCGCCTCGACGACGTGTACCGCGAGGGCATGACCGAGGTCAGTGCCGCGGACTTCGCCTCCGCCAAGCGCATGGGCTGCACCATCAAGCTCCTCGCCATCCTGGAGCGCGCCGCCGACGGCCGGTCGGTCACGGCCCGCGTGCACCCGGCGATGATCCCGCTGACCCACCCGCTGGCATCCGTGCGCGAGGCGTACAACGCTGTCTTCGTCGAGGCGGAGGCCGCCGGGCGGCTCATGTTCTACGGTCCCGGCGCCGGTGGCGCGCCGACCGCCTCCGCGGTCCTCGGTGACCTCGTCGCGGTCTGCCGCAACAAGCTCGCGGAGACGAAGGGGCCCGGCGAGTCGGCGTACACCCAGCTGCCGGTCAGCACCATGGGCGACGTCGTCACCCGCTACCACATCAGCCTCGACGTGGCGGACAAGCCGGGCGTCCTCGCCCAGGTGGCGACGACCTTCGCGGAACACGGCGTGTCGATCGACACGGTACGACAGCAAGGACGTCCTGACGGGGTCGGCAACGAAGCCTCCCTCGTGGTCGTCACCCACCGCGCGCACGACGCCGCCCTCTCGGGGACCGTCGAGGCGCTGCGGAAGCTGGACACCGTACGAGGTGTCGCCAGCATCATGCGCGTTGAAGGGGAGTAAGGACCCATGAGCAGCAACCGAACCCACCAGTGGCGCGGGATCATCGAGGAGTACCGGGACCGCCTGCCGGTCACGGCCACGACCCCCGTGGTCACCCTCCGCGAGGGCGGCACGCCCCTCGTCCCCGCCCAGCTGCTCTCCGAGCGCACGGGTTGTGAGGTCCACCTGAAGGTGGAGGGTGCGAACCCCACCGGGTCCTTCAAGGACCGTGGCATGACCATGGCGATCACCAAGGCGAAGGAAGAGGGCGCCAAGGCCGTCATCTGCGCCTCCACGGGCAACACCTCCGCCTCGGCCGCTGCCTACGCGGTGCGCGCCGGCATGGTGTCCGCGGTGCTCGTGCCCCGCGGCAAGATCGCGCTGGGCAAGATGGGCCAGGCCCTCGTGCACGGCGCGAAGATCCTGCAGGTCGACGGCAACTTCGACGACTGCCTGGACCTGGCCCGCGCGCTGTCCGACAACTACCCGGTCGCGCTGGTCAATTCCGTCAACCCGGTGCGCATCGAGGGCCAGAAGACGGCCGCGTTCGAGATCGTGGACGCGCTCGGCGACGCCCCCGACATCCACGTGCTGCCCGTCGGCAACGCCGGCAACATCACCGCGTACTGGAAGGGCTTCAAGGAGTACAAGGCCGACGGCCTGGCCTCCCGTACGCCCCGCGTGTGGGGTTTCCAGGCCTCCGGCTCCGCGCCGATCGTGCGCGGTGAGGTCGTCAAGGAGCCGCACACCATCGCCACCGCGATCCGGATCGGCAACCCGGCCTCCTGGGACTACGCGCTCGCCGCGCGGGACGAGTCCGGCGGGCTCATCGACGAGGTGACGGACCGCCAGATCCTGGCCGCCTACCGGTTGTTGGCCGCACAGGAGGGCGTCTTCGTCGAGCCCGCGTCGGCCGCGTCCGTGGCGGGCCTGCTCAAGGCCGCCGAGGCCGGGCTCGTCGACCCGGGCCAGCGGATCGTGTGCACGGTCACCGGCAACGGCCTCAAGGACCCCGACTGGGCGGTCGCCGGCGCTCCGCAGCCGGTCACCATTCCGGTGGACGCGGAGGCCGCGGCCGTCCGTCTCGGCCTGATCTGACCCGAGCCCCGTCTCGACGCCCCGTTGCCGGATTCCGGAAAGCTTCCGGAATCCGGCAACTCGGCCCGTACGGCACCAAAAGTCAACGGAATTCAGCGGAAGAACGCGACACGCATCGTGCGCCTCCTGTGCGCCCTATGTCGCGAGAGAACCTTCCTTCGATACGCTGTACTTACATCCGCCACCGCGCATATGACGCGGTGCTGCCCCATGGGCCTTCGGGTGTCGTACGTTCTCCAGTACATTCGCAGCGAAGATCCCGCACCGTCACCAGATCTCGCACAGTCACAAGGAGTGTCATCGACCGATGGCAGGTCCAGCGTTCCGCGCCGCCGCCGTACGAGTGCGCGTCCCCGCCAGTAGTGCCAACCTCGGCCCCGGCTTCGATGCCCTCGGCCTGGCCCTGGGGCTCTACGACGACGTGGTCGTCCGCGTCGCCGACTCCGGCCTGAACATCGACATCGCCGGTGAGGGCGCCGACACCCTCCCGCGGGACGAGAGCCACCTCCTCGTACGTTCCATGCGCACCGCCTTCGACCTGCTGGGCGGCCAGCCGCGCGGCCTCGAGGTCGTCTGCGCCAACCGCATCCCGCACGGTCGCGGCCTCGGTTCCTCCTCCGCCGCGATCTGCGCCGGCATCGTCGCCGCCCGCGCCGTGACCATAGGCGGCGAGACGCGGCTCGACGACGCGGCGCTGCTGGAGCTCGCCACGGAGATCGAGGGACACCCCGACAACGTCGCCGCCTGTCTGCTCGGCGGCTTCACCCTGGCCTGGATGGACGGGGGCAGTGCCAAGGCGATCCGTATGGACCCTGCGGATTCCATCGTTCCGGTGGTCTTCGTCCCGTCCAAGCCGGTCCTGACCGAGACCGCGCGGGGACTGCTGCCGCGCAGCGTCCCGCACGTGGACGCGGCGGCGAACGCGGGCCGTGCGGGCCTGCTCGTGGAGGCCCTGACCAGGCGTCCCGAGTTCCTGCTGCCCGCCACCGAGGACCGGCTGCACCAGGAGTACCGGGCTCCGGCGATGCCCGAGAGCGTGGCACTCGTGAACCGGCTGCGGGCGGACGGCATCCCCGCGGTCATCTCCGGCGCGGGCCCCACGGTCCTCGCGCTGGTCGACAACGACGCGGCCGACAAGGTCGCGCGGCTCGCCGGCGAGGGGTGGGCGGCCAATCGGCTCGCACTCGACGCCGCGGGCGCGAGCGTCCTTCCGCTGGGCACCCAGGGAGCCCAGTCCGTGTCCTAGTGACACGGCCCTCCGGGGCGGGCGGCCAGGGCAGGCCGGGCCGCTCCGGACGGGGCGACAGCCGGTGATTGAGAGGGGGAATATCTGTTGGATCCGGTAGTGTTAGTCTCAAGTGCGCATCCGAAGCCGCCATGGCTCGGTGCTCAGTGTCCCCATCCGGGACCACCTTTCTTCCGGGAGCCTCCCCGACTGCTTTGATCGCTGCCAGCAGTTTCGAGCACGCTCCGGAATCGGCGTGACATTCCCACGCTTCCAGCTCGGGGGCTTCTCGCCGGAACCACCCATGCACGTTTCTCTCCGCCGTATCTCTATCGGCGGACCACCGCCCCGGCCGCGGCCCATGACCCATCAGGTCCTGGTCCGTTGTCGGACAGCACAACCGGTCGCCGAGCCAGACAGGCCGACGTCCGCTCCAGGGAAGGACCCTTCGTGAGCGACACCACCGATCTGATGGGCGCTGCCGACACCAACGTCGACACCAGTGCCCCCGCCGCGGGCGCCGCGCCCAAGCGTCGCCGCTCCGGCACCGGCCTCGACGGCATGGTCCTGGCCGAGCTTCAGCAGGTCGCGTCGGGCCTTGGAATCAGGGGCACCGCGCGGATGCGCAAGAGCCAGCTGATCGAGGTCATCAAGGAGGCCCAGGGCGGCGGCAGCGCCCCCAAGGCCGCGGCTCCCGCCGCCGACGCCGCCGAGGCCAAGCCGAAGCGCCGCGCCACCAGCAAGGCCCGCACGGGTGAGACCGCCGTGCAGGCGCCCGCCGAGAAGGCGGCCGACAAGCCCGCCGTCCAGGCGCAGATCGACATCCCCGGCCAGCCGGCAGGGGGCCCCTCCCGCGCGAGCGAAGCCGAGCGCGGGGGAGAGGACGCGCCTGTCGGCGAGCGCCGTCGGCGCCGCGCCACCGCGCCCTCCGGCAGCCCGGAGGTGACGGCCCCGGCCGTCGTGCAGGTCGAGCAGAAGACCGAGACCGCTGAGGCCGCGCAGTCGGAGACCAAGGCCGAGGCCGCCACCGTCGCCGCCCAGGGGCAGTCCCCGGAGGCCGGCGAGGGCCGTACCCGCCGTGACCGTCGCGACCGCGGCGAGCGCGGTGAGCGTGGCGAACGCGGCGACCGCCAGCAGGGCCGTCGCGAGCGCGGCGCCAAGGCCGACGACCAGGGCCAGGGCCAGAACCAGGGCCAGGGCCAGGGCGGCGGTCGTCAGGACCGTGCCGAGCGCCAGGACCGCGCCGACCGTCAGCAGCAGGGCGGCCGCGGCCAGGGCCAGGGCCAGGGTCAGGGCCAGCAGGGTCAGCAGCAGGGCCGGCAGGACCGTCAGGACAACGGCCCGCAGGACGACTTCGACGGCGAGGACGGTCGTCGCGGCCGTCGTGGCCGCTACCGCGACCGCCGGGGCCGTCGTGGCCGCGACGAGTTCGCGCCGGCCGAGCCGCAGGTCGCCGACGACGACGTCCTGATCCCCGTCGCGGGCATCCTCGACATCCTCGACAACTACGCGTTCATCCGGACCTCGGGCTACCTGCCCGGCCCGAACGACGTGTACGTCTCCCTCGCCCAGGTCCGCAAGGCCGGTCTGCGCAAGGGTGACCACACCACCGGTGCCGTGCGCCAGCCCAAGGACGGCGAGCGCCGCGAGAAGTTCAACGCGCTGGTGCGCCTGGACTCCGTCAACGGCATGGCGCCCGAATCCGGCCGCGGCCGGCCGGAGTTCCAGAAGCTGACCCCGCTGTACCCGCAGGACCGGCTCCGTCTGGAGACCGACCCGGGCGTGCTGACCACCCGCATCATCGACCTCGTGTCGCCGATCGGTAAGGGCCAGCGAGGCCTGATCGTGGCCCCGCCGAAGACCGGCAAGACCATGATCATGCAGGCGATCGCCAACGCGATCACCGTCAACAACCCCGAGTGCCACCTGATGGTCGTCCTGGTCGACGAGCGTCCGGAAGAGGTCACCGACATGCAGCGGTCGGTCAAGGGCGAGGTCATCTCCTCGACCTTCGACCGTCCGGCCGAGGACCACACCACCGTCGCCGAGCTGGCCATCGAGCGCGCCAAGCGCCTCGTCGAGCTGGGTCACGACGTGGTCGTCCTGCTGGACTCCATCACCCGTCTGGGCCGCGCGTACAACCTCGCCGCCCCCGCCTCCGGCCGCATCCTGTCCGGTGGTGTCGACTCGACCGCGCTGTACCCGCCGAAGCGCTTCTTCGGTGCCGCGCGCAACATCGAGGACGGCGGTTCGCTGACCATCCTGGCCACCGCGCTGGTCGACACCGGCTCGCGCATGGACGAGGTGATCTTCGAGGAGTTCAAGGGCACCGGCAACATGGAGCTCAAGCTCGACCGCAAGCTCGCCGACAAGCGCATCTTCCCGGCCGTCGACGTCGACCCGTCGGGCACCCGCAAGGAGGAGATCCTCCTCAACGCGGAGGAGCTCGCCATCGTCTGGAAGCTGCGCCGGGTGCTGCACGCGCTCGACTCGCAGCAGGCGATCGAGCTGCTGCTCGACAAGATGAAGCAGACGAAGTCGAACGCCGAGTTCCTGATGCAGATCGCGAAGACCACGCCGGCGGGCAAGAACGACGACTGACCGCCGCCCTCGGGCTCCGCACCAACGGGACCGCCCCCACCGCTACCGCGGCGGGGGCGGTCCCGCGTTCGTGGTGCGGGCGTGAGCCCCGCCGCGTGCGTGACCCGTACGTCACCCGGTGCGACCTTCGCCACATTCGTACCGTCCGGCGGGAGATCGGACCGGCCGCGCGGACCCCTGGGAAACCGCAGGTAAGGAGTTTCTCCACGCCCCGTTCGTCCGCAGATGTCCCCCCGGGCTCCGCGCGGCCGGGGCGGTTGGGCGCCGGCGCGGGCCGTGGAACCCTGGGGGCCGCTCCGCCGTCTGAGTGAGGGGACAGCGGGAAGGCGTGCCGTACGGACGGCGTACCGGAGGCAGGGGACTGAGGAGAGCATGAGCGAGGACAGCAGGGGTCGCGGCCGTCGTGCCGGGACCCGGCGGCGCAAACCGCCGCGGCGCAAGGGCCTCACCGTGGCCGCATGGACCGCCGCCGGCGTGGTCCTGCTGGGCGGTACCGGCCTCGGCTACGTCTACTTCAAGTTCAACGGCAACCTGAAGAGCGTCGACATCGACCAGGCGCTCGGCGCGGACCGCCCGGCCAACGTCGACAACGGATCGATGGACATCCTGGTCCTGGGCTCCGACTCGCGCGGCGGCGCCAACGGCGAGTACGGCAAGGACGACGGCGGGTCCGCCCGCTCCGACACCGCGATGATCGTCCACCTCTACGAGGGCCACCAGAAGGCGAGCGTCATATCGATCCCGCGCGACACCATGGCCCCGCGCCCCAGCTGCGCCACCGCCAAGGGGAAGACCGACCCGGGTAGTTCGCGCTCGCAGTTCAACGAGGCGTTCACCATCGGCGGGGCCGCCTGTGCGGTCAAGACCGTCGAGAAGATGTCGGGGATCCGCATGGACCACTACATCGAGGTCGACTTCACCGGCTTCAAGAAGATCATCGACAACCTCGGCGGCGTCGAGGTGACGACGACGAAGCCCATCAAGGACGACTACAGCCACCTCGACCTCCCGCCCGGCACCAACAAGCTCAACGGGGAGCAGGCCCTCGGTCTCGTCCGCACCCGCAAGAGCGTCGGCGACGGCGGCGACCTCGGTCGAATACAGCTCCAGCAGGCCTTCATGAAGGCGCTGATCAAGCAGGTCAAGGGCATCGGGGTGTTCGACAACCCCAAGAGGCTGCTCGGCCTCGCCGACTCCGCGACCAAGGCGATCACCACCGACCGGGCGCTCGGCGACGTGAAGTCCCTCATGGGCTTCGCTCAGGGACTCCAGGGCATCGACTCCGAGGACATGAACATGATCACCCTGCCGGTGACCACGGACCCGCGGGACGCGAACCGGGTCGTGCCGCTCACCAAGGAGTCCAAGATGGTCTGGGACGCGCTGCTCGCGGACCGGCCGATTCCCGCCGAGGCCACCGCCGCGTCCGTGGGGGACAAGGGCGCCGCGGCCGGGATCGTCCGCTAGCGGGGGAGTCGCGGCAGGCTCGTACGGTCGACCCGGAGGCGGCCGGGATTCCGGCCCGGAGCCGGCCGGAATAGATGCCGGCCCCGTGCCGTTGAGGGGAGCGTCCTCAGAATTTTGACAGGCGGCCCGGTCCTGGCAGACTGGTCTGTCGGCCCCGGTTCACGCAGTGCGCAATTCGGCTCCTGCGACCCGGCGCCCTCCCGAAACTAGGAGACACCTTGAAGCGCGAAGTTCACCCCGAGTACGTCGAGACCCAGGTCAGCTGCACCTGTGGCGCGTCGTTCACCACCCGTAGCACCCTGACCGAGGGCACCATCCGTGCCGAGGTCTGCTCCGAGTGCCACCCGTTCTACACGGGCAAGCAGAAGATCCTCGACACCGGTGGCCGTGTGGCCCGCTTCGAGGCCCGCTTCGGCAAGGGTTCGGCCCAGAAGTAGCGCGACCCAGGCGCCGGTCACCGGCCGCCCCCTGACCACGCGGGGGCGGCCGGACCGGCGCCTTTGTCGTCGCCCAGCCACGCCAGCCCCATTTTTGACTTTCACCACAGGAGCCCCCGATGTTCGAGGCGGTCGAGGAACTGGTCGGCGAGCACGCCGACCTTGAGAAGAAGCTCGCCGACCCGTCGGTCCACTCCGATCAGGCCAACGCGCGCAAGCTGAACAAGCGCTACGCGGAGCTGACCCCGATCGTGGCGACCTTCCGCGCCTGGAAGCAGTCGACCGAGGACATCGAGACGGCCAAGGAGTTCGCGGCCGACGACCCCGACTTCCACGCCGAGGTCAAGGAACTGAGCGCCCAGCGCGAAGAGCTCACCGAGAAGCTCCGCCTGCTGCTCGTTCCCCGCGACCCCAGTGACGACAAGGACGTGCTCCTCGAGGTCAAGGCCGGAGCCGGCGGCGACGAGTCCGCCCTCTTCGCCGGGGACCTGCTGCGCATGTACCTGCGCTACGCCGAGCGCGTGGGCTGGAAGACCGAGATCATCGACGCCACCGAGTCCGAGCTCGGCGGCTACAAGGACGTCCAGGTCTCCGTCCGCACCAAGGGCGGCAACGGGGCGACCGAGCCCGGCCAGGGCGTGTGGGCCCGCCTGAAGTACGAGGGCGGCGTGCACCGCGTCCAGCGCGTGCCGGCCACCGAGTCCCAGGGCCGCATCCACACCTCCGCCGCCGGCGTGCTCGTCACCCCGGAAGCCGAGGAGGTCGAGGTCGAGATCAACATGAACGACCTCCGCATCGACGTGTACCGCTCCTCCGGCCCCGGCGGCCAGTCCGTCAACACCACCGACTCGGCCGTGCGCATCACGCACCTGCCGACCGGTGTGGTCGCCTCCTGCCAGAACGAGAAGAGCCAGCTCCAGAACAAGGAGCAGGCCATGCGCATCCTGCGGTCGCGCCTGCTGGCCGCCGCCCAGGAAGCCGCCGAGCAGGAAGCGTCCGACGTGCGCCGCAGCCAGGTGCGCAGTGTGGACCGGTCCGAGAAGATCCGTACGTACAACTACCCGGAAAACCGGATCTCGGACCACCGGACCGGGTTCAAGGCGTACAACTTGGACCAGGTGCTCGACGGCGACCTCGACTCGGTCATCCAGGCCTGTGTCGATACGGATTCCGCTGCCAAGCTCGCCGCCGCGCACTGATTCCCGCCTGATTCCCGCACCACCCCCCGTACGACAGCAGCCCGGAGGACCAGCGTGAACTTGCTGCTTGCCGAGGTGGCCCAGGCCACCCAGCGGCTGGCCGCCGCCGGCGTGCCCTCACCGCGCTTCGACGCGGAGGAGCTCGCGGCCTTCGTGCACGGCGTCAAGCGGGGGGAACTGCACCACGTCAAGGACGCGGACTTCGACGCCCGCTACTGGGAGGCCGTCGCCCGCCGCGAGGCGCGCGAGCCGCTCCAGCACATCACCGGCCGTGCGTTCTTCCGCTACCTGGAGCTCCAGGTCGGACCCGGGGTGTTCGTGCCCCGGCCCGAGACCGAGTCGGTCGTGGACTGGGCCATACAGGCCGTCCGGGCGATGGACGTCGTCGAGCCGCTGATCGTGGACCTGTGCACCGGCTCCGGGGCCATCGCCCTTGCCATGGCCCAGGAGGTGCCGCGCTCGCGCGTGCACGCCGTGGAGCTGTCCGAGGACGCCCTGCGGTGGACCCGCAAGAACGCCGAGGGCTCCCGGGTCACCGTCCACCAGGGCGACGCGCTGAGCGCGCTGCCCGAGCTGGACGGGCAGGTCGACCTGGTCATCTCCAACCCGCCGTACATCCCGCTCACCGAGTGGGAGTACGTCGCCCCCGAGGCCCGGGACCACGATCCCGAGATGGCGCTCTTCTCCGGGGAGGACGGCCTCGACACCATCCGCGGGATCGAGCGCACCGCCCACCGGCTGCTGCGACCCGGCGGGATCGTGGTGATCGAGCACGCCGACACCCAGGGCGGCCAGGTGCCGTGGATCTTCGCCGACGAGCGTGGCTGGGCGGACTCGGCGGACCACCCCGACCTGAACAACCGGCCGCGCTTCGCGACCGCCCGCAAGGCCCTGCCGTGACCCGCACGACCCCCACCCCCGACACCACCCCGCTGCACGAGGAGGCCCGCTGATGGCCCGGCGATACGACTGCAACGACGCGACGGACCGCAAGACGGGCCTGCGCGAAGCCGCATCCGCCGTGCGCCGCGGCGAGCTCGTCGTGCTGCCCACCGACACCCTGTACGGGATCGGTGCGGACGCCTTCAGCGCCGAGGCCGTCGGCGACCTGCTCGCCGCCAAGGGCCGGGGCCGCAACATGCCCACGCCCGTGCTCATCGGCTCCCCGAACACCCTGCACGGGCTGGTCACCGACTTCTCCGAGCAGGCGTGGGAGCTCGTCGACGCCTTCTGGCCGGGCGGGCTGACCCTGGTCGCCAAGCACCAGCCGTCGCTGGCGTGGGACCTCGGCGAGACCCACGGGACGGTCGCCGTGCGCATGCCGCTGCACCCCGTCGCGATCGAGCTGCTGACCGAGGTCGGTCCGATGGCGGTGTCCTCGGCGAACCTGTCCGGGCACCCGGCGCCCGAGGACTGCGACGCGGCGCGCGAGATGCTCGGCGACTCCGTGTCCGTGTACCTGGACGGCGGGCCGACCCCGAACACGCTGCCCTCGTCGATCGTCGACGTCACCGGGAAGGTTCCCGTCCTGCTGCGCGAGGGGGCCCTGACCGCCGAGCAGCTGCGGGAGGTCGTACCCGACCTCGAGGTGGCCCCGTGAGCCCTCAGGGGCGTGGCATAGCAAGCGGGCCCTTTCCGGCGGCGGCTTCGGGCTCGGCCTTCCGCATACTCCACGTCAGCACGGGCAACGTGTGCCGCTCGCCCATCACCGAGCGGCTGACGCGGCACGCCCTGTCGCACCGGCTGGGCGGCATCCCGGCCGGTGACCTCATCGTGGAGAGCGCCGGTACGTGGGGCCACGAGGGTGCGCCGATGGAGGCCAACGCCGCCGCCGTCCTCGCGGACTTCGGGGCGGACGCCTCCGGTTTCACCGGGCGCGAGCTGCTGGACGAGCACGTCATACGCGCCGACCTGGTGCTGACCGCCACCCGGGACCACCGGGCCCAGGTCATCTCGATGGGGCACTCGGCGGGGCTGCGGACCTTCACGCTGAAGGAGTTCACCCGGCTGGTGCGGGCCATAGACCCGGCCACGCTGCCCCCGCTGGACGACGGCATGGCGGAGCGGGCGCGGGCCCTGGTACGGGCGGCCGCGGCGCTGCGCGGCTGGCTGCTGGCGCCTTCCCCCGACGCGGACGAGGTCTACGACCCGTACGGCGCCCCGATCACCTTCTTCCGCTCGATCGGCGACGAGATCAACCAGGCGCTGGACCCGGTGGTCACGGCCCTGACGGGCGTCACCGCCTCGCGCTAAGCGCTCGACGGCCGCAGGCCGGCGCAGCGGGCCGACGCCCGGGCGGCCCCGGGGGCCGAGCGGTGCGAGGGGCGCATCGGGAGCGGGGCTCAACCAGGCGCCGGACCCGGTGGTCACGGCCCTGACGGGCGTCACCGCCCCGCGCCGAGCGGCCCTGACGGGCGTCACCGCCCCGGCGCCGAGCGGGCGTACGCGGGTCGGGGGCGTGCGGGGGGCGAGGTGGGCCGGGCGCGCCTACAGTGGCTGTACCCCGGTACCCCTGGAGTTCTGCCATGAGCGTGATCACGCAGCCGACGGACCTGCTCCGGCAGCAGGACCCGCAGATGGCCGATGTACTCGCGGGTGAGGCCCGGCGCCAGGCGGAGACGCTCCAGCTGAGCGCCGCCGAGAACTTCACCTCCGGCGCCGTCCTCGCCGCACTCGGCTCCGCGCTCGCCAACAAGTACGCCGAGGGCTATCCCGGCGCCCGCCACCACGGCGGCTGCGAGTACGCGGACCTGGCCGAAACCATCGCGGTGGACCGGGCCAAGGCGCTCTTCGGCGTCGAGCACGCGAACGTACAACCGCATTCCGGATCCTCCGCCGTGCTGGCCGCCTACGCAGCGCTGCTGCGACCCGGCGACACGGTCCTGGCCATGGGATTGCCGTACGGCGGGCACCTGACGCACGGCTCGCCCGCCAACTTCTCCGGCCGCTGGTTCGACTTCGTCGGGTACGGGGTGGATTCCGAAACCGGGCTCATCGACTACGAGCAGGTGCAGGAGCTGGCGCGAACGCATCGCCCCAAGGCCATCGTCTGCGGCTCGATCTCCTACCCCCGCCACCCCGAGTACTCGGCCTTCCGCGAGATCGCCGACGAGGTGGGCGCCTTCCTCATCGCCGACGCCGCCCACCCGATCGGGCTCGTCGCGGGCGGCGCGGCGCCCAGCCCCGTTCCGTACGCCGACCTCGTCTGCGCGACCACGCACAAGGTGCTCCGCGGGCCGCGCGGCGGAATGATCCTGTGCGGGGCGGAGTTCGCCGAGCGCGTCGACCGGGCGGTGTTCCCCTTCACCCAGGGCGGCGCCCAGATGCACACCATCGCCGCGAAGGCGGTGGCCTTCGGAGAGGCGGCCGGCCCGGCCTACGCCGGCTACGCGCACCGGGTCGTCGCCAACGCGCGCGTGCTCGCCCGGGCTCTGGAGGAGCGCGGCTTCGCCGTCACGACCGGCGGCACCGACACCCACCTGATCACCGCCGACCCGGCGCCGCTCGCCGCCGACGGTCCGACCGCGCGGGGCCGGCTCGCCGCCGCCGGGATCGTCCTCGACACCTGCGCCCTTCCGTACGGGGACCAGCGCGGCATCCGCCTCGGCACCGCCGCGGTCACCACGCTGGGCATGGGGGAGTCCGAGATGATCCGGATCGCGGACCTGTTCGCCGCCGCGTTGCGCGGGGAGAGCGCGGGCATCCGTACGGAGGTCGCCGACCTGACCCGAGGATTTCCCCCGTACGGGGCGTAACCGGGAGAAGAAGGGCGTACCGCAACCGGGGAGGGCCCTTACCGCGTCCTCTTCACCGGTGACATCGAGGCTAATGTGTGGGGCTGAGATGGCCGGCGATACATCTGGGGCAGCCCGTGCGTGAATATCTGCTGACGCTTTGCGTCACGGTCGCGGTGACCTACCTGCTGACCGGGCCCGTGCGGAAGTTCGCGATCGCGGCCGGGGCCATGCCGGAGATCCGCGCCCGTGACGTGCACCGCGAGCCCACACCACGGCTCGGCGGGATCGCCATGTTCGGCGGCCTCTGCGCCGGCCTGCTGGTCGCCGACCACCTGCGCAACCTCAACGGCGTCTTCGAGCTGTCGAACGAACCGCGGGCGCTGCTCTCCGGAGCGGCGCTGATCTGGCTGGTCGGCGTACTGGACGACAAGTTCGAGATCGACGCCCTGATCAAGCTCGGCGCGCAGATGATCGCCGCGGGCGTGATGGTCATCCAGGGTCTGACGATCCTGTGGATCCCCGTCCCCGGCATCGGCACGGTCGCCCTCACCCAGTGGCAGGGCAACCTGCTGACCGTCGCCCTCGTCGTGATCACCATCAACGCGGTGAACTTCGTGGACGGCCTCGACGGCCTGGCGGCCGGCATGGTCTGCATCGCCGCGACGGCGTTCTTCCTCTACGGCTACCGCATCTGGTTCGGCTACGGCATCGAGGCGGCCGCCCCGGCGACGCTGTTCGCGGCGATCCTGATGGGCATGTGCATCGGCTTCCTGCCGCACAACATGCATCCGGCCCGCATCTTCATGGGCGACTCCGGCTCGATGCTCATCGGCCTGGTGCTGGCCGCCGCGGCCATCTCCATGACGGGCCAGGTCGACCCGGACGCGATGGCCCTCTTCGCGGGCGGCGAGCGCAACGCGACGCACGCGATGCTCCCGGTCTTCATGCCGCTGCTGCTGCCGTTGACGATCATCGCGATCCCGATGGCGGACCTGGTCCTGGCCATCGTCCGGCGCACCTGGAACGGCCAGTCGCCGTTCGCCGCCGACCGCGGACACCTGCACCACCGGCTGCTGGAACTCGGGCATTCCCACAGCCGTGCCGTACTCATCATGTACTTCTGGTCGGGCCTGATCGCCTTCGGCGCCGTCGCCTACTCGGTGCACTCCACCTCGATGTGGATCGTCCTCGCCATCGCGGCGCTGAGCGCCCTGGGGCTCGTACTGCTCCTGCTGCCGCGGTTCACGCCGCGGGCCCCGCGCTGGGCGGAGGGCCTCGTCCCGCCGCGCTACCGGCACGCGGCCCGGGCGGCCGAGGCCGCGGCGGAGGCCGCCGTACGGGAGGACGAGGGTGCGGAGCCGCCGGCTGCGCGGCCCGTCGCGGTGGGGGTCTCGGGCGTCAACGGGGCGACTGCCGTAGGCCCCCGTTCGCGCCTCCCCGACCGGCGTAAGGCCGGATCCGCGCGCTGACCGCTCGGGTGCATGTCCGACATGGAAGCCCTTTACCAGACAACCTGCCACCCTGTCCTGCACACACGCGCAGGGTCACTCTCATGTGTGACAGTCAGCACACCGGACAGGTAAAGCTCTCATCAAATAGTTTGTGATACCGTTCACTAAACCCGGCGACAGAGCCGAAGGACCGTAGTGCGACGGTCCATCGGCCCGAGGCTCTCACTCGGCCCGGGCTTACGCTCGTCCCGTACGAGTCCCGTTACCCCCACCATCACGCGGAGCCATGCGCCATGCTGTCCGATGACGCCCGATCCCTTCTGCAAACCGTTGTGCCCACCGCTGCCGTCGGCGTCATTGCCGCAGTTGTCAGTGGCGTGGTCGCGGGCGGCAAGGGGGCGATCGGCGCGATCGCGGCCACGATCGTCGTGATTTTGTTCATGGGTATCGGATTCGTCATCCTGCAGCGGACGGCACGATCGCTGCCGCATCTCTTCCAGATGATGGGTCTGGCGCTCTACACGACCCAGATCCTGCTGCTCTTCGTCTTCGTCGCCGTGTTCCAGAACACGACGCTGTTCAATCCCAGGGCATTCGCGATCACCATCGTCGCGGCGACCCTTGCTTGGATCGCCGCGCAGACGCGCGCGCACATGAAGGCCAAGATCCTTTACGTCGAGCCCGAGTCCGCGCAGCGTGACAAGGGTGAGAAGCCCAAGAACACGGGGTCCTCGTCGTGAACGGTAGGGGCGGAATAAGTGCGCGTTCGAGATGCTGCTATCGTCCGGTGCCAACTGCGGCATCGCGGGCGCAGGCAGCTGAGCTGACGCCTGCTCAATCGCGAGGCTCACTGCCTGCAAGCCGCCCCCACATCCGTAAGACCAGTCCCGTGCCGAACCGCGGCTGTGCGCCGCGCCGACACAACGAGGTTGCCGTACCTATGCGCCACGCTGAAGGAGCCCGCGGTGAGTGCTGACCCGACGCAGGTGCTCGCCTTCGAGACCGATTGCCACATCTTCGACGGCTGTGGCTTCCCGGCTCCTGGCCTGCACTCGTTCCTGTTCGAGCCGATCTTCGGCGACATGGACGGAGCCGTCTACTTCAACAAGACGATGCTCCTGGCCCTGCTCGGAACCGTCATCATCGTCGGATTCTTCTGGGCCGCCTTCGCCAAGCCGAAGGTCGTTCCCGGGAAGCTCCAGATGGTCGCCGAAGCCGGCTACGACTTCGTGCGCCGCGGCATCGTCTACGAAACGATGGGCAAGAAGGAGGGCGAGAAGTACGTCCCCTTCATGGTCGCGACGTTCTTCTTCGTCTGGATCCTGAACCTCTGGTCGATCATTCCGCTCGCCCAGTTCCCGGTGACCTCGGTCATCGCGTACCCGGCCGGTCTGGCCCTGGTCATCTACGTCATGTGGATGTCGGTCACCTTCAAGCGCCACGGCTTCGTCGGCGGTCTGAAGAACCTCACGGGCTACGACAAGTCGCTCGGCGGGATCCTGCCGCTGGTCATGCTGATCGAGTTCTTCTCGAACGTGATCGTCCGCCCCTTCACGCACGCGGTCCGTCTCTTCGCGAACATGTTCGCGGGTCACACCCTGCTGCTGCTCTTCACGATCGCCAGCTGGTACCTGCTGAACGGCATCGGCATCGCCTACGCCGGCGTGTCCTTCGTGATGGTCATCGTGATGACCGCGTTCGAGCTCTTCATCCAGGCTGTCCAGGCCTACGTCTTCGTGCTGCTGGCCTGCAGCTTCCTCCAGGGCGCCGTCGCCGAGCACCACTGACCGCCCCACCCCCAAACCATCAGTCGTCCGGTGGCCAACCCCCACCGGTCCATGAAAGAGAAGGAAGAACCGGCATGTCCGCTCTCCAGACCCTCGCTGCTGGCGTCGAAATCAAGGGCAACCTCGGCTCCATCGGCTACGGCCTCGCGGCCATCGGCCCCGGCGTCGGCGTCGGCATCATCTTCGGTAACGGCACGCAGGCCCTGGCCCGCCAGCCCGAGGCCGCCGGCCTGATCCGCGCCAACCAGATCCTCGGCTTCGCCTTCTGTGAGGCGCTCGCCCTCATCGGTCTGGTCATGCCGTTCGTCTACCCGACCTCCTGATCCCGGTAGCGAACAGACCCTTTAGACGGAAGGCACTGATGTGAACCCTCTGGTTCAGCTCGCGGCCACTGAGGCGGAAAACCCCCTCATCCCGCCGATCCCCGAGCTTGTCATCGGCCTGATCGCCTTTGTCATCGTCTTCGGTTTCCTCGCGAAGAAGCTGCTCCCGAACATCAACAAGGTTCTGGACGAGCGTCGCGAGGCCATCGAGGGTGGCATCGAGACGGCCGAAGCGCTTCAGGCCGAGGCTCAGAGCGCGCTGGAGCAGTACAAGGCCCAGCTCGCCGAAGCCCGGCACGAGGCCGCGCGCCTGCGCCAGGACGCGCTGGAGCAGGGCACTGCGCTCAAGGAAGAACTGCGCGCAGAGGGCCAGCGGCAGCGTGAGGAGATCATCGCTGCCGGTCACGCCCAGATCGCGGCGGACCGCAAGGCCGCTTCGCAGGCACTGCGTCAGGACGTGGGCAAGCTCGCCACCGACCTGGCCGGGAAGCTCGTCGGCGAGTCCCTCGAGGACCACGCCCGGCAGAGCCGCACCATCGACCGTTTCCTCAGCGAGCTTGAGGAGAAGGCCGAGGCCGCCCGATGAACGGAGCGAGCCGCGAGGCACTGGCCTCCGCGCGCGAGCGTCTCGACGCGCTGACGGACAACACGTCCGTCGACGCGACGAAGCTTGCCGGTGAGCTGGCTGCCGTCACCGCGCTGCTCGACCGTGAGGTCTCGCTGCGTCGGGTCATCACGGACCCGGCGCAGTCCGGCGAGGCCAAGGCCGAGCTGGTCGGGCGTCTGCTGGCCGGCCAGGTGGGCGGGGAAACCCTCGACCTGGTGTCCGGTATGGCGCGGTCGCGCTGGTCGCAGTCCCGTGACCTGGTGGACGCGCTGGAGGGGCTGGCGGCTTCCGCCGACCTCACCGCGGCCCAGCAGGGCGGCGCGCTCGACAACGTCGAGGACGAGATCTTCCGCTTCGGCCGGATCGTCTCCTCGAACACCGAGCTGCGTGCGGCACTGACCGACCGTGCGGCCACCGCCTCCGCCAAGAGCGAGCTGCTGCGCAGCCTGCTCGGCGGCAAGGCGAACGCCGTCACCGAGCGTCTGGTCGCCCGACTCGTCACGCACCCGCGTGGACGTAGCCTGGAAGCGGGACTCGAATCCCTTTCCACGCTCGCCGCCGAGCGCCGCAGCCGCATGGTCGCCACCGTGACCAGCGCGGTTCCGCTCAGCGACGTGCAGAAGCAGCGTCTCGGCGCGGTGCTGGCCAAGCTGTACGGCCGCCAGATGCACCTGAACCTCGACGTGGACCCCACGGTCCTCGGCGGGATCACGGTGCGGGTCGGCGACGAGGTCATCGACGGCACCATCGCGGACCGCCTCGCAGAGGCGTCCCGCCGCATGGCCGGCTGACCAGCCACCAATAGAACAACGCATTCCTAGCGGCCCGGTTGGGCCGTGCAGAACTTGCAGAAGATTCCTGGGGGTCGCCCCCAGACCCCTAAGAAGCTTCAGGCCCAACAAGGAGAGCAGGGAACCCAGATGGCGGAGCTCACGATCCGGCCGGAGGAGATCCGGGACGCACTGGAGAACTTTGTCCAGTCGTACCAGCCGGACGCGGCCTCGCGCGAGGAGGTCGGAACGGTCAGCGTTGCCGGCGACGGCATCGCGAAGGTGGAGGGCCTGCCCTCCGCCATGGCGAACGAGCTGCTGAAGTTCGAGGACGGCACCCTCGGTCTCGCCCTCAACCTCGACGAGCGCGAGATCGGCGCCGTCGTCCTCGGCGAGTTCAGCGGTATCGAGGAGGGCCAGCCGGTGCAGCGCACCGGTGAGGTGCTCTCCGTCGGCGTCGGCGAGGGTTACCTCGGCCGCGTCGTCGACCCGCTCGGCAACCCGATCGACGGTCTCGGCGAGATCGCGACCGAAGGCCGTCGCGCCCTGGAGCTGCAGGCCCCGGGCGTCATGGTCCGTAAGTCGGTGCACGAGCCGATGCAGACCGGCTACAAGGCCATCGACGCCATGGTGCCGGTCGGCCGTGGTCAGCGTCAGCTGATCATCGGTGACCGTCAGACCGGCAAGACCGCTCTGGCCGTCGACACGATCATCAACCAGCGCGACAACTGGCGCTCGGGCGACGTGAACAAGCAGGTTCGCTGCATCTACGTCGCCATCGGCCAGAAGGGCTCGACCATCGCGTCCGTTCGCGGCGCCCTGGAAGACGCCGGTGCGCTGGAGTACACGACGATCGTCGCCGCCCCGGCGTCCGACCCGGCCGGCTTCAAGTACCTGGCGCCGTACACCGGTTCCGCCATCGGCCAGCACTGGATGTACGCCGGCAAGCACGTCCTGATCATCTTCGACGACCTGTCGAAGCAGGCCGACGCCTACCGCGCCGTGTCGCTGCTGCTGCGCCGCCCGCCGGGCCGCGAGGCCTACCCGGGCGACGTCTTCTACTTGCACTCCCGTCTGCTGGAGCGCTGTGCGAAGCTCTCCGACGACATGGGTGCCGGTTCGATGACCGGTCTGCCGATCGTCGAGACCAAGGCGAACGACGTGTCGGCGTTCATCCCGACCAACGTCATCTCCATCACCGACGGCCAGTGCTTCCTTGAGTCCGACCTGTTCAACGCGGGCCAGCGCCCGGCGCTGAACGTCGGTATCTCGGTCTCCCGCGTCGGTGGCTCGGCCCAGCACAAGGCCATGAAGCAGGTCTCCGGCCGTCTGCGCCTGGACCTCGCCCAGTACCGTGAGCTGGAGGCGTTCGCCGCCTTCGGTTCCGACCTGGACGCCGCTTCCAAGGCCTCGCTGGAGCGCGGCAAGCGTCTGGTCGAGCTGCTGAAGCAGGGCCAGTACCAGCCGATGCCCGTCGAGGAGCAGGTCGTCTCCGTCTGGGCCGGCACCACCGGCAAGATGGACGACGTTCCGGTCAACGACATCCGTCGCTTCGAGTCGGAGCTGCTGGAGCACCTGCGCCGCGAGCGCAAGGACCTCCTCACCTCCATCGCCGACGGCGGCAAGATGTCGGACGACACCCTGACGTCGATCGCCGACGCCATCGCCGGCTTCAAGCAGCAGTTCGAGACCTCGGACGGCAAGCTCCTGGGCGAGGACGCGCCGGCCGTCAACGTCTCCAAGTGACGACGGAAGGGACCTGACTCATGGGAGCGCAGCTCCGGGTCTACAAGCGTCGCATCCGTGCCGTCACGGCGACCAAGAAGATCACCAAGGCGATGGAAATGATCGCCGCCTCGCGCATCGTCAAGGCGCAGCGCAAGGTGGCGGCATCGATGCCGTACGCGACCGAGCTCACCCGTGCGGTGACCGCGGTGGCCACCGGCTCGAACACCAAGCACGCCCTGACCACCGAGGTCGAGGCGCCGACGCGTGCCGCGGTCCTGCTCGTCACGAGCGACCGCGGTCTGGCCGGCGGCTACTCCTCCAACGCCATCAAGCAGGCGGAGCGGCTCACCGAGCGGCTGCGCGGCGAGGGCAAGGAGGTCGACACGTTCATCGTCGGCCGTAAGGGTCTGGCCTACTTCGGCTTCCGCGAGCGCAAGGTCGCGGAGTCGTGGACCGGCTTCACGGACAGTCCGGCCTACGCCGACGCCAAGCGCGTCGCCGGGCCGCTGATCGAGGCCATCCAGAAGGAGACGGCCGAGGGCGGCGTCGACGAGCTGCACATCGTCTACACGGAATTCGTGTCGATGATGACGCAGAACGCGGTCGACGGCCGGATGCTGCCGCTCAGCCTCGACAAGGTCGAAGAAGAGTCCGGTGCGAAGGGCGAGATCCTTCCGCTGTTCGACTTCGAGCCGTCGGCGGAGGACGTCCTCGACGCCCTCCTGCCGCGCTACGTCGAGAGCCGCATCTACAACGCACTGCTGCAGTCGGCCGCTTCCGAGCACGCCGCCCGCCGCCGCGCGATGAAGTCGGCGACCGACAACGCCGGGGACCTCATCAAGAGCCTCTCCCGGCTTGCCAACGCGGCCCGCCAGGCCGAAATCACCCAGGAAATCAGCGAGATCGTCGGTGGCGCCAGCGCCATGGCCGACGCGACCGCGGGGAGTGACAAGTAATGACGACCTCTGTTGAGACGGCCGCCGCCACGGGCCGCGTCGCCCGGGTCATCGGCCCGGTCGTCGACGTGGAGTTCCCCGTCGACGCGATGCCCGAGATCTACAACGCGCTGAAGGTCCAGGTTGCCGACCCGGCCCAGGACGGCGAGCTCAAGACGCTGACCCTCGAAGTCGCCCAGCACCTGGGTGACGGCGTGGTCCGCACCATCTCCATGCAGCCCACCGACGGTCTGGTCCGCCAGGCCCCGGTGACCGACACGGGCGAGGGCATCACCGTCCCCGTCGGTGACTTCACCAAGGGCAAGGTGTTCAACACCCTCGGTGAGGTGCTGAACTACCCGGAGGAGAACGCCAACGTCACCGAGCGCTGGCCGATCCACCGCAAGGCCCCCCGCTTCGACGAGCTCGAGTCGAAGACCGAGATGTTCGAGACCGGCGTCAAGGTCATCGACCTTCTCACCCCGTACGTCAAGGGTGGAAAGATCGGTCTGTTCGGTGGTGCCGGTGTCGGCAAGACCGTTCTGATCCAGGAAATGATCTACCGCGTCGCCAACAACCACGACGGTGTGTCGGTCTTCGCGGGCGTCGGTGAGCGTACCCGTGAGGGCAACGACCTCATCGAGGAAATGGCCGACTCCGGCGTCATCGACAAGACGGCGCTCGTCTTCGGCCAGATGGACGAGCCCCCGGGCACCCGTCTGCGCGTCGCCCTGGCCGGTCTGACCATGGCGGAGTACTTCCGCGATGTGCAGAAGCAGGACGTGCTGTTCTTCATCGACAACATCTTCCGGTACACCCAGGCGGGTTCCGAGGTGTCGACCCTGCTCGGCCGCATGCCCTCCGCGGTGGGTTACCAGCCGAACCTGGCCGACGAGATGGGTCTCCTCCAGGAGCGCATCACCTCGACCCGTGGTCACTCGATCACCTCGATGCAGGCGATCTACGTCCCCGCGGACGACCTGACCGACCCGGCGCCGGCGACCACCTTCGCCCACCTCGACGCGACGACGGTTCTTTCCCGTCCGATCTCCGAGAAGGGCATCTACCCGGCCGTGGACCCGCTGGACTCGACGTCCCGCATCCTCGACCCGCGGTACATCGCGGCGGACCACTACGCCACGGCGATGCGCGTCAAGGGGATCCTGCAGAAGTACAAGGACCTCCAGGACATCATCGCGATCCTCGGTATCGACGAGCTGGGCGAGGAGGACAAGCTCGTTGTCCACCGTGCCCGTCGCGTCGAGCGCTTCCTGTCGCAGAACACCCACGTCGCCAAGCAGTTCACCGGTGTCGACGGTTCGGACGTTCCGCTGGAGGAGTCGATCGTCGCGTTCAACGCGATCTGCGACGGTGACTACGACCACTTCCCCGAGCAGGCGTTCTTCCTGTGCGGTGGCATCGAGGACCTGAAGGCGAACGCCAAGGAGCTGGGCGTCTCCTAGTCTGCCCGCGTTCTGCGGAACGCGAGTCGTCGAAGAACGAAGGAGAGGGGCGGGGTACGTCCCGTCCCTCTCCCCACGCCCATTAGAATTTGACCCAACACCCGGCTGACCCGCCGGGTGGTGACCCGAGGAGCCACCTTGGCTGCTGAGCTGCACGTCGAGCTGGTCGCGGCGGACCGCAATGTCTGGTCCGGCGAGGCCACCCTTGTTGTCGCCCGCACCACGTCCGGCGACATCGGCGTCATGCCCGGTCACCAGCCGCTTCTCGGTGTGCTGGAATCGGGCCCTGTGACCATCCGTACCAGCGAGGGCGGCACTGTCGTCGCCGCGGTGCACGGCGGTTTCATCTCGTTCGCGGACAACAAGCTGTCCCTGCTGGCCGAGATCGCCGAGCTCGCGGACGAGATCGACGTCCAGCGGGCGGAGCGGGCACTGGAGCGCGCGAAGTCGGAGGCCGACGCGGCCGCCGAACGTCGCGCCGATGTCCGGCTGCGCGCCGTAACGGGCTGACAGCCCGTCGGAGTTCCAACCGTCGGGCCCGGAGGGTGACCTCCGGGCGCCGGCAGACCTCAGCCGCGGTCCGTTCCGGAATTTTCCGGAGCGGGTCGCGGCTGAGGCGATGTACGTCCGTCTCGGACCGGTCCGTGACGGGCTCGGTCGTGTGCGGTGTTTCGATGAGCGAGGAGGTCGGTGAAGATGCTCCTCGCTCTGCTTGTGAGCGGCCTGGTCGTAGCCCTGGTGGTGATCGGGCTGTTTGTGTTCGGACTGCGCCGCAGACTGATCCAGCGGTCCGGCGGGACCTTCGACTGCAGCCTGCGCTGGGACGTGTCCGACGAGCCGGACGTCTCCGGCAAGGGCTGGGTCTACGGGGTCGCCCGCTACAGCGGTGACCGGATCGAGTGGTTCCGGGTGTTCTCGTACTCCCCGCGCCCGCGCCGGCTGCTGGAGCGTTCCTCGATCGAGGTGCTCGCCCGCCGCGCGCCCGAGGGCGAGGAGGAGCTGGCCCTGCTGTCGGACGCCGTTGTGCTCGGCTGTTCCCATCGGGGGACCCGCCTGGAGCTGGCGATGAGCGACGACGCGCTGACCGGATTCCTGGCCTGGCTGGAGGCGGCGCCTCCCGGCCAACGGGTGAACGTGGCTTAGTTCCCCTGCCCGTTGGTGGGGGGTCCCCCCGGACGAAGCCCGGGGGGTGGGCGAACGTGGCCTGAGGCCGCGAACGGGCCGGGGGCCACGGGTCCGCGACGTGGCCCGGCCGTATCGGACGTGGAGAAGCCGGGGAGGCGGGGGACGGACCCGTCTCCCCGGCTTCGTCTGTCACCGGGTTCGTTCAGTGGGGGTTACTGGAGCCCGGTGTGGACCGCGTTGGCGAGTTCGCCGTTGGTGGTGTCGCCGCTGAACTCCCAGAAGAAGGCGCCGCGCAGGCCCTGCTGCTTGGTCCAGTTCATCTTCGTGGCGACCGTGGCGGGGGTGTCGTAGCTCCACCAGTTGTTGCCGCACTTGGCGTAGGCCGTGCCGGCGATGGTGCCGGTGCTCGGGCAGGTGACCTTGAGGACCTTGTAGTCCTCGTTGCCCGGCTCGTACGTGCCCGGGGCCGGTCCGGTGGCGGTGCCGCCGGGCGTGGCCTGGGTGACGCCGGTCCAGCCGCGGCCGTAGAAGCCGATGCCGAGGTTGAGCTTCGAGCCGGGGATCCCCTTGCCCTTGAGCTTGGTGATCGCGGCCTCGGAGTTGAAGCCGTCCTGCGGGATGCCCGGGTAGGCGGTGAGCGGGGAGTGCGGGGCGGTCGGGCCCTGGGCGGCCCAGGAGCCGAAGAAGTCGTACGTCATGACGTTGTAGAAGTCGACGTACTGGGCCGCGCCGCCGTAGTCGGCCGCGTCCAGCTTGCCGCCGTTGGAACCGTCGGCGGAGATGGCCGCGGTGACCAGGTTGTTCGTGCCGAACTTGGCGCGCATGGCCTGCATCATGTTCTTCAGGGAGGCGGCGCCGCTGGTGTCGCAGGTCAGGCCGCAGGCGTTCGGGTACTCCCAGTCGAGGTCGATGCCGTCGAAGACGTCGGCCCAGCGCGGGTCCTCCACGAGGTCGTAGCAGGACTGGGCGAAGGCTGCCGGGTTCCCGACGGCCTGGCCGAAGCCGCCGGACCAGGTCCAGCCGCCGAAGGACCACAGGATCTTGATGTGGGGGTACTGGGCCTTCAGCTTGCGGAGCTGGTTGAAGTTGCCGCGCAGCGGCTGGTCCCAGGTGTCGGCCTTGCCGTCGACGCTCTGGTCGGCGGTGTAGGCCTTGTCGTAGTCCGCGTAGGCGTCACCGATGGTGCACTTGCCGCCCTGGACGTTGCCGAAGGCGTAGTTGATGTGGGTGATCTTCGACGCGGAGCCGGAGGTGACCAGGTTCTTCACGTGGTAGTTGCGCCCGTAGACGCCCCAGTTGGTGAAGTAGCCCAGCTTGACCTTGGTCCCGGCGCCCGGGTCCGTGCCGCCGCCTCCCGGGGTGGTGAGGGAGAGCTCGCCGGAGGAGGGGCCGGTCTGGTCCGCGGTGTCGCGGGCGACCACGGAGTACGTGTAGGAGGTGCCCTTGGTCAGGCCGGAGTCGCCGTAGGAGGTGCCGGTGACCGTGGTGACCTTGGAGCCGTTGCGGTACACGTCGTAGTTCTTGACGCCCTTGTCGTCGGTCGCCGCCGACCAGGACAGGGTCAGGGCGGTTTCGGTGACACCGGAGGCCGTGGGGGTGCCGGGGGCCGAGGGCGCGGCGTCGCCGGGCTGGCTTCCGCCGTCACAGGCGCCGCCGTTGATCTTGCAGCCGGAGGGGGCGCCGGTGCCGGAGCCGTTGAACCCGAAGGTGATGCTCTGGCCCGGGGTGAGGGAGCCGTTCCAGCCGAGGTTCTTGGCGGTCCAGTGGTTGCCCGAGCTGGTGACGGTGGCGTCCCAGGCGGAGGTGACCCTGGTGCCGGCCGGGTAGTCCCACTCCACGGTCCAACTGGACAGCGTAGTGGTGCCGGTGTTCTTGACCGTCCACTTGCCCTCGAAGCCGGAGCCCCAGTCGGAGGCCTTGGTGTAGGTCGCCGTCGCCGAGGTGGCCGCCTGTGCGGGTCCGGCCAGGCCGACGAGGCCGGCGAGGGGCAGGGCGAAGACGGCCACCGTGGCGGCCAACCTTCTGTACAGACGGGTACGTAGCGGGGGTGCTGTGCTCAAGGGTGCTCCTCCGTAGGTCCGTGCCGGTCGTGGGGCCGACCGGGCACATGGGGGTGGGACCTGCGCCGCCCGTGAGCACGCCTCGTCATGACGGTCGTCATGGCACGCTCACCACAGTGTTTCGGTGAGACTAGAAAGGTCTGGACCAACCGTCAAGAGGTCCAGACCTCACCTCCAGTGCTCGTCCAGATCCCCCAACTCCTGCGCCAGTACGGCAGCTTGGACCCGACTGCGCAGCTCCAGCTTCCCCAGCAGTCGGCTGACGTGCGTCTTCACCGTCGCCTCGGCCATGTCCAGGCGCATGGCGATCTCCGCGTTCGACAGGCCCGCGCCCAGCGCGCCGAACACCTCCCGTTCGCGCCGCGTCAGCGATTCCAGAGCTGCGGCCGTCTCCGGCGCCACGGAGGGCCGCCGCGCGCGGGGCGCCGCGAACTCGGCGATCAGGCGCCGGGTCACCGCGGGCGCGATCAGCCCCTCGCCCCGCGCCACCGTACGGACCGCCGCGATCAGTTCCGCGGCGTCGGCGTCCTTCAGCAGGAACCCGCAGGCGCCCGCGCGCAGGGCGCCGAAGACGTACTCGTCGAGGTCGAAGGTGGTCAGTACGAGGACGTCCGCCAGCCCCTCGGCGACCACCTGCCGGGTGGCCGCGACCCCGTCCAGGCGCGGCATCTGCACGTCCATGAGGACCAGATCCGGCCGAAGATCGCGGGCGAGGCGCACGGCCTCCTCCCCGTCGGCGGCCTCGCCCACCACCTCGATGTCGCCCGCGCTGCCCAGGATCAGCACCAGGCCGGCGCGCACCGCGCTCTGGTCCTCGGCGACCAGGACCCGGATGTTCCGCTGGTTCATGCCGGTACGGCTCCTTCCTCGGCGGGCAGCGTCGCCCGCACCTGCCACACGGGCCCGGCCGGGCCCGCGACGAACGTTCCGCCGAGCAGGTCCGCCCGCTCGCGCATGCCGATCAGTCCCGCCCCGGAGCCGGGTGCGCGGGGTCCGTGCCGGCCCCCGTAGGGGGAGTCGACCCCGACCGACAGCAGGCCGTCCTCGCAGCTCACCCGGATGCTGACGGTGCCCGGGTCGGCGTGCTTGAGGGCGTTGGTCAGCGACTCCTGCACGATCCGGTACGCCGCCAGTTCCACCGGGGTCGGCAGCGGCGGCCCGGCCTCCGATCGACCGTCGTACAGGACGAAGTCCAGCCCGCTCGCGGCGCCGTTCGTCCGGGCCTGGGACAGCAGCGCCTCCAGCCCGTCGAGGGTGGGCACCGCCACGGCGTCCTTGCCGGCGCCCGCGTCGCGCAGCAGCCCGATGAGCCGACGCATTTCGGCCAGCCCCTGCACGCTGTTCTCGCGGATCACCCCGAGGGCCTCGCGGCTCGTCGCGGGGGAGTCGATGGCCAGTGCGGCGGTCGAGTGGATGGCGATCGCCGAGAGGTGGTTGGCGACCATGTCGTGGAGCTCGCGGGCCATCCGGGCCCGCTCCGCGGCCACCGCCTGGGACCGGTCCATTTCGGCCAACAGGGCCGTCTGCTCGGCGCGCAGCCGGGCGGCGTTCGCCGCGTCGCGGTGGTTGCGCAGGGTGGCGCCGGTCATGGCCGGGCCGAAGCTGACGATGCCCGCGATGACCCCGATCAGCAGCGCCTGCGGGGTGCGCAGCCAGGCCACGGAGCCGATGGTGACCGCGACGGTGAGGAGGCCGGTGCCGACCGGGAGCCGGCGGGCGGTGGCGGGTTTCCCGTACAGGGCGGCCGCGTACATCAGGTCCGTGTACATGAGGATCGTGGCCAGATTTCCCACCGTGAACTGGTCCGCGACGAGGGCGACCGTCCCGACGGACAGGGTCACCAGGGGGTTGGTGCGGCGCAGCAGTTCGAGGCCGCCCATGACCAGCAGCGGCACCAGGGCCGCCCAGGCGGGGGCGAAGTGCGGCCGGGTGTTGCTGTGTACGCCGAGGGACCAGAGGAGGAGCCCCGCGAGCACGCTGACCAGCGCGATCAGGACATCGTCACGGTGGGGGCGGGGCAGCTGCGGGGTCACGTTCCCATCCAACACGCTGCGACGGCCGCGAACGTCGACACCGGGACGGAACCCGCACTACATCGAAGGATGCAGTGCGCTTTCGTCACCTGAGACGACGAAACGGGCCGCCGCGGGCGCCAGCCTGGAGGAGAACCGGAGAACCCGGAGAACGAGCGGAACGGAGAGACCCGTGATCGTCGCGATGATCATCGCGTGTGAGGTCGGTTTCTGGGTGCTGCTGGCGGCCGGGCTGGGCCTGCGCTACCTGGCGAAGATGCCCCGCCTGGGGGCCGCGGTCCTGCTGTGCGAACCACTGCTGGAACTCGTCCTGCTGGTCGCGACCACCCTCGACCTGAAGAACGGCGCCACCCCCGATTGGAAGCACGGGGTGGCCGCCCTCTACCTCGGCTACACCGTCGCCTACGGCCACTACACGGTGAAGTGGCTGGACGGCCACGCCGCCCACCGACTGGCCGGCGGGCCGAAGCCGGCCGGCGCCGGCCACGGCAGGGCGCGGGCCGTCCACGAGTGGAAGCTGTGGGTCCGCACCGTCGTCGCCGCATCCGTCGCGATCGCCCTGCTCCAGGCCGCCGTCTGGTACGTCGGTGACGCGGGCGACGTCAGCTCGCTCACGAGCTACCAGGGCGCGGCCCTGCGCATCGTCGGCATCCACGGCGTCATCGCCGTCTGCTACACGATCTGGCCGAAGAAGGCCCCGGCCGGAGCCGAACCCGACCGCGTGAAGACCGGCCCCTTCGCCTGACCGGCAGCATCCGAACGGCACCGGATCGGAGAGGGACCGGATCGGAGAGGGACCGGATCGGCGAGGGACGGCCTAACGCTCGCCGCCCGGGACCCACAGCACGTCCCCGACCTCCTTGTTGGCCACCCGGGCCAGGATGAACAGGAGGTCGGAGAGGCGGTTGAGGTAGGTGGCGGTCAGCGGGTTCATCACCTCGCCGTGCACCTCCAGCGCCGCCCACGTCGAGCGCTCGGCGCGCCGGACCACCGTGCAGGCCTGGTGCAGCAGGGCCGCGCCGGGGGTGCCGCCGGGGAGGATGAAGCTGCGCAACTTCTCGACCTGCTCCAGGAAGAGGTCGCAGTCCGCCTCCAGCTTGTCGATGTAGAACTGCTCGACGCGCAGCGGCGGGTACTCGGGCGCCTCGACGACCGGGGTGCACAGGTCCGCACCCACGTCGAAGAGGTCGTTCTGTACGCGGACCAGGACCTTCACGACCTCGTCCGGGAGCGCGCCCAGCGCGATGGCCGTCCCGATGGCCGCGTTGGCCTCGTTCGCGTCGGCGTACGCCGAGATCCGCAGGTCGGTCTTCTGCGTCCGGCTCATGTCGCCCAGGGCGGTCGTGCCCTTGTCGCCGGTACGGGTGTAGATGCGCGTGAGGTTCACCATGCGGCCAGGGTAGACCGGCCCGGTGGAGCCGGCGGAGAGCTGCTCCCGGGTGCGGGCCGGGTGAACTGGAGGGCTGTGCAGGGGTGCTGGGCCGTACCAGTGTGATGTCCGTCATCTGAGACGTGACGCGTGTTACTTCGCGGTCACACCGCCCTCCACGGACGCTAGTCTCCGCCGAAGAGGCTACGAGACTGGGCCGCGTGAAGAACTAAGGGGTGTGCAGTGGCTGGGAAGCTCGCCGTCATCGGTGCCGGACTGATGGGTTCCGGGATCGCTCAGGTCTCCGCTCAGGCGGGTTGGGACGTGGTCCTGAGAGACGTCACGGACGCCGCGCTGACCCGCGGTACGGACGGAATCAAGGCCTCGTACGACCGGTTCGTCGCCAAGGGCAAGCTGTCGGCCGAGGACGCCGAGGCGGCCCTGGGCCGGATCACCACGACCACCGATCTCGGTGCGGTCGCCGACGCCGACATCGTCGTCGAGGCCGTCTTCGAGAAGCTGGAGGTCAAGCACGAGATCTTCCGCGCGCTCGACGAGCTGGTGCGCGACGACGCGGTCCTCGCCTCCAACACCTCCGCCATCCCGATCACCAAGATCGCGGCCGTGACGAAGCGTCCGGAGCGGGTCGTCGGCGCGCACTTCTTCTCGCCCGTCCCGATGATGCAGCTGTGCGAGCTGGTGCGCGGCTACAAGACCAGCGACGAGACCCTCGCCACGACCCGGGCGTTCGCCGAGTCCGTCGGCAAGACCTGCATCGTCGTCAACCGCGACGTCGCCGGTTTCGTGACGACCCGTCTGATCTCCGCGCTGGTCGTCGAGGCCGCCAAGCTCTACGAGTCGGGCGTCGCCTCCGCCGAGGACATCGACATCGCCTGCAAGCTGGGCTTCGGCCACGCCATGGGCCCGCTCGCCACCGCCGACCTCACGGGCGTCGACATCCTGCTGCACGCCACCAGCAACATCTACACCGAGTCGCAGGACGAGAAGTTCGCGCCGCCGGAGCTGATGCGCCGGATGGTCGACGCGGGCGACATCGGCCGCAAGAGCGGCCAGGGGTTCTACAAGCACTGAGCACCGCGACAGGTACCGAGCACCACGGGCGGTACCGAGCACCACCGCAAGCTCCGAGCACCACCGTTCGAATGGCTTCACCCTCCGGGGTGAATTAGGTATCGGTTCGCTCACGGTCGGCAACTTCCCTGCCCGCGAGGCAGTCAGTTGCAGTGAGAGTTGCCGACCACGGGAGTCGGACCACACGCACGCAGTACAGCCGGGGAGTACACATGCACATCAGGGGCGACCACGCCGAACTCGCGGTCGGGGGTCGCCTCGACGTGCGCAGCGCGGCGGACGCCCGTACGGCCTTGCACAGTGCCCTCGACGACGGGCACGGCGACCTCGTGCTCGACCTGACCGGACTCGACTCCTGGGACGCGACCGGACTCGGCGTGATCATGGGAGCCCACCGGCGGGCCGGCCGGACCGGGCGGCGCCTCGTCCTGCGCGGGGTCCCCGCCCAGATGCAGCGCCTCCTCGTGGCGACCCGGCTGCACCGCATCCTCGCGATCGAGGGCGGGCTGGAAGCGGAGTCCCTGCCCCGGGTGTGACCCGGGGTGCGGACCGCCGTCGCGGGCCCGCGGCGCACGGCGCGCGGCGCACGGACGAAAATGGGCTGCGTCCCGCGCCCCCCTCCGCTTTCATGGCCGCATGGTGTCCACCGACCGGGCGCTGGCCTTCGCGGCCATGTCGTTCCTCCTGATCGTGATTCCCGGCCCCAGCGTGCTCTTCGTCATCGGACGGGCCCTGGCCCAGGGCCGCCGCGCCGCGCTCACCACGGTCCTCGGCAACACGATGGGCGGCTACGTCCTCGTCGTGGCCGTCGCCCTCGGCGTCGGGGCCGTCGTCGAGCGCTCGGTGCTCGTCTTCACGGCGCTCAAGCTGATCGGCGCCGGCTACCTCGTCTACCTCGGCGTCAAGGCGTGGCGCCGGCGCGGCGAGCTGCACGCCGACGTCACCGGCGACGCGCCCCCGGCGCGCGGCGGTCTGCGCACCCTGGGGGAGGGATTCGTGGTCGGTGTCGCCAACCCCAAGACGATGGTGTTCTTCGCCGCCGTGCTGCCCCAGTTCGTGGACCGCGCCGCCGGGAACGTGACGGCCCAGATGCTGCTCCTCGGCCTGGTCTTCAACCTGATCGCGATCGTCCTCGACAGTGCGTGGGGGCTGGTCGCGGCCGGTGCCCGCGGCTGGATCGCGGGCTCGCCGCGACGACTCTCCCTGGTGGGCGGCGTCGGCGGACTCACCATGATCGGTCTCGGCGTCACCGTGGCCGTGACCGGCCGGAAGGACTGACGCGGCGGCCCCGACGGCTCCGGCGGGAAACATAACGGTCCGGTGGTGAAGGCACCCCCAACGGTTCCCGCGCGACGGGCCACGGTCTAGGGTTCGGGCGGAAACCGGACCAGTAGCGACAGCGGCGAGCGAAGGCCGGGCGTGGACACGACGGCGACGGCGCGCGCGACGCGATCGGGGGACTTGGTCATGGACCGTACTCAGGAGCAGTCCGATCGGGACGACCCGGCAGCGGAACCGGCCGCCGCGCCGGCAGCGGAACGCACGCGGCACCGCACGGCTCCGGAGGGCCGCGGCGCCGGCGCGGCCCTCGTCCCGGCCGCCACGCCGCCCGCGCGGGTCGTCACCCTGACCGCGGGCACCTTCTCCCTCACCGTCAACCCCGTCGACGGCAGCGAGATCGAGCCCCTGCGCCCCGGCACGGCCAAGGGCCGCCCCGCCAAGCGCTCCGCCGCCGCCCGCGCCGCCCATGACACCGCCGGCCGGCCGCCCGCACTGCCGGGACCGCCGCTGCCCGCCCGGCCGCTCCTGGAGCGCGCCGAGGAACGGGAGCGCCTCGTACGCCTGCTGGGTCGCGGCCGCTCCGTACGCCTGACCGGTCCCGCCGGGTCGGGCCGCACCGCGCTCCTCGACTCCGTCGCCACCGCCTGCGCGGGCCTCGCCCCGGACGGGGTCGTCCGGCTCAGCGGCCACGGCCACCACCAGCCCGGCGAACTCCTCCAGGCGCTGTACGGGGCCGTCCACGACTCCGGCGACGAACGGCCCGACCGTACGGAACTCCTCGCACGGGTCGGGGAGATCGGCGCCATCGTGCTCCTCGACGACCTGGAACTGGGCGGCGCCGCCCTCGACGAGCTGCTGCGCGCCACCCCCGAATGCGCCTACCTGCTCGCCGCCACCCCCGACACGAAGGCTCCCTCCGACGACTCGCACCTGGAGGAGGTCTTCCTCGGCGGGCTCGGCAAGGCCGACTGCGTCCTGCTGCTGCAGGCCGCCACCGGACGGGCCCTGACGGAGGAGGAGACCGCCTGGGCCGGGGACCTGCGCTTCGCCTCCGAAGGGCTGCCGCTGCGCTTCGTGCAGGCGGCCGGACTGCTGCGCCAGCGCGACGAACTGAACCGGGCCACCGCCGAGGACGACGACGAGGAGCCCGGCGTCTTCGAGGAACGCCCCCGCGACCCCGCCCACGTACCGCTGCCCACCCTCGCCGAGGCTGCCGCCCCCGCCGAACTGCTGGCCTCCCGGGTCAGCGAGTCCGCCCGGGCCGCCCTGCGGATGGCCTGCGCGCTCGGCGGCGAGTTGCCGCACCACGCCCACCTCCCCGCCCTGGTCGGGGACACCCACGCCGACTCCGCCGTCGCGGAACTGCTCGGCTGCGGGCTGATCACCGAGGTCGGGCCCCGGTACCGGCTCGCCGAGGGCGTCGCCCGGCAGCTGGAGGAGGCCGGGTACGGGGAGACCGCCACCGAGGAGGCCCGGACCGCCGCCCGCCACTACGCCTGGTGGACCGGGCACGCCTCGGTGACCCCGGAGCGCGTCGCGGCGGAGGCCGACGCCGTGCTCGCGGCCCTGGCGGGCGCCGACGTGGTGGCCGCCGTGCTCCTGGCCCGTACGGCCGCCCCGGCCCTCGCGGCCTCCCTGCGCTGGGAGGCCTGGGAGCGGGCGCTGCGCGCGGGCGCCGAGGCCGCCCGCAAGGCGGGGGAGGTCGCCGAACAGGCCTACTTCCACCACGAACTGGGCGTCCTCGCGCTGTGCGAGGGCCGCCTCGACCGGGCGCGCGCCGAACTGGAGGCCTCCATCGGGCTGCGCGGCGCGCTCGCCGACAAGCGCGGGACGGTGGCCGGACGCCGGGCACTGGCCCTGGTCACCGACCGGGAGGCGGCCGGGGCCAAGGCTTCACCGCCGCTGCGGCTGGAGCCGCCGGCGCCCGGCGCCGCCACCGTCGCCCCGTCGCCCCGCCCGTTCGCCGCCCCCACTCCGAAGGCGGTGACCGCCCCCGCTCCTCGACCGGCGCTGCCCTCCGGCGCCGCCGCCACGGCCGCCGCGCCTCCGGCCTCCGCGTCGCCCGCCGCCGCGCTGCCCGCCGCGCCGGCCCGGGTGGAGGCGAGCACGCAGGTCATCCCGGTCATCCGTGGCACGGCCCCGGTCACCGGACCGGCCCCGGCGACCCTGTCCGAGGTCTTCGAGGACGCGTTCCCGCCGCTGACCAAGCCCGCTCCGGCGACCGTCCCCGTACCCGTCCCCACCCCGGGGTCCGAGCGGGAATCCCGCCGCAAGACCGTGCTGCTGGCCGCCGCCGGGGTGCTGACGGTCGCCGCGCTCGGCACGGTGATCGGCCTGGCCCTGACCTCGGGGGAGGGGGAGGACGACGCACCCGTCAAGCCGGCGGTGTCCTCGACCCCCACCCCCGTGGCCACGGATCCGCCGACCGTGCCGGGCACGACCGGGACCGACCCCGCGCCCGAGCCGGGTACGACGCCCCCGCCCGCGGAGTCGCCCGGCCCCGAGGAGGCCCCCGGCGAGTCCGGGGACGGAGCCCCGCACACCGGCCCGACGCCGCGCACGACACCGCCGCAGCGCCCCGGGATACCCCCGGTCACCCCGCGCCCCCCGGTCAGGCCGAAGCCGACCCCGACGCCCCCCACGTCCCCGGGCCCGGACCCCGAGCCGGGCACCCCGACGCCCACCGTCACCCCGACGGTGCCCGAGACGCCGACGGCGACCGCCACGACCCCGGCCACGAGCCCCGCGAGCGTGAGCGCCTCGGCCGTCGAGGGCTCCCCGACGGCCACCACGACGTAGCGTCCCCACCGCGACGCGGTGTCCCGGTCCAGGACACGGCGAAGGCCCCCGGAAACCGCTCCGGGGGCCTTCGCCGTGTCCGACGTCCGACGCACTGCCGCGCGTCGAAAACAGGGGGGGGGTCAGAACAGGCGGAGCTTGTCGTCCTCGATGCCGCGCATGGCGTTGTAGTCGAGCACCACGCAGTCCATGCCGCGGTCGTTCGCGAGCACGCGCGCCTGCGGCTTGATCTCCTGCGCCGCGAACACGCCCCGGACCGGGGCCAGATGCGGGTCGCGATTCAGCAGCTCCAGGTAGCGGGTGAGCTGTTCGACGCCGTCGATCTCGCCGCGGCGCTTGATCTCCACCGCCACCGTCGCGCCGGAGGCGTCCCGGCACAGGATGTCGACGGGGCCGATCGCCGTCATGTACTCGCGCCGGATCAGCGTGTAGCCCTCGCCCAACGTGTCGATCCGGTCGGCGAGCAACTCCTGGAGGTGCGCCTCGACGCCGTCCTTGATGAGACCGGGGTCGGTGCCCAGCTCGTGGGAGGAGTCGTGGAGGACTTCCTCCATGGTGATGATGAGCTTCTCGCCCGCCTTGTTGACGACGGTCCAGACGCCCGCGTCGTCACCGCTCCCCTCCTTGAGGGTGCACGGGGGCGACATCCAGTTGAGCGGTTTGTACGCCCGGTCGTCCGCGTGGATCGAGACACTGCCGTCGGCCTTCACGAGGATCAGACGGGGTGCCGAGGGCAGATGGGCGGTGAGCCGGCCCGCGTAGTCGACGGAGCAGCGGGCAATGACGAGACGCATGGTCGGCAACGCTACTCGACGGATGCGCCTCCACGCGATTCGCCCCTGAAAGCCCCGTTCGCCGATGGCGCGTTGTATGCGCATTCTCCTGGTGCGGTACCCGGTGGGCGCCTACCGTGGTGAGCGGGAGGTCGTCGAGCGTGCACTCTGCGTCGCGATCTCCTTCCCTGCCCGTAAGGCTCCGGCAACCCAACGGCCGGGGTCACGAGAGGAGAACCCATGTCGCTCGACGTCTCACCGGCCCTACTCGAACAGGCCGAGCGAGGCGAGGTCGACGAAGCCGCCTTCGTCGACTGCGTCCGGACCTCCCTGCCCTACGCATGGGAGATGATCAGCTCGTTGACGGCCCAGCTGGAGGTTGAGGGCGGAGAGTTCGCCGACAACCAGACGCCGCCGCCGGACGAGCAGGCGCGCGGACAACTGCTGCGCGCGCTCGCGAGTGACGCGATACGTGGCGCGCTGCAGCGGCACTTCGGGGTGCGCCTGGCCTTCCAGAACTGCCACCGCGTCGCGGTCTTCCCGCTGGATTCCTCGTCGGACGAGAGGCACGCCCGGTTCACCTCGATCCGCGGCCAGCTGCTCAACCAGTCGCCGGAAATGCGGGACTGCTAGCAGGACCGGTACTTCGCTGCCGCTCCGTGTCGCGGGAGGTGCGACTGACACCGGAGCGGCAGCCCAGGCCGGGTCGACCGGTGCTCAGGCCCCGGCCGCGTCCAGGCGCGGCAGCACCTCGGAGCCGAGGCGCCGTACGTTCTCCTCCGTCGCGGCGAGGTCGCCGGAACCTTCCGTGAGCAGGGCGAAGCGCGTGATCCCGGTGCGTTCCGAGGTCGCCGCGAGCCGGTCCGCCGCCAACCTGGGGGTTCCGACCGGATGCAGGGCGCACAGCAGTTCCGTGTAGGCGACGGGATCGCGCATCGCGCGCTCCCGACCGTCGACCGTGACGTGCGCGTCCAGTCCCTGACGGAACCAGCCCGGCATCGCCTTGACCAGGGTCTCGCGGGCGTCCGCCGTCCGGTCCGCCAGCTGGCAGACGCCCGCCGAGACGTGTCCGGCGGCCCGTACCGCCTCGGGCGGGTGCCCGGCCGCCAGCGCGGTCTGCCGCCACATGGCGACCATCGCGGCCTTGTCCTCGTCGCCGCAGTGCATGCCCAGCAGCATCGGCAGTCCGCGCTGCGCGGCCGTGCGCACCGACGCCGGGGACGTGCACGCGACGATCACTTCCGGCCCAGTCCCGTCGCCGTCCAGCGCCTCGTCCGGGCGGGGTACGACGGCCACCTCGCGGAAGGCGTGCCGAGGGCCGGTCGCGCCCACGCGCGACTCGGTCAGCCAGCGCCGCAACAGGTCGAGGTCCTCGGAGAAGCCGCTCTCGTACGCCTCCAGGCCGCCCCCGAACACCTCCAGGTCCACCCACGGCCCGCCCCGGCCCACCCCGAGGGTGAACCGGCCCCCCGAGGTGACGTGCAGCAGGGCCGCCTGTTCCCCGAGGGCCACCGGATGCGTGCTCGGCAGCACGCTCACCGCGGTCCCCACCCGCAGCCGCCGGGTCCGCCCCAGCAGCAGCGCCGCCAGGGTCACCGCCGACGGGCACACCCCGTACGGCACGAAGTGGTGCTCGGCCAGCCAGACCGAGTCCAGCCCGGCCTCCTCGGCCACCTCGGCGGTCCGCACCGCCCGGTGCAGTGCCTCCCCCTGACCCTGGCCCGGAAACTGGGCCGCCAGTACAAACGCTCCTACGCGCATCGCCCTTATCCTCCTCGCGGCTGACGCGGCCTCCCCCAGGTGGACCGACCCGCTGATGACATCAACGTCTGATGGCAACAACGTCTGACACGTGCCAAAGGCACGGCCTCACCGGAAAGTTATTGAGATTGTCGGGCCGGTCCGCCGGAGCCGTCCGGCCATCTCCGGCAACCCTGCGGGTACCCCGGCTCGCTGCGCGTAGTCTGGGAGAAAGTCACTGCCCGCCGCCCTTTCGTGAGGTATACGTGTCACCGCGCCACAACCGCCCCAGGGGCGGCGAGACCCCGGACGAACGACCCGCCACCGGCCTCGACCGGTTCGGGCTGGAGCGGACCGAGGAGTACCAGGGCGAGGAGTGGAAGGTCCGGCACGTGGCGGGCGCCGCCGCGGCGGGCAAGCGCTACCGCTGCCCGGGCTGCGACCAGGAGATCCCCTCCGGCACCCCGCACCTGGTGGCCTGGCCCGAGTACGGCGGCGTGGACGACCGGCGGCACTGGCACAAGGCCTGCTGGAACGCGAAGGACCGTCGCACCACGAAGGTGCAACGGTCCCGCAACGCGCCCCGGTACTGACGGACGGGCCGACCGGCCGCGCCTCAGACGTCCCGGCGCCGCACCACGACGTACGAGGCGGCGATCGCGACCCCCGTCACGGTGAGGAGCACCAGCAGTTGGGCCCCGTTCCCGGGGACCCGCGATCCCTCGATCGTCGCCTCGTCCTGGAGCCCGAAGAACTGGACCAACGCGAGCGGGGCGTTGTAGCGCAGGACGGCCGCCCCGATCCCCGCCGTCGAGGGCCAGGCGGTCAGGATGGAGCCGAGCACGGGCGGCAGGGTCACCACGCCCAGCATCACGGCGATGCCGCCCGCGGAATGCCTTACGAGCGCGCCGACGGCGAGCGCGAGGACCCCGAGCAGGGTGACGTAGAAGCAGCCGCCCAGCGCGCCCGCCCACGCCGAGACCCATCGGGATCCGTCGGGCGACGCCTTGTGCACCAGGGCGGCGGACAGGCCGACGACCGCCACCGAGCCCACGATGACGGCGAAGGACACGGCCCCGAAGACGAGGTACTTGGCGGTGAGCACCCGCGTCCGCTCGGGGGCCGCGGTGAAGGTGGTGCGGATCAGTCCGGTGCCGTACTCGGAGCAGATCGTCAGCACGCCGAGGACGATCACGGCGACCTGGCCGACCATGAGGCCGAAGAGGGCCGGCCCCGTGTAGGGCGTCTTCATGTAGTCCGCGCCCCGGGTCTGGACGATGGCCAACAGGCCGACGCCGACGACCAGGGCCACCAGGGAGCCGAGCGTCCACAGGGTGGAGCGCACCGAGGTCAGCTTCGTCCACTCCGAGGCCAGCGCGTGGCCCAGGTGCGGGCGCGGGGTGGGCATCGGCGAGGTGTAGCCCGTGGTCGGGTCGGGGCGGCCGGTCATCTGTGGTCCTCGGAGGTGCTCTGGGCGTTCTCGGGCGTCCGGGCCGGGTCGCCCTGCCGTACGGCGGGGGCGAGGTCGGCGGCGCTGCCGGGCATCAGGAAGGGCTGTCCACCCGCCGCGGGGGGTGGGGGAGCGAAGAAGCTCGCGGCGGTCTCCGTCGGGACCTCCGTGACGGCCGCCTCCTCCTCCCACTCGGGGACGCTCAGCGGTTCGGGTTCCCACAGCTCGGCGCGGGGGTCCTCGGTGGAGGTGTACTCCAGGGAGGACTGCGTCATCCGCATGTACGCCTCCTCCAAGGAGGCCCGGTGCGGGGACAGCTCCCACAGCCGTACCCCGCTCTCGTGGGCGACGTCGCTGATGCGGGGGAGGTCCAGTCCGGTGACGCGCAGTGCTCCGTCCGTCTCCTGGAGGACGCGGGCGCCCGCCTTGACGAGCGCCGTGCCGAGCGCGGACCGGCCGTCGGGGCGGTCCGCGGCGGGACGGACCCGTGCGAATCCGGCCGAGTTGTGCGTGATGAAGTCGTGGGCGCTCATGTCGGCGAGCAGTCGGCCCCGGCCGATGACGATCAGGTGGTCGGCGGTCAGCGCCATCTCGCTCATCAGGTGCGAGGAGACGAAGACGGTGCGGCCCTCGGAGGCGAGCTGACGCATCAGGTTGCGGACCCAGAGGATGCCCTCGGGGTCGAGTCCGTTGACCGGCTCGTCGAAGAGCAGGACCTGCGGGTCCCCGAGGAGGGCGGTCGCGATGCCCAGGCGCTGGCCCATGCCGAGGGAGAAGCCCTTGGTGCGCTGTCGGGCGGCGTCCTGGAGGCCGACCACGCCCAGTACCTCGTCCACCCGCTTCTCGGGGATCCCGGAGAGCTGGGCGATGGACAGCAGGTGCGTGCGGGCCTTGCGGCCGCCGTGCATGGCCTTCGCGTCGAGGAGGGCGCCGACGTGGCGCTGGGCGTTCGGCAGCTCCCGGAAGGGGGAGCCGTTGATCGTGACGTGACCGGAGGTGGGCCGGTCGAGGCCGAGGATCATGCGCATGGTGGTGGATTTGCCGGAGCCGTTGGGCCCCAGGAAACCGGTGACGTGACCCGGCTTGACCTGGAACGACAGCTGCTCGACGGCGGTCTTCGCGCCGAAGCGCTTGGTCAGGCCGACTGCCTCGATCATCGTGCTGCCCCTTGCCAGGCCCGGAGGGCTCTCGTCCGTATGAGCCTTAAGAGGGTATCGAGCCTACGTCGGTTCCCACCCGGACCGAACCCCTGAGCTGCCCCTGAGATCCGGATCCGGGATGTCCCGTAGTACCGGGGGCGTCCGTCGTACGACGGACGCCCCCGGGTCACGCGCTGTCCTTCATGCCCGGGTCAGGCGTCGCGCTTCTTCAGCACCACGTAGCCCCCGAGTACCGCGGCGAGGGTCCAGAGCACCATGATGCCGAGGCCGCCCCACGGCCCGTACGGCGTTTCGCCGCTGTCCATCGCGCCGGGCACCACCTGCATGATCTTGGAGCCTGCCTGGTCCGGGAAGTACTGCGCGACCTTCCGGGTCGTCTCGACGGCTCCGAGGATGGTCGAGACGAGGAAGAAGAACGGCATCAGGATGCCGAGCGCCAGCATCTGGCTGCGCAGGATGGCGGTCACGCCCATCGAGAACAGCGAGATCAGCGCCATGTAGAGGCCGGCGCCGATCACCGCCCGCAGGACGTTCTCCTCGCCGATGCCGATGCTGCGGTCGCCCAGGACGGCCTGGCCCAGGAAGAACGAGATGAAGCTGGTCAGCAGGCCCACGACGAGCGCGAGCGCCGTCGCGACGGTGAGCTTGCCGAACAGGAAGCTCGCCCGCCCCGGCACGGCGGCCAGCGAGGTGCGGATCATGCCCGAGTTGTACTCGCTGCCGACCACCAGGACACCGAAGACGATCATCGCGAGCTGCCCGAGGGTCATGCCCGCGAAGCTCGCGAGGGTGGGGTCGAACGTGACCTGCTGTTCCTTCGGCATGTCGTCGAAGGTGGAGTTGAACAGCGCGCACAGCGCGGCGCTGATGCCGACGGTGACGACGAGCGCGGAAGCCAGCGTCCACGTGGTGGAGGCGACCGTGCGGATCTTGGTCCACTCGGAGCGGAGGACTGCGGAGAAAGCCATGATCACTCGCCGTCCTTGCGCGTCGCGTCGAATCCGGCGCCCCATGCGGGGGCGTCCACCGGACCCGGGGTGTGGCCCACCGGCGGGCCGGGCACGCCCGGCGCGTGGGCGTGGTACTCGACGGAGTCCGCCGTCATGCGCATGAACGCTTCCTCCAGTGAAGCCCGTTGCGGGCTGAGTTCGTGCAGCACGATCTGGTGCTGGGCGGCCAGCTCGCCGAGCTGCTCCGACCCCACGCCGTCGATCTCCAGCGCACCGGTGGCCGGCACGCTGACCGCGGCGATCCCGGCCTGGTGCAGGACGTCCTTGAGTCGCTCCTGCTGCGGCGAGCGCAGCCGTACGAAACTCCGCGAGTTCTGCTGGATGAAATCAGCCATCGACAAGTCGGCAAGCAGTCGGCCTTGCCCGATGACCACCAAATGGTCCGCGGTCAGCGCCATTTCGCTCATCAAGTGGGAGGAGACGAAGATCGTCCTTCCTTCCGAGGCCAGGCCCTTCATGAGATTGCGGATCCAGAGAATTCCCTCGGGGTCCAGACCATTGACGGGTTCGTCGAACATGAGGATCTCCGGATCCCCGAGCAGTGCGGCGGCGATTCCCAGCCGCTGCCCCATCCCGAGCGAAAATCCTTTCGACTTCTTCTTGGCCACGGCCGTCAACCCGACCAGGTCCAGTACCTCGGACACCCGGCTCTCCGGGATCCGGTTCGACTGGGCGAGGCAGAGAAGGTTGTTGTACGCACTGCGCGCGCCGTTCATGGCTTTCGCGTCGAGCAGCGCTCCGATGTACTTCAAAGGCTCCGGCAGGTCCCGGTAGTGCTTGCCGTCGATCCTGACCGTCCCACTGGTGGGGTTGTCGAGGTCGAGCATCATGCGCATGGTCGTGGACTTCCCGGCCCCGTTGGGGCCGAGGAAGCCGGTGACCACCCCCGGTTTGACCTGGAAGCTGAGGTGGTCCACGGCGGTCTTCGCGCCGAATCGTTTGGTAAGGCCCTCAAGCTCGATCATGCCGACACGCTAGAACGCCGAAGGGCCGTACGCCACCTCAAACGGGTGACATACGGCCCACGAACCCACTGTTTCGCTACCGGCGCGCAGCAACTGCCTTCGGGAGGAAGCCCTAGCGGCTCTGCTGAGCCGGAACGCCCCGGGTCACCGGCTCGTCGTCGATCGGCGAACCCGCGGCCGCGACGGCCGCACCCGTCAGCGTCGCCAGCATCTCGCGGACGTTGGTCAGCTGCGCGTTGATGGAGTCGCGACGGTTGGTGAGCGCCGCCAGCTCGCGCTCGGACTCGCTGCGGATCCGGTCGGCCTTGGCGTTGGCGTCGGCCACGATGTCCTCGGCCTGGCGCTGCGCGGTCTCCACGGTCTGGCGGGCGCGGCGCTCGGCGTCCGTACGGAGCTTCTCGGCCTCCAGGCGGAGCTGCTCCGCGCGGTGCTCGATCTCCGCCAGGCGCTTCTCGGCCTTCTGCTGGCGCGAGGCCAGGTCCCGCTCCGACTGCTCGCGGCGCTTGGCCAGGTTGGTCTCGAAGTCCGCGGCGGCCTGGGCGGCCTTGGCGCGGGTCTCCTCGAACAGCGCGTCGGCCTCCTCGCGCTTGGAGGCCGCGTCCTTCTGCGCCTCCGCACGCAGGGTGGACGCGTCGCCCTTGGCCTTCTCGACGATGCGGACGCCCTCGTCCTCCGCCTTCGACTTGCGGTCCGACGCGAACGACTCGGCGTCGTTGCGCACCTGCTGCGCCGCCGACTCGGCCAGCTCCCGGTGCTGCTCGGCCGCGCGACGGGCCTCCTCGCGCAGGTCCTTCGCCTCCTCCTCGGCCAGCCGCAGGATCTTCTCGACCCGGGCGCCGAGGCCGGCGTACGACGGCTCGGCGTCGCTCACCTGGGCCTGGGCGTTCTGCGTTTCGAGGTGCAGCTCCTCGATCCGCTTTTCCAGAGAGTTGATACGTCCTAGGGCGCTGTCGCGGTCGGAGACCAGCTTGGTAATGCGGTCGTCCACCTGACCGCGGTCGTAACCACGCCGCACGAGCTCGAAGCCGAAGGGGGAGTGAGAGTCGCTCATGGGGTTCCTGTCGAATGAGACCAATGAGGTGCTACGTGAGGTGTTAAGGGGAATCCTAGGCGCCCGGGCGGCGTGTCATCGAGTCAATCCGGGTTTGCCCTGGACAATGACACCCCTTTTGAGTGGCAAGGCGACAGATTGCTGGTCACTCGTCCGCCTGAACCTTCATCAGGAGCACACATCGGCAGCACACATCATGAGTGGCAACTACCCCTCTGATGCCTTGCCACCCGAACGAGTGGAACCCGCTGTTGCGCCGGCCTTCACGCCCCCCGCGCCCTGGCCGCCCAACAGGGGCTTTCCGCCACCCGAAGGTGCCTCGAATGATTCCAACGCCTCAAGAACGTCCTGGACACGGGAGATCTCGGCCTGAATGTCCTCGCGCCTGCGCACCAGGACCTCCAACTCCCGCCGGCCCTCGTCGACCAGGCGCTCCGCCTCCGCGCGGGCCTCCGACAGCGCCGCCTCGGCGATCCGCACCAGCTCGGCCTTCTTCGTCTCGGCCTCCTTGAGCAGGGCCTCGGCCTTGCGCACCGCCGCGATCCGGACCTTCCCGGCCTCGCTGCTCGCGTCCGACACCAGGGCCTTGGCCTTCGTCTCGGCCTCGACGCTCTGCTCGGTCGCCGCCCGCACCAGCTTGTCCACGCGCTCGCCCGCGGACTTCATCTGCTCCGCCGACTCCCGACGGGCCCGCTCGTGCAGCTCCTCGACCTCGGACTCGACCCGGGAACGCAGCTCCTCCGCCCGCTCCCTTATGGCGGCCGCGTCCGTGCGCGCACCGACCAGCAACTCGTTCGCGTCCGTACGGGCCTTCTCCACCGTGGAGTTGCCCTCGACGGTGGACTCCGCCGTGATCCGCTCGGCCTCCTTGCGGGCCGCGTCGACCATCGCGTCGGCCTGCTCCTCGGCCGCCGTGGTGGCGGCCAGGGCCTGGCGGCCGGCGTCGGCGGTGAGCTTGTCCGCCTCCGCCGAGGCCTCCGTGATGAGTCGGTCGACCTGCTCAGCGGCCTCGCTGCGCCGCTTGTTGGCCGCCTCCCGGGCCTCGTCCAGCAGCCGCTCGGACTCCTGACGGGTCCGCGTGCGGGTGCGCTCGGCCTCGGACGCCGCCTCCGCCTTGACCCGCTCGGCCTCCGACCGGGTACGGGTCGCGTGCTCCTGCGCCGAGGACAGCGACTCCGCCGCCTCCGCGCGCAACCGCTCGGCCTCGTTGCGGGCCTCGCCGACCGTGCGCTCGTTGTCCTTGCGGGTCTGCTCGGTGAGCTTCTCCGACTCCGACACGGCCTCGGTGATGAGCCGGTCCGCCTGCTCGGCGGCCTCGGTGCGCAGCCGGCCGGCCTCCGTACGGGCTTCGTCGAGCGTCTGCTCGGCGTCCCGCTCGGCCGCGGCCAGGGTCTCGTTCGCCGCGATCGTGACGCGGTCGGCCTCCGCGGTGGCCTCGCCGATGATCCGGCCGCCCTCCGTGCGGGCCTCGTCCAGGGTGTTCGCCGCCTCGGCGAGCAGCCGCTCCGCCTCCGCGGCGGCCACGCCGACGGTCGCCTCGTTCGCCGCCCGGGTCTCCTCGACCAGCCGGTCGCCCTCGGTGCGCGCGTCGACCAGGATCCGCGTCGAGTCCCGCTCGGCGGCGGCCAGCGACTGCGCCGCCTGCGCGGTGAGCCGCTCCGCCTGCGCGGTGGCCTCGCCGACGGTCGCCTCGTTCGCCGCCCGGGTCTCCTCCGTGAGGCGCTCGGCCTCGGCCGCCGCCCCGGTGACCAGTCGGTCCGCCTGCTCGGCGGCCTCCGTACGCAGCCGGCCGGCCTCCGTACGGGCCTCGTCCAGGGTGTCCGCCGCCTCGGCGCGGGTCGCGTCCGCCGCGGCCACCGCCTCCGCGGTCAGCCGCTCGGCCTCCGCCGCGGCCTCGCCGACGGTGACGGCGTTCGCGGCCAGGGTCTCCGTGGTGATCCGCTCGGCCTCCGACGTCGCCTCGGCGACGATCAGGCCGCCCTCGGTGCGCGAGGTCTCCAGGGCCTCCGCGGCCTCGCCGCGGATCCGGTTCGCGTCGTCCCGGGCGTCCGCCCTGGTCCGCGCCGCGTCCCGCTCCGACGCCGCCAGGGCGTCCGTCGCCTCGGTGCGCACCCGCTGGGCGTACTCCGCGGTGTCGGCGCGCAGTTGCTCGGACTCGGCGATCGCGTCGCCGACGGTGCGTTCCGCCAAGGCCTTCGCCGCGTCCGTCTCGACCCGGGCCTCGTCGCGGACGCGGGCCGCGTCCTCGGCCGCGCGCTCGCGTTCCGCGCGGGCGTCGGCGCGGACCCGGTCCGACTCCTGCTCCGCCTCGGTGCGCGTACGTTCCGCCGCGTGCTCGGCGGCGCTGCGCAGCCCGGCGATCTCCTCCTCGGCCTGCTCGTGCAGCCCGGCCACGGCGTCGCGCACCTGCTGGGCGGTGGCCTCGGCCGCCGCGACCACCTCGGAAGCGCGCCGCTCGGCCTCCTCGGTCAGCCAGACCGCCTCGGCGGTGGCCTCCTCGGAGCGCTTGCGGGCCTGCGCGAGGAGTTCCTCGCTCTGCTCGCGGGCCTGCGCCCGCTCGTTGCCGGCGTCCGTGCGGGCCGCCGACAGGGTCTCCTCGGCCTCCCGGCGCCGCCGGGCAGCCTCCTCCTGGGCGGCCGACAGGGCCTCGGCGGCCTCCGCCGCGACCCGCTCGGCAGCCGCCTTGGCCTCGGCGCGCAGCCGGTCCGCGGTCTCCTGCGCCTCGGTGCGCAGCCGCTCCGCCTCGACCTCGGCCTCGCCGCGCAGCCGTACGGAGACCTGCTCGGCCTCCGCGCGGACCCGCCCGGCGTCGTCCGCCGCGTCGGTGCGCAGCTGGTCGGCCTCCGTCTGGGACTGGGACTGAAGGGTACGGATCCGCTCCGCCGACTCGGCGCGCAGCCGGTCGTTCTCCTCGGTGGTCTCCTTGCGGACGGCCTCCGCCGCCGCGCGGGCGTCGCGCAGCGTCTGCTCGGCCGTCGTCAGGCGGGCCTCGGCGTCCGTGTGGAGCCGGACCAGCTCCGCGTCGGCCTCCTCGCGCTTCGCGGCGAGGGCCTGCTCGGTCTCCTCGCGCCGGGCACGGGCCGCCGCGTCCGCCTCGGCGGCCACGGCCTGCGCCTGCTCCTCGGCCTCGGCGCGCAGCCGTTCGGCCTCGGCCCGGGTGCGCTCCAGGGTCTCCTCGGCCTGCCGGCGCAGGGTGCCGGCGCGTTCCACGGCCTCCGCGCGGACCCGCTCGCTCTCGGCGGTCGCCCCGCCGCGCAGTTCGTCCGCGTCGGCCTTCGCCTTGCCGAGGAGCTCCTCGGCGGTGCGGGCCGCCTCCTCGATCTGCTGGACCGCCTCGCGACGGGCCTCCCCGCGGATCCGCTCGCCCTCGGCGACGGCCTCCGCGCGCAGCTGTTCGGCCTCGCCGCGCAGCCGGCGGGCCTCCTCCTGGAGCTCGACCGTACGGGCCCGGTACTCCTCGGTGTCGTCCTTGGCGGCGCCCTTGAGCTCGTCGGCCGTGGTCGCCGCCTGAAGGCGCAGCCGGTCCGCCTCGGTCTCCGCCTCGCGGCGGATCCGTTCGGCCTCCTCGGACGCGGCGCGGGTGGTGGCCCGGGCGTCCTCCGAGGCCTTGTTCAGTACGTCCTCCGCGGTGCGCGCGGCCTTCGCCAACTGCGCCGCGGTGTCCTCGGCGGCGGCCGTACGGGCCTGCTCGCCGGCCTCGGTGCGCAGCCGCTCCGCCTCGGCACGGACATCGGCCAGCGCCTGTTCGGCCTCCGCCTTGAGGGCCTCCGCCTCCTTGGTGGCCTCGCCGACCAGCCGGGCGACCTGCTCCTTGGCGGTCCGGGTGCGCTGCTCGTTGACGGACTCCACCGAGGCCAGCTGCCGGGCGGCGCTCTCCTTGGCGTCCGACAGGAGGGTCTCGGCCTCCGAGCGGGCCGCGCGCAGCGCCCCGTCGGCCTCCTGCACCCGGGCCTCGGCCACCCGGCCGAGGTCCATGGTCTGCTGCCGGGTCTGCTCGGCCTCGGCGGTGGTGGTGCTCCGCAGCCGCTCCGCGTGCTCGGTGGCCTCCTGGGCCTGGGTGGAGGCGGCGGCCAGCAGCCGCTCGGCCTCCTTGCGGGCGCGCAGCAGCGTGGACTCGGCCTCGCCGCGGGCGGTCTCGGTGTCGGCGGCGAGCCGGCGGCGGGCCTCCTCGACGGTCCGGGCGGCCTCGGCGCGGGCGGCGTTCAGCGCCTGCTCGGCCTCGGCGCGGGACTCGTCCATGAGCCGGCGGGCCTGGGACTCCGTACGGGCGCGCAGTTGCTCGGCCCAGGCGACGTTCTCGTTGACGTGCGCCTCGACGGTCTGGCGGCGCTCGTTGAGCTCCTGGTCCAGCCGCTGGCGTCGGTTGACCGCCTCGGAGTGCAGCTCGGCCTGCAGGCGCGCCTGGTGCTCGGCGTGCTCCTGGAGGATCCGCTGGGTCTGCGCCCGGGCGTCACGCAGCTCGCGCTCGGCGTCGGAGCGCATCTGGTCGGCCTGGATCTGGGCATTGCGGAGCAACTGCTCCGCCTGGTAGCCCATGTCCGCGCCGTCGTAGGCAGGGCGGGACGCGAGATTGCGGCGTACCTCATGGAGCTTGGCGCGCAGCACCTCGACCTGGTAGCCCAGGTCTTCCGCGTGCTGGACGGCCTTCCCGCGCTCCTTCTTCAGCCGCTCCATCTCGGCCTCGAAGCGCGAGAGGTGGTCGGCCTCGGCCTGGTGGCTCTCCTGGCTTTCGTAGCCCCGCACAGCGCGGTCCCATCCGTCCCCTGGTCGCAAGCTCATTCCCAAATGAGCATCGCTCGCCCGCTGAACGACGCCCCCGGGGGAATGGTGTCAGATACCGGGGCAGGGGTCACAGGCCCCGACCTCGTCTCCGCACCGAACCCCGGCCGAGCCATGGCCACTCTACCGGCCGGGGAATCGGGACATCAGTGCGCTCTCGATGAGGTGCTCGCCTCCGGTCCCCGGGAGCGTCCCCGCGGGCGGAACCGAATGCGAGGTTCGCGGCGTTCGTCCGGGCTCGTGGGGTCAGTGGGAGGCGGTCGGGTCCTCGGGCTTGGAGGTGACGAGTTCGGTGAGGACCCCGTGGCAGTCCTTCGGGTGCAGGAAGGTGATCCGGGAGCCCATGGAGCCGATGCGGGGCTCGTCGTACAGGACGCGGACGCCCTTGCCGCGGATGGCCTCGGCGTCGCCGTCGACGTCGGCGGTGCCGAAGGCGATGTGGTGGACGCCCTCGCCGTTCTTGGCGAGCCACTTGCCGACGGCCGAGTCCTCGCGGGTCGGCTCCAGCAGCTGGAGGTACGAGGCGCCGCCGTCGGAGGTCTCGTTGATCTTGAGCATGGCCTCGCGGACGCCCTGTTCCTCGTTCACCTCGGAGTGGAACACCTCGAAGCCGTACGTGGCACGGTAGAACTCGACGGTCTTGTCCAGGTCGAAGCAGGCGATCCCGATGTGGTCGATTCTTGTCAGCATGGGAACACTTCACCGCCGAGGAGGGTGGTCACGCAACGTGCCAGCGATCACACCGGCTGCCCGGTGACTGCGCGGGTACTGCTCAGTACATTCAGGTAAACCCTCGTTCACTCCTCAGCTTCCCTTGTTGAAAGGGGATCCGCCTCATGTCCGGATCGAACAGCACCACTTCCGTGATCGTCGCCGGGGCCCGCACGCCCATGGGACGCCTGCTCGGCTCGCTGAAGTCCTTCTCGGGAGCCGACCTCGGCGGTTTCGCCATCAAGTCCGCGCTGGAGCGGGCCGGGATCTCCGGCGACCAGGTCCAGTACGTGATCATGGGCCAGGTGCTCCAGGCCGGTGCGGGCCAGATCCCCGCCCGCCAGGCCGCCGTCAAGGCGGGCATTCCGATGAACGTCCCGGCGCTCACCATCAACAAGGTCTGCCTCTCGGGCCTCGACGCCATCGCGCTCGCCGACCAGCTCATCCGAGCCGGTGAGTTCGACGTCGTGGTCGCGGGCGGCCAGGAGTCGATGACCAACGCCCCGCACCTGCTGCCGAAGTCCCGCGAGGGCTTCAAGTACGGCGCCATCGAGATGCTCGACGCGATGGCCCACGACGGCCTCACCGACGCCTTCGAGAACATCGCGATGGGCGAGTCCACCGAGAAGCACAACACCCGCCTGGGCATCGAGCGCGCCCCGCAGGACGAGTTCGCCGCCGCCTCGCACCAGCGGGCCGCCGCCGCGCAGAAGAACGGGATCTTCGAGGCCGAGATCACCCCGGTCGAGATCCCGCAGCGCAAGGGCGACCCGGTGCTGTTCTCCTCCGACGAGGGCATCCGCCCCGAGACCACGGCGGAGTCCCTCGGCAAGCTGCGCCCGGCCTTCGCGAAGGACGGCACCATCACCGCCGGCACCTCCTCGCAGATCAGCGACGGCGCCGCCGCCGTGGTCGTGATGAGCAAGGCGAAGGCGGAGGAGCTCGGCCTGGAGTGGATCGCCGAGATCGGCGCCCACGGCAACGTGGCCGGCCCGGACAACTCGCTCCAGTCGCAGCCCTCGAACGCGATCGCGCACGCCCTGAAGAAGGAGGGCCTGGAGGTCGCCGACCTGGACCTGATCGAGATCAACGAGGCCTTCGCGGCGGTCGCCGTGCAGTCAATGAAGGACCTCGGCGTGACCCCGGAAAAGGTGAACGTCAACGGTGGCGCCATTGCCCTGGGGCACCCGATCGGCATGTCCGGCGCCCGCGTCGTGCTGCACCTGGCCCTGGAGCTCAAGCGCCGCGGCGGCGGTGTCGGCGCGGCCGCGCTGTGCGGTGGCGGCGGTCAGGGCGACGCCCTCGTGATCCGCGTTCCGAAGGCGTAGGTGCCCGTATGACGACGGTGGACGTCCCCACGCTGGTCGCGCAGGCCCGCGAGGGCCGGCCGCGGGCGGTGGCCCGGTTGATCTCACTGGTCGAGGGGGCGTCGCCGCACCTGCGCGAGGTGATGGCCGCCCTGGCCCCGCTGACCGGCGGAGCGTACGTGATCGGCCTGACCGGTTCGCCCGGCGTCGGCAAGTCGACGTCGACCTCGGCCCTCGTGTCGGCCTACCGCAAGGCCGGCAAGCGGGTCGGGGTGCTCGCCGTGGACCCGTCCTCGCCCTTCTCGGGCGGGGCGCTCCTCGGCGACCGGGTCCGGATGTCGGACCACGCGGGCGACCCGGGCGTGTACATCCGCTCCATGGCCACCCGGGGCCACCTGGGCGGTCTGGCCTGGGCCGCCCCGCAGGCCATCCGGGTGCTCGACGCGGCCGGCTGCGAGGTGATCCTGGTCGAGACGGTCGGGGTCGGGCAGTCGGAGGTGGAGATCGCCTCGCAGGCCGACACCTCGGTGGTGCTGCTGGCGCCGGGGATGGGTGACGGGATCCAGGCCGCGAAGGCCGGGATCCTGGAGATCGGCGACGTGTACGTGGTGAACAAGGCCGACCGGGACGGCGCGGACGCGACGGCCCGGGAGCTCAACCACATGCTGGGCCTGGGCGAGGCCCGCGGCCGGGACGACTGGCGACCGCCGATCGTCAAGACGGTCGCGGCCCGCGGCCAGGGCATCGACGAACTGGTCGAGGCGCTGGAGAAGCACCGGGCGTGGATGGACGAGCGCGGGGTGCTGGCCGAGCGCCGGGCCGCCCGCGCCGCCCGCGAGGTCGAGACGATCGCGATCACCGCGCTGCGGGCCCGGCTGGCCGACCTGCACGGCGACGCCCGGCTCGACGCGCTCGCGCGCCGGGTCGCGGAGGGCGAACTGGACCCGTACGCGGCCTCCGACGCGCTGCTGGACAGCCTGACGGAGGGCTGAACGCCGTTCGGGGCGGGGCGGGGGGGGGGGGGGGGCCCCCCCCCGCGGGGGCGGGGGGGGCGGGGGGGCCCGGGTACGTGGCGAGGTGCGCGGGTAACTCGCGCCGCGCGAACACGGAATTCTCGGAGGGG
>NZ_JBIAVF010000016.1:0-173747 GCF_042893755.1 Streptomyces sp. NPDC001568 | reverse complement strand
GGCGGGGGGGGGGGGGCGCGGCGGGGGGGGGGGGGGGGGGGGGGGGGGGGGGGGGGGGGGGGGGGGGGCCCCCCCCCCCCCCCCCCCCGCGGGCCTGCCGTCGGTTGCCGTCAGTTGTCGTCGTTGTCGTTGTCACCGTCGTCCGAGGACACGGTGACCTTGCCGTCCGTGGAGCTCACGTCGTAGTTCGACGTCTTGCCGTCGGCGGCCTTGACCTCGATGTTCCAGTGCGGGGCGGCGCCGTTGTCGTCATCGTCGTCCCAGTCGACGGACACGACCGTGCCCGGATGCGCGGCCAGGGCCGCCTTCATCGCCGCGGCGGCGGTGATCTTCGCGCCGACCAGGCGGGCGTTCTCCGCCGCGTTGTCGTCGCGGTTCTTGTTGCGTTCCGTGACCGCGCCGGTCGTGGTGACCTCCAGCTCGGAGTTGGTGACGCCGTCCTTGCCGATCACGTTGACGTGCCAGATGCCGCCGTCCTGGTCGAGGGACTCGACGACGCCGGGGAATTGTTTGAGGGCTGCCGCCGCCGCTCCGCCCGCGTCCACGTCGACCCGCGCCACGGCGGACGCGGGAACGGTTCTCGACGTGTCGGCGCCGGCCGCCGCGGCGGCCACCGCCGGACCTCCGGCCATCAGGACGACGGACGCGGCCGCGGAAACGTACAGATTGCGCTTCATGGGCTGGACCTCCTCGGGCCGGCCTGGCGCCCGTGGTCACTCGGCGAACGGCCGGCTGTGAGCGATTACCGCTCATTGTCCGGCCGCCCGCCGGGGACGGCGCGCCGAAGCGCCCGCGGCTCAGATCTTGCCGCGGTTGCTCCGCAGGTGTTCCGCCACCGGGCCCAGGGACTCGCGCAGGGCCGTCAGGTTCGCCGGGGTCAGCAGGTCGATGAAGTGCTCCCGCACGGACGCCACGTGGTGCGGGGCGACCTTGCGCATGGTCTCCATGCCCTCGTCCGTCAGGACCGCGTACAGGCCCCGGCGGTCCGACTCGCAGTTCTCCCGGCGGACCAGTCCGGCCGCCTCCATTCGGGTGATCTGGTGCGAGAGCCGGCTCTTGGACTGGAGGGTCGCGGTGGCGAGGTCGCTCATCCGCATCCGGTGGTTCTCCGACTCCGAGAGGTTCACGAGGATCTCGTAGTCGTTGTTGGTGAGTCCGAAGGGCTGGAGATCCTTTTCCAGCTGGTGCATCAGTAGTCGGCTGACGTCCAGGTGGGTGCGCCAGGCGCACTGTTCGGCATCGGTAAGCCAGCGGGTGGCCGTATCGGTCTCCATGGTCTCCATGAATGAACTCTACCTAAGAAGTTGAATTACGTACAAAAATAGGAAGATCTGCGGCTGCCCGGAGATCGGCGGAAGGTCACAGTCCGAAGCGCCGTTGCAGATCACCCAGCTGTCCCGGCATACGGGGCACGCCCACCTGCCCCAGCGGACCCTGGCCCGCGCCCGGAACGCCCTGGGCGTTGGTGTGCGCGCCGGTGCCGACCGTGCCGACCGCCTGCTCCGCCATCAGCGTCTCCGAGGACTGCAACAGCACCGTTCCCGCCCCCACGAACTCGAACTGGTGCTCCTCGCCCGACGCGCCTCCGATGCCCGTCAGCGAGCGGAGCCCGCCCATCACGCCCGACATGTAGCCGTGGTCGTAGTGGTGGCAGGGGGAGGGGCAGTCGGCCCAGCCCACCAGTGCCTGCGGGTCCACACGCAGCGGCGGCTCCATGAACACCACCGGTCCGTTGGACGCCGCCACGAACTTCCCGGTTCCGATCAGCGTCAGGAAACCCGGGACGATCGACTGCTTCAGCGCGAGGGTGGGCTGGTAGGCCAGCAGGTTCCCCGAACGGATCGTCAGGTTGCCGTTCTCCAGGTCGAACGAGTTCACGTCGAAGGCCCGGTCGGCGAGCAGCATCTTGCCCTGCCCCTCGGCCACCACCCAGTCGCTCGCGTGCAGCGGCGAGTGGAAGCTGGTGCGCAGCAGCCGGTCGAAGCGGCCGTGGCCGATGCCGTTGAACTCGATGCTCCCGTAGTACGAGATCATCTTGCCCTTCTGCAGGAACCACTGGCTCCCCTTGAGCTCCACGCAGAAGGTGTACGGGTTCACGTTGTCGTCGGAGGGCAGGGTGTACGGGTCGAAGACGGTGGGCCCGCCGGGCCCACCGGTCACGGGACCAAAGTTCACAGCTTCTCCTCCGAGGCCTGTACGTACACCGCGCCCTGGCCGGACAGCTCCAGCTGGAACGCCTCGCCCGAGCCGCGCCCCACCATGTCGCGCCAGCCCAGCGCCGCGGAGAGCTTGTTCCTGACGTCGCCGTGGTGGGCGACGTACGCCTGCGGGTCGACGTGGATCGGGCGGTTGGGGGTGATGGGGAGCTCGATGACCCCGCCGTGGGCCATCACGGCGACCGCGCCGTGGCCCTTGAGGGTGGTGGTGAACAGGCCCTGGCCGCTCACCTGGCCGCGCACCATGCCCATGACGCCGCCCTGAGAGCCCATGAACATGGTGCCCTGCTGGAGCGTGCCGTCGAAGGCGAGGAGGCGGTCGGCCTCCACGTACAGCGTCTCGCCGGACAGGTTGATCACCTGGATGTGGTGGCCGCCGTGGCCGAACATCACGGTGCCGCTGCCCTCGACCTCCATCAGCGGGGTCTGCTCGTTCGCCACCCGGCGTCCGATCATGCCCATCACGCCGCCCTGGCCGCCGGTCAGGCTGGGCGTGAAGGAGACCTCGCCGCGGTAGGCGAGCATCGCGCCGCGCTGGCTGTACATCTTCTGGCCGGGGACCACCTGGGCCTCGACCATCTTCGAGTTGACCTCGCGGAACGGCATCAGACGTCGCCCCCGACCGTGTTGCGCTCGCTGGGCTGCACGTAGACCAGGCCCTCGCCCTCGAAGCGGATCTGGAACGCCTCGCCCGAGCCCTCGCCGATCAGGGTGCGGAAGTTCACCCCGGACTGGAAGGACTGTCGGAGGTCGCCGGTGTGCGCGACGTACGCGCCCGGGTCCACCGAGAGCGGGTACTGGGCGCTCACGCGCAGCACCACGGCAGGGCCGTCGGACATGATCGCCGCCCGGCCGGAGCCCTCGACGGTCGTGGTGAAGAGCCCGTTGCCCGTCGACGCGCCCCGCAGGCCGGTGAACGAGGTACCGGTGCGCAGGGCCGCGTCGGCGCACAGCAGGTTGCTGGACTCCACGTAGAGCTTCTCGCCGCGCAGCTCGACGAGGTTGATCTCGCTCGCGCGGTCGGCGAAGAAGCAGGTGCCGTGCCCCTGCACCTCCATCACCGTCATCTGTTCGCCGGTCAACCGGCGGGTCACCATGCCGCGGAGGCCTTCGCCACCGCCGGTCATCTTCTTGAAGGACATCTGGCCGTCGTACGCGACCATGGCGCCGTTCTTCGCTTTCACGGCGTCACCGGTCAGGTCGACGGCGAGCACCTTGCTGCCTTGGAGTCGGAACTGAGCCACGGAAAAGAAGGTATCCGCAGCAGGCGGGGCGGAACAGGGCCCTGTGGCCGATATGCGCCACACTCGGCCGCGCCGGGACCCGGGGAAAGATCTTCGGGGGCGGCTGAGACACTGGGACGGACCCCCGGCCGTCACCCCCGAAGGTTCCACGTGGACATCAAGACCGCTTCCGCCCTGCACCGACTGCGCCTCATCTCCGTCCCGGAGGCCCTGTCGTTCCCGGCTCTGCTGATCTTCGGCTCGCTGCTGAGCCGGGTCTCGGACGTCGACTACCTGATGATGCCGCTCGGCATCCTGCACGGCATCCTGTTCGTGATCTACGCGGTCTTCCTGCTCGACGTCTGGAACAAGGCGAAGTGGCCGGTCAAGAAGGTCGCCCTGTTCTTCCTGCTGGCGGTGCTGCCCTTCGGCGGCCTGTACGGCGACAAGCTGCTCAAGCGTGACGAGGCCGACAGCGTCGTGGCCGCCCGCGTCGCCCGCGAGGCGGCGCAGGCATGATCATCGCGTTCTCGGTGACCCCGCTGGGGGTCGGTGAAGAGGTCGGGGAGTACGTCGCGGACGCGGTCCGTGTCGTACGCGAGTCGGGGCTGCCGAACCGCACCGACGCGATGTTCACGACCGTGGAAGGTGAGTGGGACGAGGTGATGGACGTCGTGAAGCGCGCCGTGGCCGCCGTCGAGGCGCGCGCGCCCCGGGTCTCCTTCATCCTCAAGGCCGACATCCGGCCCGGGGTCAGTGACGGGATGACCTCCAAGGTGGAGACGGTGGAGCGGCACCTCGCGCAGGGCTGAGCGCGACCGCCGGTCCGTGCACGACGTACGACGAAGTGCCCCCCGACTCCGGTCGGGGGGCATTCGCGCGTCGGCGGGGCGCCGGGCTCCGCGGGGCGCCGGGGTCCGGGGGTCAGTCGCGGGCGCGGCGGGCGAGGCCGAGCGCGTAGTCCGGCCACCAGCGGCCGGCCCGAGGGCCGCCGCGGCAGGCGCCGTCGGAGTCGCCGGGCCGCTTGACCCACAGGTACGCGTCCACGAGCGGGTGGCCCGTGCGGTCGCTCGGCGGCGTGCCCAGGGCCCGGCCGGGCGGATTGCACCAGGCCTGGTGCCGGTCCCCCGGCAGGGGGCCCGCGCCGTTGCGGCCGGTGTCGATGACGAAGTGCTTGCCGCCGGTGGCCTTGGAGAGCCTGGCCCCGTACGCGCGGCTCGGGGCGTCGGCCTGGAAGCCGGAGACGTTCAGGGCGAAACCGTCGGCGCGGGCGAGGCCCGCCTTCTTCAGGGGCTCGACGAGGTCCGCCGGGTGCGGGATCCAGGCCGGGTTCCCGGCGTCCAGGTAGACCTTGGTGTTCTTGTTCCGCTTGAGCCGGTCGACGGCCTCGGCGAGCAGCCGGTGGCGCTCGTCGTGGTGCTCGGGGCGGGTGCAGCCGTCGATGAGGTGCGGGACGGCCTCCGGCTCCAGGACGACGAGGGCCTTCGCGTCCCCGACGGCGTCGGCGAGGGCGCCGGTCCAGGCGCGGTAGGCACGGGCGTCCGCCGCGCCGCCGGTCGCGGTGGGGCCGCAGCCGCGGTGCGGGATGTTGTGCGCGACGAGCACCAGGGTCCGGCCCGCCGCCTTCGCGCCGGCGCGGGCCCGCAGGACCTCCGGGACCGGGTTCCCCGCCGGCACCCACAGGGCCAGCGGACGGTCGGCGATCCGGCGCAGGACCTGGGCGTCACTGTGGCGACCGCGCGCCTCCCACTCGGCGACCTGTCGGGCGGCGGCGCCGCGCGGGTCGACCCAGAACGCGGACTCGGCGACCGCGCCTGCCGCCCCGGGCCGCGCCTCGGCGGGCGCGGGGCCAAAGGTGCAGGCGGTGGCGGCCCCGGCGAGGAGCAGGACGAGCCCGAGGGCGGTGACGGGGCGACGTCGTACGGCGACGGACATCCGGCTCCTCGGGGGAAGGGGCGGCAGGGGCGCGGGTGGTGCGGAGCGGGCCGCTCGGGGCGGCGCGACGGTGGTCCCGTCGGACGGGACGCCCCGCCGGCCCGGTGCTCCCGGCGGACCGGGACATCGTGACATAACGGATATCCGTCGTCCCGTACGACACCGCGCGCCGGATCCGGCGCGGGGCGGGCCGGGTGACGACGGATCAGGGGTGCGACGTGCCGCCGGTCAGGGCTATCGCCAGCGGGGTGCGTTCGTAGAGGACGTGGCGACCGTGGCGCGAGGGGATCAGCAGGCCCGCCGCCCGGAGGGCCTTGAGGTGCGCCGACACCGTCGAGGGGGCCAGCCCGAGCCGTAGCGCGAGGGCCTGCGTCGAAGCGGGCTCGTGCAACGCGCACAGCACGTCCGCGCGGCCCCGCCCCAGCAGCCCGGCCAGCGCCTGCGGGGTCGGACCGTCGGATGCCGTCCACAGCGCGCCGATGCCGCGCGCCGGGTAGACCAGGGTCGGCTGCCAGGGCGGGTCGTAGCCGCCCACCACGTCCGGCCACACGAACGCGCTCGGCATCAGCAGCAACCCCTGACCACCCGCGTCGCGGTCGTGGTGGGCGGGGCGCTCGATGGTCAGGGTGGAACTCCCGCCGTCCCACCGCAGGTCGGGGTGGAGGCCGTCGAACAGGGCCTCCAGCCCACCCGCCGCCAGGCGCCGGGAGTGGAACAGGATGTCCGCCTCCAGCAGGGCCCGCAGCCGCGGCCAGTGCGGGGCGACCAGGGCCTGCCAGGCCGCCTCCGTCAGATCGGCGAGTTCCCGCACCGCCCGCGCGGGATCGGCCAGCATCCGCCGCCCGATGTCGCTCTCCAGCGCGCCCGGGGTGCAGGCCAGCGAGCGGCGCAGATCCTCCCGGGCCACTTCCGGGTCGGCCGCCCGGACCCGGGCCATCTCCTCCTCGAACGTCACCGACGGGCCGAGCGGCGGCGGGTTCAGCACGTCCGGGTGGTGCCCGGCGCGCGGCATCAGCAGCCGCAGCGGCCGCAGGTCCAGCGCGGCCGCGGCGTCCCGGATCCGGCTCAGCCAGGGCAGGTGGTACCCCTGGCGGCCCGGCCGCAACAGGACCCGTACCGCCTCATGGGTCTCCCGGCGCGGCGAGATCGCGAACCGGCAGCGGAGCAGGTCGGCCGCACCGAAGCGGTAGTGGAACCCCATGGACGCGCCCTCCCGGAACGACCCGACAACCGGACAGCCCTACCACTGGACAGCCCTCCCACCGGACACCCGACCACCGGACAGCCCGACAGCCCGACCACCGGACACGGCCCCTGCCCGCCCGTGGATTCGGCCGGCGACGAATCCCTGGGTCGCAGCGTAGGTTCCGGTCAGGGTGGCCGCCATGACAACCACGTCCCTCGACCCGGACGGGGCCGCGGCCCCGGGTCCTGCCGCCCCACCGGGCGCGGGCTACCGGGAGGTCTTCCGGGTCCGGGAGTTCCGTACGGTCTTCGCCGCGCACCTGCTGTCCCTGCTCGGTGTCGTCGTCGCCGAGATCGCCCTCACCGTCCTCGTCTACCGCGCCACCGGCTCACCCCTGATGAGCGCCCTCACCTTCGCCCTCGGGTTCCTGCCGTACGCCCTCGGCGGCACCCTCCTCGCCGGGCTCGCCGATCGGCTGCCCGCCCGCCGACTCCTCGTCACCTGTGACCTGCTGTGCGCCGCCTGCGCCGCCGCCATGGTCTGGCCGGGAACCCCCGTCGCCGGACTGCTCGTCCTGCGCTGCGCCATGGCCTTCGTCGCACCGCTCTTCCAGGGCGCCCGCAGCGCCTCCCTCGCCGACATCCTCGGCCCGGGCGAGGCCTTCGTCCTCGGCCGGTCCCTGCTGCGCATGGTCTCCCAGAGCGCCCAACTGGTCGGCTTCGGCCTCGGCGGACTGCTGCTCACCGTCCTCGCGCCGCGCGGGGCGATCGCCCTGACGGCCGCCGGTTTCCTGGCCTCCGCGCTGCTGCTGCGCCTCGGTACGCGGGCCAGGCCCGCCCGCGCCCCGGCCCCCGGCGCCGCCCCGGCCGGGGGCCTGCGCCTGCTGTTCGGGGACCGTCGGCTGCGCGCGCTCGTCCTGCTGTTCTGGCTGCCGCCCGCCTTCGTCGTCGTACCGGAGGCGCTGCTGACTCCGTACGCCCACGGGATCGGCGCCGGCACCGTCACCCTCGGGATCCTCATGTGCGCGCTGCCCGTCGGCACCGTCGCGGGCGAGGTCTGGGCGGGCTCCGCGCTCACCGCCCGAACGCGTTCGCGGATCGTGGCGCCGCTGGCCGCCCTCGCCCCGCTGCCGCTCCTCGTCTGGGCGGTCCGGCCCGCCGCCCCCGTCGTCCTCGTGGCGCTGCTCCTGACCGGGCTGGCCCACGCCTACACGCTCGGCCTCGACCGGATGTTCGTCGACGCCGTTCCCGACGAGGCGCGCGGCCGGGCAATGACCCTGCTCTCCACCGGGATGATGACCTGCCAGGGCGTCGGCATGGCCCTGGCCGGCCTGGCGGCCGAGTTCCTCCCCGTGCACGCCGTCGTCACCGGCGCCGCGCTCCTCGGAACGGCCGTCGTCCTGCTGCTCCTCGCCGCGCTGCGCGCGGCCGGGCGGCCGAGGGGTGAGACGGGGCGGGCCACCAAATGACCGCCCGGTAGGGTCTGGTGGATGCCGAAGCCGCTCAGTCTCCCCTTCGACCCCATCGCCCGCGCCGACGAACTCTGGCAGCAGCGCTGGGGGCCGGTGCCGTCGATGGCCGCGATCACCTCCATCATGCGCGCGCACCAGATCCTGCTCGGCGAGGTCGACGCGGTGGTGAAGCCGTACGGACTGACCTTCGCGCGCTACGAGGCGCTCGTGCTCCTCACCTTCTCCCAGGCCGGCGAGCTGACGATGTCGAAGATCGGCGAGCGCCTGATGGTCCACCCGACCTCGGTGACGAACACCGTGGACCGGCTGGTGACGGCCGGGCTGGTGGCCAAGCGCCCCAACCCGCACGACGGGCGCGGCACGCTCGCCTCCATCACGGAGAAGGGCCGCGAGGTCGTCGAGGCGGCGACGAAGGACCTGATGGAGATCGAGTTCGGACTCGGCGCCTACGACGCGGAGGAGTGCGCGGAGATCTTCGCGCTGCTCCGCCCGCTGCGGGTGGCCGCCGCCGACTTCGACGAGGCGTAGGCGGGCCGGTCCGTACCCCGGCGCCGGGTCGCGGACCCGCCTGCCGACGGCGCCCCGGACCGCTCCGCCCGGAGCCGGGGCCCGCGTCAAGATCGAGCAAAACGGACGGTTAGGCTCGTCGGCATGAAACGAAGCGTGCTGACCCGCTACCGCGTCATGGCCTACGTGACCGCGGTCATGCTCCTGATCCTCTGCGCCTGCATGGTGGCCAAGTACGGCTTCGACACCGGCGCCGACCTGACCTTCGCGGTCTCCCAGGCACACGGCGTGCTCTTCATGATCTACCTGGTCTTCGCCTTCGACCTGGGCTCCAAGGCGCGGTGGCCCTTCGGCAAGCTGCTCTGGGTCCTGGTCAGCGGCACGATCCCGCTGGTCGCCTTCTTCGTCGAGCGCAAGGTCCGCGCCGAGGTCGAGCCGCTGCTCGTCGACGCTCCCGCCACCGCGAAGGCGTAGCGAGGGCCCGGCCCGCGGACCGCGGCGGGCGCGAGGGAATCCGACCCCCGGGGGACTCCCCGGGGGTTTCCCATCGACATTTACTAGGACGTCCTAGTAAATTCATGGGTATGGACGCTGACGTCATCGAGGAGGGCCGCCGTCGCTGGCAGGCCCGGTACGACAAGGCCCGCAAGCGCGAGGCCGATTTCACGACGCTCTCCGGAGACGACGTCGACCCCGTCTACGGGCCCCGTCCCGGTGACGCGTACGAGGGGTTCGAGCGGATCGGCTGGCCGGGGGAGTACCCCTTCACCCGCGGGCTGCACGCCACCGGCTACCGGGGCCGGACGTGGACCATCCGCCAGTTCGCCGGCTTCGGCAACGCCGAGCAGACCAACGAGCGCTACAAGATGATCCTGGCCGCCGGCGGCGGCGGGCTCTCCGTCGCCTTCGACATGCCCACCCTCATGGGCCGCGACTCGGACGACCCCAGGGCCCTGGGCGAGGTCGGGCACTGCGGCGTCGCCATCGACTCCGCCGCCGACATGGAGGTCCTGTTCAAGGACATCCCGCTCGGCGACGTCACCACCTCCATGACCATCAGCGGGCCGGCCGTCCCGGCCTTCTGCATGTACCTGGTCGCCGCCGAGCGCCAGGGCGTCGACCCGGCGGTGCTCAACGGCACGCTCCAGACGGACATCTTCAAGGAGTACATCGCCCAGAAGGAGTGGCTCTTCGAACCCGAGCCGCACCTGCGCCTCATCGGCGACCTCATGGAGTACTGCGCGAACGGCATCCCGGCCTACAAGCCGCTGTCCGTCTCCGGCTACCACATCCGCGAGGCCGGGGCGACGGCCGCCCAGGAACTCGCCTACACGCTGGCCGACGGCTTCGGGTACGTGGAACTCGGGCTCTCCCGCGGCCTGGACGTCGACCACTTCGCCTCCGGCCTGTCCTTCTTCTTCGACGCGCACCTCGACTTCTTCGAGGAGATCGCCAAGTTCCGCGCGGCCCGCCGGATCTGGGCCCGTTGGATGAAGGAGGTCTACGGGGCCAAGTCCGACAAGACCATGTGGCTGCGCTTCCACACCCAGACGGCCGGGGTCTCCCTCACCGCGCAGCAGCCGTACAACAACGTCGTGCGCACCGCCGTCGAAGCCCTCGCGGCCGTGCTGGGCGGCACCAACTCCCTGCACACCAACGCCCTCGACGAGACCCTCGCGCTGCCGAGCGAGCAGGCCGCCGAGATCGCCCTGCGCACGCAGCAGGTGCTGATGGAGGAGACCGGCGTCGCCAACGTGGCCGACCCGCTGGGCGGTTCCTGGTACGTCGAGCAGCTCACCGACCGCATCGAGGCGGACGCCGAGAAGATCTTCGAGCAGATCAAGGAGCGCGGTCTGCGCGCCCACCCGGACGGGCAGCACCCCATCGGGCCGATCACCTCGGGCATCCTGCGCGGCATCGAGGACGGCTGGTTCACCGGGGAGATCGCCGAATCGGCCTTCCAGTACCAGCGGTCCCTGGAGAAGGGCGACAAGCGGGTCGTCGGCGTCAACGTGCACCACGGATCGGTCACCGGCGACCTGGAGATCCTCCGGGTGAGCCACGAGGTGGAGACCGTCCAGGTGCGCGAGTTGGCCGAGCGCAAGGCCGGCCGCGACGACGCCAAGGTGACGGCCTCGCTGGCCGCCATGCTGGAGGCCGCCCGCGACGGCTCGAACATGATCCCGGCCATGCTGGACGCGGTGCGCGCCGAGGCGACGATGGGCGAGATCTGCAACGTGTTGCGCGACGAGTGGGGCACCTACACCGAACCGCCCGGCTTCTGATCCCGGCGCGGCACCGGCCGGTCGTGGCGCCCCTCACGGGTGGCGCCGCGGCCGGCCTTCCCGTTTCCCCACCCGGTCAGGCCTCGGAACGGCCTTGAAGGCCGTGCATCAGCAGCGTGGTGAATGCGGTCACCCACGCCTCGTCGACCGGTTCGGCGCTCACCAGGGCCCGGTGCACCACCGTGCCCGCGATCACGTCGAAGATCAGGTCCGTGGTGCGGGCCGCGACGGACTCGTCCTCCTCGTGGGGGAGTTCCCCGCGGGCCTGCGCCCGTTCGCGGCCCAGTACGACGAGACGTTTCTGCCGGTCCACGATCGCCGAGCGGATCCGGTCGCGCAGGGCCTCGTCCCGAGTGGATTCGGCCACGACCGCCATCAGCGCGGTACGGGCCTCGGGGCGGCGCAGCAGCTGCGCGAACTGCAGCACCACGTGCTCGATGTCGGCTTCGAGCGAACCGCGGTCCGGGAGTTCCAGTGCGTCGAAGAGCTCCGCGACCGCGTCCACGACCAGCTCGTTCTTGCCGGCCCAGCGCCGGTACAGGGTGGTCTTGGCGACGCCCGCGCGGGCCGACACGTCGCCCATCGTCAGCTTCGACCAGCCCAGGTCCACCAGCGCGTCCCGCGTCGCCGCGAGGATCGCGGCGTCCGCAGCGGCGCTGCGGGGCCGGCCGGTGCGGCCGTGCGGGGAGCTGGAGCCGGGGCAGGGGTTGCGCATGGCCGAGACCATACCCGCCAGTAGGGGAACCGTCGGGGGGCCTTTCGCTGTGGTTCAGATCACGGGGCGCCGAGGGCTCCGGCGAGTTACGCTACGGCTCGTAGCGTAAGAGCGACAACCACGCGAAGAGCTACTGGTGCCGGGTGGGGACCCGGCGCCGCCCAGCAGAACGGTGCGACGGTTCGGCACGGCGGTCGGTGACGGCGGCCGTGCGCGGCGGTGCGCACCGAAGTCCTACGGCATTTCACGGACGATCTTTCGGGATCTTTTTCGTCGGCGCGCGCACTCGGGGGAGGATGTACGCATGCAGCCCAGAAACATGTCCATGAGCGGCGTCGTCGACCTCGCCGCGGTGAAGGCCGCCGGCGAGGCCAAGGCGAAGGCCGAGCAGGCGCGCGCGGACGCGGCCCGGCAGGGTGGCGGCGCGGGCAGCGCCCCCGGCGGCGCCGTACCGCCGTCCGCCCTCGTATTCGACGTCACCGAGGCCGGCTTCGAGAGCGACGTCATCCAGCTGTCCAACGAGGTCCCGGTCGTCCTCGACTTCTGGGCCGAGTGGTGCGAGCCGTGCAAGCAGCTCAGCCCGCTCCTGGAGCGGCTGACCGTCGAGGCGAACGGCCGTGTCGTCCTGGCGAAGGTCGACGTCGAGGCCAACCAGACGCTGATGCAGCAGTTCGGCATCCAGGGCATCCCGGCCGTCTTCGCCGTGGTCGCCGGCCAGGTGCTGCCGCTGTTCCAGGGCCTCGCCCCCGAGCAGCAGATCCGCGAGACCCTGGCCCAGCTGGTCCAGGTCGCCGAGGAGCGCTTCGGCCTCATCGGCCTCCAGGTCGACCCCGGCGCCGAGGGCGCCCCGGTCGCGGCCGAGGACTCCGTGCCGGCCGGCCCGTACGACGCGCTGCTGGAGGCGGCCGTCGGCGCGCTGGACGCCGGCGACTTCGCCGGCGCGGTGCGGGCGTACCAGGACGTACTCGCGCAGGACCCGACCAACACCGAGGCGAAACTGGGTCTGGCCCAGGCGGCGCTGCTGACCCGCGTCGGGGGCATGGACCCGCAGGCGGTGCGCACCGCCGCGGCCGAGAACCCGAAGGATCCGGCCGCGCAGATGGACGCCGCCGACCTGGACCTGGCGGGCGGCCACGTGGACGACGCCTTCGGCCGTCTCGTGGACACGGTCAGGGTGACGTTCGGTGACGACCGGGACGCCGTCCGCGTCCGGCTCCTGGAGCTGTTCGAGGTCATCGGGGCGGACGACCCCCGGGTGTCGGCGGCCCGTACGGCGCTCGCGCGCGTGCTCTTCTAGGGCCGGTCCGGGCCAGGCCGGAGGACGCCCGAGGGCGCCCGGAGGCCGACGGCGATTTGTTGACACATCGATGAACAGCGGCCGCGCTTTGCCAAAACTTGGTAATCGCGGCCGCTGTTACTCGCAGTAAGTCGAACCGCGTGAACTGTCCGGTTGGTTCGCACTTCCCCCCATCTGTCGTGGCCCTGGGTGACACCCTGCGTGCCCGCCCGACAGCGCCGGGCCTCACTCCGGTTATCCACCCGTTACCCGCCAGTAACGAACCCCCTTGTGCCCCGGCCGGGAATGCACCACGATCGGCGACGCTCGGTCCTTCCCGCAGCGCCGCTCATCCGGAGCCGCGGTGGAGGGTCCCCACCGAGCCGACCGGTGACGGTGTCACCGGCCGTGGACAGGGGGGTCCCTGCACCAGCAGGGCCTGTCCTCCAGGTTGCGCGAACGCGTGGCCCAGTGGTTGTCGCTCGGGGGTGAACGCCGGTGGATCGGACGCGGCTGCGCCGCGGCTCGGCCGCCTGCGCTTCTTCCCGAGGACGTAGCACTTCTCCCATCCCAGGACGGGCACGGCCCGGACCGGAGATGTACGTCCGAGAAGGAGGAACGAAATGAATTCTCAGGTTCGTGGCGGGACCAGATGGAAGCGCTTCGCGCTCGTCATGGTGCCGAGCATCGCGGCCACGGCCGCGGTCGGTGTGGGTCTGGCGCAGGGTGCCCTCGCGGCGTCCTTCAGCGTCTCCGGCCAGGACTTCAAGGTCTCGGCCGACAAGCTCGACGGTGACAACCTCATCCAGTACGGCGGCATCGCCGAGGGGCACGACCTCAAGGGCAACCCGCAGAAGCACCCGGTCACCATCTCGGGCTTCAGTCACGCCGAGATCACCAACATGTGCCAGTCCCTGGTCACCCCGACGCCGCTGGGTAACGTCACCCTGCAGCTGAGGACCGGCCACAAGGGCAAGCCGGCCGTCGCCGAGAACATCTACCTGGATGTGGCGGAGCTCGACACCGACGCCGAGTTCAAGAACCTTGACATCGGTGTCGCGGTCGGTGACCCGAGCCACAAGACGAAGCCGCAGGCCGGTACGGTCACCAGCCCGTACGCGTTCTCCCAGCGTGCGGACAAGGCCGTCCTGTCGAACGTCCGGCAGAAGGCGTGGGCGACCACGGCGGGCACCTTCAAGCTGCCCGACCTGAAGCTGCGTCTGCTCGGCGGCGACCAGCCGTGCTACCAGGACGAGAAGTAACCGGTCCTGGTGCGTGACCGCGGGGGCGGACGGCGGCAGCCGTCGCCGCCCGCCCCCGTGGGCTCCACATAGTTCTCCGTACCACCGTTTCCAGGGAGCTGTTGTCCATGAACCCCCAGGCCCCGGTTCGCGCCGCAGACGACGCTTGGTTCACCGTGGTGTACTACCAATTCCGCGCCTGGAGAGGCCGCCGTCCCTTCTGGGCGGGCCTGTTCACGCTCCTCGGCGGTGTACCGATCGCCTACTTCCCGTACGCGGACCTGCGGTTGGGCAACGTCACCCTCGCGATGGCCACGACGGGCGGGGCCGGCGCGTTGATCATCGGGGTCCTGCTGATCACGCTCGGGCTGGCCCTCTGGTTCCAGCAGACCATCCGCGTCTTCGCGGGTGTCGCCGCGATCCTGCTGGCCCTGGTGTCCATCCCGGTGTCCAACCTCGGCGGCTTCTTCATGGGCTTCCTCTCCTCCATGATCGGCGGCGCCCTCGCACTGTCGTGGGCTCCCGGCGAACCGGTGGACGAGGAGGCGGAAGCCGAGGCCGAGGCCGAGGCAGCGGCGGCGGCCAAGACGGAGGTGCCGGCGGGCAACCCGTACGGCGTCCCGGCTCCCCGCGACACGGAAACGGCGCACCTGACCGAGACGACTGCCCACGCCGATGGCGGGAGGAACAGTGCGGGGTGACGAGACGCAGCGGGGCGTGGCCCCAGGCGCAGAGTCCCGTGAGAGAAAGGGCCCGCGGCACGCGGCGCCCAAGAAATCGCTGCTGAACAAGCTCCAGATACCCGTCGGCAAGACGATGGCGCTGGCGGCGATGCCGACGGCCGTGTTCGTCGGGATGGGCATGGCGCCGAAGATGGCGCTGGCCGACGAGAAGGACATCCCCTTCGCGCCCGGCCCGTGCGTGACGCGTTCGGACGAGCCCGCGGAGTCGGCCTCGCCGTCGCCGAGCGGTTCCCCGTCGAAGACGCCGTCACCGAGTACGTCGCCCACCGCCGGCCCCTCACCGAGCGCGACCGGCGCACCGAAGCCGGGGGCGACCCCCTCGGCCACGAAGACCCCCGCCGCCGTCAAGCCCTCCGGGGCCGCGACGACCGGGAAGCAGACCCCCACGACGGCGCCCTCCACGAGCACGGCCCCGTCCCCCTCGGCGTCGAAGACGCCCAATCCGCTGGACCCGCTGGGTGTCGGGGATGCCGTCAAGGGCCTCTTCGACGAACTCGGCAAGCCCCTCCAGGACGCGAAGAAGCCGGTCACCCCGACGCCCGCGCCCACTCCGAGCGGTGCGCAGACCCCGGACCCGGCCGCGGACGCGATCCGCGACGCGGCGAAGAAGGCCGGCGTCCCGGTGAAGGAACTGCCGCAGGACGTCAAGGACACCGCGAAGTCCCCCAAGGACGAGACGGGCAAGACGCCCGCCAAGGACGCCGAGGCCGACAAGGACAAGGCGGACAAGGACGAGGACGCCAAGGACGCCAAGGACGAGGCCGACGAGGACGCCAAGGACGAGGCGACGAAGGACCCGGACGGGAAGGAACCCTTCCCCTGCCCGACCTACGACGCCAAGGCCCTGGCCGACGCCAAGCTCGAACAGGGCGTACCGCTCCTGCCCGACGAGCCCTGGTACCTCGACAGCTCGCTGCTGACCCTCTACGGCCTCGACTACGAGGGCATCGTCGAGGTGAAGACGGCGGGCGGCAAGACCAAGAAGGTCCTGAAGTTCACGGCGGACTCGCTCGACATCAAGGACCTGTACCAAACGGTCGGGACGGGCGCGAACACCGCCCAGCTGAAGTCCCGTCCGGGGTCCACGTCCACGATCCGCGGCGGCAAGGTGACGATGTACACCGAGAGCCTCAAGGGGAACCTGTTCGGGCTCATCCCGATCGAGTTCACCCCGAACAGCCCGCCGCCGCTGAACGTCCCCTTCGCGTTCTTCACGAACGTCAAGGTCGTCCAGGCCGGCCAGTTCGGCGGCAACCTCACCGTCCCGGGCCTCAAGAACTACATCGGCCCGAAGTAACCGGGACGCGGGGCGCCGGGCACACGCACGGCACGGGCACAGGCACCGCGCACGCACCGAGGGCGGCACCCCGATGATCCGGGGTGCCGCCCTCGGTCTCTGTGCGGCAGAGTCATCTCGACGCCGTCGCCCTTCGGCGACGGCGCGTTCGGCGTGGGGCCCGCGACGTCAGTCGCGGGTGGAGCCGCCGACGTGGTGGACGCGCACCATGTTGGTGGTGCCCGGGACGCCGGGGGGCGAGCCGGCCGTGATGACCATGGTGTCGCCCTCGTTGTAGCGGGCCAGCTTGTGCAGCTCGCCGTCCACGAGGTCGACCATCGCGTCCGTGTTGTCCACGTGCGGAACGACGTAGGACTCGACGCCCCAGCTCAGCGTGAGCTGGTTGCGGGTGTTGACGTCCGTGGTGAAGGCCAGGATCGGCTGCGTGGCGCGGTAGCGCGAGAGCCGGCGGGCCGTGTCCCCGGACTGGGTGAAGGCGATGAGGGCCTTGCCGTCGAGGAAGTCCGCGATCTCGCAGGCCGCGCGGGCGACGGAGCCGCCCTGGGTACGGGGCTTCTTGCCCGGGACCAGCGGCTGGAGGCCCTTGGACAGGAGCTCCTCCTCGGCCGCCGTGACGATCTTGGACATCGTCTTGACGGTCTCGATCGGGTAGGCGCCGACCGAGGACTCGGCGGACAGCATGACCGCGTCCGCGCCGTCGAGGATCGCGTTGGCGACGTCGGACGCCTCGGCGCGCGTCGGGCGGGAGTTGGTGATCATCGACTCCATCATCTGGGTCGCGACGATCACCGGCTTGGCGTTGCGGCGGCACATCTCGATGAGCCGCTTCTGGACCATCGGGACCTTCTCGAGCGGATACTCGACGGCCAGGTCACCACGGGCCACCATGACCGCGTCGAAGGCGTCGACCACGGCGGCCATGTTCTCGACGGCCTGCGGCTTCTCGACCTTGGCGATGACGGGGACCCGGCGGCCCTCCTCGTCCATGACCTTGTGGACGTCCTTGACGTCGTTGGCGTCCCGGACGAAGGACAGGGCGACCATGTCGCAGCCCATCCGCAGGGCGAACCGCAGGTCGTCGACGTCCTTCTCCGACAGGGCGGGGACGTTCACGGCGGCACCCGGCAGGTTGATGCCCTTGTGGTCCGAGATGACACCGCCCTCGATGACGATGGTCTTGACCCGCGGGCCCTCGACCCCGGTCACGCGGAGCTCGACGTTGCCGTCGTTGATCAGGACCTGGTCACCCTTGGACACGTCGCCCGGGAGACCCTTGTAGGTGGTGCCACAGATGGACTTGTCGCCGGGGACGTCCTCGATGGTGATGGTGAACTCGTCACCGCGCACCAGCTCGACGGGACCCTCGGCGAAGGTTTCCAGACGGATCTTCGGACCCTGGAGGTCGGCGAGGACGCCGACCGCACGGCCGGTGTCCTCGGAGACCTTCCGGACGCGGTCGTACCGCTCCTGGTGTTCTGCCTGGGATCCGTGGCTGAAGTTGAATCGGGCCACGTTCATACCTGCCTCGATGAGCGCTTTCAGCTGCTCATACGAGTCGACGGCGGGGCCCAGCGTGCAGACGATTTTGGAACGGCGCATGGAGCGGATCCTATCCGTTTGTTTCGTAGCGGAATATTCCGTCTGGTGGAAAGTCCAAGTGACTAGCGGGTAACCAGCGCGTGCGCCTGGGTGGCGATCTCCAGTTCCTCATCGGTGGGGACCACGGCCACCGCCACCCTGGCGTACTCGGCCGACACCAGTCGGGGCTCGGAGGACCTCGCCGCGTTGGCCTCCAGGTCCAGCGCCAGGCCGAGCTCCTCCAGCCCCTGTACCGCTGCTGCCCGGATTCCGGACGCGTTCTCGCCGACGCCCGCGGTGAACACCACCGCGTCCACCCGACCCAGCACCGCCGTGTAGGCGCCGATGTACTTCTTCAGCCGGTGCACGTACGCGTCCAGGGCCAGCCGGGCCGCGGCGTCGCCCCCGTCGGCCCGCCGCTGCACCTCGCGCATGTCGTTGTCGCCGCACAGACCCAGCAGACCGCTCTTCTTGTTGAGCAGCGAGTCGATCTCGTCGATGGACAGGCCGCCCACCCGCGCCAGGTGGAAGATCACCGCCGGGTCCAGGTCGCCCGAACGGGTCCCCATGACCAGCCCCTCCAGCGGCGTCAGCCCCATGGACGTCTCCACGCACACCCCGCCCCGTACGGCCGAGGCGGAGGCGCCGTTGCCCAGGTGCAGCACGATCACGTTCACGTCCTCCACCGGCTTGCCCAGGAGCCGGGCCGCGGCCCGGGAGACGTAGGCGTGGGAGGTGCCGTGGAAGCCGTACCGCCGGATGGCGTACTTGTCGGCCGTGGCCGCGTCGATCGCGTACCGCGCCACGTGCTCCGGCATCGTCGCGTGGAAGGCGGTGTCGAACACCGCGACCTGCGGGAGGTCCGGACGCAGCTCGCGCGCCACCTCGATGCCGGTGACGTTCGCCGGGTTGTGCAGCGGGGCCAGCGGGATCAGGCTGCGGATCTCCGCCAGGACCTCGTCGTCGATGACCGTCGGCTCGGTGAAGCGGGTTCCGCCGTGCACCACCCGGTGGCCCACGGCCGCCAGCTCGGGGGAGTCCAGCCCCATCCCGTCGGCGGCCAGTTCCGCCGCGACCGCCTTCAACGCGGCCCCGTGGTCGGCGATCGGGCCGAGCCGCTCGCGCCTGCCGCCCGCGGCGCCGGGTCCGGTCAGCGGCTCGTGGGTGAGCCGCGAGGTCTCCTCGCCGATGCGCTCCACCAGGCCGGCGGCCAGCCGGGACCGGTCCGCCATGTCGAGGAGCTGGTACTTCACCGACGAGGAGCCGGAGTTGAGGACGAGTACGCGCGATGCGGTCACGATGAGGGTCTTTCCTTGTCGCGTTCGGAGGGGGGATGCGGGCGGGCCGGTCGGTGTCAGGCCCCGGAGACCGGGGCGTCCGGGGCCCCCTGGCTCCGCGTTCCCTGGTTCTGGGCCTGGATCGCGGTGATCGCCACGGTGGTGACGATGTCCTGCACCAGCGCGCCGCGCGACAGGTCGTTGACCGGCTTGCGCAGACCCTGGAGCACCGGGCCGACCGCGACGGCGCCCGCCGAACGCTGCACGGCCTTGTAGGTGTTGTTGCCCGTGTTGAGGTCGGGGAAGATCAGCACGGTCGCCCGCCCGGCCACGTCGGACTCGGGCAGCTTGGTCGCCGCGACCGAGGGCTCCACGGCCGCGTCGTACTGGATCGGTCCCTCGATCAGCAGGTCGGGCCGCTGCGAGCGAACGATCTCGGTGGCCTTGCGGACCTTGTCCACGTCCGCCCCGGAGCCCGAGGTGCCGGTGGAGTACGAGAGCATGGCGATCCGCGGCTCGACGCCGAACGCGGCGGCCGTGGCGGAGGCCTGCACGGCGATGTCCGCGAGCTGCTCGGCGTCGGGGTCCGGATTGACCGCGCAGTCGCCGTAGACGAGGACCTTGTCGGCCAGGCACATGAAGAAGACCGAGGAGACGATCGCCGCGTCGGGCTTCGTCTTGATGATCTCGAAGGCGGGGCGGATGGTGGCCGCGGTGGAGTGCACCGACCCGGAGACCATGCCGTCGGCGAGCCCCTCCTGGACCATCAGGGTGCCGAAGTAATTCACGTCCGTGACCACGTCGTTGGCGAGTTCGACGGTCATCCCCTTGTGGGCGCGGGCCTTCGCGTAGTACTCGGCGAAGCGTTCGCGCAGCGCCGAGGTCGCCGGGTCGATCAGCTGCGCGCCCGAGATGTCGATGCCCAGGTCGGCCGCCTTCTTCAGGATGGCCGGCTCCTCGCCCAGCAGGGTCAGGTCGCAGACCCCGCGGCGCAGCACCACGTCCGCGGCGCGCAGCACCCGCTCCTCGGTTCCCTCGGGCAGCACCACGCGGCGCCGCTCGGCGCGGGCCCGCTCCAGCAGTTCGTGTTCGAACATCATCGGGGTGACGCGCTCGGAGCGGGCCACCGACAGCAGGCCGCGCAGCTCGGCGGTGTCGACGTGCCGCTCGAAGAGGCCGAGGGCCGTCTCCAGCTTGCGCGGGGTCGCCGAGTTCAGTCGGCTCTGGAGGGAGAACAGCTCGGCGGCGGTCGGGAAGCTGTTGCCGGCCACCGAGACGACGGGCGTACCGGGCGCCAGCTTCGAGGCCAGCGTCAGGATGTCCTGGCCCGGCCGCTCGTTCAGGGTCAGCAGTACGCCGGCGATCGGCGGGGTGCCGGAGGTGTGCGCGGCGAGCGCGCCGATCACCAGGTCCGAGCGGTCCCCGGGGGTGACGACGAGGCAGCCGGGCGTCAGGGCGTTGAGGAAGTTCGGCAGCATCGCACCGCCGAAGACGAAGTCGACGGCGTCGCGCGCCAGCCCCGCCTCGTCGCCCAGGAGCACCTCGCCGCCGAGCGCGCGGGTGATCTGCGCGACGGTCGGGGCGGACAGGGACTTGTCGTCCGGCAGCACGTAGCAGGGGACGGGGAGCCGGGCGGCCAGCCGTTCGGCTATGACGTCGCGGTCCTCGGGGGCCACCCGGTTCACGACCATCGCGACGACGTGGCAGCCCAGGCTCTCGTAGGCGCGGTAGGCGTTGCGGGTCTCGGCGCGCACGGCCTCGGCCGGGTGCTTGGTGCCGCCCACCACGGGGACGACGACCGCACCGAGCTCGTTGGCGAGGCGGGCGTTCAGCGCCAGCTCGTCGGGGAGGTTGGTGTCGGCGTAGTCGGTGCCCAGGACCAGCATGACCTCGTAGTCACGGGCCACCCGGTGGAAGCGGTCGACCAGCCGGGAGACCAGCTCGTCGGTGCCCTTCTCGGCCAGGATGGCGGAGGCCTCGTGGTACTCCATGCCGTAGGCCGTGGCCGCGTCCTGCTCGATCCGGTATCGGGCCTTGAGCAGGTCGAAGAGCCGGTCCGGGGCGTCGTGGAGCAGGGGGCGGTACACGCCCACCCGACCCGTCTGCCGGGTCAGGAGCTCCATGATCCCCAGCTCGACGACCTGTCGGCCGTCCCCCCGCTCGATACCGGTCACGTACACGCTGCGCGTCACGCGTGCTCTCCGTCCGTGGTCTGTGATGGTCGTGGCGCCCCACCGTGCGGCGGGCCGATCCGTGCGTCGTTCATCCCGAATGCGTGGGGCTTGACCCCTTGACAATACCTCCGGCAATGGATAGGGCGCCCGCCGGAACAAAGGCCCTGCGGGAGGGTCGAAAGGCCCGGTGGGCGGAGTGGCGCGCAGCGCGCGGCCACCCGGGCACGTGGAACAATCGGACAGGCGTCATCAATACGCCCTTCATATGTACGGTCGTCCGCCCGCACGCGTACGGCCAGGTACGACCAGGAGCAGGAGACACAGCACGATGCGTATCGGAGTTCTCACCGCAGGCGGCGACTGCCCGGGCCTGAACGCTGTCATCCGGTCGGTCGTACACCGCGCCGTCGTCGGTCACGGGGACGAGGTCATCGGCTTCGAGGACGGCTTCAAGGGCCTGCTCGACGGTCACTACCGCCCCCTCGACATCAACGCCGTCAGCGGCATCCTCGCCCGCGGCGGCACGATCCTCGGCTCGGCCCGCATGGAGCGAGCCCGCCTCCACGAAGCCGCCGAGAACGCGGCCGAGTTGGCCAGGCGGTACCAGATCGACGCGCTCATCCCGATCGGCGGCGAGGGCACCCTGACCGCCGCCCGCATGCTGTCGGACGCGGGGATGCCCGTCGTGGGCGTACCGAAGACCATCGACAACGACATCTCCTCCACGGACCGCACCTTCGGTTTCGACACCGCCGTCATGGTGGCCACCGAGGCCATCGACCGACTGAAGACCACCGCCGAATCGCACCAGCGCGTGATGGTCGTCGAGGTCATGGGCCGGCACGCCGGTTGGATCGCCCTGGAGTCCGGCATGGCCGGCGGCGCCCACGGCATCTGTCTGCCGGAGCGCCCCTTCGAGGTGGACGCCCTGGTCAAGATGGTGGAGGAACGCTTCGCCCGCGGCAAGAAGTTCGCGGTCGTCTGCGTGGCGGAGGGCGCGCACCCGGCCGAGGGCTCCATGCCGTACGAGAAGGGCGCCATCGACCAGTACGGTCACGAGCGCTTCGCCGGCATCGGCAACCGCCTCGCCGTCGAGCTGGAGCACCGGCTCGGCAAGGAGGCCCGTCCGGTCATCCTCGGCCACGTGCAGCGCGGCGGCACGCCCACCGCCTACGACCGCGTCCTCGCGACCCGCTTCGGCTGGCACGCGGTGGAGGCCGTCCACCGCGGCGAGTTCGGCAACATGACCGCGCTGCGCGGCACCGACATCGTGATGGCCCCGCTGGCCCACGCCGTCACCGAGCTGAAGACCGTTCCCGAGGAGCGGATGTACGAGGCCGAGTCGGTCTTCTGACCGGCCCGCCCGGCCGGGACCTCCGGCCCCTCTTCACCTGCCGAACGGCCCCGGTGCGCCTCCCCCGCGGAGCGCCCGGGGCCGTTCGCGGTTCCGGCCGGCGGGGCGGCGGTGTGTCCTATCCCGCACCGCCGACCAGGGCCCAGAACCGGTCGGTGATCTCCGCGAGGAACTCCCGCCCCGAGGTTCCGGCGCCGGCGCCCTCGGCGCCGCCCCAGCTCAGGGTGGACACCATCCGGGCCTGGTAGTCGCCGTGCAGCAGCTCCAGCGCGCGCTCCAGGTTGGCCTTGGGCACGGGGAGCAGCTTGGCGAGGGGTTTCACGTACGCCTGCCAGCGGGTGGTCACCGCGCTGCGGAGCAGGTCGGTGAGTTCGTCGTGCTTGCCGGTCGCCGTGATGAACTGGGCCAGGGTCAGGCCGAGCACCGAGGCCAGGGCCGCGGACTGTCGCTCGTTGCCCTTCCAGCGTCCGGTGTCCTCCATCTTCTGGTACGCGTTCGCGTCGAGGCCGAGCCGTCGGGCCAGGTCGTCGGGGTCGAAGCCGCGGGCGACGCGGTGTTCCCGCAGGGTGACCGGCTCGGCGAGCAGCTCCGCCGGGGAACACCAGAGCACGCCCGCGAGGGCCGTGAGCTCGGTCGAGCTCGGCGATTGTTCGCCGCGCTCCCAGGCCATCACGGTCTCGGGCGCGACGAGCAGTCCGTACTGGGCTCGCAGGCCATAGGCGACATGACCGGGAGCCATGCCCAGGGCCGCGCGCAGACGACGCGCGGCGGGGGCATTGAAAGGTGGGCTGGAGTGCACAGGGCACACGGTAGAAGTGGCCAAGGCTTGGCGACTACCAACCGTTCAAACAAGCTCATAACTCGTAGGAAAGTCCTATTGAGATAAGGGCTTTGGACGGGTTTCCCTGCGACTGTCCGGTAATCGGATCAGTCGAAGATCCATTCATAGCGTACGGATTTAGCCACTCCATTTCAGGTGCCCGGTCACACCCGTCACGTGATCCCCGTCACACGTCCTGAACCCGCCGTGCGCCCCGTACGTGATCCGTATCGGGGGCCCTCGCATACGGGGGTGGCGAGGGCCCCCGCCCCCTCCCGACCGCGCCCGGAGGCCGACCGCCCTGCCGGCGCCCGGGCCCGAGGTCGTCGGGGGGAGCGGTTCGCTACGGCGTGAGCCAGACCGTCGCCAGCGGCGGGAGCGTCAGCCGCAGACTGGCCGCGCGTCCCTGGGTCGGCACCGGCTCGGGCAGGAGTGGCGCGGCATGGTGGACGTCGCTCCCGCCGTAGGCCGCCCGGTCGGTGTTGAGGACCTCCCGCCAGAGGGGAACCTCCTCCGGTACCCCGATCCGGTACGCGTGCCGGACCACCGGGGAGAAGTTCGAGACGCACAGCAGCTGGGAGCCGTCCTGCGCGAACCGGAGGAACGCCAGCACGTTGTCCTCGGCGGCGTCCCCCGCCACCCAGGCGAAGCCCTCCGGCACCGTGTCCCGCTCCCACAGCGCCGGCGTCGCCCCGTACGTGTGGTTCAGGTCCCGCACGAGGTCGCGCACGCCCCGGTGGTCACCGGCCGCCGAGTAGGAGGAGTCCAGCAGCCACCAGTCCGGCCCGTGCGACTCCGACCATTCCGAACCCTGCGCGAACTCCTGTCCCATGAAGAGCAGTTGCTTGCCCGGGTGGGCCCACATGAACCCCAGGTACGCCCGGTGCGTGGCCCGCTGCTGCCACCAGTCGCCCGGCATCTTCGACACCAGGGCCCGCTTGCCGTGCACCACCTCGTCGTGCGAGATCGGCAGCACGTAGTTCTCGCTGAACGCGTACACCATCCCGAACGTCATGTCGTTGTGGTGGTACTTGCGGTGCACCGGCTCCTTCGACACGTACCGCAGGGTGTCGTGCATCCAGCCCATGTTCCACTTCATGCCGAAGCCGAGCCCGCCCGAGTCCGTCGGCCGGGTCACCCCGTCCCAGGCCGTGGACTCCTCCGCGATCGTCATCACGCCCGGGCAGCGCCGGTAGACCGTCGCGTTCATCTCCTGGAGGAAGGCCACCGCGTCCAGGTTCTCCCGGCCGCCGTGCTCGTTCGGCGACCACTCGCCGTCCTCGCGCGAGTAGTCCAGGTACAGCATCGAGGCCACCGCGTCCACGCGCAGGCCGTCCACGTGGAACTCCTGGCACCAGTACACGGCGTTGGCGACGAGGAAGTTGCGGACCTCCTTGCGGCCGTAGTCGAACTCCAGCGTCCCCCAGTCGGGGTGGGCGGCCCGCTGCGGGTCACCGTGCTCGTACAGCGGCCGGCCGTCGAACTCGGCGAGCGCCCACTCGTCGCGCGGGAAGTGCGCGGGCACCCAGTCCACGATCACCCCGATGCCCGCCCGGTGCAGCGAGTCCACCAGGAACCGGAAGTCGTCCGGGGTGCCCATCCGCGAGGTCGGCGCGTAGAGGCCGGTGACCTGGTAGCCCCAGGAACCACCGAAGGGGTGCTCGGCGACCGGCATCAGCTCCACGTGCGTGAAGCCCAGCTCCTTGACGTACGCGGGCAGCTGCTCGGCGAGCTGCCGGTAGCCGAGCCCCGGCCGCCAGGACGCCAGGTGCACCTCGTAGACGGAGAACGGCGCCTGGTGCGGCGGCCGTTCGCCGCGCGTCAGCATCCAGTCGGCGTCCTGCCACTCGTACCGGGAGGCGGTCACCACCGACGCGGTCGCCGGCGGGACCTCCGCGTACCGGGCCATCGGGTCGGCGCGCACGGTGTGGCTGCCGTCCGGGCGCGTGATGTCGTACTTGTACAGGGTTCCCTCGCCCACCCCCGGCAGGAACAGCTCCCACACCCCGGTGGAACCGAGCGAGCGCATCGGGTGGGCGGCGGGGTCCCAGTACGAGAAGTCGCCGGTGACCCGGACGCCCTGGGCGTTCGGCGCCCACACGGTGAACCGGGTGCCGGTCACGCCCTGGTGTTCCATGGGCTGCGAGCCGAGCGCCGTCCACAGCTCCTCGTGCCGACCCTCGCCGATCAGGTGCAGGTCCAGCTCACCGAGGGCGGGCAGGAACCGGTACGGGTCGTGGACCTCCACCTCGTCGCCGTCGTACGTCACCAGCAGCCGGTAGTCCGGCACGCCGGTCAGCGGCAGCAGCCCCGAGAACAGCCCGTCCCCGTCGTCGAAGAGCTCGGCCCGCAGCCCCTTCGCCACGATCGTGACGGACTTCGCGTGGGGGCGCAGCACCCGGAAGGCGACCCCGCCCCGCTGGGCGCGGGCGCCCAGCACCCCGTGCGGGTCGTGGTGGCGGCCCTCCAGCAGCCGGGCGCGTTCCTCGGCGGCGAGCGCGGGCGCGGGCCGGACGCCGCCGTGCAGCGGGTCGGCCCGTCGGGCCCGCGGGGTACGGGGCTTCTTCCCGGTCTCGGGGGCGGTTTCGTCGCGGACGGTCGGTGACGGCTGTCGTGCGGCGCTCACGCGAGCGGCCTCCTCGGGGGCTTCGGATGCGGATGGGGGGAGACGGAACCGGGAGCGGGCGGGGTCGGCGGCACGCGGTGGGCGGGCCGCTGCGGTTCCGACAGGCGGCGGATCGCCGCCATCGGGACGTGCAGCCAGTCGGGTCGGTGGCGGGACTCGTAGCGGGCCTCGTACACCGCCTTGTCGGTCTCGTACGCGCGCAGCAGGACGGGGTCCTCGCGCGGGTCCCGGCCGGTGGTGCGGGCGTAGCCCTCGCAGAACGCGGCCCGGCAGGCGTCCGCCCATGCGGGGGCGAACGGTCGGTGCGAGCGGGCGGCGTAGTCGAAGGAACGCAGTATCCCCGCGATGTCCCGCACGGCCGGTTCGGGGCGGCGCCGGTCGGCGAGCGAACGGGCCGGTTCGCCCTCGAAGTCGATCAGCGCCCAGGTGCCGTCGACGGTGCGCAGGGTCTGGCCCAGGTGCAGGTCGCCGTGGATGCGCTGGGCCGGTACCCCGGCCCCCCGGGACGCGGCCAGGGCGTCGAAGGCGCCGCGCAGGCCGGCCTCGTAGGGCTGGAGCGCGGGGACCTCGCGCGCGGTGGCGGCGAGCCGGGCGGTCATCCCGGCGGCGAGCCGGGCGGTCTGCTCGGGCCCCAGCGCGATGGTGGGCAGGGCGGAGGCGAGGGCGCTGTGCACCTCGGCGGTGGCCCGGCCCAGCGCGTGCGCCTCCGCGGTGAAGTCGGCGCCGGCGCCCAGTCGGCGCAGGGCCAGCTGCCAGCCGTCGTCGGAGCCGCGCAGGTACGGCTGGAGCACGCCCAGGGTCAGCGGCTCGGCCCCGGGCAGTGCGGCCTCGTACCAGGCGACGGGCGCGGGTACCCGGGAGCAACCGGCGGCGGCCAGTGCTCTGGGCAGTTCCAGGTCCGGATTGACGCCGGGTCCGACGCGGCGGAACACCTTGAGGATGAACGAATCTCCATAGATGAGGGAGGAGTTGGTCTGCTCCCCCGAGAGCGGCCGGGGTTGCAGCCCGGCCGGGACCGGGGCCTGGGGGTCCCGGTCGAAACGGAGCGGGCCGAGGGTGCCGGGGGAGCGCAGTCGCTCCAGCAGCATGGCGGCGAGCCGGGGATCGCCCAGCGCCTCGTAGACCGCCCTGCCCGCGTACGGGCCGTCCTCGGCGGTCCCGATCAGTGCGGGCGCGAGGGCGGGCGGGAGCGGGGACGGGCGGATGCCCAGCAGGAGCTGGTAGCAGTCCCCGTCCACGTCGAGGAGCAGGTGGAGCAGTCCGGGAACGGATCCCGGCGGCAGCAGTTCGGCCGCCGAAACGGCCCTCAACCTGCTGATGGTGCGGCCCTTGCCCGCGAACCAGCGCTGTGCGGGCAACCAGGCCCTCAGCATCGGTTCCAACGGGCCGATCCCGGCGGCCCGGTCGGCCGTCAGCCGGCTCCGGGCGGATGCAGCCTCCGACATGGCGTCGCGTCCTTTCCCCGGGCCGTCACAGAATGCGCAGAGTGTCCCGGATGTGCGGCAGTTGCTTCTCCGGTATGTGCGAGTGTCGGGTCAGGATGATCCGTACAGGGGCGGGCGATTGACCCAAAGGAGTGCCCGCCCCCCTGCTCGGTCCGTCAGTCGGCGCGCTGGTCGCTCCGCAGGCGGAACCAGTAGAAGCCGTGTCCCGCCAGGGTCAGCAGGTACGGCCATTCACCGATCGGTGGGAAGCGCACGTCACCCGTGAGCTCCACCGGGACCCGCCCGTTGAACGACCTCAGATCCAGCTCGGTGGGCTGCGCGAAGCGCGAGAAGTTGTGCACGCACAGCACCAGGTCGTCCCCGAGCTCGCGGAGGAACGCGAGGACCGCCGGGTTGGACGAGGGCAGTTCCGTGTACGAGCCGAGACCGAAGGCGGGGTTCGCCTTGCGGATCTCGATCAGCCGCCGGGTCCAGTGCAGCAGCGACGAGGGCGATGCCATGGCCGCCTCGACGTTGGTGACCTGGTACCCGTAGACCGGGTCCATGATGACCGGCAGGTTCAGCCTGCCCGGATCGCACGAGGAGAAACCGGCGTTGCGGTCCGGGGTCCACTGCATCGGGGTGCGGACGCCGTCGCGGTCGCCGAGCCAGATGTTGTCGCCCATGCCGATCTCGTCGCCGTAGTAGAGGATCGGCGAGCCGGGCAGGGACAGCAGCAGGGCGGTGAACAGCTCGATCTGGTTGCGGTCGTTGTCCAGGAGCGGGGCGAGCCGGCGCCGGATGCCGATGTTGGCCCGCATCCGCGGGTCCTTCGCGTACTCGGCGTACATGTAGTCGCGTTCTTCGTCCGTGACCATTTCGAGGGTCAGCTCGTCGTGGTTGCGCAGGAAGATGCCCCACTGGCAGCTGTCCGGGATCGCCGGGGTCTTCGCGAGGATCTCCGAGACGGGGTAGCGGGACTCTCTTCGTACGGCCATGAAGATGCGCGGCATGACGGGGAAGTGGAACGCCATGTGGCACTCGTCCCCGCCCTTCGCGTAGTCGCCGAAGTAGTCGACGACGTCCTCGGGCCACTGGTTGGCCTCGGCGAGCAGCACGGTGTCCGGGTAGTGCGCGTCGATCTCCGCCCGGACCCGCTTGAGCAGGGTGTGGGTGCGCGGGAGGTTCTCGCAGTTGGTGCCCTCCTCGGCGTACAGGTAGGGCACGGCGTCGAGGCGGAAGCCGTCGATGCCGAGGTCCAGCCAGAAGCGCAGGGCGGAGACGATCTCCTCGACGACGGCCGGGTTCTCGTAGTTGAGGTCCGGCTGGTGCGAGAAGAAGCGGTGCCAGTAGTACTGCTTGCGTACGGGGTCGTACGTCCAGTTCGAGGACTCGGTGTCGACGAAGATGATGCGGGCGTCCTGGTACTGCTTGTCGTTGTCGGCCCACATGTAGTAGTCGCCGTAGGGCCCGTCGGGGTCCTTGCGGGACTGCTGGAACCACTCGTGCTGGTCGCTCGTGTGGTTCATGACGAAGTCGATGATCACCCGCATGCCGCGGGTGTGCGCGGCGTCCACGAACTCCACGAAGTCGGCGAGGTCGCCGAACTCGGGCAGCACGGACGTGTAGTCGGAGACGTCGTAGCCCCCGTCGCGCAGGGGCGAGGCGAAGAACGGCGGCAACCAGAGGCAGTCGACGCCGAGCCACTGGAGGTAGTCCAGCTTGGCGGTGAGCCCCTTGAGGTCACCGACGCCGTCGCCGTTGCTGTCGTGGAAGGAGCGGACGAGGACCTCGTAGAAGACCGCCCGCTTGAACCAGTCGGGGTCGCGGTCCTTGGCGGGGGTGTCCTCGAAGGTGTCGTGGACGGGATCGTTGATCATCATGTGGTGGGTGACCCTCCGGTGGGCGGGGACGGTCGCAGTGCGGCCAGTACGTGTGCGGGCGTGCGGCCCGGCTCCAGGCGTACGTAGTTCGCCCTGCCCCAGTGATAGGTATCGCCGGTGAGCTCGTCGCGCACCGCGAGGGACCCGTGCCAGTCGAGGCCGAGTACCGGCATGTCCAACGAGACCGTCGCCTCCTGGGTGTGGTGCGGATCGAGGTTGACGACCACCAGTACGGAATTGGCGCCCGCGTGCTTCGAATAGGCGATCACCTGTTCGTTGTCGGTCGAATGGAAGTGGATGTCCCGCAACTGCTGGAGGGCGGGATTGAGCCGGCGCACCCGGTTCAGGGTGGTGATGAGCGGGGCGATGGTGCGGCCCTCGCGCTCGGCGGCAGCCCAGTCGCGTGGCCGGAACTCGTACTTCTCGGAGTCCAGGTACTCCTCGCTGCCCGCCTTCGCCGGGGCGTTCTCGCACAGCTCGTAGCCCGCGTAGACCCCCCAGGTGGGGGAGAGGGTGGCGGCCAGGACCGCGCGGACCTCGAAGGCGGGGCGGCCGCCGTGCTGGAGGTACTCGTGCAGGATGTCGGGCGTGTTGACGAAGAAGTTCGGCCGCATGACCGAGGCCGAACGGTCGTCCGCCAGTTCGCTCACGTACTCGGTCAGCTCGGACTTGGTGTTGCGCCAGGTGAAGTACGTGTACGACTGCTGGAACCCGACGGCGGCCAGGGCCCGCATCATGGCCGGCCGGGTGAAGGCCTCGGCCAGGAAGATCACGTCCGGGTCGGACTTGTTGATGTCCGCGATCACCTTCTGCCAGAACACCACCGGCTTGGTGTGCGGGTTGTCGACCCGGAAGATGCGGACGCCGTGGTCCATCCAGTACCGCAGGATCCGGCAGGTCTCCTCGACGATGCCGGCCATGTCGGTGTCGAAGTGGACCGGGTAGATGTCCTGGTACTTCTTCGGCGGGTTCTCGGCGTACGCGATCGTCCCGTCGGCCCGGTGGCGGAACCAGTCGGGGTGCTTCTCCACCCACGGGTGGTCGGGGGAGCACTGGAGCGCGAAGTCGAGGGCGATCTCCAGCTCCAGTTCGCGGGCCCGGGCCACGAAGGCGTCGAAGTCCTCGATGGTGCCGAGCTCGGGGTGGACCGCGTCGTGGCCGCCCTCGGTGGAGCCGATGGCCCACGGCACGCCCGGGTCCCAACTCCCCGCTGACAACGTGTTGTTGGGTCCCTTGCGGTAGGTGGAGCCGATGGGGTGGATGGGCGGCAGGTACACCACGTCGAAGCCCATGTCCGCGATCGCGGGCAGCCGCTCGGCGGCGGTCCGGAAGGTACCGCTGACCGGGGCCGAGCCGGGCTCCAGCACCGCTCCCTCGGAGCGGGGGAACATCTCGTACCAGGAGCCGAAGAGGGCGCGCTTGCGCTCGACCAGCAGCGGGAGCGCCTTGGCGGCGCTGACCAGCTCCCGGTACGGGCGCTTGGCGAACGCGGCGTCCACCGCGGGCGCGAGCGCGACCTCGTACCGCTCGGCGACGGGCCGGTCCTCGTCGCGCATGATCGCGGCGGCGTCCAGCACCGCCGCGCGGCCGTCCCGCTTGGGGATCTTGGCGGCGGCCCGCGCGTAGAGCTCCGCTCCTTCGAGCAGCACGAGACCGGTATCGATGTCCGCCGGGATCTTGATCGCGGCGTGGGACCGCCAGGTGGCGACCGGATCGCTCCACGCCTCGACGGTGTACGTCCACCTCCCCTCGGTCTCGGCGGAGATCCGGGCCCCCCACCGGTCGGTGCCGGGGGCGAGCTCGCGGAGCGGGATCGGCGGGCGCAGGCGCCCGCTCGGATCCCGCAGCACGACGTGTGCGGCCACGGCGTCGTGGCCCTCGCGGAACACGGTGGCGGAGATCTCGAAGACTTCGTCCGCGACCGCCTTGGCGGGTCTGGCGCCGCAGTCGACGGCAGGGCGGACGTCCAGCACGGGAATGCGACCGATCATGATGGGATCACCTGGGGGCAGTTCGCAGGGCTCGGTGACAACAGGCCAGCCGGTATCACGGCTGGTAGTGCACGCTCTGTTCGCTCTGTTTCTAGCCGCTCGGAAGACGGCTGGGCTGCGGGCATGGCCGCTCCTGTCCGCGTTCACTCGGGTGGCGGGGAAAGGGGGTGGGCGGGTGCGCCGTGCGTGTACCGCGCGTACCCGCAGAGCCCTGCCCCACGCACGCCCCGTCCAATCCGAGCCGTTGGTTAACTACTCGTACGTAGTGGCACGTGGCGCACAAAGGACCGGATCCGCGGGTGCCGATGCTCCGTCAAGTCGGTGAGGAACAAGCGATGTACAGCGAAATGGTGTCCGCCCCATCCGTCACACCCGTCCCTGAAGTAACGCCGTCGAGGGGGTGGGGAGGGGCGCCGCAACCGGTGCTCGTCCTACCGTGCGGCATGGTGCTGCGCCCCTGGCGGGACACGGACGCGCAGGTCCTGGCGTCGGCCCACGAGGATCCGGACGTCCGACACTGGAACCGGACCGAGCCGATGACGCCGACCGGGGCCGTCGACCGGATCGAGCGGTGGGCGCGGCGCTGGGACGCGGGGGAGGCGGCGGTCTGGGCGGTGGCGCACCCCGACGAGGACGGGGCCGCGGGAGCGGCGGTGGGCCTCGTCGGTTTGGCCGACATCGATCCGTCCGGCGCGAGCGCGGAGTTCCTCTACTGGCTGCTGCCGGCCGGACGCGGCCGGGGCGCGGTGGGGCAGGCCGTGACGGCCGTTTCCCGATGGGCGTTCGAGGAGTGCCGTCTGCACCGGCTGCGTATCTGTCACTCGGTGGGCAACCCCGCCTCCTGCGCCGTCGCGGTCAGAGCCGGCTTCCCGCTGGAGGGCACCATGCGCGGCGCCCTCCTCCACGCCGACGGATGGCACGACGAGCACCTCCACGCCCGCCTGGCCACCGACGCCCGACCGGAGGCCGGGCCGGACGCCCGACCGGACGCCTGACCGGAGGCCCGACCACCGACGCCCGGCCGGATCCCGCCCAGGCGTCGAGGCCGGGCGGACGGCCGGATTCCGCCACCGGGAGCCCGCCCCGTGCCCACCCGGGCGGCAGGCGCGACAATGCCTGGCATGGGCCCGATGGAGCAGCAGGAATATCCCCTCGTACGGCGCCTGCGCGCGCCCGACCCCCGGCTGCGCGAGGCCGCCGCCCGGGAGGCGGCCGACACCCTGTGGGGGCCGGAAGCGGAACGGGTCCTGGCCGCCGCGCTGGTGAGCGCCGCCCGCGAGGAGGACGACCCCGGCGCGCTGGCGGCGCAGCTGGCGGCCCTGCCCGCCGTGGAGACCGGCCTGGACGACACCGACCTCGGCCGACTCGCCGTCATGCCGTCCCCGCCCCCGGTGCTGGCCCGGCTGCTCGCCCGGGCGGGCCGGCTCCAGGTCGCCGGACCCGTGGAACCCGTCGGCGCCGGCACCCGGGCCGTCGTGCGCTGCCTGCGCGGCATACCGAGCACCGGCCTGAGCCTGCGCACCCCGCTCGGAGCCCGGGTGGTGCTGGAGCGCATCGAGTCCTACGGCCGGGCCACCGATCGACTGGGCACCGGCGCCTCGGCGCGGGTGCTGCTCTCGGGTCCCGGGGCGCGGGCCCTGGGGGAGTGGGACCGGCTCGAAGCCGACCCCCGCGCCCGGGAGTACGTACGTCTGCTGCGGGCGCCCGACCCGCGGGTGCGGGAGCTGGCCGCCGCCGGGGCCGCGGACTGGCCCGACTCCTGGGACCCCGAGACCGGCGCCCTGCTGTGCGCCGCCCTGGCCCGCGCCGCCGTCCACGAACCGGACGCCTCCGCGTTGGAGACCGAACTGGGCGCCCTGCTCCAACTCGTCCGCTTCCTGCCGCCGCCGGCCCGCGCCGCCCTGCGCGCACTGGACCGCACGATGCTGCCCCCGGCCCTCCTCCCGTGCCTGGACGCCCTCCTGGCCGCCGAAGGCCCCGTGCACTGACCGCGCCGCGGCCCGGCGCCGGAGGGGCGGGATGGTCCGGGGCGGGGTTCGCCGCTAGCCTTCCGGGGGCGATGCGCGGGTGCACAGCGTGGTGCGGCCGCTCCGATCCGTAATCCCCTGCGAAGGTGGAACACGTGAAGGCTATCCGTCGATTCACCGTGCGCCCCGTCCTCCCCGAACCCCTCGTGCCGCTCGCCGAACTGGCGCGCAACCTGCGCTGGTCCTGGCACACGGAAACCCGAGAACTCTTCCAATCCGTCGACCCCGAAGGCTGGCAGGCCGCCGGCGGCGACCCCGTCCGGCTGCTCGGCGCCGTGCCCGCGGCCCGGCTCGCGGAACTCGCCGCCGACCGGCGGTTCCTGCGCCGGCTCGCCGTCGCCGTCGCCGACCTCGATGACTACCTCCACGGCGGGAGGTGGTACCAGAGCCAGGAGAACGCGGCCGACCTGCCCGCCGGGATCGCCTACTTCTCCCCCGAGTTCGGCATCACCGCCGCCCTCCCCCAGTACTCCGGCGGCCTCGGCATCCTCGCCGGCGACCACCTCAAGGCCGCCAGTGACCTCGGCGTGCCCCTCATCGGCGTCGGACTCCTCTACCGACACGGGTACTTCCGCCAGTCCCTGTCCCGTGACGGCTGGCAGCAGGAGCACTACCCGGTCCTGGACCCCAACGAACTGCCCGTCTCGCTGCTGCGCGAGGAGGACGGCGCCCCCGCCCGGGTCTCGCTCACCCTGCCCGGCGGCCGCTCCCTGCACGCCCACGTCTGGCAGGCCCGCGTCGGCCGGGTCCCGCTGCTCCTCCTGGACTCCGACGTCGAGGACAACGACGCCGTCGCCCGCGAGGTGACCGACCGCCTCTACGGCGGCGGCAGCGACCACCGGCTCCTGCAGGAGATGCTGCTGGGGATCGGCGGCGTGCGCGCGGTGCGCACGTACTGCCGGATCACCGGGCACCCCGACCCCGAGGTCTTCCACACGAACGAGGGGCACGCCGGCTTCCTCGGGCTCGAACGCATAAGGGAACTGGAAGGGGAGCGCGGCCTCGGCTTCGACGCCGCCGTCGAAGCCGTGCGCGCCGGGACGGTGTTCACCACCCACACCCCCGTCCCGGCCGGCATCGACCGCTTCGAGCGCGGCCTGGTCGCCCGGCACTTCGGGGAGGCCGCCGAACTGGCCGGCGTACCCGTCGACCGGATCCTGGAACTCGGCGCGGAGTCGTACCCCGGTGGCGACCCCGGGGTGTTCAACATGGCCGTCATGGGACTGCGCCTCGCGCAGCGGGCCAACGGCGTCTCCACCCTCCACGGCGCCGTCAGCCGGGGGATGTTCGCCGGGCTCTGGCCGGGCTTCGACCCCGTCGACGTACCCATCGCGTCCGTGACCAACGGGGTGCACGCCCCCACCTGGGTCGCCCCCGAGGTCATGCGGCTCGGCGCCCGCCAGATCGGGTCCGGGCGCACCGAGGACGCCCTCGCCGTCGGCGGCTCCGCGCGCTGGGACGCCGTCGCGCAGATCGCCGACCAGGACGTGTGGGACGTGCGCCGGGTGCTGCGCGAACAACTGGTGCAGGAGGTACGGGACCGGCTGCGCGCCTCCTGGAAGCAGCGCGGGGCCGCGGACGCGGAACTGGGCTGGGTGGACTCCGTCCTCGACCCGGACGTGCTGACCATCGGCTTCGCCCGGCGCGTGCCCTCGTACAAGCGGCTCACGCTGATGCTGCGCGATCCCGAGCGGCTGCGCCGACTGCTGCTGGACCCGGACCGGCCCGTGCAGATCGTCGTCGCGGGCAAGGCGCACCCGGCCGACGACGGCGGGAAGCGGCTCGTCCAGGAGCTGGTGCGGTTCTCGGACGACCCGCGGGTGCGTCACCGCATCGTCTTCCTGCCGGACTACGGCATGGCGATGGCGCAGAAGCTGTACCCGGGCTGCGACGTCTGGCTGAACAACCCGCTGCGTCCGCTGGAGGCCTGCGGGACCAGCGGGATGAAGGCCGCGCTCAACGGCTGCCTCAACCTCTCCGTCCTGGACGGCTGGTGGGACGAGTGGTTCGAGCCCGACTTCGGCTGGGCCATCCCCACGGCCGACGGCCTCGGCACGGACGAGGACCGGCGCGACGACCTGGAGGCAGGCGCCCTCTACGAGCTGATCGAGAACCGGGTCGCCCCCCGGTTCTACGACCGGACCGGGCGTTCGGGGCTGCCGGTGCGGTGGATCGAGATGGTCCGGCGCACCCTGGTGTCCCTGGGGCCGAAGGTGCTCGCGGGGCGGATGGTCCGCGAGTACGTGGAACGGCTCTACACCCCGGCCGCCCGCTCCCACCGCGCCCTGACCGCCGACGCCGCGCGGGACCTGGCCTGGTGGAAGGGTCAGGTCCGGGCGGCCTGGCCGCGCGTGGCCGTCGAGCACGTGGAGGCCGTCGCCGCGGCGCCCGTCGGGGGCACCGCCGAACTGGGGGCCACCCTCACGCTGCGGGTCCGGGTGGCGCTCGACTCGCTGACGCCCGAGGACGTGGAGGTGCAGGCCGTCGCGGGCCGGGTCGACGCGCAGGACGTGATCCGGGACGGGCGGAGCTTCCCGCTCAAGCCCGCGGCCGGTCCCGACCTGGAGGGGCGGTGGGTGTACGAGGGCCCGCTCGCCCTCGACCGCACGGGGCCGTTCGGCTACACCGTACGGGTGCTGCCGTCGCACCCGCTGCTGGCCACCCCGGCCGAGCTCGGGCTGGTCGCGGCCCCGGTGAACACCGAGGCCCCCGGCGGCGTCCTGCTGCGCTGAGCCCCGGGCCGGGCGCCCGTTCGCCCTGCTACGGCCCGTCCCACCGCCCCGTCCCGCAGTCGCGGGCGGGGCGGTGGGCCGTACGGACGCGGGTGGCTTCGGGGGGCGCCCCGAGAGGGTGAACCATCGAACACGTTGCGCATGCAGAAACGTTTCTGCGAAGGGGGTCGCTCCTACGTTGTCCGCGGATGCCGACAGGACAGGCATCCGTGGACCCCCGAGAAACGGATCCCCACATGCGTCTACGCACCACAGCCACCGTGCTGCTCGCGAGCCTCGCGCTCGTGCTGCCCACCGCCGGCCAGTCGATGGCCGGAGACCGGCACGACCGCGAGTCCCTCGGCGAGCTGTACTACCGGTACGCCGATGAGGAGGGCGACGTACACCGCAGGTCGATCGAACCGGCCGACAACGACACGTGCTACCAGCTGCCGGGCACGCGCAACCACCCGGCCTTCAAGGTGGAGAACGACACCGAATCCCTCGCGCTGGTCTTCCGGGACCGCAACTGCGGCGGTGAGCCGCAGGAGGTGCTGGAGCCGGGCGACGAGGCGCGGAACCTGAACGTCCGCTCCGTGTACTTCAAGCCGACCGACGAGCACGGCCACCACGGCGGCCGCCACGACGGCGACAACGACAACGACAACTCCGACCACTACGACGAGGACGACCTCTTCCGGTCGGCCTTCCGCAACATCGGCTGATCGCGGGGCCGAACGGCACGTCACACCAGCACGAGGGCCCGGCACTCCCGTGGGTGCCGGGCCCGCGCGCGCGTCCGCCTCCCGGATGTCGCCTAGGGCGTTCGCGCTCCCGGCTCCAGCCACCGCACCACGTCCGCCGCCGTATAGGGGGAAGCGTCGGGGGACAGCCGCGTCAGGAACGACAGGTCCTTGCCGATCGTCACGAGCGGGGGCTCGATCCGCCCGCCCGGCCGTCGCTGCGCGAGGCCGATGGTGGCCAGCAGGCCGTTGCACAGGCACTGCTTGCCCTCGGCGTCCGCCGGATCCCCGCCCTTGCGGACGTACGCGGCCACCGGCTCGGCCGCGCACCGGTACACCAGCCCGCGCGGACCCCGTACGGGGGTGCGCAGGAATCCCAGGTCGCAGACCCGGCGCCGGGCGGCGGCCACCTCCGGCTCGGACACGGTGCCCGGCAGCCGCGCCACCTTGAACGGGAACGCGGTGGGGGAGGCCCCCGGATCGTTGCGGACCGTCAGGGACGCGGTGTGCGCGCGGCCGAGGAGCTCCTCGCGCAGGTGCCGGGCCATCCCCGACTCCTCGCACAGCGCGAAGGCGCTGCCGATCTGCACCCCGGCGGCGCCGGCGGCCCGGGCCGCGGCAACCGCCTCGGGGGAGGCCTGGCCACCCGCGAGCCAGAACGGCAGTCCGAGCCGGGCCATCCTCGCGAGGTCGGGGTGGTCCCGCGGTCCGTAGAGGGGTTCGCCGGCCGCGTCCAGGGTCATCGGCCCGCGCGGCGGGGCGCTGTGGCCGCCGGCCTGACTGGTCTCGATGACGAAGCCGTCGGGGCGGGTGGCCTCGTCCCGGGCCAGGTAGGTCGCGAGCACCGGCAGCGACACGATGGCCAGCACCTCCGGGCGGCGCAGCGGGCCGGGCAGGTGTCCGGCGAGCAGCGCCCGCGGGTCGAAGAGCTGCTCCAGCGGCTCCTCCTGGCCCACGACGGAGACCCGGGTCACGCAGGGTTCGCAGCGCGCCAACCGGGTGGCGAGGGTCGGGATCTGACCGGGGACTCCCGCGCCCACGAGCACGTGGTCGACGCCTGCCAGGATCGCGCCGAACATCGCGGGGGCGGTGGCCAGCTGGATCTTCTCCAGGTAGTTGATGCCGACGACACCATCGTGTCCCTCCTTGGCGAGCCAGACCTCGACGAAGTTGCCGAGGACGGTGAGGACCTCCGCCGGGGCCCCGCCGGCCGCGCGCAGGCGCGGGGTGGTCCGCATCGGGGTGCGGTCGTCGGGCAGGCCCCCCTCCCGGAAGTAGCAGTCGAGGGCGACCTGCGCGAGCTCGGGCAGCGGGAAGGCGGCCAGGGCGCGGCGGGCGTGACCGCCCGGGTCGCCGGTCTGTAGGACGCGGGCCAGTACGACGTCCAGCGCGGTGCCGGACACCACGCCCAACTGCCCCGTCCCGGACACCGCCCGGGCGAGCCGCCACCCGGAGACGCCGACGCCCATGCCGCCCTGGATCAGCCAGGGGCGCTGCGCGGGGGGAGCGTTCGTGGGGCTCTGGGGCATGGCGCACGTCCTCGGATCACTCGAACCTACGGTTCCGTAGGTTCGCCGGACCTCCACTATCTCCCCGCCGCCGGGCCCGCCGGCAGCGCCGAAGGTCCCGCCGCCGGGGGCAGCAGGTCCCGGCCGCGGGGGGCCGGCGGGCCCGTCACGCCGACGGCCCAGGGTCGTGCGCATGCTGGACGGGATCGACGACATCGACTGGGCGGAGCTGGAACACGCCTACGGGCAGGCGGACGACGTGCCCGCCCTGCTGCGGGCGGCCGGTTCGACGGACGCCCGGGTGCGGGAGGAGGCGACGGACGAGTTGTTCTCCTCCCTCTGTCATCAGGGCACGGTCTACTCGGCGACCGCCGCCGCCGTGCCGTTCGTCGCGCGGCTCGTGACGGACGGTCCCGGTCACCGGCTGTCGCTGCTGTGGCTGCTGCACGGCGCGGCCGACGGGACGGGCCGCGCGTACCGGCAGGTGCGCCGGGCGGTGGCGACCGCGCTGCCCTCCCTGCTGGGCCCGGCGGCGAGGGAGCCGGCCCGGGGCCTGTTGGCCCTCACCCGCTGACGCGGTCGCCGGGACATGGAACAGGGCCGCCCGGGGAGGTCTGCTCCCGGGCGGCCCCGTGATCTAACGGTTCAGCTGTGGTTCACGCTCGGACCCGGTGGGTCAGAAGGTGAGCTTCCAGCTGTCGATCTTGCCGATGTCGGCGGAGGCGAGGTCCGCGACACGGAGCTTCCAGACACCCTGGGCGACCTCGGAGGAGGCGTTCACGGTGAACTGCTGGACGATGTTGTCCGCGCTGCCGCCGGTGCGGTTGCGCAGGTTGTAGACGGAACCGTCGGGGGCGACCAGGTCGACCTTCAGGTCACCGACGTAGGTGTGGACGATGTTGACGTCCACCTTGAGGGCGCTGGAGGCGTTCCCCGTACGGTTCACCGTGATCGGCGACTCGACCGTGGAGTTGTCCGCGATCGCGTAGTCGGTCGTGTTCTCGAACACGCTCGGCTGCGTGGTGCCGACGGTCCAGGTGAAGGCCGCCGTACCGGTCTTGGCCTGCGAGTCGGTCACCGTGACGGTCACGTTGGACGTGCCCGCCGTGGAGGCCGTGCCCGAGATCAGGCCGGTGGAGGAGTTGATGGACAGGCCTGCCGGCAGGCCGGTCGCCGCGTAGCTCAGCGCACCCGGGTTCGTGCTGTTCGCCTGGATCTGCAGGCTCACCGCGCTGCCCGTGACGGTGTTCTGGTTGCCGGGGTTGGTGACCGTCACGCCGTTGGCGATGCGGGCACCGACCGCGATGCCGGCCCAGGCGTTGGCCACGTTGTTGTACGTGGTCGAGCCCTGGCCGTACAGGTCGGCGGCGGCCTGGAGGGTGGCGGTGCGGGCGGCGGCGTAGTTCGTGTTCGACTTGAAGTAGCCGACCGTCAGCGCGCGGAACCAGATCTTCGAGGCGGCGTCCCGGCCGATCGCGGTGACGGGCAGGCCGTCGGCGGTCGGGGAGTCGTAGCTGACCCCGTTGACGACCTTGGCGCCCGAGCCCTCGGAGGCCAGGTAGTACCAGTGGTTGGCCGGACCCGAGGAGTAGTGGACGTCGATGCCGCCCAGACCCGAGTACCACGAGTCCTTGGACGAGCCGTCCTTGCTCGGCTTGTCCATGTAGCGCAGCGGGGTGCCGTTGCCGCGGATGTCGATCTTCTCGCCGACCAGGTAGTCGCCGACGTCCTGCGGGTTGTTGGCGTAGAACTCGACGGCCGCCGCGAAGATGTCGGAGGTCGCCTCGTTCAGGCCGCCGGGCTCACCGCTGTACGTCATGTTGCCGGTGACCGAGGTGAGGCCGTGGGTCATCTCGTGCGCCGCGACGTCGGTGGAGGTGAGCGGCTTGGCGTTGCCGTCACCGTCGCCGTACGTCATGCAGAAGCAGGAGTCGTCCCAGAAGGCGTTCACGTAGTTGTTGCCGTAGTGGACCCGGCTGTACGGCGAGACGCCGTCGTTGCGCAGGCCGTTGCGGCCGTGGACGTTCTTGTAGTAGTCCCACGTCACCTGGGCGCCGTAGTGCGCGTCGGCGGCGGCGGTCTCCAGGTTGGAGGCGGCGCCGTTGCCCCAGACGTCATCGGTGCCCGAGAAGAGGGTGCCGGTGCCGGAGGTGCCGCGGTTGAGGTTGTTGGTCTTGTGGTTGCCGCGGGTGGCGTCGGTCAGCGTGTAGTTGCTGCCCGACTGCGAGGTGCCGAGCGTCACCTGGCCGCTGTACATGGTGTTGCCGGTGCCGGTCTCGACGGCCTGCCACTCGGTGATCTTCGCGCCGGTCTTGGCGTTGGTCACCACGTGCAGCTCGTTCGGGGTGCCGTCGTGCTGGAGGCCGCCGACGACGGTCTCGAACGCGAGGACCGGGGCGCCCTCGGCCGCCCAGATCACCTTGCGGGCGTTCTTGGAGGCCTTGGCCTCCTTCGAGCCCTCGGCGTTGGCGGCGGAGACGGCCTGGCTCTCGGCGGCCGACGGCGTGACCGAGGCGGTGGTGTCCGCGACCTTGATCTCGTGGTTGGTCGCCTTGGTGATGCTCTTGGTGACGCCGCCCTTGGCATGGACGGTGAGGTCACCACCGAGCACGGGCAGACCGTCGTAGGTCCGCTCGTACGAGGTGTGCGTGGTGCCGTCGGCGTCCTTGACGACGTCGCGGACGACCAGCTTCTCGCCGGAGCCGAGGCCCAGGGCCTTGGCCGCCTGCACGGTGGTGGAGTTGGCCTCGGCAAGGAGCGTCGCACGCTCCGAAGCGCTGAGTTTGAGGTTGGCCGCGCCCGGGTTGGGCTGGGCTGCCGCACTGGCCTGCGACGCGGTGGCGTCGGCGGTGGCACTGCCGGCCTGTATGCCTACGGCGAGCAGTGCTGCCGCGGCGACGAGCGCTCCGGCCGCGGTGGCACGCCTCTGGGGGGTGGGACTCAACGCAGACTCCTTCTGCAAGGGGGGTTCCGGACGGCTGGGTAGGGCCTCCGGGCAGATCAGGGCTGGTGCGATGAACGGTCGAAGAGTGCCACCTGTGGGCCGTGATGTCAGGGCCGCGTCAAAAGGTTGGCTGGAAACGGTTCGTTGTCCGAAGATACGTATCCGGTATCCGGACCATTCACCTTCGCGTGCGAAAGGGGTGCCCAATATGCGGACTGGTTGATACCGGTTCCTAACGCTTGAGCAACGAGAGCTCGCGTTAACGCAAACGGCATTTACCGTACGGGTGTTTGTCGTACTGTTTCCCGGTGCGACAGTCGCTCGTTGCCAGGGGAAGCCGCGGGCACGCGCCATCGTCTTAGACCACGTGCCAGGGGGGCCCATGAGGCATGTCCATTTTCCTGCGCAAAGGGTGGCCAGAGCAGTCTCCGAGTCGGACGGGCCGGCAACCGCCCCGGCACGGCGGCTCGGTGACAAGGCCCGCTGGTACCTGCCCGCAGCCGTCACGGCCGACTTCGTCGGCGCCGCCGTGCCCGTCGGCCTCGTCTTCGAGGCCGCGCAGCAGGCCCGGCCCGTCTACTGCGCCGTCGGCGCGGCTCTGGCGTGGACCGGCGTCCAGGCGCTGAGGCGTCGTTACACCTCCCGCGTGCTCGGAGAATCCCGCGGAGTCCTGCCGGTCCTCCACGACTGGCTGATTCTCATCGGGGTCCTGGCCGTCGCCCGCGTGGTGACGGGCGAGAGCACCCCTCGGCTGGCGGCCCTCGGGGCGCTGCTGCCGGCGCTGCTCATCACCGTCGCCTGCCACAAGCTCACCTACCGCCACCTCTCGGCGGCCCGCCGCGAGGCGCACGCCGTCAGCCGGGTCCTGGTCGTCGGCGAGCCCGAGGCGGCCGAGCACGTCATCGCCCACCTCGCCGCGCGCACCGACCACCCGTACGTCGTCGTCGGCGTGGTTCCCGTCGGCGCAGGCGCCCTGACCAGCGGAACGCCCGTCGCCGCACGGCTCGAGGACGGGATGCCCGAGGCGTCGAACGGCGACTCCGTCGCCGTCCTCGGCGCCGTCCGCAGCCACCAGGCCGACCTCGTGCTCGTCGCGCCCGGCGTGCGGATCGCGGGGGAGCGGCTGCGCCGCGTGGCGTGGGCCCTGCACGACGAGGGTCTCGAACTCGCGGTGTTCCCGGGACTGGTCGAGATATCCGTCAAGCGCCTGGAGACCCTCTCCGCCGGCGGTCTCGCCGTGCTGCGGATCGCGCCGCCCGTACGCCGCGGCGTGCAACCCCTGCTCAAGTCGGCGCTGGACCGCATCGGGGCGGGCGTCGGCCTGATCCTGCTGTCGCCGATGTTCCTCGGCGTCGTGCTGGCGATCCGGCTGGGGTCGCGCGGCCCCGCCTTCTACAGCCAGGACCGGATCGGCCGCGACGGCGAGCCCTTCGTCATGTGGAAGTTCCGCACGATGGTGGTGAACGCCGACAAGCTGAAGGCGGAGCTCTCCGGGGCCAACGAGAACGACGGCCTGATGTTCAAGATGCGTCGCGACCCCCGGGTGACCCGGGTGGGCCGGCTGCTGCGCCGGACCTCCATGGACGAACTGCCGCAGCTGCTGAACGTGCTGACCGGCAGCATGTCGCTGGTGGGCCCGCGCCCGCCGCTGCCCGAGGAGGTGGCGGAGTACGACGAGGTCGAGCTGCGCAGGCTCTCGGTGAGGCCCGGCATGACCGGCCTCTGGCAGATCAGCGGACGGTCCGACCTGTCCTGGGATGAAACGATTCAGCTTGATCTCCAGTACGTCGACAACTGGTCCTTCACCAGCGATGTCGACGTGATGGGCCGTACCCTCCGCGCCGTCGTCGACGGTCGCGGAGCGTACTGAGGGCCGTGGTGGAGTCAGCTTTGGTCGAGCCACCAGCGGTAGGTGGCGGCGATGCCGTCCCGCAGCGGGATGCCGGGCTTCCAGCCCAGCGAGGTGAGGCGGCCGACGTCCAGCAGCTTGCGCGGCGTCCCGTCGGGCTTCGAGGTGTCCCAGGCGAGCTCGCCCTCGAAGCCGGTCACCTCGGCGACCGTCTCGGCGAGGGCCTTGATGGTCAGGTCCTCCCCGCAGCCGATGTTGACGGGCTCGTCGCCGTCGTAGCGCTCCAACAGCACCGCGCAGGCGGCCGCGAGGTCGTCGACGTGGAGGAACTCGCGGCGCGGGGTCCCGGATCCCCACAGCGTGACCTCCGCGCGCCCCTCGGCCGCGGCTTCGTGGAAGCGGCGGATCAGCGCGGGCAGGACGTGCGAGGTCTCCAGGTCGAAGTTGTCGCCCGGACCGTAGAGGTTCGTCGGCATGGCCGAGATGTACGAGGCCCCGTACTGCTTGCGGTACGACTGGACCTGCACGATGCCGGCGATCTTGGCGAGGGCGTACGCCTCGTTGGTGGGCTCCAGCGGACCGGTCAGCAGCGCGTCCTCGCTGATCGGCTGCGGGGCCAGCTTCGGGTAGATGCAGGACGACCCGAGGAACAGCAGGCGCCCGACGCCGGCCGCGTGCGACCCGGCGATGACGCTGAGCTGGATCTTGAGGTTGTCCTCCAGGAACTGCACCGGGTAGGTGCTGTTGGCCATGATGCCGCCGACCTTGGCGGCGGCCAGCACGACCGCGTCCGGGCGTACGTCCCTCAGGTAGGCCTCGGTCGCCGCGGCGTCGCGCAGGTCGAGGTCGGCCCGGCCCCGGGTGAGCACCTCGTGGCCGTCGGCGGTCAGCCGGCGGACGACCGCGGAACCGACGAGGCCGCGGTGGCCGGCGACGAAGACGCGGGCGTGCGGAGGCAGGAGCGGCAGCGAACTTGTCATACCGCCGATGATGCCAGTCCGCCGCAGCGGGTCCGCCCGCAGCCCGGAACCCGGACCGGCCGGGGGCGGAATCCGCCGCAAAGCCCGCCGCAACGGACGTGTACGGTACCCATCCGGCCCCGGGCCGCGGCCCGAACGCTCGGTGCGCCCCCTGCCGGGGCTCGACCCGCGCACACCCGAGGCACAGCCTCACCACGAACAGCAACCACCACCAGGGGGACCCCATGGGCAAGACCGCACTGATCACCGGCGTCACCGGGCAGGACGGCTCGTACCTCGCAGAGCTGCTGCTCTCCAAGGGCTACACGGTGCACGGGCTCGTGCGGCGGTCCTCCAGCTTCAACACGGAGCGGATCGACCACGTCTACCAGGACCCGCAGACCGCCAACCGGTCCTTCGTCCTGCACCACGCCGACCTCTCCGACGGCGTCGCCCTGGTGAACCTGCTGCGCGACATACGTCCCGACGAGGTCTACAACCTCGGCGCGCAGTCCCACGTCCGCGTCTCCTTCGACGCCCCCCTGTACACCGGCGACGTGACCGGCCTCGGCGCGCTGCGCCTGCTGGAGGCCATCCGGGCCAGTGGCGTGGACACCCGGATCTACCAGGCCTCGTCCTCGGAGATGTTCGGCGCCACCCCGCCGCCGCAGAACGAGGGGACCCCGTTCCACCCGCGCAGCCCGTACGGCGCCGCGAAGGTCTTCGCGTACTGGACCACGGTGAACTACCGCGAGGCGTACGACATGTTCGCGGTCAACGGGATCCTCTTCAACCACGAGTCCCCGCGCCGCGGCGAGACCTTCGTGACCCGCAAGATCACCCGCGCGGTCGCCCGCATCAAGGCCGGTCTCCAGGACCACCTCTACCTCGGCAACCTCGACGCCGTCCGCGACTGGGGCTACGCGCCCGAGTACGTCGACGCGATGTGGCGGATGCTCCAGGAGGACGAGCCGACCGACTACGTGGTGGCCACCGGCGTCGCGGCCACCGTCCGCGAGTTCGTCGAGTCCTCCTTCACGCACGCCGGCCTCGACTGGAACGAGCACGTGCGCTACGACTCCAAGTACGAGCGCCCCAGCGAGGTCGACGCCCTCATCGGCGACGCCTCCAAGGCGCAGGAGATCCTCGGCTGGAAGCCGTCGGTCCTGGTGCCCGAATTGGCCCGGATCATGGTGGACGCCGACATCCGTCAGGTCGAGGACCAACTGGCGGGCGCAACGGTCCGCATCGACCGCTGAGGGCTTATATTGCCCCTACGCTTTGCCGTGTCCCGGTCACCGCTGTGGTATTTCGCGGCCTGACCGGGGCAAACCTGCCGTATGTCCGAAGTGCACCCTCCTCGTGAACCTTGTTGATTCCAAGTTGGTATGCAATGGGTCAAGTGAGGTGACCGGGTACTCGCGTGAGCCCTAGTCTGCGCCAGTACATATGGCTGTTCGGATAATTTTCAGCCATCAAACCGGGCGATTGCCCTGGGGGGCTCATGCGTAGATCCAGAGGGCTGACTGCTGCCCTCGTCCTGTCACTGGCCGGTACCGGCGCCGGCATAGGCCTGGTGCTGATGCCCGAGGCGTCGGCCATCACGCCGCCGGTGGCATTCACGGCCGACGAACTGCCCACCTGGCAGCCGAACGGCATCGTCTTTGCGATGGACCAGGCGAACGGAACCGTTTTCGCCGGCGGCACCTTCTCCGCGGTCAGCCCGCCGGTGGGGGCCGGCAGCGGAACCGAGCAGGAAGCCGTGAACTTCGTGGCGCTGGACGCCGCCACGGGCAACCCGACCTCCTGCAAGCTGGCCTTCACGGTCGGCGAAGGCACCGCCACCGTGCGGGCCCTGGTGGTCTCGAAGGACAAGAAGACCCTGTACGCGGGCGGCTACTTCGGCGCCGTCAACGGCACCCCGGTCTCCAGCCTCGCGGCGATCGACATCGAGACCTGTGCCCCCAAGGCATCGTTCCACCCGAGCTTCCCCGCCACCGTGCGCGCGCTCGCCGTCACGGACGACACCCTGTACGCGGGCGGCGACTTCAACACCGTCGAGGGCCAGACCCGCGAGCGGTTCGCCGCGGTCGACGCCTCCTCCGGTGCGCTGAAGCCCTTCGTCGCCAACGCCGACGAGCCGGGCCGCGCCATCGAGGTCAGCAACGACGGCAAGAACGTCCTGCTCGGCGGTGACTTCTTCTCGGTCAACAACGCGAACTCGCACGCGCTGGCCGTCGTCAACGCCACCACGGGCGCGGTCACCAAGACGTACAACAACATCCCCTCGAACTCGGTCGTCAAGGACATCTCCGCCGACGAGACGGGCTACTACACGGGCAACGAGGGCTCCGGCGGCGGCGTCTTCGACGGCCGCATCGGCCTGAACCCCGACTTCAGCGAGAAGTGGCGCGACCGCTGCCTCGGCGCGACCCAGTACGTCCTGCCGTACGACGGAGTCCTCTACAGCTCCTCGCACGCGCACGACTGCTCCACCGAGCTGGAATTCCCCGACGGCAAGCGGAACTTCCTGCTGGCCCAGCGGACCGACCACGAAGGCGCCGCCCCCGCGCCCGTGGACGGCTTCGTACGCGGCCCGCGCAAGCTCGGCTGGCACCCCAACGCCAACGACGGCATCGGCGAGGGCATCGGCCCGCGCGTCATGTCCGTCGCGCAGAAGAACGACGTCAAGTACATGTGGGTCGGCGGTGAGTTCACGCTCATCAACGGCGAGCCGCAGCAGGGCCTGACCCGCTTCGCCTCCACCGGCGACGTCGGCGCGCCGACCACTCCGGTCGCCAGCGCCTCCAGCGTCAAGCCCGGTGAGGCCCAGGTCCGCTGGCGCACCAGCTACGACCAGGACGACAGCAAACTGATCTACCGGATCTACCGGAACGGCTCGGGCACCCCGATCGCCACGGTCAACGCCGACTCCCTGGAGTTCGAGCGCCCGCAGGCCTCCTGGAACGACACGACGGTCAAGGCCGGTCAGGCCTACACCTACCGCGTCACCGCCACCGACGCCGCCGGCAACACCAGCGCCCTGTCGGCGAACGTCTCCGTGACGATCCCGACCTCGGTCCAGGCGTACCCGGACAAGGTCCGCAGCGACGGCGCCCAGCTGTACTGGCGCTACGACGACACCGTCAGCCCGTACGTCGCCGACTCCTCCAACGGCGGCAACACCAGCGGCGTCCAGGTCAACGCCCCGACGCTGCGCCAGACCCCCGGCGCCGTCTCCGGCTCCAGCACGGCCATGGGCTTCAACGGCACCAGCCAGCAGGTGTACAGCGACCACCGCCAGTCGGTCGGCGCCACCTACACCATCGAGACGTGGTTCAAGACGAACACCACGCGCGGCGGCAAGCTGATCGGCTTCGGCAACAACACGGCCAACAGCAGCGGCTCGTACGACAAGCAGATCTACATGACCAACACCGGTCGTCTGATCTTCGGCGTCTACAACGGCTCGACCCGCACGATCTCCACCGGTCTCTTCGACTCGTACAACGACAACAAGTGGCACCACGTCGTCGGTACGCAGGGCCCCGGCGGCATGACCCTCTACGTGGACGGCCAGAACAAGGGCACGAACAGCGCCACGAACTCCACCCCGTACGCCGGTTACTGGCACGTGGGCGGCGACAACCTCGCCAGCTGGCCGACCCGCCCGACGAGCAACTTCTTCGCCGGACAGATCGACGAGACGGCCGTCTACCCGACGGTGCTCACCCAGGCGCAGGTCAAGGGCCACTACGACCTGGCCAAGGCGCCCACCGACACGGTCTCCAAGGTCGTCGCGGCCGAGGACACCTACATCAACCAGGGCGCCCCGAACGCCGCCTACGGCACGTCCACCTCGCTCGCGGTGCGCGGCACCTCGGCGTACGAGACGTACCTGCGCTTCACCGTCCCGGCCGCACCGTCCGGGCAGGTCCTGAAGGCCGCCTCGCTCCAGTTCAAGACCAGCTCGCAGGCAGGTGCCGGCACCGCCGACACCGTGTCCGTGGTTCCGGTCACCGGCACCTGGAGCGGTGCGGGCACGACGTTCAACACGAAGCCCACTCTCGGCACCACCCCGCTCGGCAGCATCGCGGGCGTGCCGGACGGCTCGGCCATCCAGAACGTCGAGCTGGACACCGCCGCGGTCTCCGCGCTGCTCGGCACCAGCGCCGGCCTGGGCCTGACGAGCACGGGCACCGACCCGATGTGGATCTGGTCCTCGGAGTCGACGGCCGCGGACGCCGCCCCGCAGCTGATCCTCACCTTCGGCCCGAAGTAACCGCCGAGCGCGTACGGGGCCCGGTCACCGCCGGGCCCCGTACGCCTCTCCACCCCGAGTACCCAGTAAGTACGGGAGCCACCTGATGTACCGACGCTCCGCAGCGGCTGCTGTTCTGCTGGCCGCAGCCCTGACGCTGACCGCCTGCTCCTCGGGCGACGGCAAGGCCGACGCCGAGGCGGCGGTCAAGCCGAAGCCGCCGGCCGCCTCCTCGGTCCCCGACCCGGCGGACGCCTCACCGGCGCCCTCCGCGCCGGCCGCGTCCGTCGCGCCCGACGCCAAGCCGACGGGCCCGGTCGTGCCGGACCCGAAGCTCACCCCGAAGACGGGCAGCTTCAAGGACAACGAGAAGAAGTACCTCAGCGGTCGGGTCCCCGAGAAGGTCGATCCGGCGGCCGTCCTGCAGACCGGCGAGGAGTCCTGCCAGCGCGTGGAGCGCACGGCGAAGCGGGACAAGGACGCGGCGACCGGCGCCATCATCTCCGGCGAGATCACCGGGGCGAAGGACGCGATCACGCACCTGTGCCCGGAGCAGAAGCCGATCCTGGCCGCCGCGGAGAAGGGCTTCGGCGACGGATCCCGCAACGCGCCCGCGGCGGGCACCTACCGGGCGCTGACCCAGAACGCCGGCTGCACCTGGGAGGCGAAGGGCAAGGACGGCTCCATCCTGGCCTCCGGTCCCGAGACCCCGCCCAAGGCGGGCGACAGGATCACGGCCGCGATTCCCGGCGGCACCGCCACGTTCAACTCGACGGGCTGCTACGCCTGGATCCCCGCCTAGGGCGCACGGTCCGGGCCTCCCGCACCCCCACGAAAGCGCCGTCGCACCCGCAACACCCGGGCAGCGACGGCGTTTTCGTGCCCGCGTTCGGGGTATCCGCGCGGTCACACGACACAGCGGAGGCGAATCCTATGCGGGGCATCGGCGGTTGCATCGCCCTGATCGTGGTGGGGGCCATCCTCACCTTCGCGAGCGACTGGGAACTGGAGAGCGTCAACCTCGACCTCGTCGGCCTCATCATGATGGCGGCCGGCTGCGTCGGCCTCGCCGTCTACGCGAGCGTCCTCAAGCGCCGGCGCGCCATGGCGGCCTTCCCGGTCGTCGACAACCACCACCGGGACCCGCTCTAGGCGGCCCCGGCGCCCGACGCCCACCGGTCCGCCGCCCCGGCCGCGGCCAGCACCTCCCGTACGGTCGCGCACAGCGCGTCGTCGTCCGGGATCGCCGCCCAGCCCGCGCTGAGCACCGGCCGCAGGTCGGTGCTCAGCAGCGGGTGCAGGGCGGGTACCGCGGGGGCGGCCGCCGCACCGAGCGCCGGCAGCAGGCGCAGGCAGCGCAGGGCGTGCCCGCCGATCCGGGGATCCTCGCCCAGGGCGATCCGCGCGGCCCGCGCGGTCTGTTCGGCGTCCGCCGGATCACCGGTGATCCGCCACAGGGCGTACGCCACCTCCACCCGCTCCCAGCCGAAGCGCCCGCGCTCCCACCGGGACCGCAGGGCGGGTTCCCGCCCGGCGGCGGCCGGGCCGAGCGCGGCGGTGGTCGCCGGGTCGTCCGGGGCCGTCGCGGGGTCCCCGGTCAGCCGCCAGAGCCGGTACGCCGCCCCGTGCTCCCCGCGTTCGGCCGCGGCCCGCGCCACGGGCAACGCCACCTCCCGCGCCCCGGCGGTGTCCAGGGCCAGCAGCGCGTCGAGGGCCTGCGCCCGGGCGCTCGTACCGAGCAGGGCCACGATCTCCGGCTCGGCGTCCCGGGCGGCGTGCCCCCACCCGGCCAACACCCCCAGCAGGGCGGCGGGTTCGTACGGGTTCGGTGAGGTGCGCAGCCTGGCCCGCAGGAGGGGCAGCAGCCGGTCGGCCCGGGCGTGCAGAGGGCCCAGTACGTCGGACAACGAAGGCCGGTACCACCAGTGGTCGTGCCGGACGGCGGCCGCCAACCGGTGCGAGGGCCGCTCCAGCCGCTCGGCCACCAGCTCCACCGCGCGCGGATCCCCGATCCGTACGAGGGCGTGCAGGGCGTTGGGGCCCACCGGGGGGTCCTCGTCCGCGCAGGCGGCGGCCAGTTCGTCGGCCCACGGCGCGGACCGCGCGCCCGCCGAGGCCAGCACCGCGGCCGCCATCCGACGGGTCTGCGCGCACGGGTCGGACAGCCGCCGGGCGACCGGCGCCAGCAGCACCGCGAGCGGGGAGCGCCGGCGGGCCACCACTTCCGCCGCGGCCTGCACGGCGTCGGCGTCCCGCTCCAGCAGCCCCGCGATCAGGCGGGTGCGGCCGTCGCGGTCCTCACCGAACACTTCGGAGGTCCGCCGGATCAGCTTCCACGGCTCGTCCTCCCGCCACAGGGCGGCCCGCGCACGACGGTCCCCGCTGGAGAGGTGGGCGATGGCCCCGTCGACCTGCCGGGTGTCGTGGCCGCCGAGCCCGCAGCGGCGCAGCGCCAGTACGCCGGCCAACGACTGGGCGGCGTCGGGGTGCCCGGGCAGCCCGCCGAGCCAGTCGACGACCTCGGCCGGCCACTCCCCGGGGACGTGCCGCAGCAACTGCCCGGCGGCCTCGACCAGCCGGATCCGTACCCGCTCCTCGGGCTCGGCCCGCCAACGGGCGTACAGCGCGGCGAGCAGCAGGGCGGGGACGTCCTCGGCGGTGCCGTAGTGGTGCTCCAACCGCTCCCAGGGAACGGCGGCGGGAGCGGGTCCGGCGGTGGAACGGTGTGCGGTGGAGGCGGTCGGTTCCTGGGTCATCCAGGCGACTTCTCTTCGGACGGGGCCCCGCTCGGGGCCTGCGGTGATGTGCGTCGGATGCTACCGGCGGCTCCGCGCCCCCTCGTACACCGGGAGGAGGGTGTCCAGCACCGCGTCCATCGAGAAGGAGGCGGCGGCGAGTTCGCGGGCCGCGAGGGAGGCCTTTCGGTTGGCGTCCGGATCCAGGAGGTCCAGGACCGCGCGGGCCACGCCCTCCGGGCCGGGGTCGACGGCGCGGCCCGCTCCGGCCGCCGCGATGTCACGGGCCAGGCCGTTGGAGTGGGTCACCACCGGGGGTACGCCCACCGCGAGGGCCTCCAGCACCGACATCGGGAACGGCTCGTCCACCGACGGCAGGACGTACACGTGGGCCCGGCGCAGTTCCGTCAGCACCTCGGCGCTCGACAGCGCCCCCGGCACCGTGAACCGTTCGCCCAGGCCGAGCCCGTCGATGCGGGCGCGCACGGCCGCGAGCTCGCCCTCGTCGGGGCCCGCCACCACGAACCGCGCGTCCGGGTGGACGGCCAGTACCGCCGGAGCGGCGTCCACGAAGTCCACCGGTCGCTTGCGGGCCTGGAGCCGCGCCGAGTACAGGATGCGCGGCGGGCCCTGCGGGGCGGGCCGCCCGTCCTGCGCCGGGGTGCCGTTGACCAGCCGTACGGCCCGCTCCAGCGGCGAGCCGACCACCGCGTCCAGGCCCTCCCGCTCGTGCGGGGTCAGGTACAGCACCGCGTCGGCGCCGCGCAGCAGGCGGCGTACCGCCACCGCGTCCAGCACCTTGGCCAGCGCCTTCTCGCTCGGGTCGACCATGCCGTGGGTCTGGAGCACCAGCGGCTTGCCGGCGCGCAGCGCGGCCAGCGCCACCGGCAGGGTGACCAGGTCCCGCGCCAGGTGCACGTGCACCACGTCGGCCTCCCGGACCAGCCGGCCCGCCGAGGCCAGCAGGGCCGGCGAGGTCATCCCGCTGAAGCCGAGGGGGAGGATCCGCCGGGCCGGGAACAGTTTGGCCGCGACACCCTCCACGTCGGTGGGCCACGGGTCGGGGAAACCCTCGCCGAGCGCCAGCAACCGGGCGTCGTGGCCCCGCGCCCGCAACCCCTTGGCGAGGTTCAGCGCGACCCGTACCGGCCCGCCGAAGGCGTGCGAGGGGGAGTGCAGGGTGACGGCGTGCAGAACTTTCACTTCGGCTCCTCGACCGGACGGCGCCGGCCGTCCTGGGTCTGCAGGGTCAGCTCCGGCAGGTCCTTGTGTACGACGGCGCCCGCGCCGGCGACCGCGCAGCGGCCCACGGTCACCCCGGCCAGCACGGTCGCCCGTACGGCCACCCACGCACCGTCCTCGACGGTGATCGGGGCGTTGCGGTAACGGAAGTCGGCGGCCCGGTGGTCGTGCGAGCCGGTGCACAGCATCGAATCCTGCGACAGGCACACGTTCGCCCCGATGGTCACCGGCTCCAGGTTCAGCAACCAGGCGCCCTCACCGATCCAGGTGTGGTCCCCGACGGTCAGCTTCCACGGCCACAGCACGCGCACCTTGTGCCGGATCAGGACACCCTCGCCGATCTTCGCCCCGAAGGCCCGCAGCAGTGCCACGCGCAGCCGCGCCGGACAGAACCAGGCCATGAACACCGTGTTCATCACGGCGAACCAGAGCGCCTGCGTCAGCAGCCCGCGCCCCTTGTCGTACCCGGCCAGCGTGAAGGCAGGAAGATCACGCAACAGTCGCCCCTCATCGTCCACCCCGACGCGCCTCCCCGGGCGCAGCCCGCTCAGACTAGACTGCGCGCGGATCACGCACAGGGGTGGGGGCAACAGTGGCTACGGACATGCGCAAGCCCACCGTCACGCCCGTACGGCCCCCCGTCGAGGACGAGACGAAGTGGGGCAGGGTCACCACCCCGCGCACGCTGCTCTCCCGCGCGCTGTCCGTCCCGCTCGCCCTCGGCTTCACCGTCTTCCTGCCGTTCTTCGTCGCCGTCCAGTCCGGCGCCGGCGCCCGCGACGCGGCCTTCTGGCTCCAACTGTTGCTCACCATGTACGCCGGTGCCCGGCTCTCGGCGATGGTCCTCACCAGCCGCCGCAAGCTCCTCCAGGGCTCCTTCTGGCTCTTCGTCTACATGGCCATGGGCGTGGCCCCCCTCGCCCAGGCCGTACTCGGCCAGGTACCGACCCCGGTCGTCGGCCCGCGCTCGGACCTCACCGTCGCCGTCGGCCTCGTCCTGCTCGGCTGCACCGCCTTCGACGTCGGCGTGCTGCTGGCCCGCCACCGGCCCACCGGCCGTGCGGGCGGCTCCCAGAAGGAACCCCGGCCGGTCATGGCCCACCGGCGCCGGCTCCAGTTGCTGACCGTCCTCGCCTTCCTGTGCAGCGCCGCCTTCATCATGAAGTTGGGCGGGCCGGCCGTGTTCTTCTCCAGCCGGCAGGAGATCATCGCCGGCATCGAGGAAGCGGGCGTCTCCAACGGCGACGGCCAGGCCGGGCAGGCCCTGCTCCGCGGCTTCGGCACCGTGCCCGCGCTGCTCGCGCTGCTCCTGTACACGCGCTGGTTGATCACCTCGAAGTTCGCCCGCCGCAAGGTGTCGGTCATCGTGACCTGGGCCGCGCTCGCCGGGCTGAACCTGATCGTCAACAACCCGATCTCCAACCCGCGCTACTGGTTCCTCACCGTCATGTTCGCGCTGCTGTTCACCGTCTTCCCGGTGAGCGCCGCGATGTACCGGGTGGCCCTGTCGATGGCCGTGGTGGTCGCCCTCCTCGTGTTCCCGTTCGCGGACCGCTTCCGCTACGACGAGAAGAACTACAAGCCGGTCGAGACGACGTCGTTCCTGGAGCCGATGGCGCTCAAGGACTACGACCAGATCGGCATGTTCGCCAACACCATCACCTACTCCAACTCCGGGCCCGGCCACTTCTACGGACGCCAGCTCGCCGGATCGATCTTCTTCGCGGTGCCGCGCTCGGTCTGGCCGGGCAAGCCGCGCGACACGGGCGTGATGGTCGGTACCTGGATGGGCACCGTCAACACGAACCTCTCCTCCCCGATCTGGGCGGAGCTGTGGATCGACTTCGGGCCGCTCGGCATGGGCGCCGGACTGCTCGGCATGGGCTACGCAGCCGCCCGCGTGGACCGCCGCTACGCCAAGCGCGCCACCCGCCGCTCGCCCCCGGGCAGCCTCATCTCCGTCGTGGTCCCGCTCGTCGCCGGCTACTCCTTCATCCTGCTGCGGGGTCCGCTGCTCCAGGCCTCCGGCCGGGTCGCCATCGCCGCGATGTGCCTCGCGCTCGTGGCGACGTACCGCACGGACAAGGGCACCACCCTGCGCTGACGCGCGCGGGGTCGCCGCCCGGCATCCCTCCGCACGGCCTGCTCCGCACGGCCCTGCTCCGCACGGCCCTGCTCACCCCGCTCCGCGCACCCCGCTCCGCTCGTCCCGCGCACCCGAGCTCCGCTCGCCCGTTGCCCGCGAGCGGAGCTTCGGCATGTCCGGGCGCCGACGTCGGTGACGCCTCCCGGCCGCCGGTTCAAGCCCCGGCGGACGCTTCCGGCCAGGGCCCGTTCAGGCCGGCCGGAACCCCTTGGAACGACCCCTGACCAGCGGACATGATCGTGTCAACGGCCCGCAGGGGCCGGGAAACACCGGGTGGTGCGGCCGAATCTCGCACCCCCGGGAACCGCACCACTGCGCGTCCGCAGTACATCCACGTCGTCATCCTGGGGGATCCGCCATGCCTGCTCGCCGTCGCACGACCGCGCTCGCCTCGCTCACCGCCACCGTCGCCATCGGCGCGTCCGTCGCGCTCTCGCTGGGCACCACCTCGGCCTCGGCGGCCAGTGTGGCGACCTGGGACAAGGTCGCCCAGTGCGAGAGCTCGGGCAACTGGAGCATCAACAACGGCAACGGGTACTACGGCGGCCTCCAGTTCTCCGCGTCGACCTGGCGGGCCTTCGGCGGCACGGCGTACGCCGCGTACGCACACCAGGCCACCAAGAAGCAGCAGATCCTGATAGCCGAGAAGGTCCTGGCCGTTCAGGGTCCGGGCGCCTGGCCGAGCTGCGGCCGAAGCAGGGGACTGGGCACCGACCACGCGAACCCGTACCCCGACGCCCCCACCCCGCCGGCGCCCGCGCAGTCCTGGAAGGCGCAGGTGCTCGTCGATTCCGGCACCGGCCTGCACCACGCGACGCGCTTCGCCGACGGCACCTGGACCCGCTTCGGCAACGTCGAGGGCGAGGCGGCCGCGGTACCCGGCGGCGTCCGCGCCGTCGCGGAAGCCGGCATCAACGGCGACACGCACGTCCTGGCGGTGAGCAACGAGGGGAAGCTCCACCACACCGTCCGCAACGGGAACGGTTCGTGGGGCACCTTCGGCGATGTCCACGCCGCGGCCGGTGCTTTGGCGAACGTGACGCAGGTGGCGGCGGCTTCGGTGGGTGCGGAGCTTCAGGTGGCCGTGGTGGCGGACGGGAAGGTGTACCACACGGTGCGCCGGTCGGACGGCAACTGGACGCCGCTGGCTCCGGTGGGTAACCCGGCGGGTGACAAGCCGGTGACGAAGGTGGCGATGGCTCGCACGGGGTCCGACGTGCAGCTCGTGGCGGTGGCCGACGGGGTTCTGCACCACACGGCGCGGTTGGCGAACGGTACGTGGCTGGGTTGGGGCGATGTGTCCGCGCAGGGTGCTCCGGCCGGTATCGCGGACGTCGCCATCGCCGGCACGGGCAACGACCTCCAGATCGTTCTGACGGCGGAGAACGGTGCGAAGCAGTACCACGGCGCCCGCTTCTTCAGTGGGGAGTGGGTGTTCAACTCCCTTTCCTCGGTGGTGTCCGGTGTGACGGTGACGGACGTGTCCGCGGCTGCCGTCAACGACGAGCTCCAGGTGGCGTTCGTGGCCACCGACGGCCGGGTCCTGCACACGGTGCGCCAGGTCAGCGGCAATTGGACCGCCGTCGGCTCCGTCGACCTGACCGGTGTTCCCGCCGCCCGCGACGGCGTCGCCCTCACCGGCACCTTCAACTGACCCGCGCCGGCCCGCGCCGCGCCCCCACCCGAAACTTTCGAGGAATCCTCATGTCTCTCACCTTCTCCCGCCGCGTCCTGACCTCCGCCACCGGCCTGGCCCTGGCCGCCTCCGGCCTGGTCGCCTTCGCCGCCACGCCCTCCCACGCGGCGGGCCCCGCCTACCAGATGCCCTTCAGCTGCCAGCAGTCCTGGCTGGGCAAGACGTACGGCGGCCACAGCCCGTCGACCCTCTCCATCGACTGGACACGGGGCTCCTCGACGGAGAACCAGCCGGTCCTCGCCAGCGCCGACGGCACCGTCAGCGTCGTGAAGTCCCTCACCACCAGCTACGGCAAGTACGTGGTCATCGACCACGGCGGCGGCTCCAAGACGCTGTACGCCCACCTGAACGACCACGACGTCACCGTCGGACAGCGCGTCACCCGAGGCCAGAAGATCGGCATCGTCGGCAACACCGGAAACTCCACCGGGGCCCACCTGCACTACGAGCAGCAGTACCAGGGCACGGTCAAGCAATCCGTCTTCAACGGCGTCCCGTTCAGCATGGGTTCGACGCTCACCAGCAAGAACTGCGGCGAAGTGGAGACGCCGCCGGCGCCGTCCCGCCAGTGGCGGGCCCAGTTCGCGGTGGAGTCGGGCGGGGCGCTGTTCCACGGCGTCCGCAACCCGAACGGCACCTGGTCGAACTTCGGAAACGTCCAGAACGAGGGGGGCGAGATTCCCTCGGGAGTGCGGACCACCGCCGAGGCCGGCATCGACGGCGACACCCACCTGCTCGCCGTCAGCAACGAGGGCAAGCTCTACCACACCGTCCGCTTCGCCGACGGTTCGTGGGGAGGCTTCGGTGACGTGAACGCCGCGGCCGGTCAGCTGGCGAACGTGACGCAGGTGGCGGCGGCTTCGGTGGGTGCGGAGCTTCAGGTGGCCGTGGTGGCGGACGGGAAGGTGTACCACACGGTGCGCCGGTCGGACGGCAACTGGACGCCTCTCGCCCCGGTGGGTAACCCGGCGGGTGACAAGCCGGTGACGAAGGTGGCGATGGCTCGCACGGGGTCCGACGTGCAGCTCGTGGCGGTGGCCGACGGGGTTCTGCACCACACGGCGCGGTTGGCGAACGGTGAGTGGCTCGGTTGGGGCGATGTGTCCGCGCAGGGTGCTCCGGCCGGTATCGCGGACGTCGCCATCGCCGGCACGGGCAATGACCTCCAGATCGTTCTGACGGCGGATAACGGTGCGAAGCAGTACCACGGCGCCCGCTTCTTCAGCGGCGAGTGGGTGTTCAACTCCCTTTCCTCGGTGGTGTCCGGTGTGACGGTGACGGACGTGTCCGCGGCTGCCGTCAACGACGAGCTCCAGGTGGCGTTCGTGGCCACCGACGGCCGGGTCCTGCACACGGTGCGCCAGGTCAGCGGCAACTGGACCGCCGTCGGCTCCGTCGACCTGACCGGTGTCACGGGCACCCGTACCGGCGTCTCGATCACCGGCACCTACAACTGACCCGGCACGGGCCGATTCCCTCCCCCACCAGACTTCTTCAGTAAAGGACCTCTCCCTCATGTTCAAGGCCAAGCAGTCCGCCCGTAGCCGCTCCCTCCTCCTCGCCGCCGTCGTGCTCGCCCCGATGCTGGGGATGGCCTCGGCCCAGTCGGCGGCGGCCAACGCCCCGACCGTCGCGGACATCGCACGCAACCAGGTCGGCAACAACTGCACCCCGTACTACGGATGCGTGTACCCGTCCGCCTGGTGCGCGGAGTTCTCCCGCTGGGTCTGGAAGCAGGCCGGCGCGAACACCAGCGGCCTCAACGCGGCCGCCGCGTCCTTCCACAGCTACGGCCAGAAGAACGGCACCCTGCACACCAGCGGACCGCGGATAGGCGACGCGGTCCTGTGGGACGACGACGGTTCGGTCTCCGGCGAGGCGAACCACGTCAGCCTGGTCGTCGGAGTCTCCTCCGACGGCTCGCAGATCCAGACCGTCGGCGGCAACGAGAGCGGCAAGGTCTCGTACAAGAACTGGTTCAACTGGCGGACCTACAACAACCCGGGCGCGGGCAAGGCCCTCGCCTTCGTCTCACCGGTGGGTGTTCCCGGAACCCCGCCGCCGGTGGTGACGCCGCCCGCGCCGTCCGGCCAGTGGCGGGCACAGGTCGCGGTGGAGTCGGGCGGTTCGCTCTACCACGGCCTCCGCAACCCGAACGGGACCTGGTCGAACTTCGGGAACGTCGACAACGAGGCGGGCGAGATCCCCTCGGGCGTCCGGACCACGGCCGAGGCCGGCATCAACGGCGACACGCACGTCCTCGCCGTCAGCAACGAGGGCAAGCTCTACCACACGGTCCGGTTCCCGAACGGCCAGTGGGCCGGGTTCGGCGATGTCCACGCGGTGGCCGGTCAGCTGGCGAACGTGACGCAGGTGGCGGCGGCTTCGGTGGGTGCGGAGCTTCAGGTGGCCGTGGTGGCGGACGGGAAGGTGTACCACACGGTGCGCCGGTCGGACGGCAACTGGACGCCGCTGGCTCCGGTGGGTAACCCGGCGGGTGACAAGCCGGTGACGAAGGTGGCGATGGCTCGCACGGGGTCCGATGTGCAGCTCGTGGCGGTGGCCGACGGGGTTCTGCACCACACGGCGCGGTTGGCGAACGGTGAGTGGCTGGGTTGGGGCGATGTGTCCGCGCAGGGTGCTCCGGCCGGTATCGCGGACGTCGCGATCGCCGGCACGGGCAATGACCTCCAGATCGTTCTGACGGCGGAGAACGGTGCGAAGCAGTACCACGGCGCCCGCTTCTTCAGCGGGGAGTGGGTGTTCAACTCCCTGTCCCCGGTGGTGTCCGGTGTGACGGTGACGGACGTGTCCGCGGCTGCCGTCAACGACGAGCTCCAGGTCGCGTTCGTGGCCACCGACGGCCGGGTCCTGCACACGGTGCGCCAGGTCAGCGGCAACTGGACCGCCGTCGGCTCCGTCGACCTGACCGGTGTCACGGGCACCCGTACCGGCGTCTCGATCACCGGCACCTACAACTGATCGGGAGCCGCAGACGGCCGCGGGCCCGGGACGGTCATCGTCCCGGGCCCGCGGCCGTCTCCCCTCGCCGCCGCTCAGGCGGTGGTCCGCCCGGCGGTGTCCGGGGCGGCGGGCGCCGCTTCCGCGGCCGGCGCCTCCAGGCGGACGACGCGCAGCCAGCCGGCCGCCGCCTTCGCGGCGGAGCCCAGGGCCAGGCCCCAGGCGGCCCCCGCGACGCCCCACACGGCGTACCCGCCGAGCAGCAGGGCCACCGACAGCAGGGAGAAGACGACTTGCAGGGACAGGGTGGCCTTCGGGTTGAGGACGCGCAGGGTCAGCAGCGCGCAGGTACCGAGTCCCATGACGGCGTACTGCGCTCCCGTCGCCGGCAGCAGCGCGGACGCGGCGGCCCAGGTGTCGCCGAGCAGCTGGCGGCCCAGTCGGTCGGGCAGCGCGTACAGGACCGCCGCCCACCCGGCGCCGAGCACCGCGAGGGCTGCTCCCATCAGGGCCGTCAGGCGGACGATGCCGCGCTTGCCGTCGGCGCGGCCGACGACGGGCGGGCCGAAGGCGCTCGCCGAGTTGAACAGCACGTTCAGCGGCCCGAAGAGGGTGGTGGCCCCGCGCAGCGCGCCGACGGCCAGTGGGGTCGCGAAGACGCCGAGTCCGAGGACGGCGAGCTGGCTGGAGCCGTTCCCCACGGCGAACTCCACCACGAACCGCTGCCCCAGGTGCCCGCGGCGCAGGTAGGGGCGCAGTTCGGCGCGCACCCCGCGGACCGAGGGCCGCAGCAGCCACAGGCCGAGTGCCAGCGCGGGAAGGGCGGAGAGACCCCATACGAGCACCAGCCGTCCGGCGGAGGCGCCCGACGGCTGCACGGCCAGCGCGGCGACGACGCAGACCAGCCGCAACGTGTCGGCGGCCAGCGCCCGCTGGGGCACCCGCAGGGCGGAGAAGCAGTAGCGCAGCCCGTCCTGGACGAGGACCAGCGGCAGTACGACGCCCAGCGCGATGAAGGCCGTCCCGACGTCGCCGGGCAGCGCCAGGCCCACGGCCGCGAGCACCAGGCCGGCCACCACCGAGGCGGCGGCCGTGAACAGGACGGAGGAACGGCAGACGGCGCCGAGGCGCTCGCCCTTCTCCAGGACCACGGTCTGCCCGACGTAGGCCATGTTCAGCCCGAGGAGCACGCTGAAGGCCACGTACACCATCGAGAAGTCCGCGAAGCCGGACGCCGAGGACAGTCGGGCGGCGAGCACCAGCACCAGGATGTTCGTGGCGCTGGACGCCGCCTGGTCCAGGACCGAGGAGACCGCGGCGAGGCCCCGCCGGCTCACCGCCGGCCCGTGCGCACCGTGCGCAGGGCGACGGTGTCGGTGCCGTCACCCGGGATGTGCTGCTCGGGTTCGGCCGGCTCGCGGGTGAGGGGCTGCGGCGCGGACTTCGCCGGCGCGGGCGGCGCGACCTCCGGAGCGGGCGCGCCCTTGCCCTTGCCGCGGCCGCGCTTCTCGGTCGGCAGCGGGGTGTGCAGTACGGCGCCCAGCACCGTTCCGCCGGCGCCGCTGATGAGCTCGCGGATCCGGGACAGGTCGGTGCGGTGCACGGCGCGCGGGTCGCAGACCACCAGGACGCCGTCGACGCGGTCGACGAGCGCGAGGGCGTCGGCGTACGAGAGCACGGGCGGGGCGAGCACCACGACGGTGGAGTTGGGGGAGTCGGCCTCGGAGATCAGCCGGGTGGCGCGCGGGGAGGTCAGGGCGCGGGGCACGTTGCGGACCCGCTCGCCCGGGATCAGGTCGAAGGTGCCCGATTCCCCGGCGTCCACGACGAGCTGACGGCCGTCGGGCCAGTCGGAGTCGCTGTGCCCGCCCGCGGCGGGGCCGCCCGGCATCTGGCTCCAGCGGGGCCGCCCACCGGCGTCGGTGGGCAACTGGCTGGCCAGCACCGGGGTGCGCAGGTCGGCCTCGATGAGCAGGACGTCCTTGCCGGTCTCGGCGAAGGAGGCGGCCAGGTTCACGGCCACCGCGGCGGCGGTCTCGCTGCTGCCGCGCGGGGCGACGACGAGGAGCCGCCGGCGGTCGGCGAAACGGGAGTCGTAGGCGAGCCGGAAGGCCACCGAGCGGTACTCCTCGGCGAGCCGTGGGTCGGCCTCGCCGGCTGCGAGGAGCGGCCCGCCACCGGTCTTGTCCCGGGGCAGGGAGCCCAGTACGGGCGCCCGCAGGGCCCGCGAGACGTCACCCTCGGAACGCGGCGCCGGGTCGAAGACGAGCCGGACCCAGGCGGCGAGCAGGCCGAGCGCCAGGCCCACGGCCGCGCCCAGCGCCAGCGACATGAGGATGCCGGGGCCGTCGGGGGAGGTGGGAACCGTCGCGGCGCTGGTGACCCGTCCCGGGGTCATGTCGAGGGCTTCCAGCTTGGTGATCTTGCCGTTGTAGCCGCCGACCTCGCTCTGCAGGTCGGTCTTGCTGGAGGTCGCGGCGTCGCGCGCGGTGCCCGCGGGCATCCGGGAGATCTCCTTGGAGAGCTCGTCGAGCTGCTTGGCGACCGGGTCGCGCTGCTCCTTGTAGCCCTTGACCATCTTGTCGCGGGTGGCGTCGAGGGCTTCCTGCCGCTTGAGCAGGTAGGCCTGCGTCATCGCGTTGGCGCGCCGGGCGGCCTCCTTGGGGGAGGACGCGGTGTAGGTGAAGCGGAGCACCATGGTCTGCGGCGGGTTGGTCACCTGGAGGCCGCTGCGCAGGGACGCGAAGTCCTGGTCGGCGATCTTGAGGCTCTTCTTGGCCGCCTCGGCGATGGAGCTGGAAAGCGCGACCTGCCGCTCGGAGCCGATGTTGATCGCCTTGTCGGGCGCCAGGCTCGGGTTGAACGGGTCGTCGGTGGGCGCCCGCAGCACCACGTCGGCGGTCGCCACGTAGGTGTCCGCCGTCGATATGCCGAGGTAGACGCCGCCCAGCAGGCCGATGCCCACGCCCGCGCCGATGAGCTTGCGGTAGCGCAGGAGCTGCTTGAACTGGTCCCTGAGGAGATCGGGTTCGTCCTCGGCCGGGGCCGCTGCTGGGCGGTTCGTCTCGATCACGGCTGGGTGCCCCCAAGTGCTTCGTCTATCAGTGCGTCGATGCGGGCGAGACCCGCTTCCCGGCTCAGGTGGGCCGCCACGTGGACGGGCCCGGCAGCGCCCAGCGCGTCCGCGCCCTCGGGGTCCTCCGCCAGAGCCCGTACGGCCTTCAGCAGCGCGTCGGGGTCCTCCGGCGGTACGAGCACCCCGGCGCCCGAACGTGCCACTTCCTGGGCGGTTCCGCCTTCCGCCGCGACGGACGCGACGACCGGCCGGCCGGCCTGGAAATAGGAGGTGAGTTTGGACGGAACGCTCATGTCCAGCACGGCCGCGTGCTGCGTGACCGCGAGCACGTCCGCCGCGGCGAGGATATCGGGGAACTCGCCGTCAGCGGCAGGGGGGATGATGTCGAGATTCGGGACGTCCGCCGCGAGGGCGGCCAGCGCCGCTCGCTGACTGCCGTCACCCATCAGGACGAAGCGGACGGACGGATCCCGTCGGGCGGCGCCGACGAGGACCTCCAGCCCCTGCTTCAGGCCCATGTTCCCGGAGTGCAGGACCACCGTCTGACCGGGGGCCCAGCCCAGGTGTCGGCGGGTTTCCCCGCGCGGCTTGGTGGGCTGCGGCACGTGCGACCAGTTGGGCACGAGGCGGATCCGCTTCGGGTCCACGCCCATGCCGACGACCCGGTCCACGAAGGTCTCGTGGATCACGCCGACCAGGGTGGCCCGCTTCAGGGCGTACGCCTCGGCGCGACCCGCGATCGCCGCGGCCTTGTCGCCGCCGCTGATCCCGCTCTGCGCCGCCGCGGCCCCCATCAGGTCCTGGACGACGGGTACGTAGGGAACCTTCCAGCGCGCCGCCAGTCGTGCGGCGAGCACGCCACCGGCCAGGCTCGGCATCTGGGCGAGGACCGCGTCCGGCTTCGGCATCCGGGGCGGGGCCACGGCGCCGTGAAGCAGAATCGATCCTTCGAAAAGCGCGCGCTTCACGGCGGTCTGCCGCTGGGGCACGGTGTGCGCACGCCGGTGCACGGTGACGCCCGCGCGCCCCTCCGTGCGCCGGAGCGCCCCCTTGTACTCCGGCTCGACCGACCACGCCGGATAGTGCGGCATGCCCGCCAGGACGTGGGTCTCGTGGCCGATACTGGCCCAGTGCTCCGCGATCTGGGTGGCGTACGGGCCTATGCCCGCGTGCTCGGGGGCGTAGTTGGTGGAAACCAGCAGCAGGCGCCGGTGACCGGAATTGGACACTGAACGTCCCCTTCTCCCCTGGATGATGCGCACGTCACCCTATTCGTTCACCGACAGGGTGCGGAACGTGCACGCTATTGTCTGCTAATCCGCCACACCCGGGGGTGTGGCCGCTGGGGGGTAATTGATGATGGAGCACGATATGTCCGAGCCTGGGCCGTCCGCGCGCAGACCGTACCGGGTCGGGTACGCGCCCGGTGCCTACGACCTGTTCCACATCGGACATCTGAACATCCTTCGGCACGCCCGGAGTCAGTGCGACTACCTGGTGGCCGGAGTGGTCTCCGACGAGATGGCCGAGCTCGCCAAGGGGCGTCGCCCCATGATTCCGCTGGTCGAACGGCTGGAGATCGTCCGCAGCGTCAAGTACGTCGACGCGGCCTTCGTCGAGACGGTCCCCGACAAGGTGGAGACGTGGAAGCAGGTCCGCTTCGACGTGATCTTCAAGGGGGACGACTGGCGGGGCACCGCCAAGGGTGACCGGCTGGAGAAGGACTTCGCCGCCCACGGGGTCGACGTCGTCTACTTCCCCTACACCGTCCACACGTCCAGCACCCAGCTGCGCCGGGCCCTGGACGCGCTGGCCCAGCCCCTCGCGGGGCCGGAGGCGCTCACCGCCGAACGGCGCTGAGCTCCCGGAACCACTTCGTCAGGAACGCCAGCAGGAACAGCACGGCGACCGCGCCGAGCCCGGCGTACGCCCAACGGAACAGCTCGCCGCCGCCGAGCAGCAGGAACACCAGGCAGAACACGCCGTAGTCCACGGGCAGCAACGCCACCGCGCGCAGGGTCGACGGCGCGGCGGCGGGGCTGCCGGGGGCCGGCTTGGGCTTGAGCTTCTCGGTCAGCAGCCCGCCGAAGAAGGTGACGACCGCGGCGAACTGGAAGACCAGCGGCACCAGCAGCCAGCCCTGCGAGCCGGTCCCGTAGGCCTCGGGGAAGCGGTGGAAGGCGATCAGCACACAGGTGTGCAGCGCCGTCAGCTTCGCGCAGTCCACCACGTGGTCGAGCCACTCACCGGCCGCGCTGCCGCCCCCGCGCAGGCGGGCCAGCTGTCCGTCGGCGGAGTCGAAGGCGAAGCCGACCGCGAGGGCGGCCCACACCGCGACGCCCAGCCCCCAGGAGGGCGCGACCAGCGCGACGGCCGCCACCGCCGCGAAGCTGAAGACGGCACTGATCAGCGTCACCTGGTTGGGAGTGAGGCCCAGCGCGTACGACCCGGCGGCCAGGTACCGCCCGGCGGGCCGGTTCACGAACCGGGAGTAGAGCGACACCCCCTTCGCCGACTTCTGCGCCCCGCGCAGCTCCCGCAGCGCGGTCCCGACTCTCGCCATGCGTACCCCTGAACCCTTCGATGGCACGCGCGCACGATGCACGCGTGTTCGTATGAGGGCCACATCATCGCAGGGCGAGTGAGGGCTTCCGCTCCGGATCCGCCCTCACGTCCGGAAGCAGTAGTACGGACAGGTTCGCGAGGGCCACGAGCAGCGCCGCGGCCAGCAGCGGCGCCGTGGTTCCGGTGGCGGCGGCGAGCGGCGCCGCCACCGCGAGCCCGAGCGGCCGGGCCGCGAAGGAGATCAGCGAATCGAAGGAGCCGACCCGCCCCAGGGCCTCGGCCGGCACCCGCCGCTGGATCTCCGTCTCCCACAGCGGGCTGAGCAGTCCGACCCCGCCCATGCCGACGAAGTACGCGGCCGCGCACACCGCCACGGGCAGTCGGAACGCGAACGCGGCCAGGGTCGGGGCGAGGGCCGCGGAGGCGACGGCGACCCACACCAGCGGCCTGCGCACGGGCAGTCGGCCGGCCGCCCAGGCCCCCGCGAGCAGCCCCGCGGTGCCGGCCTGGGCGACGAGCACCCAGGACCCCTCGCCGCCCAGGGACTCCACGGCGATCAGCGGACCGAGGGTCAGCAGGACACCGGCCGTCAGGTGCCAGACCCCGTGCGCCATGACGTTGGCCAGAAACCACGGGTGTCGACGGGTCTCCGCCCAGCCGGCGCGCAGCTCGGCCGTGAACCCGCTCCGGGCGCCGCCGCGTTCCCGGGTCGGCGTCCGCAGACCGCCCAGGGTGAGGGCGGAGGCCAGGAACAGGGCGCCGGTCACCAGCGAGGACCAGCCGGCTCCGGCGGCCAGCATCAGCGCGCCCGCGGCGGCCGGTCCGGCGATGGCGGCGAGCCCTTGGGCCACCATCAGCCGGGAGTTGGCGCGCAGCCGCCCCGGTCCGGCGACGACGGCCGCCACGAGGGTGCGCGCCGAGGGGGTGCCGAAGGCGACGGCGGCGCCGGTCAGCGCCGACAGCGCGGCCAGCTCGGGGACCCGCACGGGACCGGACAGCAGGAGCGCCCCGGTGGCCAGCTGGGCGGCGGCCCGCACCAGATCGGCGGCGAGCACCACCCGTCGGGCGGCGAACCGGTCGGCGACCACCCCCGCGACGGGCAGCAGCAGGAGCATCGGCAGCATCTCGGCCGCGAGCACCAGCCCGAGGTCGCCGGCCGAACCGGTGCGCATCACGGCGAGGGTGAGGGTGGTGGGGATCAGCGCCGTCGCGAAGGCGGCGCAGGTGCGGCCGGCGAGCAGCCGCAGGAGGGTCGGGGTCATGTCGCGCAGATTATTTCGCCGGCGAAGAATTCGCCGGCGAAATTTTTAGCCCCGGGGTGGGGACGGGGCCGCCACGGGCCGGGTCATAATGCGGACATGGGCACAGAGACGGGCGCGAGCCCGGCATCGCGCGGGACCACGGAACCCGCCCCCCGCCCCGGCGCCGGCCGGTCGGAGTCGGCGCTCCCGGCGCAGGACTCGGTCGACCGCCACATCGCGCGCTGGAGCGGCAAGGTCCCCTTCGACGTGCCCACCGAGGCCGTCATCACCCGCATCCAACTGCTCGCCAAGCACGTCGCGCACGGCAAGGAACGGGCCCTCGCCGAGACCGGGCTCCAGGCCTTCGAGTTCGAGACGATGCACCGCCTCGCCTCCCGCGGCGCCCCCTGGCGGGCCCCCTCCTCCGAACTCGCCGCCGAACTGCTGCTCTCCCCGGCCGGCATGACCGGACGCCTGGACACCCTGGAGAAGTCGGGCCTGATCCGCCGGCTGCGCGCCGCCGCGGACCGCCGACGGGTCGACGTCGAGCTCACCGGAGAGGGACACCGGCGCTGGACCGACGCCATGCGCTGGCGCGGCATCGCCGAGGCGCGGATGATCGAGCCCCTCGACGACGCCGACCGCGCCGCGCTCGCCGCCCTCCTCAAGCGGATGCTGATCCAGGTCGAAACGCGCTGACCCGCGGGTTCCGGGGCCGGGATCCCGCCCCGGCCCCGCCCCTCACGTCAGGACGCGCAGCAGCAGCACCGACCGGGCCGGCACGGTGAGGTGCTCCCCGCCCCGGTGTCGGGTCGCGGGCGGCGCGTCCTGCGACTCCCGCCCGGTGTCCAGCACCAGCTCGTACACCTCCGCCCAGGGCGCTCCCGGCAACAGCCACTCCACCGGCCGGTCCCCGGCGTGCAGCAGGGCCAGGAAGCTGTCGTCCGTCACCTGACGGCCCCGCTCGTCGCGGCCCGGGATGTCCCGCCCCGACAGGTACAGCCCCACCGCCGCGGCCGGCGCGTACCAGTCCCGCTCCGTCATCTCCGCGCCGCCCGGGGTGAACCAGGCCAGGTCCCGCAGTCCGTCGGCGCCCTGTGCCCGGCCGGAGAAGAAGGCCCGGCGCCGCAGCACCGGATGGGCCTGGCGCAGCGAGATCAGCCGGCGGGTCAGGGCGAACAGCTCGTTCCAGGTGGGGTCCTCCAGCAGCGACCAGTCCACCCAGCCCGTCTCGTTGTCCTGGCAGTAGGCGTTGTTGTTGCCGCCCTGGGTCCGGCCGAACTCGTCGCCCGCGACCAGCATCGGCACCCCGGTCGACAGCAGCAGCGTGGTGAGCAGGTTGCGCAGCTGGCGGCGGCGCAGCGCGCCGATCCGGTCGTCGTCGCTCTCGCCCTCCGTCCCGCAGTTCCACGACCGGTTGTCGTTGGTGCCGTCGCGGCCGTCCTCCCCGTTGGCCTCGTTGTGCTTGCGCTCGTAGGTCACCAGGTCCCGCAGGGTGAACCCGTCGTGCGCCGTCACGAAGTTCACCGAGGCGTACGGCCTCCGGCCACCCCACGCGTACAGGTCGCTGGAGCCCGACAGCCGGTACCCGAGGTCCCGTACGTCGGGCAGCGCGCCCCGCCAGAAGTCCCGGACGGCGTCCCGGTAGCGGTCGTTCCACTCGGTCCACAGCGGCGGGAACGCCCCCACCTGGTAGCCGCCCGAGCCCACGTCCCACGGCTCGGCGATCAGCTTGACCCGCCGCAGCACCGGGTCCTGGGCGATCACCGCCAGGAACGGCGACAGCATGTCCACGTCGTGCATGGACCGGGCCAGCGCCGCCGCCAGGTCGAAGCGGAAGCCGTCCACCCCCATCTCCGTGACCCAGTAGCGCAGCGAGTCCGTGATCAGCCGCAGCACGTGCGGACGCCCCGCGTGCAGGGTGTTGCCGCAGCCCGTGTAGTCGGAGTACCGGCGCTGGTCGGACTGGAGCCGGTAGTAGCCCCGGTTGTCGATCCCGCGCAGGGACAGCGTCGGGCCCAGCTCGCCGGCCTCCGCCGTGTGGTTGTAGACCACGTCGAGGATGACCTCGATGCCGGCCGCGTGCAGGGCGCGCACCATCCGCTTGAACTCGCCGACCTGCTGCCCGGTCGTCCCGCTGGACGAGTAGCCGGCGTGCGGGGCGAAGTAGCCGACCGAGTTGTAGCCCCAGTAGTTGCGCAGCCCCCGGCGCAGCAGGTGGTCCTCGTGGGCGAACTGGTGCACGGGCAGCAGTTCGACCGCGGTCACGCCGAGCTTCGAGAGGTGTTCGATCGCCGCCGGATGCGCGAGGCCCGCGTAGGTGCCGCGCAGTGCCTCGGGAACACCCGGATGGCGCATCGTGAAACCGCGCACGTGCAGCTCGTAGATCACCGAATCGGCCCAGGGGGTCTTCGGCCGGACGTCGTCGGCCCAGTCGTCGTCATCGTGGACGACGACCCCCTTCGGGACGAACGGCGCCGAGTCCCGGTCGTCGCGCACGGTGTCCGCGATGTACTGCTGCGGCCAGTCCCGGACGTGCCCGTACACCTCCGGCGGGAGCGTGAAGTCCCCGTCCACGGCCCGTGCGTACGGGTCCAGGAGCAGCTTGGCCGGGTTGTGCCGGGCGCCCGTCCACGGGTCCCAGCGGCCGTGCACCCGGAACCCGTACCGCTGTCCCGGGCGCACGCCCGGCAGGAACCCGTGCCAGATCTCGTGCGTGAGTTCGGTCAGGGCGCAGCGGGTCTCGGCGCCGGCCTCGTCGAACAGGCAGACCTCCACCGCCTCCGCGCCCTGCGCCCAGAGGGCGAAGTTGGTGCCCGCGACCCCGTCGGGGCCGGTGCGGTAGCGGGCCCCCAGGGGGTGCGAGGACCCCGGCCACACCGGCGGCCCCGGGCGGGCGGAAGCCCGCAACACCTTCGTGTGGACCCGCTCCCGGGTGTTCACCGCGTTCGCGGTGCCCTCGGCGGCATCCACCGCCTCTTGTTCGGCTGCGCTAGACAATGCCCGCCTCCACGGCTCCTGGGTACCGAAGGGGGCAGGGGATCGTGGCCCCGGCGTCCCGGCCTGGGCCCGCCCCCGTCTGGTGCCTTCACACTGTTCTGCCCGGACTGTTCTGCCCGGAACGTGCCCCGCCCTCACGTTTCCCCCGGAGGGGGCCGATCGTTGGACCCCTCGTGACTCTTTTGACGAGGCGGGCAGGGGCGGGGTGGGCCGCCGTGGCGGCATGTGCGGCCCTGCTGGGTGGGCTGACGGGCTGCACCGGGGACGGCAAGTCCCCGGTGGAGGTACAACTTCCCGGCAGACCCAAGCCGCCGGCCGAGGCCATCCGGATCACCCCCGACGACAACGCGAAGGGGGTCCCGGCCGAGGGCCCGCTGCGGGTGACCGTCCCCGAGGGGCGCCTGGAGCGGGTGGTGGTCACCAAGGTCGAGGACGCCCAGCAGGAAAGGGTGCCGGGCAGCATCGCCGCGGACGGCCTCAGCTGGAGCCCCGACCCGAAGGCCGGACGGCTCTCGCTCGCCGCCAAGTACACCGTGGACGCGGTCGCCCTCGACGGCCACAACCGCCGCCAGGCCCGGCACACCACCTTCACCACCTACGTCCCCGAGGAACGGTTCATCGGCTACTTCAAGCCCGAGAACCGCTCCACCGTCGGCACCGGCATGATCGTCTCGTTCAAGTTCAGCCGGGCCATCAAGGAACGCACGGACGTGGAGAGGGCCATCACCGTCACCTCGAACCCGCCCGTCGAGGTCGCCGGCCACTGGTTCGGCGACGAACGCCTCGACTTCCGGCCCAAGGAGTACTGGAAGCCCGGCACCGAGGTCACCATCAAGATGGACCTGCGCGACATCGAGGGCGCCCCCGGTTCGTACGGCATCCAGGAGAAGACCGTCCGTTTCACCGTCGGCCGCTCCCAGACCACCGTCGTGGACGCCGAGGCGCACACCATGCAGGTCCGCCGGGAGGGGCAGCTGCTGTCCACGATCCCGATCACCGCCGGGGCCCCCGAGAACACCACCTACAACGGCAAGATGGTGGTGATGGAGATGTTCGACGTCACCCGCATGAACGGTGCCACCGTCGGCTTCACCAGCGAGGACGGCAAGGGCGAGTACGACATTCCGGACGTGCCGCACGCCATGCGACTCACCAACTCGGGCACGTTCCTGCACGGGAACTACTGGGCCAGCCCCGACACCTTCGGTTCCACCAACGTCAGCCACGGCTGCGTGGGGCTGCGCGACGACAAGGGCGGCGGCTCCGACACCCCGGCCGGCTGGTTCTTCGACCGCACCCTGGTCGGGGACGTCGTCGAGGTCGTGAACTCGCAGGACAAGACGGTGTCCCCGAGCAACGGCCTGGGCGGCTGGAACATGTCCTGGGCGGACTGGGTCGCCGGGTCCTCCCTCACCTGATCGCGTCCTCCTTCACCTGATCGCGCCGGCCCCCGGCCCGCCCCGAGCCCCACCGGGCCGGTCGCGGGCCGGCCACCCGTCCGGCCGCAGCATCCGAGTGATTGTCGGACCGGAATGACGTAGTCGCCGGTGTCGTCCGTCCGCCGCGCCGAAGCCCGACCGCAGCCTGTCAGGGCCCACAGCGCGGATACGGACGGAGCGTCATGTCAGCAAGGAACTGGACCCTCGGGCTAGCGATCGGGGCCGTACTGGCCACCGCCGCTCCCACGGCACTCGCCGCGGGTCCCGGCGCGGTCCCCCCGGCGGCCGGCACGGTGCGCGCCCCCCTGCCCGGCGGGCTCGGTCCCTGCGTACCGGGGGACTGCCCGAGCCCGTTCCCGCAGATCGGCAGCGACGGCAGCATCAAGGGCCGCGACAACGCCGTCAACATCTTCGCCGGAGGCCAGTTCCGCGTCCGCGGGCGCGCCTCCGAGGCCGAGGGCCGGCTCGTCGTCCTCGGCGGCTTCGACCAGGACAAGTCGGCCGGCGGGGACAGCCGCTACAACGTCGGCATCGTCGGCGCCGGCTCACTCGTCCCGCCGCCCGCCGGGGCCGCCTTCCTCACCAGCGGCGCCGACGTCGCCGTCGCCGCGGGGGAGAGCCTGATCGCCGACGGCGGCGAAGTCCGGTACGCGGGCGCCCTCACCGGAGGGGGCACCGTCACCGGCACCACCACCCGCGACCCGGCCGCCGTCGCCCCGTACGCGGGCCTGCGCGACCGCCTCACCGCCGCCGCCCAGTGCTACGCCCGGGTCGACGGCAGCCCGCGCCCGCCGACCGGCACCGCCGTCAACAGCGGCTCCGAGACCCTGTTCACCGGTGACAACCGTTCACCGCTCCAGGTCTTCAACGTGGACGCCGACCTGGTCAGCGGCACGGGCGGCGCCCAGGGCATCCGGTTCACGCAGATCCCGGCCGGGGCGACCATCCTGGTCAACGTCCTGGGCACCGGCACCCGGACCATCAACACCTACAGCGGAACCCTCGTCGATTCCGGTTCCCCGGACCTGAACACCTACCGCGAGCGGCTGCTGTGGAACTTCCCGGACGCCACGACGGTGAACCTGGCCGGGAGCGGCCAGTTCCAGGGCAGTTTCCTGGTGGGCAACCAGGCCTCGGAGACCACGGTCACCCTGCCCGGCATCAACGGCCGGTTCTTCAGCACGGGATCCGTCACCCACGGCAGCGACACCGTCGGGGGCGGCGGCCAGGAGTTCCACGCCTACCCCTTCACCGGCGACCTGCCCGACTGCGGCACGCCCCCGGTGACCGGTGAGGTCGCCGTCACCAAGGTGGACGAGGCGGGCAACGCGCTGGCGGGCGCCACGTTCGAACTGTGGCGCGAGACCAACGACCGCCCCGGCCTCCAGCCGGCCGGCGACACCCCGGACACCAAGGTGTCCGACTGCACCACCCCCGCGGACGGCGAGTGCTCACGGGCGAACCTGATGCCGGGGACGTACTACTGGCGGGAGACGGCCGCACCGGCCGGTTACGACCTGCCCGCGAACCCGGTCTTCCCGCTGGTCCTGACGGCGCAGGACGCCGGCAACGGGCGCACGCCCCGCGCGCGGGCCGTCAACGCCCGCACGACGGTCCCGGTGACCGGCACCGTCTCCGTCCTCAAGCGGGACGAGGAGGGCGAGCCGCTGGCCGGCGCCCGCTTCGAACTGTGGCGCGAGACCAACGGAACCCCGGGCCTCCAGGTCGCCGGCCCCGGCGCCGACACCAGGATCTCCGACTGCGTCACGCCCGCCGACGGCGTCTGCGCCCGTGAGAACGCCGAACTCGGCACCTACTACTGGCGCGAGACCGCCGCCCCGGCCGGGTACGTGCTGCCCGCCGACAACGTCTTCCCGCTGACGCTGACCCGGGAGAACGCCTCGGGCGGCGTCCAGTACCAGGTCGACAACGAGCGCGGGACCACCCCGGACAACGCGAAGGTGGTCCTCTGGAAGTCCGACAAGGACACCGGGGCCGCCCTGCCGGGCGCCACGTTCGAGCTGTGGCGCGAGACCAACGACCGGCCCGGCCTGCAGACCGGCGGCCAGAACCCGGACGAGCGCCTCGACGACGTCTGCGTCACCGACGCGGAGGGCACCTGCACGGTCGAACTGCCCGTCGGCGAGACGTACTACTGGCGGGAGACCGCGGTCCCGCCCGGCTACGAGCTCTCCCGCGACCCGGTCACGGCCTTCGAGCTGGACGAGGGCGACGTCGCCGAGGGCATCGTCCTCAACGTGACGAACAGCAAGAAGGAGCAGCACCGCGGCTCGATCCGGGTCCTGAAGAAGGACGCGAAGACGAAGCGGCCGCTGCGCGGAGCGGTGTTCGAGGTCTGGAAGGAGACCAACAACACCAGGGGCCTGCAGACCCGAGGCATCAACCCCGACCGGAAGACCGGCCCCGGCTGCGCCACCGACCGCAACGGCGTCTGCGACTTCGACCGGCTCTCCGAGGGCTGGTACTACCTGGTGGAGACGGACGTCCCCGAGGGCTACGTACTGCCCCGCGACCGGGTGACCGGCCCGCTGAAGCTGGACGCGACGACCCCGGGCACGCGGCTCGTGGTCCCGCTCCAGAACGAGCGCGACGACCACGGCAAGGGCAAGCCGGGCAAGGGCGGCAAGCCGGGCAAGGGCGGCAAGCCCGGCAAGGAGACCGGCAAGGGCAGCCGGCCCGAGTAGGACCACCGGTACCACCCGCCCGGTGCGCCGCCGGAGTGATCTCCTCACTCCGGCGGCGCACCTGCGCGCGCGCACCGTCTCCGGCGCCGGTTGGGTGGAGCGTGGCGGCCCGACCGGCGGGCCGGAGGAGGCCCGATGGCAACACGTCAGGCGCCGGTCACGGCAGCCGGAACCGCCCTCCTGTGGGCGGTCCTCGCCCTCGCCGCGCCCGCACCCGCCGCCGCGGCCGCACCGGAACCGGAGCGGGCCTGCACGGCCGGTACCGGCCCCTACCAGCGGGAGCTGGAGGCCCAACTGCGCCTGCCGGTCGACGGGAAGCAGTCCCCGGCCGACTGCCTCGCCGTCCGCGTCTTCCAGCGCGAACAGGGCCTCACCCCCGCAGACGGCTACGCGGGTCTCGCCGCCCACCGCACGGCCGTCGCCGTCGCCGCCCGCGCGAACCCGAACGCCGCCGGAGCCTGCCCCGTCCGCGGGTACCGGGTGACCTGTGTCGACCTCGCGCGCCAACTGCTGTGGGTGCAGAGCGGCCGCCGCGTCGTGTTCCCGCCCGTGCCCATCCGTACCGGCCGCGACGACGAGGAGACCCGGCCCGGCCTGCACGAGGTCTACTGGCGCAGCAAGGACCACAGGTCGACCCTGTACGACGACGCCCCCATGCCGTACGCCCAGTTCTTCGACAAGGGCCAGGCCCTGCACGGCCGCCCCGGCCCGCTCTTCGAACACGGTGGCTCGGCGGGCTGCGTGAACCTCACGGTGGCGGACGCGAAGCGGTTGTGGGACCTGCTGCGAGAGGGCGACGCCGTCTACGTATGGGGCGTCAAACCCGGTACCGAGGACTGACGTCCGGGGCCCGGGACACCCAGGGCACTTGGGACGGAACGGTGACAAGACCGTGCCTTTTCGTGTTGTTCCCCTGTGATTACCTGTCGACATGCGCGCGACAGCCCGCGCGCGGGGGACATGGGGAGTACACGAGTGAACCTGCAGCCGATACGCGGCCGCGTCCGCACCGGCCTGCCGGCCCTCCTGCTGGGAGCGGCGCTGCTGTTGACCAGCGCGTGCGGCGGCGGGGGCGACAGCGGGGGCGGCGACGGGAAGAACGGCGGGTCCGGGGGAGCCGGCAAGGCCGGCACCGAGGCGTCCAAGGCCGTGGTCGCCGTCAAGCCGGACGACGGGGCCAAGGAGGTCGCCACGAGCGGCGTCCTGAAGATCACCAGCACGGGCGGCAAGCTCACCACGGTGACCGTCGCCGACACCAAGGGCAACGCGGTCGAGGGCAAGCTCGCCGCGGACGGCGCGAGCTGGGAGCCCAACCGCCACCTCGCCTCGGCCACCGAGTACAAGGTGCACGCGGTCGCGAAGGACGAGGCGGGGCGCGAGTCCGCCAAGGACACCACCTTCTCCACCCTGACCCCCGTCAACACGTTCGTCGGCCACTACACGCCCGAGGACGGTTCGACCGTCGGCGTGGGCATGCCGGTGTCGATCAACTTCACCCGTGGGATCACCAACCCCGAGGCCGTCGAGAAGGCCATCACGGTCACCGCCGAGCCGTCCGTTCCGGTCGAGGGGCACTGGTTCGGCAACGACCGCCTCGACTTCCGCCCGGAGAAGTACTGGGCCGCCGGCACCAAGGTCACCGTGAAGCTCGCCCTCGACGGGGTCGAGGGCCGCCCGGGGGTCTACGGCAAGCAGACCCGCACGGTCACCTTCACCGTCGGCCGCTCCCAGGTCACGACGGTCGACGCGGAGGCCAAGCAGATGGAGGTCGTCCGCGACGGGCAGGTGCTCAAGAACATCCCGATCACCGCGGGCGCCCCGGCTACGACCACCTACAACGGGCAGATGGTCATCAGCGAGAAGTACAAGGTGACCCGGATGAACGGCGCCACCGTCGGCTTCGGCGGCGAGTACGACATCTCGGACGTTCCGCACGCGATGCGTCTGTCGCAGTCGGGCACCTTCGTCCACGGCAACTACTGGGCCTCCTCGGGCACCTTCGGCTCGGAGAACGTCAGCCACGGCTGCGTCGGCCTGCGCGACGTCCGCGGCGCCGGTGACGACAGCACCCCGGCCGCCTGGTTCTTCAACGAGTCGCTGATCGGCGACGTGGTCGTCGTGAAGAACTCCAAGGACAAGCAGATCGCCCCGGACAACGGCCTGAACGGCTGGAACATGGACTGGGCGGAGTGGACCAAGTAAGCCGCTCCCGCGCGTGAGCGAAGTGGCCCGGTGCTGTGACCCACGGCACCGGGCCACTTGTGGTTAACCGCCGCTAACCTGACCCGTATGACCCTCTCTCTCGAAGTCTCCGAAGGCGTCGGCACGATCCTGCTGGACCGGCCGCCCATGAACGCCCTGGACGTCGCCACCCAGGACCGGCTCCGCGAGCTCGCGGTGGAGGCCACCGACCGCGCCGACGTGCGCGCGGTCGTCCTCTACGGCGGGGAGAAGGTGTTCGCGGCCGGCGCGGACATCAAGGAGATGCAGGTCATGGACCACGCGGCCATGGTCGCCCGGTCCCGCGGCCTCCAGGACGCCTTCACCGCCGTCGCCCGGATCCCCAAGCCCGTGGTCGCGGCCGTCACCGGCTACGCGCTCGGCGGCGGGTGCGAACTCGCGCTGTGCGCCGACTTCCGGATCGCCGCCGACAACGCCAAGCTCGGCCAGCCGGAGATCCTGCTCGGCCTGATCCCGGGCGCGGGCGGCACCCAGCGGCTGTCCCGGCTGATCGGCCCGTCGAAGGCCAAGGACCTGATCTTCACCGGCCGGATGGTGAAGGCGGAGGAGGCCCTCGCCCTCGGCCTGGTCGACCGGATCGTGCCCGCCGCCGAGGTGTACGAGCAGGCGCACGCGTGGGCTGCCAAGCTGGCCCAGGGCCCGGCGCTCGCGCTGCGCGCCGCGAAGGAGTGCGTGGACGCGGGCCTGGAGGCCGACATCGACACCGGCCTGACCATCGAACGCAACTGGTTCGCGGGCCTGTTCGCCACCGAGGACCGCGAGCGCGGCATGCGCAGCTTCGTCGAGGAGGGCCCGGGCAAGGCCAAGTTCCTCTGAGCGCACCGGGGTCGGCGCGGCCGGGTGACGGGTGCCGGGCCGACCCCTGCGGCGCCCTCCTCCCTGGGGGTGGATTAGCCAGGCCTTAAGGGAGCCTTAAGGGGAAACGGTGATCCACTCGGTGTGATCGTCCCCGAACAGGCTGTCACCGCAGGTCAAGTGGGTCTCGCAGGACCCCTGTTGCCCTGTGCATATGCCGATGCACCCTCCCGGAATCATGGGTTCCGGGGGGTGTTTTCCCACGGAACGGCCCGGACGGGCGCACCGGCCGTCCATGATGGGTGCATGGCGGGCCTGGAGGGTGTGGAGCAGCCGCGGCAGCGCATCAGTAGCGCTTCGGCCGTACGGCTCACGGCGGCGCTTGAGGACGAACAGGGTCTCAAGGCGCTGGAGTTGTACGGGAACCCGGCCGAGGGGGAGGTGACCCTGCCCTCCATGCCGGAATCGGCGAGCACGGCCCGCCGGCTGACCCAGAGCGTGGTGATCCGGTTCTGGGGCCTCTCGCCGCAGATCGCCGAGCACACCGTCCTGCTGGTCTCGGAACTCGTCGGCAACGCAGTGCGCCACACGGGGGCCCGGTCCTTCGGATTGAAGATGGTCCGCCGGCGCGGCTGGATCCGCGTCGAGGTGCGCGACCCCTCGCGCGGACTGCCCTGTCTGATGCCGGTCCACGAGCTGGACACCACGGGCCGCGGGCTGTTCCTCGTCGACAAGCTGTCCGACCGTTGGGGCGCGGACCTGCTGCCGCGCGGCAAGATCACCTGGTTCGAGATGCGCGTGGCCGACCGCTGAGCGGGCGGTCGGCGCCCGCCGCCTCAGCCGGTGTGGAGGGTACGGAAGCGGCCCGGCCGCGCCGGATCCCGATCGGCGACCTGGATCGGCGCCCAGGTCCACTGCCGCACGCCGATGCCCGGCGCGCGCGAGAACCGGATCGGCCCGCGGGTGCCCTCGACCGCCACGTACGGCCACGCCGCGGCGACGGCCGCCCGGTCCGTGCCGTGGGAGCGCAGCACTTCGGCGAGGACGGTGACGGTGTCCCAGCCCTCGAGGGCCACGAAGGAGGGGCTCTCGCCCAACTGCTCCTGGAGCTCCCGGCCGACGCGTTCGCCGAGCGGGCCGAGGCGCACGGGCAGGTAGCGCAGGAACGGGATCCCGGCGCCGTCCCCGCCCAGTCGCTCGGCCCATTCCTCGAACTCCGGCTGTCCGGCCGGAGCGCCGATCAGCAGCCGCGCGAGCCGCCCGTCGCCCCGTACGGCCCGGACGATCGCCGTCGCCGGCTCGGGATCGCCGACCAGTAGCAGGAGCGCCGTCGCGCCGTGCGCGACCAGCGCGTCGCACAGGGCCCCGGGGGTGAGCGCGTTCGCGTCGAGTTCGACGACGGAGCCGCCGTGCGGGGTGAGGTGCTCGCGCAGGAGGCGGGTCCCGGACTCCCAGTAGACGCTCGGCTGGGTCGCCACGGCGATCCTCGTCCGGCCCGTGCCCAGCAGGAAGTCCCCGTACGTCCGCCAGCCCCGGGACTGGGCCGGAGCCAGCCGCGCGACCCATTCCGTCGGCTCCTCGGTGAGCGCGTCGAGGACCGCCGACGAGCAGAGGAACGGCACCCCGAGGGCGTCGGCCCGGGCGGCGGCGGCGCGGGCGACGACGCTGTGGTACTCGCCCACCACGGCGGCCACACCCAGGCCGGCGAGTTCCGCCACGGCCGCCGCGGCCCGCTCCGGATCGGCCGCGGTGTCGCGGACCACCAGCTCCAGCGGTCTGCCGTCGATGCCGCCGGCGGCGTTGACCTCGCGGACGGCCAGGTCGAGCCCCGCGAGCAGGTGCCGGCCCGCCGCCGGCCAGCCGGGGCGCGTCAGCGGGGCGAGGGCGCCCAGGCGGAGGGGCGCCTCGTTCGGGGGAGCGGGCCGGGGTGCGGGGTTCGGGCTCATGGCGGCCATTGGATCCGCCGCCCCCACCCGGGGCAACCGTTTATCACCGGCGGGGAACGCCGGCGCCGTCGGGCCCGCGAGGGCCCGGAACGCCAGAAACCCCCTGGCGCCGTAGTGGGGCGGTGCGGGGGTTTCATGGGTGCGCCGAGGATCGAAGGGGGTGTGATCCTCGGCGGGCGACTTCGCTCGGGTCAAGGGGAAGCCGTGATGGCGACTATGGCAGAAGAGGGGCCGAACGCCAAAAGTCCTAAGTCGGACATAAATGTGCATATCCTAAGAGTTTCCACCTAAATCCTAGGTGAGATGGGCCACTCACCTCGTAATCTACGAATAAGTATCGACTGCTCTGAGTGAATCGTTGATCACATAGTGGACGGGCGGGCCGGAAGGCCCGGCCCGCGAAGGTCCCGAATTGGGTCAATCATTACCTTCCGGGCCATCCACCCCTTAAATGGGCAGGTGTTCTCACCATCAGGCCGCCGGGCGGCCCTGCGCGCGGGCGTCGCCACGCTGGCCGGTCTCGCCGCCGGCTGCGGGACGGAGCGGACGGTCCACCGGGGGCCCACCCCCACCGCCACACCGAAGGCCACCGGCGGGGCGACGGCCAAGCCCGCACCGGCCGCCCCCGCGCCCGCCCCCCGCCGCTTCGCCGGGCAGCCCGTCGAGATCGGCCACGGAGCGCGCGACCGCCCCCGGGTCGCCCTCACCTTCCACGGCAACGGGGACCCCGCCATCGCCCGCTCCGTCCTGGCCGAGGCCGAGCGGGGCGGGGCCCGGGTCACCGTACTGGCGATCGGCGGCTGGCTCGACGAGCACCCCGACATGGCCCGCCGGGTCCTGGACGGCGGCCACGAGCTCGGCAACCACACCCAGCGCCACCTCGCGATCAACGAGATGTCCGAGGCGGAGGCCTACGCGGAGATCACCGGCTGCGCCCAACGCCTCAAGCGCCTCACCGGCTCCATCGGGACCTGGTTCCGCCCCTCTCAGACCCAGTACGCCAGCGCGCTCGTGCGCACCCTGGCCCAGCGGGCCGGCTACCCGCACGTCCTGTCGTACGACGTGGACTCCCTCGACTTCACCTCGCCCGGCGCCGCGGCCGTCATCCGCAACGTCACCGGGACGATCCTCGGCGGATCGGTGGTGAGCCTGCACTTCGGCTACGCGGACACGGTCGACGCGATGCCGCCCCTCCTCGAAGAACTCGCGCGCCGCGAACTGCGCGCGGTGACCACCACGGAGCTGCTGACCCCATGACCACGAACCGCCTTCCACGGAAGGCCACCGCGCTCCTCGCCGGACTGGTCCTCGCCGCCCTGGCCGGCTGCGGAGGATCCGGCGGGAAGGGCGAGCCCGCGGCGCTGGGCTCCAACGGGCCGGCCCGCCCCGCCAAGGTCGCACCGGTCGCGCCCCCCGGGCTCCCGGGCATGCCACCGGTCCTCGACCCCAACGACGTGTACGCGGCCGACCGGCCCAACAAGCTCTCCCCGGTGGTCAAGGACTTCCCGTCCCGGGTCTACGTGCCGAACACCAACTCCAACACGGTGTCCGTCATCGACCCGGCCACCTACAAGGTCATCGACACCATCCCGGTCGGCGTCCAACCCCAGCACGTGGTCCCCTCCTGGGACATGAAGACGCTGTGGGTCAACAACAACCGCGGTCACACGCTCACCCCGATCAATCCGGCCACGGGCGAGTCGGGCAAGGAAGTCGAGGTGCACGACCCGTACAACCTCTACTTCACGCCGAACGGCAAGTACGCCATCGTGATGGCCTCCTTGGACCGCGAGTTGGTGTTCCGCGATCCGCACACCATGAATCGCGTGAAAACCGTCCCCGTGACCTGTTTCGGCGTCAATCACGCGGACTTCTCCGCCGACGGCCGCTACTTCATCGTGAGCTGCGAGTTCTCCGGCGAACTGCTCAAGGTCGACACCGAGAAGATGGAGGTCATCGGCCAGCAGAAACTCCCGTTCGAGGGGGCGATGCCGCAGGACGTCAAGGTGTCCCCGGACGGGAAGACGTTCTACGTCGCCGACATGATGGCGCACGGCATGTGGGTGCTCAGCGGCGACAAGTTCGACACCCCGAAGCTGCTGCCCACCGGAAAGGGCTGCCACGGCCTGTACATCAGTCGTGACTCCAAGGAGATGTACGTCCCCAACCGGGGCGAGGGCAGCATCTCCGTCTTCGACTTCAAGCAGAACCGGCTCACCAAGAAGTGGGAACTGCCGGACGGCGGCAGCCCCGACATGGGCGGGGTCTCCGCCGACGGCAAGGTGCTGTGGCTGTCGGGCCGCTACAACTCGGAGGTCTACGCGATCGACACCGCGTCCGGCAAGGAGCTGGCCCGCATCCCGGTCGGCGACGGCCCGCACGGACTCGCCGTGTACCCGCAGCCCGGGCGCTACTCGCTGGGGCACACCGGGATCTTCCGCTAGGCCGGATTTTGCCGATCTTGCGGATCCTGCCGATCCGGCCGGCCGGACCGCGTCCGGGCACGACAGTGCCCCGGGAGCTCGCACAGCTCCCGGGACACCGGGTCGAAGGGGGGCGGCCCGCCGGACGCCCCCCTGCTCAGGGGCCCGTGGTCACCAGGCCACGGGCAGCCGCTCGGGCAGCCGCTTGATGAACCCCGTCCGCCAGACGAGGTTCTCCGCCGGCACCGCGAGCCGCAGCTGCGGCAGCCGCTCGACCAGCACCTCCAGCGCGATCTCGGCGTGCGCCCGGCCCAGCGCCGAAGCCGGGCAGAAGTGCCGCCCGGCGCCGAAGGCGAGGTGCGCGTTCGCACTCTCCCGCTCCAGGTCCAGTTCGTCCGGGCTCTCGAACGCCTCCGGGTCGAAGTTGGCGCCCTCCAGCAGGACCAGGACCAGTTCGCCCTCCTTCACCAGGACGTCTCCTACCCGGACGTCCGCCAGCGCGATGCGCGGCAGCCCGTCCCCGACGGACAGGTTCCAGCGCAGCAGCTCGTCGACCGCCTTGCCCATCCGTTCCGGATGCGCGCGCAGGTAGCCGATCAGCTCCGGCCTCTGGAGCAGCGCGAGGACCGCGAGGACCAGGAACGCCGACGTGGACACCGCGCCCGCCCCGAACAGGGACACCGCGACCGTCGCGAACATCTCGTCCGTCAGGTGCGCCGACTCCGGATCGGCCTCCTTCAGGTCCGCGAACCGTCCGAGGAGCCCCGTACGCTCCTCGGCCGGCAGCGCGAGCTGAGCCTGCAACTGCCCGGCGAAATAGCCGACGTCCTTGTACCAGTTGAGCGCGGAGTCGGCGAACGGCTCGCGGGCGGTCATGAACGCGACGTCCAGACCCGACATCAGCCGGCGCCAGTCCTCGAACGGAACCCCCAGCACCTGGCAGTGCAGCGCCGCCGAGAAGGGGTCGGCGAACCCCGCCCGGAGATCCGCCGGACCGCCCTCGGCGGCGAGCAGGTCGAGGAGCTCGCCGGCCCGGGCGCGCAAGTGGTCCTGGAGCCCCTTCTGGCGCGGGTTGAGCGCCTTCATGACCGCGTTGCGCAGGCCGGCGCTGTTGATGTTGCCCATGTTGTTGACGACCTCGGGCGGGATCGTCAGCGCGTACTGTCGGGGCACCCCGGCGTTCGCGGTGTCCTTGAGGCTGAAGCGCTCGTCCTCCAGGACCTGCTTGGCCAACGCGTAGCTGCTCACCAGCCAGGCCGGGTCCCCGGTCAGGGTGCGGACCTTGGCGACCGGCGCCTTCTCGCGGAGCCAGGAGCACTCCTCGGGCAGTACGTCACCGCGCCGCGAGAGCGGGAAGTCGAGGAGCGGCTCCTGCTCCCGCCCGCCCGGGCCCTCAAGCTGCTCGACGCTCATCGGCGGTCCTCTCGGTGGTCGCGCGGTCCACGGTGCTCTGAGGTGCCGTGCCCTGCGGTGCGGTGGTGGTCGGGGGCGCGGCGTTCGCCGGCCCGGTGTCCGAGGCCCCGACGGCCTCGGGGCGCACGACGGCGTACGCCTGGTTGCGGGTGGCGCGCAGGCCCCCGCCCCGGGCGAAGAGGAGGTCCGTCATCGGCATCTTGACGTGGTAGGCCGCCACGGAGGACGGCACGTCGAGAATGCTCGGGGTGTCCACGAAGAAGGGCAGCTCCGCTGCCATGTAATCGAAACAGACCTGCAACTGGGCGTCGGTGATGGATTCACCTTCCGGCAACTTGGATCCGACGAAATGGAGGGCCATTTCCTCACAACCCTTGCGGAATGCGTCATCGGTCTCCAGGAAATGGAGCACGCGCCGGTGCAGAAGTTGGTACACGGGGTTCGACTCGAACTCCGAAAGCGCCCTCACTCGGATCTCGGCCTGCTGAGGTCCTGATTCCTCAACGCCCTTGAGAATCCTCCTCCGGACCGCCTTGATCTCTTTCGCCGCGCGCTTCTCCGCGTGCTCCGGGGTGTATCCGAAGGCGGCGAACATGCGGTCGACATGGAGGTCGGCGTAGACGAAGTCGACCTGCGCGAAGCGGGTCGTGGCCCATCGGGCCAGACTGGACACGCGCTCGGCACTGAAGTAGCTGTTGCCAGGACTCACTCCGATGAGCACATGGTCGCCGTCTTCCCAGATATGGCGGCAGGTGCGGGTGAAGGGCAGAACTTCGAATGATGCGTCAGCTGTGATCGTCACCTGTGTGATCGCCCTTGTTGCCGCTTGTCCCTGGGAGCCCTGCGCTCCCGGTGTGGCGGCAATGTCTGAACGTTATGCCGTGATCCCGGAGCGTGACAAGTGGCGGCCGGATTTCTTGGCCGGAATTATCACTTCCGCGTTACGGAAGGGTAATTGAATTTGTTTCTGCCGACCGAACGGGACCCGCGGGAGGCGGTCGGCCCGGCGGCCGCTACCCTGAGCCGGTCAACAAGCACCAAGAAGGGGTGGACCCAGTGGCGGACATCGAGAGCGCACGGGCGACGTTCGGCAGGTTCGACGCGGACGGCGACGGCTTCGTCACGGCCGACGAGTACAGCGCGGCCATGAAGGCCATGGGTGACGCGTTCGTCACCGGCGCCGTCGCGGACGCCGTCGTCGCCTCCAAGGACGCGAACGGCGACAAGCTGCTCAGCTTCGACGAGTTCTGGGCCTCCCTCAACAAGTAGGCCCACGCGCGGCGAGCCGGCCCGCGAGCCGAGCCGGCCCACGCCCGCCCACCGCCCCCGCCCGCGCCGGCGGGGGCGCGTCAGGCCGTGTCGCCGTCCTCCCGCGGGGCGTCCGGTGCGGTCATGCCGTCGACCTCGGCCAAGGCCTCCTCCAGCCAGCGCAGCCAGAACGTCTCCAGGGCGATGCCCCCGTGCAGCACGAGCCGGCGCAGCCGGTCCTCGACGGCGTCGCGGCCCGGCGGGAAGTCCTTCGCCTCGATGGCCTCGTACGTCTCCAACTGCCCCCGGTGCAGATCCAGATGGCGCCGCAGTTCGGGCAGCAACCCCTGCGGTCCCACGACGCCCGCCGCCCGGATGCGCAGCAGCAGTGGATCCCGCATCGGCTTGGGGTCCTGGCTCTCGCCGACCCACCGGGCCAGCTCCGCGCTGCCGGCGGGCAGCACCTCGTACTCCTTCTTCCGGCCCCGGACGGGCACCTCGCCGGGCAGCGCCCGGATCAGCCCGCTCTCCTCCAGCCGACCCAGCTCCCGGTAGATCTGCTGGTGCGTCGCGGACCAGAAGTACCCGATCGACCGGTCGAACCGCCGGGTCAGCTCCAGCCCCGACGAGGGCCTTTCGAGCAGGGCGGTGAGGATGGCGTGCGGGAGCGACATGCCGCCATCCTAGGGAGGCGCGGCGCCGCTCAACGCCAGGCGGCGAGCGCCTCGGGGACGCGCGGGCCCGGGGAGTCCTCGTCGAGCAGGCCGCGGGCGCGCAGGAAGGCCGTCACGGCAGGCGACCAGGCCTGGCGCAGGCCCGCCGAGGCCAGCAGGTCCGGGTCCGAGAGCAGGGCCGTCGCCGGCCCGGTGCGGATGCCCGTCGGGGTGAGGACGGCCGCGTCGTCGGCCCAGCGGACCGCGAGGTCCACGTCGTGGGTGGCCATCACCACCGTCGTGCCCGCCCGCCGCAGCCCCGCCAGGACGTCCAGCAGCCGTTCCTGGCCGTCCGGGTCCAGGCCGGCCGTCGGCTCGTCCAGGATCAGCACGCGCGGGGCCATCGCGACCGCTCCCGCGATGGCCGCGCGCTTGCGCTGGCCGTACGAGAGCAGGTGCGTGGGACGGTCCCGCAGCGCGGTGATGTCCAGGGCGGCCAGTGCGGAGTCGACCCGTTCGCGGACCTCCGGCGCGGCCAGCCCCAGGTTCATCGGGCCGAACGACACGTCCTGCTCGACGGAGGCCGCGAACAGCTGGTCGTCCGGGTCCTGGACCACCAGCTGCACCGACGTCCGCAGCCGGGTCAGGCCCGACCGGTCGTACGTCACCACGGCGCCGTCGAGGCGCAGTTCGCCCGAGCCGGGCCGCAAGCCGCCGCTGAGCAGCCGCATCAGCGTGGTCTTGCCGCTGCCGTTGCGGCCCAGCAGGACCAGTGCGCGGCCCGGCGCGATGCCGAAGTCCACGCCGGACAGGACGGCGGGACCGTCCTCGTAGGCGTAGCCCGCGCCGACCAGCTCCACCAACGGGGTCACGGATACAGCTCCTTCAGTACGAGGGTCAGGCCGACCAGGGAGGCCAGCAGGGCGGCGGACGCCGCCAGGAAGCGCCGGGACAGGGCCGCCTCGGGGACGAGCACCCGCAGCGCGCCGTCGTAGCCGCGCCCGGCCAGCCCCTCCTGGAGTCGGCCAGCGCGGTCGAAGGCCCGTACGAACGAGGTCGCCGCGAGCCCGGCCAGCGAACGCCACACCGCGGCCCGGTTCGTGTGCCCGAGGCGGGCCGCCTGGGCCCGGCGGACCTGGGCCATCGAGTCGAGCAACAGGAACCCGATCCGGTACATGACCAGGGCCACGTCCACGACGGGGGCCGGCACCCCGGCCCGCACCAGCCGGGGCAGCACGTCGGAGACCGGGGTGGTGAAGGCGAACAGCAGCACCCCGAGCGAGGCCGCCGAGGTGCGCAGGAGCAGCTCGGCGGCGTGCCGGGGCCCGTCGGGGGCGAGCGAGACGAATCCCGCCGGCCCGCCCAGGGACACCAGCAGCGGCAGCGCCCCCGTGCAGCAGAACCCGAGCGGCACCCGGAAGGCCCGCCACAACTGCCGGCCGGCGACCCCGGCGGGGCCGAGCAGCACCGCCAGGGTCGCCGCGGCGACCAGCGGCCCGCCGGGCCAGGGCGGCAGGCACACGGCGGTGACCGTCAGCCCCAGCCCCAGCAGGGCCTTCTCCAGCGGATGGCGCCGCCGCCAGCGGCTGCCGTGCGCCGCGACGTCGATCGGCAGCACCGCGCTAGCGCTCCGCGCCGGCCGCGGGGGCCGTACCCGCGTCGCCGCCGGTCCCGACGCCCGTCCCGGCAGCGCCGTCGGCCTCGGCGGCCGCGAGCGCCGCGCCCTGCCGGCGCCCCTTGCGCACGCCGAAGTAGTACGCGAGCACGCCCGCGCCCAGCGCCGCCTGGAGGGCGAACAGGGCCGACTCGATCTCGCCCGACGGGGGTTCGTACAGGGGGGAGAACCAGGGCTCGTAGTCCGGCTTCAGCTCGGTGATGGCCGCCTCGGCCTGCGCGTCGGCGCCGGCGAACGGCTCCTCCTTGCCGTCCCCGAGCCCCAGCGCGAGCGGGAGCACGGCCAGCGCCGCCACCAGGAGCAGCAGCAGGGTGTTGATCTTCGCGTTCCTGGTCATCGCGCCGCCGCCTCCTGCTTCGACTTGGTACCGGTCAGCCGGGCGACGCCCAGGCGCACCAGGTCGGACTTGCTCGACTGCATCAGCAGCCGCACCACGAGGACCGTCAGCAGGCCCTCGCTGACCGCGAGCGGGATCTGGGTGAGGGCGAAGATGCCCGCGAACTTCTCCAGCGCGCCGACGAACCCGCTCGCGGGGTCCGGGAAGGCCAGCGCCAGCTGGACGGAGGTCACGCAGTAGGTGACGAGGTCGGCGAAGAAGGCGCCGAAGAAGACGGTCACCATCAGCGGCACGTCGAACCTCTTCAGCAGTCGGTAGACCCCGTAGCCCGCCCAGGGTCCGGCGATGGCCATCGAGAAGACGTTGGCGCCGAGCGTGGTGAGCCCGCCGTGCGCCAGCAGCAGGGCCTGGAACAGCAGGGTGATCGTGCCGAGGACCGCCATGATCGGCGGCCGGAACAGGATCGCTCCCAGCCCGGTGCCGGTGGGGTGCGAGCAACTGCCCGTCACCGAAGGGATCTTCAGGGCGGAAAGGACGAATGTGAACGCTCCGGACGCCCCGAGCAGCAGGGTGCTCTCGGGATTGGCCTTCACCTCGCGGGTGAGGGCGCGCACACCGTGGACGACGAAGGGAGCGGATGCGGCGCCCCAGGCGACCGCGTGCAAAGGGGGCAGGAACCCCTCGGCTATATGCATGAGTAGGGAGACCTCTCCAGCACCTCGTGGATGGACGACGTGCCCCGGCCGGTCTCCTGGCTCACGGGTACTGATGCCCTGACTCCGCCTTCCCGGGGCCGTGCGGTCTCCCGCGCGGAACCCAGTGGCTTCCCGCAGGAATGGAGCCGGACTTCCCGATCACAGTGGCGAGGGCCGCACCGGTTTTCCACCGGTTTCCCGAACACCAAGGCCCGCTGACAGTAGTCGGCCGCGCGGACCGGCAACAACCCGGCCCCGCCGGCGGGCGGTGACCCGGGTGGGTGCGGCCCGATGGCGCCCGGGGCCCGGCCGGGCCAGCGTGGGGGAGTGGCTGACGACTCCTTCGACTACTCGGACCTCTCCGCCGTCTACGTGAACTGCACCCTCAAACGCTCGCCCGAACCCAGCAACACCGAGGGCCTCATCGCGCGCAGCCGCGCCGTCATGGAGGCCGCCGGCGCCCGTACGTCCCTGATCCGGGCCGTCGACCACGACATCGCCACCGGGGTCTGGCCGGACATGACCGAGCACGGGTGGGAGAGCGACCAGTGGCCGGTCCTGTACAGCCGGATCATGGACGCCGACATCCTCGTGCTCTGCGGCCCGATCTGGCTGGGCGACAACAGCTCCGTCATGAAGCAGGTGATCGAGCGGCTCTACGCCTGCTCCTCGATCCTCAACGAACGGGGCCAGTACGCCTACTACGGGCGCGTCGGCGGAGCCCTGATCACCGGCAACGAGGACGGCGTCAAACACTGCGCCATGAACGTCCTCTACAGCCTCCAGCACCTCGGCTACGCCGTCCCGCCGCAGGCCGACGCCGGTTGGATCGGCGAGGCCGGGCCGGGACCCTCCTACCTGGACCCGGGTTCGGGCGGCCCCGAGAACGACTTCACCAACCGCAACACGGCCTTCATGTCCTGGAACCTCATGCACCTGGCCGCGCTCATCAAGCGCGCCGGCGGTTTCCCCGCGCACGGCAACCAGCGCTCCGAGTGGGACGCGGGCTGTCGCCTCGACTTCCCCAACCCCGAGCACCGCTGAGCCGTCCGGAGGCGGACCGGTGGGCCGACCCCGACCGGTGACGACAGGGGGCCCGGGGTGTGCGACACCCCGGGCCCCCGACCGCGCGCGGGTCCCGTCAGGTCAGCACACGTTGGGGTGCGAGACGTCCACCACGACCCGTTCCGGGTTGTGCAGGACGGTGACGCCGTAGGCCGGCTTGGTGTCGAAGGCGGCGCCGAAGGTCACGTACCCCTCGTAGTCGCCGGTCATGGCGATGCCCTTCAGCTTGGGCAGGTAGATCTTCTGCAGCCGGGGGCCCTGGTAGACGTTCTGGCCGGCGTCGTCGTGGCCCGCGGCCGGGTTCAGGCGGATCTCCAGGAAGTACTTCCCGGCCAGCGGGACGGGCTTGCCCGACCCGTCGTAGACCAGCTTGGAAACGGGACTGACGTTGACCGTCGGGACGTAGCCCTGGAGGTCGATCACGATCCGGTCGAAGGTGCAGTGACCGCCCCAGCGGGCGTTCACGACGAGCGGAGTCTGGGTCCTGGTGGTGGAAGCGGCGGCGGAGGCGGCGGTGGCCGGACCGGCGAGTGCGAGTCCGGCGGTGAGCAGCGCGCCCGTGGCCAGGGCCACGATCCGCCGACGACGAGGGCGAAGCAGGTGACGCATGACGTCCCCCCGATTCTTCAGAGACGGGGACAGGGTTGTCATCGGGTAGGACACCCGAGGGGCGCCCACGGTTGCACGCCCGCGCCGCCCCGTTTCCGCCCGCTCCGGCGCCCCCCCCGGCCGCGCGGCGCACCGGGCGGCCGGTCAGTGCGCCAGCAGGGCGCTCACCTCGGCGTCGAGGTCGTAGTGGCGGCGCTCCTGACCGCGCGGGACCAGGACGGTCATCCGGCGACACAGCTCGCGGACGTCCTTGGCGCGGGCGGAGACCACGCAGTTCTGCAGGCCGTTGCTGAAGGCGAGGAAGACCCGCGGCTCCGAACGCTGCCGACGGGGCCACACCTGTATGTCCCCCTCGCCCGTCGCGGTGGCCTCCCCGTCGAGCAGCAGCTCCCGGGAGAAGACCCAGCGCGCCAGGTGGACCCCCGCGCCGCGGAAGTCCACGGCCAGCTCGTACGGCCGGTCCGTGCGGTACACGAAGACTCCCTGGAGGGGGACGGACACGGGAGCCGCCTCCAGCCGGAGCGGCAGGACGCGGTGCTCGGTGACGACGGTGTCCAACGGGTGAGCCTTCCTCTCGAACGGGGTCTTCCGGGGCCCTTCCGGCACGCTAGCCGACCCCCTCGGCCCGGCCGGGCGCCGAAGGTCCCGAGGCGGACGGGCCCCTGGACCCGTCCTCGGGGCCCGCGGGCAGCCGCAGGCCGACCAGGGCGGAGACCCCGGCGCCGAGCGCGCCGAGCAGCAGCAGGGCCGCGCCCGGGTTGACGTACGGGGGGACGGCGGCGAGCCGGCGGTGCGGGTCGCCGGGGATGTGGCATTCCAGCTCCAGCGGCAGGAAGGTCGCCCGGTAGCCGTCCACGCGGGCCATCCGGTCCTGCCCGACCGCCTTCAGGCAGGCGTCGAAGGTGCGGCTCTCGTCGAGGAACAGCAGCGGCAGGGTGCCCCACACGTAGAGGCCGACGGCCCCGGCCCCGCAGGCCGCGGCGATCCTGCGCCGGGGTGCTCGCGCGTTGAGCGCGTACGCCAGGAGGCCGGCGGCGGCGACCAGTCCGACCAGCACGATCGTGATCAGGGCGATCGGATTGTGCCCTTCAAATGACCCCGAGGCATGCGGACTTGGAGCCCAGTGCGATGTTTCCACGCTTCCCCCCTCGCCGGTACGCGAGATCGTAGCCGCCTCCTGCGACGCCCCTGCCCCGCCCCTGGTTCCGTACGCGGAAGAGCCCGCCCTCCGGCAAGGAGGACGGGCTCTTCGGGCGCGGCGGCGGGCCGCGCGGTCGCTACGGCAGCGGGTTCCAGACCAGCGACTCGTGCGAGTTGGACTGGCCGATGGCGGTGAAGCCGGAGCCGTTCGCCTGCGCGCCGTTGTTCTGGTTCGAGGCGCCGAAGCCGGAGGCGACCTGCTGTGCTGTGGAGGAGTTGCCGGCGTTGCTGCCGCCGACCCCGCTGCCGAGGATCTCGGCGAGGGCGGCGTTCGAGGCGGTGCCCGCGGCGCCGGCCCCGTTGTCGGCCTGTGCCGCGCCCGTGAAGAAGGCGGCGGCGAGGGGGAGCGATGCGAGCGCCGCCATCACGCGGATGCTGCGGGTGCTTGCCATGGTGAAGTCCTCCAGTACGCAAAACGGCATGATTCCAAGGCGGTTGGCCGACCGCCGGGTGGGACGCGACGTCGTGGGATCACCCTTGCGCACGTGATCATCAAGAACCAGCCCAGACCGGGTTGTTCCCCCTCAAGCGTGATCAACTCGATCCAAACCCCGAACCGGTGGCAATTTCGCATACCGGGAATGTCCGGATAGGTACTGGCGCGGAGGGGCCCGGCGCACCTGCGCCGGGCCCCTCCGTCACCGCCGCCCGGTCAGCCCGGGTCGGCGCCGGTCAGCACTCGATGACGTTGACCGCGAGGCCGCCGCGGGCGGTCTCCTTGTACTTGACCTTCATGTCCGCGCCGGTCTCCTTCATGGTCTTGATGACCTTGTCGAGGGAGACCTTGTGGCTGCCGTCGCCGCGCATGGCCATCTTCGCGGCGGTGACGGCCTTCACGGCCGCCATGCCGTTGCGTTCGATGCAGGGGATCTGCACCAGGCCGCCGACCGGGTCGCAGGTCAGCCCCAGGTTGTGCTCCATGCCGATCTCGGCGGCGTTCTCGACCTGCTCCGGGGTGCCGCCCAGGACCTCGGCGAGGGCGCCGGCCGCCATCGAGCAGGCCGAGCCGACCTCGCCCTGGCAACCGACCTCGGCGCCGGAGATCGAGGCGTTCTCCTTGAACAGCATGCCGATCGCGCCCGCCGCGAGGAGGAAGCGGACCACGCCGTCCTCGTCCGCGCCCGGCACGAAGTTCATGTAGTAGTGCAGGACCGCGGGCAGCACCCCGGCCGCGCCGTTCGTCGGGGCGGTCACCACGCGCCCGCCCGCCGCGTTCTCCTCGTTGACCGCCATCGCGTAGATGGTGGTCCACTCGCTGCGGTGCATCATCGGGTCGCCCTCGGTGCGCAGCTGGCGCGCCGTGGAGGCGGCCCGGCGCTTGACCCGCAGGCCGCCCGGCAGGATGCCCTCGCGGGACATGCCGCGAGCGACGCAGGACTGCATGACCCGCCAGATCTCCAGGAGGCCCTCGCGGATCTCCTCCTCGGTGCGCCAGGCCTTCTCGTTCTCCATCATCAGGGAGGAGATCGACAGGCCGGTCTCGTTGGCGAGGCGCAGCATCTCGTCGCCCGAGCGGAACGGGTACTTCAGCTCGGTGTCGTCGAGCTTGATCCGGTCCTCGCCGACCGCGTCCTCGTCGACGACGAAGCCGCCGCCGACCGAGTAGTACGTCTTCTCCAGGAGCGGGTTGCCGGCCTCGTCGTAGGCGAAGAGCGTCATGCCGTTCGCGTGGTACGGGAGCGATCGGCGGCGGTGCAGGATCAGCTGGTTGGGCTCGTCGAAGGCGATCTCGTGGCCATCGCCTATCTCCGCCCCCAGCAGCCGCAGCCGGCCGCTCTGCCGGATGCGCTCGACCTCGGCGTCGGCGGTCTCCACGTTCACCGTGCGGGGGGAATGCCCCTCCAGGCCCAGCAGCACCGCCTTGGGAGTGCCGTGGCCGTGGCCGGTGGCGCCGAGCGACCCGAAGAGCTCCGCGCGGACGGAGGCGGTCTGGGCGAGGACGCCGTCCTTCTTCAGCCGCGTGACGAACATGCGCGCCGCGCGCATCGGGCCGACCGTGTGGGAGGAGGACGGGCCGATACCGATGGAGAAGAGGTCGAAGACGGAGATGGCCACTGGCGGACTCCCTTGTCTGCTCGTGGGGTGGGAGGGGGCAGGAGGTGGAGCGGTGTGCTGATCGAGCGGTGTGGTGATCAAAGGGGCGGATCTGCGGATTTTGTCCGCTGGTCGAGCCTAACGCGTGCAGGTGAACGCCTCTGCTGCCGGACGTGGCGTTCAGGCGTGGGCCGGCTCGCGTTCCGGTTCCGGCGCCGGGGCGGCGGAGCCGTCCAGCACCGGGTCCGGGCCCGGCAGGCCCGCCCGGTGGGCCTTGACGCCGGCGTGCACGGCCCAGAAGTACGTGACGAGGGCCATGGCCGCCACGAGGGCGATGTCCAGTCCGCCCGGGATGGCGCCGCGGCCGCCGAAGTCGGTGGAGCCGAGCCAGGACAGCAGGGACAGGGCTCCGAGGAAGAAGACGATCCACCAGGCCGGGGCGAACTGGCGGGAGAGGTTCCGCTCGCCCTTGCGGGAGAGCACGAGCGCGGCGATCGGGGCGGCCAGCAGGGTCAGCGCGGTGACGATGCCGGTGTTCGGCCACTTCGACCAGTACAGGGCGCAGGCGGCGAAGACGAAGGTGAGCGGGCACAGGACCTTCGCCGCGGGCAGCCGGAAGGGGCGGGGCAGGTCGGGCTTGGTGCGACGGAAGACGCCGACCGCGACCGGACCGATCAGGTACGAGATCACCATCGCGGCCGAGATGACCGGCGCCAGGGTCTTCCAGCTGTGACCGACGGTCACCAGCAGCAGGACGGAGAACCCCAGGTTCAGCCACATCGCCGGGCGGGCGGTCCCGTACACGGGGTGCGTCTCCTTGAGCCGCTTGGGGAAGAACCCGGTCTCGGAGAGGTTCTGGACCATGTAGGCCGCCGAGGCCACGTTGGCGATGTTGGAGCCGGCGGGGGAGATGAAGGCGCCGAACTGGAGCATCACCACCACCCAGTGGATCATCAGCAGCTTGGCGAGGTCGGCGAACGGCGAGTTGAAGTTCACCCCGGACCAGCCGCCGGCCTGCGCCAGGTGCTCCGGCGGTACGGCGCCCAGGAAGGCCGCCTGGAGGGCGAGGTAGATGACCAGGCCCAGGGACAGCGCGCCGACCAGGGCGATCGGGATGGCCCGGCCCGGGTTCTTGGCGGCCCCGCCGAGGTTCACGACGGCCTGGAAGCCGTTGAAGGCGAAGACGACGCCCGAGGTGGTCACGGCGGTCAGGACGGCGGTCCAGCCGTTCGGTGCGAAGCCGCCGTGGGCGGAGAAGTTCTCGGAGTGGAAGCCGGAGGCGATCAGCGCGCCGACGGCGAGCACCGGGATCGCGAACTTGACCAGGGTCAGCGCCGCGTTGATCTTCGCCAGCAGCTGGACCGACCAGTAGCAGGACAGCCAGAGCACCACGGTGAGCGCCAGCGCGACGGCCATCCCGAAGCCGGTCAGTTGGTGGGACCCGGCGTCCACCAGGTCCTGCGCCCAGCCGAAGCTCCAGGAGGACATGTACTGGGTCGCCGCGATCGACTCGATGGGGATCAGGGAGGCGACCGCGATCCACACCGCCCAGCCGGTGATGAAGCCGAGCACCGGGCCGTGCGAGATGGCCCCGTACCGGGCCATGCCGCCGGGGATCGGGTAGGCGGCGCCCACCTCGGCGTAGGACATGGCGATCATGCCGATGAAGACGGCCCCGATGACCCAGGCGACGAGCGCCGCGGGGCCCGCGACCTGCGCGGCCGTGCCCGCACCGAAGAGCCAGCCCGATCCGAAGATCGAGCCGATGCCGATCATGATCAGCGCGAAGAGACTGAGTCCCTTCCTGTTCGCTGCGCTCATGTCCATGGGGAGGGTGTCCGTCCTGACGGGGATGCCGTGGCGTGCTGTCTTTATCGCGAGACTATTTGCCACTTTTTGAACGTTTAAGAGGCGATGGGCGGCATCCGCCGAGGACATTGGTCATGAAAAGGGCCCGGCCCTGTGGACAACACGGCCGGGCCCCGTCCGTCGACCGGAGGGACCGGAGCGACTAGAGCGTCGGGTACAGCGGGAACCTCGCGGCGAGCGCCGAGACGCGCGCCTTCAGGTCCGCCGCGTCGTATTCCGGCTTCAGCGCCTGCGCGATGACATCGGCGACCTCGGTGAAGGCCTCGGCGTCGAAACCGCGGGTGGCGAGCGCAGGCGTACCGATCCGCAGGCCCGAGGTCACCATCGGCGGCCGCGGGTCGTTCGGGATGGCGTTCCGGTTCACCGTGATGCCGACCTCGTGCAGGCGGTCCTCGGCCTGCTGGCCGTCGAGCTCCGAGTTGCGCAGGTCCACCAGGACCAGGTGCACGTCGGTGCCGCCGGTGAGGACGTCCACGCCCACGGCCTTGACGTCGTCCTGGACCAGGCGGGCGGCCAGGATGCGCGCGCCCTCCAGGGTGCGCACCTGGCGCTCCTTGAAGTCCTCCGAGGCCGCGATCTTGAAGGAGACGGCCTTGGCCGCGATCACGTGCTCCAGCGGGCCGCCCTGCTGGCCCGGGAAGACCGCGGAGTTGATCTTCTTGGCCAGCTCCTGCGTCGACAGGATGACACCGCCGCGCGGACCGCCGAGGGTCTTGTGCGTGGTGGTGGTGACGACGTGGGCGTGCGGCACCGGGTTCGGGTGCAGACCCGCGGCGACCAGACCGGCGAAGTGCGCCATGTCGACCATCAGGTACGCGCCGACCTCGTCCGCGATGCGGCGGAAGGCGGCGAAGTCCAGCTGGCGCGGGTACGCGGACCAGCCGGCGACGATCAGCTGCGGCTTGGACTCCTTGGCGAGGCGCTCGACCTCGGCCATGTCGACCTCGCCGGTCTCGTCGACGTGGTACGGGACCACGTTGTAGAGCTTGCCGGAGAAGTTGATCTTCATGCCGTGGGTCAGGTGACCGCCGTGGGCCAGGTTCAGGCCCATGATCGTGTCGCCCGGCTTCAGCAGCGCGAACATCGCGGCGGCGTTCGCCTGCGCACCGGAGTGCGGCTGCACGTTCGCGGCCTCGGCGCCGAAGAGCGCCTTGATCCGGTCGATCGCGATCTGCTCGACGACGTCGACGTGCTCGCAGCCGCCGTAGTAGCGGCGGCCGGGGTAGCCCTCGGCGTACTTGTTGGTCAGGACCGAGCCCTGGGCCTCCATGACGGCGACGGGAGCGAAGTTCTCCGACGCGATCATTTCCAGGGTGGACTGCTGGCGCACGAGTTCGGCGTCGACGGCGGCGGCGACGTCGGGGTCGAGCTCGTGGAGGGGCGTGTTCAGTACGGACATCAAGATCCCCTGGGGTGTCAGTTGTCGGAGTGGGTGAGCGCGGCGTACTCCTCGGCCGAGAGCACGTCCTTGGGCTCGTCCGAGAGTCGCACCTTGAACAGCCAGCCACCCTCGAACGGGGCCGTGTTCACGAGGGCCGGGTCGTCCACGACGTCCTGGTTGGCCTCGACGACCTCGCCGGAGACGGGGGAGTACAGGTCGCTGACCGACTTGGTCGACTCCAGCTCGCCACAGGTCTCGCCCTCGGTGACGGTGTCGCCGACCTCGGGGAGCTGGGCGTAGACGACGTCACCGAGCGCGTTGGCCGCGAACTCCGTGATGCCGACCGTCGCGACGCCGTCCACGGCGTCCGACAGCCACTCGTGCTCCTTGGTGTAACGCAGCTGCTGGGGGTTGCTCATGACCTGATTCTCCTGGATGCGGGGGAGTGGATACGAACAGCGGTCTTGGATGCTGGGACGCCACGGGACGGCACGGGACGCCACCGTACGGGTGTCCGTACGGCCGGTCCGTGCCGCGTCGCCGTGTGCGGGACTACTTCTGCCGCTTGTAGAACGGCAGGGCCACGACCTCGTACGGCTCATGCGTACCGCGAATGTCGACGCCCACGCCGGACGTGCCCGGTGCGGCGTGCTCCGCGTCGACGTACGCCATCGCGATCGGCTTGCCCAGCGTCGGGGACGGGGCGCCCGAGGTGACCTCGCCGATGACCCGGCCGTCGGCGACGACGGGGAAGCCGGCGCGCGGGACGCGGCGGCCCTCGGCGATCAGACCGACCAGCTTGCGCGGCGCCTTCGTGGCGGCCTTCTCGGCGGCGGCCTCCAGCGCGGCGCGGCCGACGAAGTCGCCCTCCTTCTCGAACTTCACGACCCGGCCCAGACCCGCGTCGAACGGGGTGAGGGAGGTGGTCAGCTCGTGCCCGTACAGCGGCATGCCCGCTTCCAGGCGCAGCGTGTCGCGGCAGGACAGGCCGGCCGGGACCAGGCCGACGCCCGCGCCCGCCTCGGTGAGCGCCTGCCACAGCGCCACGGCGTGCTCGGGGGAGACGAACAGCTCGAAGCCGTCCTCGCCCGTGTAGCCCGTACGCGCGATCAGCGCGGGCACGCCCGCGACGGTGCCCGGCAGGCCCGCGTAGTACTTCAGCCCGTCCAGGTCGGCGTCCGTGAGGGACTTCAGGATGCCGGGGGACTCGGGGCCCTGGACGGCGATCAGCGCGTACGCGTCACGGTCGTCACGGACCTCGGCGTCGAAGCCGGCGGCGCGCTCGGTGATCGCGTCCAGCACGACCTGGGCGTTGGAGGCGTTGGCGACGACCATGAACTCGGTCTCGCCCAGGCGGTAGACGATCAGGTCGTCGAGGATCCCGCCGTCCTCCCGACAGATGTGCGTGTAGCGGGCGCGGCCGACACCGACGGTCGAGATGTTGCCGACCAGCGCGTAGTCCAGCACCTTGACGGCCTCGGGGCCGGTCAGGGTGATCTCGCCCATGTGGGACAGGTCGAACAGGCCGGCGCGGGTGCGCACGGCGTTGTGCTCGTCGCGCTCACTGGCGTACCGCAGCGGCATGTCCCAGCCCGCGAAATCGGTCATGGTCGCACCGAGCGAGCGGTGCAGCGCGTCGAGCGCGGTCAGGCGGGGGGCAGTGCTCATGGGTGTGGCTCCCGGGTCCCAGGGCATGACATGACGAGGACGATCCTCCCCATCTGTCATCGGAACCTGAGAGGTTCGCCGGGAGTTCCCGCGCGTACGGGTCAACTCCACGGTTTGCACCTTGGGTGGAGCACGCTCCGACGACCGTCGGGACGGTCGTGTCGCGGCTCGCTTTTCAGATCTGCCTCATCCACGCGGTACGGGGCCTGAGAGATTCAAGGGAGGTACTTGCTCCTTCGGCGCCCGGGCACGGCCTTGCGGCCTGCCGGGACTCTCCCGCGCGGATTCAAGCGGCCGGTATGCAGTTGGTGTCCAGATGGCGCACATCATTGCACGGGACGTCGGGGACCGGGTGGCGGGGCCCGGAAGAAAGCGGAGAGCGGAACCGGGCGCGCCGGATTACCGTCTCTTTACACTCAGTGGGCAGGGGGCTCGTGCGGCCCCGTTTCGGGGGGAGACGCTGTGTGGAGGTTCGGAGTGGTCACCACAACGGGACCCATCGACGGGCTCGACGGGCTCGACGGGCTGGACGGGGTCCCGACCCAGCGGGGCGCGGGCGTGGATCCGCGGATCCACGCGGAGGGCGTCGGCCCGGTCCGTGACCTGCGCGGATCCGCCGCGCGCGGCCCGCACCGGCTCGGCTGGTCGGCGGGGGACATCGTCGTGGTGTCCGGGCTGCCCGGCGGCGGCAAGAGCACCCTGATCAAGCGCGCCACCGAAGGCGGCGGCATCGACTCCCAGGACGCCCGCGAGCGCTGGGAGCGCCGGATGCCGGCCGCGCTGCCCTACGCCGCGTACCGGCCGCTCGTCCGCGTCGCCCACTACTGGGGGCTGTGGCGCAAGCTCAGCTCCGGCGATTCCGTAGTGGTGCACGACTGCGGCACGCAGAGCTGGGTACGGGGCCTGCTCGCCGCCGTCGCCCGCCGCCGGGGCCGCTCGCTGCACCTGTTGCTGCTGGACACCACCGCCGAGGAGGCGCTCTCCGGGCAGGCGGCGCGGGGGCGTCGGGTGTCCGCGTACGCCTTCGCGCGCCACCGCGGCGCCGTCCGCCGGCTGCTCCGCGAGGCCGAGGCCGGACGGCCGCCCGCGGGCTGCGCCTCGGCGACGCTGCTCGACCGCCGCTCGGCCGCCGCCGTGACCTCCATCGCCTTCCACGGCTGACTCCGACCGGGCCCGTCCGCAGCCGATAGCCTCGGCAGCACATCGGCGCCACACGGAGGGCAGGGGTACATGCAGGGCAGCGGCTGGCCGGCGAACGAGTTGGAGCAGGTGCTCGGGGCGGCGCTCGGGCGGACGGACGCCGGGGAGCGGATCGTCGAGGTGCTCGGGCGCAGCCCGCTCTGGGTGCCGCTGCCCGAGGGCGGCGGCCCGGAGCAGGGCAGCCTCAGCCTTCCCACGATGCTGATCGGCGGGGAGGCGTACGTCCCCGTCTACAGCTCGGAGGCCCAGTTCCGGTACTGCGCCGGCCCCGGCATGGACTTCGTGATCGCCCCCGCCGTGGAGTTCGCGCGCGGCCTGCCCCCGCAGCTCGGCATCGCCGTGAACCCGGAGGGGGCCGTCGGGGTGCCGCTGCCGCCGGCCGCCGTCGCCGAGCTCTGCCGGGCCGGGCGGGGTCCGCTGGACGGCCCGGCCACCGGGGGCCGCGTACGGCTCTTCGAGCCCGACTGGCAGGAGGACCCGGTCGACTTCCTGGCCGTCGCCGCAGAGGAGTTCCGCGGCACCGGAGTGGTCGCCGCCGCCCACCGTTGTCTGGCGAGCGTGGAGGGCGGGGCCCCCGAGCTGTACGTCGGTGTCCGGCTGGTGGGATGGGACCCCGAGTTCCGCGGCGCCCCGCTGGAGGCCCTCGGGCGGGCCCTGGCGCGCGTACCGGTGCCCTGGACCGTGCAGTTGATCCTGCTCGACGCCGCCGAGGACCCGGTCACGGAGTGGATTCGTGAGCGCGTACGCCCCTTCTACCTCCCGTAGCGCCGCTTAAGCTGGTCGGTACGGGTGGACGACGGGCGGACGAAGAGGGGTACCGGGTGAGTGCGTCAGGCACGGCCGCGGCCGGGCAGGTCGAGCACATGCTGCGCCAGGTGACTCCCGGGCGCTATGAGAGCTACGAGTCATTGCTGCACGGCCTCGCCGAGGGGCGGCTGTGGATGCTGTTGTGGCAGGGGCAGCCGGGCTCACCGGACGCCCAGTACGGCGGCATGGAGGTCGAGGGCCTCGGTTACGCGCCCTGCGTGACCTCGCCGCAGGAACTGGCCGCGAGCGGCTGGAACCGCGGCTACGAAGTGGTCACCGGCCGGGACATCGCCCGCGCCCTGTACCCGGACCGCTGGGGGCTGTGGGTCAATCCGCACGCCCAGGGCGGCGGCCTCGGCGTGCCGTGGGCCGACCTGCGCCGGATCGCCACCGGCCTGGACCGGATGCCGGCGGGCCCGCTGCGGCTCTCCGAGCCCTCCCTGGAGCTGCCCCAGTTCTACGGGCTGCTGACCCGTCACGCGCACCGCACGCCCGCCGTGCGCTCGCTGCGCCGCGCCTGGGTGCAGCCCTCGCTGGGGTCGGCGTACCTGGCGGTGGGGCTCGACCTCTACGACGCCTCCGCGCCCGCGCTGGAATCCGTACGGGAGATGATGCGGCAGTCGGTCGGGGCGGTGCCCGAGGGGGTGCCGGTGTGCACGGTCGCGCTGGCCGACGAGCACGACCCGGTGGCGATGTGGCTGCGCGCGCAGACCCGGCCGTTCTACGACCGGGAGGGTCAGGCGGCGGTCCACTAGCGGGCGCCGGAGGCCGCCGGGGCGCTCCCGGAGGGCCTTCACCAGGTCACCTACAGGGAAAACGGGCAGCTTCCCGCACTCTGGGACGGACCCCTTCGACGGACTTCGGGCCGCCGGGAACCACGGTTCCCGGCGGCCTTCGCCTTGTCCGGATTTCATCCCTGTTGGGCGCCCAATAGACGCACTCCTCCAGGGAGTTGGGCGTGATGTCCGGTTAGGTACCGAACGGCCGGTCTTGCTCCGCTGAGCCGACAGCGGAGTCCGGATAACGGGAACCGATGCGTCAGATCACGGTTGCGCATCCATTCATCTGCGGGTCTGGCGGCTGGTCGAGCGCCCGATGAAGACTCCCCACCCAAGAGCCGGTCAGTCCTCCAGGACCCGGTTCGGCACGTGGACTTCGCTTGTTGTTTCCGCACGGCACTTCCCGCACTTTCCGCACTTCAGCTGCTCCGCACCCTGCACTCCGCACGCGTTCTGCGTGTACCACGCACTCCGAGCGCCACTCCGCACCAACGCCGCCACAGCGGCGGGCATGGGCCGACCACCCGTCGGCCGAGAGGGGTCCCCACCACGATGACGGCACCACTGCACGACACGAGCGCGGAAACACCCGCACCCGTGTCCGTAGCCGACGTCCCTGCCAAAGCCATCGAAGGCCGTTCGCCCGGCCGCATCGCCTGGATGCGGCTCAAGCGTGACAAGGTCGCGCTGACCGGCGGCGTGGTCGTGATCCTGTTGATCCTGATCGCGGTGTTCGCACCGCAGATCGTGAGCCTGTTGGGCCACCCGCCCAACGAGTTCCACGAGGACATGATCGACCCGGACCTGGGCACACCGATCGGCTCCTTCGGCGGCATGAGCTCCGAGTTCCTGCTGGGCGTCGAACCGACCAACGGGCGCGACGTGTTCAGTCGGATCGTCTACGGCGCCCGCATCTCGCTGGTCGTGGCCTTCCTGGCGGCCTTCGTGTCGGTCGTCATCGGCAGCTTCCTCGGCGCGCTGGCGGGCTTCCTCGGCGGCTGGGTCGACGGCGTCATCAGCCGCCTGATGGACCTGCTGCTGGCCTTCCCGCAGTTGCTGTTCACCATCGCCCTGGTCTCGGTCGTCCCCAACTCCCTTCTGGGCTTCGAGGGTTCGGGCGTCCGGATGGGCGTGCTGATCATCGTCATCGGCTTCTTCGGCTGGCCGTACATCGGCCGCATCGTCCGCGGCCAGACGATCTCCCTGAGGGAGCGCGAGTACGTCGAGGCGGCCCGCAGCCTGGGCGCCGGCCGCGGCTACATCCTGATCAAGGAGCTGCTGCCCAACCTGGTCGCGCCGATCCTCGTCTACGCGACGCTGATCATCCCGACCAACATCCTGACGGAAGCGGCCCTCAGCTTCCTCGGCGCCGGCGTCAAGCCGCCCACCGCCTCCTGGGGAAAGATGCTGTCCGACGCCATCCCCATCTACCAGGACGACCCCATGTACATGGTGGTCCCGGGTATCACGATCTTCATCACCGTCCTGGCGTTCAACCTCTTCGGGGACGGGCTGCGTGACGCACTCGACCCCAAGGGCAGCTGAACCGCTTCTCGATTCACCCACCTATGGAGGTTGGACAATAGTGATCCGCAGAAAGCAGGCACTCGCGATCACCGCCGTGATCGCCGCCCTGTCCCTGACCGCCGCGTGCGGTGACGGCGACGGCAAGAAGTCCGAGGGCAAGGGCGGTGACGGCGGAGCCGCGTTCAACGCGGCCACCACCGGCCTCGTGAACCCGTCGGACGCCAAGGGCGGGGAGCTCAAGCTCTGGTCGCCGCAGGACGTCGACTACCTCGACCCGGCGCGTGCCTACTACGGCTTCGTGTGGAACATGCAGCGCCTCTACGTGCGCCAGCTGCTCGCGTACGACAGCAAGCCGGGGGAGGCGGGCACCAAGCTGGTCCCGGACCTCGCCGAGGCCCTGCCGGTGCTCAGCAACGACGGCAAGACCTACACCGTCAAGCTGAAGGACGGCGTCAAGTTCGAGGACGGTACGCCGGTCACCTCGAAGGACATCAAGTACGGCATCGAGCGCGTCTTCGCGCAGGACGTGCTGTCCGGTGGTCCGACGTACCTGATCGACCTGCTCGACCAGGGCCAGAAGTACCCCGGCCCGTACAAGGACACCGACCCGAACAAGATGGGTCTGAAGTCGGTCGAGACGCCGGACGACAAGACGGTCGTCTTCAACCTGGCGTCCGCCAACTCCGACTTCAGCTACCTGCTGGCCATGCCGTCCTCCTCGCCGGTCCCGGCGGCCAAGGACACGGGCGCCACCTACACCAACAAGCCGCTGTCCACCGGCCCTTACAAGGTGGAGAGCTTCACCGCGGGCAAGGGTGCCACCTTCGTCCGCAACGAGAACTGGGACCCGAAGACCGACACGATCCGCAAGGGTCTGCCGGACAAGGTGACCTTCACGGTGACGACCAACCCGGACGACATGGACCAGCGCCTGCTGTCCGGTGACATCGACCTCGCGGTCGACGGCACGGGCATGCAGCAGGCCGGCAAGAACAAGGTCCTCAAGGACGAGAAGCTCAAGAAGAACGCGGACAACCCGTTCACGGGCTACATCCGCTACTTCGCCTTCCCGCAGTCCGTCGCGCCGTTCGACAACGTCGAGTGCCGCAAGGCCGTCATCTACGCGGCCGACCCGAAGTCGCTGCAGACCGCCCGTGGCGGCCCGACCAGCGGTGACCTCGGCGCCAACATGCTGCCGCCCGGCATCCCCGGCTCGGACAAGGGCTTCGACCCGTTCGGCCTGACGAAGGGCGAGCCGCAGGAGGCCAAGGCCAAGGAGGCCCTCAAGGCCTGTGGCAAGCCTGACGGCTTCGAGACCACCATCGCCGTGCGCAACAACCGCGCGCCCGAGGTGAAGAGCGCGGAGTCCCTGCAGGCGGCCCTCGCCAAGGTCGGCATCAAGGCGACGATCGACCAGTACGACGGCAAGCTCTCCTCCTCCACGATCGGTTCGCCCGAGAACGTGAAGAAGAAGAACTACGGCATCATCGTCATGGGTTGGGGTGCCGACTACAACTCCGGCGCCGGCTTCCTCCAGCCCCTGGTCGACGGCTCGTTCATCCTGCCGAACGGCAACAACAACTACACCGAGCTGAACGACCCCGAGGTCAACGGTCTCTTCGACAAGGCCGCCTCCGCGGCCACGCCCGAGGCCGCCGCTCCGTTCTACACGGAGATCAACAAGAAGGTCATGGAGAAGGCCCTCTACCTGCCGATCAACTTCGACAAGGCCTTCGTCTACCACAACCCGCGCCTGACGAACGTCTACTTCAACGACTCCATGGGCAAGATCGACCTTGCCACGGTGGGCATCGCCGCCAAGTAGTCGCAGGCCAGGTTCAAAGCAACTCAGCACGCAAGTAAGTGCCTTCACCGCACATGCGCTAGTCCGAAGGGCAGGTGAAGGCCGCAGGCGGTGGCCGCCGTCCCCACGAGGGACGGCGGCCACCCGCCCCGGGCGGCCGACTGCAGTGCTCGTCTACCTCATACGGCGGCTGTTCAACGTCGCCGCCACGCTGCTGGTGGTCTCCGTGGTCACCTTCGGCATCTTCTTCGCGGTCCCGAAGCTGACCGGCAGCGATCCCGCGCTCATGTACGCCGGCCGCGAGACCAACGAGACCGCCCTGGCGGGCATCCGCGTGAAGATGGGCTTCGACAAGCCCATCTCCGAGCAGTACCTGCTCTTCCTCAAGGGCATCTTCGTCGGCCGCGACTACGACGGCGGCACGGATGTCACGCACTGCGCGGCGCCCTGCTTCGGTTACTCCTTCAAGACCGAGGCCCCCGTCTGGGAGACGATGATCGACCGCATGCCGGTCACCCTCTCGCTCGCCCTCGGGGCGGCCGTGATCTGGGTCATCGCCGGTGTGGCCACGGGCGTCGTCTCCGCGCTCAAGCGCCGCACCGCCATCGACCGGACCGTCATGGTCGGCGCCCTCGCCGGCGTCTCCCTGCCGATCTTCTTCACCGGCATGGTGGCCCCCGCGATCTTCGTCTACGGCCTCGGCTGGTTGGACGTCTCCAACTACCAACCACTCACCGAGGATCCACTGGCCTGGCTGAACAGCCTGATCCTGCCCTGGATCACCCTGGCCTTCCTCTTCGCCGCGACCTACGCCCGCATCACCCGGGCGACCATGCTCGAAGTGCTCGGCGAGGACTACATCCGCACCGCCCGCGCCAAGGGGCTCAAGGAGGGCGTGGTCATCCGCAAGCACGCCCTGCGCTCCACGCTCACCCCGATCGTCACCATGTTCGGCCTCGACCTCGGCGGACTCCTCGGCGGTGCGGTGCTCACCGAGACGACCTTCAACTTCCAGGGCCTGGGCACGGCCGCCGTGGCCGCCATCGGCGCCGGCGACCTCCCCGTGATCATGGGAGTGACCCTGCTCGCCGCGCTCTTCGTGGTGATGGCAAACCTGATCGTGGACCTGCTGTACGCCGTCATCGACCCGCGCGTGAGGCTGACGTGACCGAGACCCCCGCCTCCACCCCCACCGCCTCCGGCGGGCCCGCCTTCGTCCCCGAACAGGCCGGCCCGCGGGACGGCGCGTACCTCTCCGTACGCGACCTGCGGGTGCACTTCCCGACCGACGACGGCCTCGTCAAGTCCGTCGACGGGCTCTCCTTCGACCTGGAACGCGGCAAGACCCTCGGCATCGTGGGGGAGTCCGGCTCCGGCAAGTCGGTGACCTCGCTGGCCATCATGGGCCTGCACCGCACCGGCAACGCCCGCAGCCGCCCGCACATCTCCGGCGAGGTCCGGCTGGACGGCGAGGACCTCGTCGCCGCCGACGCCGACCACGTGCGCAAGCTCCGCGGCCGCAAGATGGCGATGGTCTTCCAGGACCCGCTCTCGGCGATGCACCCGTACTACACGGTCGGCGCGCAGATCATCGAGGCCTACCGCACCCACCACAAGGTCGACAAGAAGACCGCCCGCAAGCGGGCCGTCGAGATGCTCGACCGGGTCGGCATCCCCGAGCCCCACCGGCGCGTGGACGGCTACCCCCACGAGTTCTCCGGCGGCATGCGCCAGCGCGCGATGATCGCCATGGCGCTCGTCAACAACCCCGAGCTGCTCATCGCGGACGAGCCGACCACCGCCCTGGACGTCACCGTCCAGGCGCAGATCCTGGACCTGATCCGAGACCTGCAGAAGGAGTTCGGCTCCGCGGTCATCATGATCACGCACGACCTGGGCGTGGTCGCCGAGATGGCCGACGAGATCCTCGTGATGTACGGCGGCCGGTGCGTCGAGCGCGGCACCGCCGAGAAGGTCTTCTACGAGCCCCGGCACCCCTACACCTGGGGCCTGCTCGGCTCGATGCCGCGCATCGACCGCGACCAGACCGAGCGCCTCATCCCGGTCAAGGGTTCGCCCCCCAGCCTCATCAACATCCCGAGCGGCTGCGCCTTCAACCCGCGCTGCCCCTACGCCGACGTCCCCAAGGGCGGCATCACCCGCACCCAGCGGCCCGAGCTGGTCCAGGACGACAGCCGGCACTGGTCCGCCTGCCACATGTCGCAGGACGAGCGGACCCGGATCTGGACCGAAGAGATTGCGCCGAAGCTGTGACCGACGACATGAAGAAGGACACCGCGAAGGGCACCGCGACGGACCCCACCGCGGACGCCGGCGCCAAGGGATCCGAGGCGGAGCCGCTGCTGAGGGTGACCGGCCTGGTCAAGCACTTCCCCATCAACAAGGGACTGCTGCGCCGCCAGACCGGCGCGGTGAAGGCCGTGGACGGCATCGACTTCGACGTCCGCCGCGGTGAGACGCTCGGCGTCGTCGGCGAGTCCGGCTGCGGCAAGTCCACGATGGGCCGGCTGATCACGCGCCTGCTGGAGCCGACGGGCGGCACGGTCGAGTTCGAGGGACGCGACATCACGCACCTCGGGGTCGCCGGGATGCGTCCGCTGCGCCGCGACGTGCAGATGATCTTCCAGGACCCGTACGGTTCGCTGAACCCGAGGCACACCGTCGGCACCATCGTCGGCGCCCCGTTCAAGCTCCAGGGGGTCTCCCCGGAAGGCGGGCTCAAGACCGAGGTGCAGCGGCTGCTGTCGCTCGTGGGCCTCAACCCGGAGCACTTCAACCGCTACCCGCACGAGTTCTCGGGCGGCCAGCGCCAGCGCATCGGCATCGCCCGCGCCCTGGCCCTGAACCCGAAGCTGGTCGTCGCCGACGAGCCGGTGTCCGCGCTGGACGTGTCGATCCAGGCCCAGGTGGTCAACCTGCTGGACGACCTCCAGGAGGAGCTCGGCCTCACGTACGTGATCATCGCGCACGACCTGTCGGTCATCCGGCACGTCTCGGACCGCATCGCGGTGATGTACCTCGGCAAGATCGTGGAGCTGACCGACCGCAAGTCGCTCTACGAGAACCCGATGCACCCCTACACCAAGGCGCTGCTGTCGGCCGTGCCCGTGCCGGACCCGCGGCGGCGCGGCGCCAAGAGCGGCCGCATCCTGCTCAAGGGCGACGTGCCCTCGCCGATCTCCCCGCCGAGCGGCTGCCGCTTCCACACCCGGTGCTGGAAGGCCACGCAGATCTGCACGACGCAGGAGCCGCCGATGCTGTCCCTGGCCACCGGCCACCAGGTCGCCTGCCACCACCCCGAGAACGCCCCGGACCAGGCTCCGGGCGACAAGGCCCTGCCCGGCGCGGCGGACGCGGTGGTGTCGGTCCCGGAGTAGCGGACGAGACCGACACCGGCGACGGTGCGGGGCCCCCGGGACACGTCCCGGGGGCCCCGCACCGTTTCCGGGCGACAATGGCGGGGTGCTCCACGATCTCTTCCCGCCCGGCATCCAGCACGCCCTGGACCTCGCGGGCATTTTTGTCTTCGCCACCGCGGGCGCGCTGCTCGCCGTGCGCAAGAACTTCGACGTCTTCGGCATCGCCGTGCTCGCCCTGGTCACCGCCCTCGGCGGCGGGCTGCTGCGCGACCTGTGCATCGGTGCCGTCCCGCCGGCGGCCTTCGGGGAGCTGAGCTTCTTCGTCACGCCCCTGATCGCCGCCGCACTCGTCTACTTCCTGCATCCCGAGGTCCAGCGCATCAACCGGGCCATCAACGTGTTCGACGCCGCCGGCCTCGGCCTGTTCTGCGTCACGGGCACCACCAAGGCGTACGAGTACGGCCTCGGGCTGACCGCCTCCGCCGCGCTCGGCCTGGCCACGGCGGTCGGCGGCGGCGTGCTGCGCGACGTCCTGGCCAACGAGGTGCCGTCGCTGCTGCGCGACCGGGAGATGTACGCCGTGCCGGCCGTCGTGGGGGCGGCCATGGTGGCCCTCTTCATCGCCTTCGACACGTTGAACGCCGTGACGACCGGCCTCGCGATCGTCACCACCTTCGTGCTGCGGCTGCTCGCCATGCGCTATCACTGGCGGGCGCCGCTGGCCTGGAACCGGCGCTCGTCGGTGGCCGAGGAGCCGTAGCGGGGGCGGTGGGGCGGCCGGGGCCGGGCACGCAAACAAAAGCTACCGCTTAGTAGCCTCCCGGTATACCGTCGTTCCATGGCATACGCAGCGGCCCAGGCCTCCATCGGCGACAGCGAATTCGACCGCGACACCGGCATCTCCCCGCGCGCGGGCGAGCCCGGCGCGTACGACGCGGAACTCTCCGCCGGCTGGACGATCATCACCGCCGTCAACGGCGGCTACCTGCTGGCCCTGGTCGGCCGGGCCCTGTCGGCCGCCCTGCCGCACCCGGACCCGTTCACCGTCTCCGCGCACTACCTGACCTCCTCGGTGCCCGGTCCCGCCGTCATCCGCACCCAGGTCGTCCGCGTCGGCCGCACCCTGTCCACCGGCCAGGCCTCGCTGTTCCAGTTCGACGAGAACGGCGCCGAGGTCGAGCGCATCCGCGTCCTCGCCTCCTACGGCGACCTCGCCGCGCTGCCCGACGCCGTGCACACCGCCGCCGCGCCGCCCGCCTTCCCCGCGTACGAGGACTGCTTCGGAGCCGAGGCCGGCCCGGCCCCCATCCCCGGCAGCTCCGCCATCGTCGACCGCCTCCGGCTGCGGCTGGACCCGGCGACCGCCGGCTGGGCCGTCGGGGCGCCCTCCGGCAAGGGCGAGATGCGGGCCTGGTTCGAGCTGGCCGACGGGCGCGACCCCGACCCGTTCTCGCTGCTCCTCGCGGTGGACGCGCTGCCGCCGACCGCCTTCGACCTCGGGCTGGTCGGCTGGGCCCCGACCGTCGAACTGACCACCCACATCCGTTGCCGCCCGGCCCCCGGTCCGCTGCGCGTCTCCATCACCACCCGCAACATGGCGGGCGGCTTCCTGGAGGAGGACGCCGAGGTCTGGGACTCCGCGGACCGGCTCGTGGCCCAGTCCCGCCAGCTCGCGCGGGCGCCGAGGTAGGGCTCCCCGCGGTGCCGGCCGGCGGGGGCCGTGCGGTTACCCCCGCCCGCCGGGGACCCGGCGCCCGGGGGACTCGTAGAATCGGGGGATCATGGCCTACCTCGACCACGCCGCCACCACCCCGATGCTGCCGGAGGCCGCTGCGGCGATGACCGCGCAGTTCGCCACCACGGGTAACGCGTCCTCCCTCCACGCCGCCGGCCGCCGCGCCCGCCGCACCGTCGAGGAGGCCCGCGAGGCCCTCGCCGAAGCCCTCGGAGCCCGGCCGAGCGAGGTGGTGTTCACCTCGGGCGGCACCGAGGCCGACAACCTCGCCGTCAAGGGCCTGTACTGGGCCCGCCGCGACGCCGAACCCGTCCGCACGCGGGTCCTCGCCAGCCCCGTCGAGCACCACGCCGTCCTCGACGCCGTGCACTGGCTCGCCGAGCACGAGGGCGCGCGCGTCGAGTACCTGCCCGTCGACCGGCACGGACGCGTGCGCCCCGAGGCGTTCCGGGAAGCCGTCGAACGCGACCCCGAGGACGTGGCCCTGGCCACCGTCATGTGGGCCAACAACGAGATCGGCACCGTCATGCCGGTCCGCGCACTGGCGACGATCGCCCGCGAGTACGGGATCCCCCTGCACTCGGACGCCGTCCAGGCCTTCGGGCAGCTCGACGTCCGCTTCGGCGACAGCGCCCTCGCCGCCATGACCGTCAGCGGGCACAAGATCGGCGGCCCCTACGGCATCGGCGCGCTGCTGCTCGGTCGTGACCAGAGCCCCGTCCCCGTGCTCCACGGCGGCGGGCAGGAACGGCACGTCCGCTCCGGCACCCTCGACGTACCGGCCGTCGCGGCCTTCGCGGTCGCCGCCGTACTCGCCGCCGAGCGGCGGGAGCGGTTCGCGGCGGAGGTCGGCGCCCTGCGCGACGAACTGATCGGCGCCGTGCTGCGGGCCGTCCCCGACGCCGTCCTCGGCGGCGACCCCGACGACCGGCTCCCCGCCAACGCCCACTTCAGCTTCCCCGGCTGCGAGGGGGACTCCCTACTGCTGCTCCTGGACGCGCAGGGCATCGAGTGCTCCACCGGCTCCGCCTGCACCGCCGGCGTCGCCCAGCCGAGCCACGTCCTGCTGGCCACCGGCACCGACCCGCAGCTGGCCCGCGGCACGCTGCGGTTCTCCCTCGGCCACACCTCCACCAAGGAGGACGTCGCCGCGGTCGCCGCCGCCATCGGCCCGGCGGTCGCCCGCGCCCGCACGGCCGGCCTCAGCTGACCCACCGGCCCGCGGTGGGGCGTCGGGCCACGGTTCCCTCCGCCCGGCGCGGGGCCCGGTCGCGCCTCAGCCCTTGGGCGTGGCGGCGAGGGCCTCGGCGGTCATGCGGATGTAGCGGTCCCAGTCCCAGTAGCGGCCCGGGTCCGTGTGGTCGGCGCCCGGCACCTCGGAGTGGCCCACGATGTGTTCGCGGTCGACGGGTATGTCGTAGCGCCGGCAGACATCCGCCGCCAGCTTCGCCGAGGCCGCGTACATCGTGTCCGTGAAGTCCTGCGGCCGGTGCACGAAGCCCACGTGCTCGATGCCGACGCTGCGCTCGTTCATCGAGCGGTTGCCCGCGTGGTAGGCGACGTCCAGCTCGCGCACCATCTGCTCGATGTGGCCGTCCTGGCGCACGATGTAGTGCGCCGACGCCTTGTGCCACGGGTTCTTGAACGCGTCCACCGAGGAGGCGAACCCACCCTGTGTGACGTGCACGACGATCCGGTCCACCCGGTAGTCGTCCGGCCGGTCGGCCAGCCGCCAGTTCGCGGGCGACGCCGCCGTCCAACTCGCGCCCACGTGGTCGAGCTCGCCCTCCTTGCGGGGCTTGGACACCCCCGGCATCAGCCACCAGGCCCGGCCGATCTCCTCGCGCCCGACGACCGCCGCCGCCGCGAGCACGCCGAGGCCGCCGAAGAGCACCGCCCTGCGCGTCCTGCGCGCCGGTTTCCCGGCCTTGTCCGCCTGTTCCGTCATGTGATCCACCCCCCACAGCCGATAACGCGCCGTGGCCCCGCTCGGTTCCCCGTACCCTGGACGGTGCTATGACTGAGAACCTGCCGCGCACCGCCCGTCCCCTTCGCGTCCTGGCCGCCATGTCCGGCGGCGTGGACTCCGCCGTCGCCGCCGCCCGCGCGGTCGAAGCCGGGCACGACGTCACCGGCGTCCACCTGGCGCTCTCCGCGAACCCGCAGTCCTTCCGGACCGGGGCCCGCGGCTGTTGCACCATCGAGGACTCCCGGGACGCCCGCCGCGCCGCCGACGTCATCGGCATCCCGTTCTACGTGTGGGACCTCGCCGAGCGCTTCCGCGAGGACGTCGTCGAGGACTTCATCTCCGAGTACGAGGCCGGCCGCACCCCGAACCCCTGCCTGCGCTGCAACGAGAAGATCAAGTTCGCGGCGCTGCTGGACAAGGCCCTGGCCCTCGGCTTCGACGCCGTCTGCACCGGCCACTACGCCACCGTCGTCCTCAACGAGGACGGCTCCCGCGAGCTGCACCGCGCCTCCGACATGGCCAAGGACCAGTCGTACGTCCTCGGCGTGCTCGACGAGAAGCAGCTCGCCCACGCCCTCTTCCCGCTCGGTGACACCCTCACCACCAAGGAGGAGATCCGCGCCGAGGCCGAGGAGCGCGGTCTGGCCGTCGCGAAGAAGCCCGACAGCCACGACATCTGCTTCATCGCCGACGGCGACACCCAGGGGTTCCTCGCGAACCGCCTCGGCAAGGCCGAGGGCGACATCGTCGACGAGACCGGGGAGAAGGTCGGCACCCACGAGGGCGCCTTCGGCTTCACCATCGGCCAGCGCAAGGGCCTGCGCATCGGCCATCCCGCCGCCGACGGCAAGCCCCGCTACGTCCTCGACATCTCGCCGGTGAACAACACCGTCACCGTCGGACCCGTCGAGGCCCTCGACGTCAGCGCGCTCACCGCGATCCGACCCCGCTGGTGCGGCTCCACGGCCGCCGCCCCCGGTACCTACACCGCGCAGCTGCGCGCTCACGGCGGCGAGACCGAGGTCTTCGCCGAGCTCGTGGACGGCGAGCTGCGCGTCGCCTTCACCGAGCCGGTCCGCGGTGTGGCCCCCGGCCAGGCGATCGTGCTCTACGACGGCACCCGCGTCGTCGGCTCCGCCACCATCGCGACGACGACCCGGGCCGCGGCCACCGTCTGAGGCGGCGCGGTACGGGTCGTCCGGTCGTCGGGGCCGCGTGGCCGTACGGGCCGCCGCGGGTCCTACGGGTCAGGCCACCGTCAGGACGATCTTGCCGGTGGTGCGGCCCAGTTCGCCGATCTCGTGGGCCTTCGCGGCCTGCTCCAGCGGCAGCACGGTGTCCACCACGGGCTTCAGCAGCCCCTGGTCGGCCAGGGCGGCGATGCCCTCCAGGCCCCCCAGGTCGGGCTCGACCAGCAGCCACACGGCACGCGCGGCGCCGGCGTCCGCCGGGACGGAGTCCGGGCCCGGCAGCGAGATCAGGTGACCGCCTGCCTTCAGCACCTTCAGCGAGCGCTCCGCGGTCCCGTCGCCGAGGGCGTCGATCACCACGTCCACCTCGGAGACCACCTCGGTGAAGTCCTGCTCCCGGTAGTCGACGAGCTCGTCGGCGCCCAGCCCGCGCAGCAGCTCGTGCTTGGCGGCGCTCGCGGTGCCGATGACGTACGCGCCGCGCGCCTTGGCGATCTGCACCGCCAGGTGGCCCACGCCGCCCGCCGCCGCGTGCACCAGGACCCGCTGACCGGCCGTGACGCCGGCGGTGTCCACCAGCGCCTGCCACGCGGTCAGCGCCGCCAGCGGCAGCGCGGCCGCCTGCACGTGGTCCAGGGAAGCGGGCTTGCGGGCGAAGTGCCGGGCCGGGGCCACCACGTACTCGGCGTAGCCGCCCGCCTGCCGCGGGAAGAGCGGCATCCCGAAGACCTCGTCGCCCGCGCGGTGCAGGGTCACGCCGGGGCCGACCGCCTCGACGGTGCCGGAGACGTCCCAGCCCAGGATCGGGGTCTCGCCCCAGGCGATCAGGGCCCCGCTGGCGCGGGTCTTCCAGTCGACCGGGTTCACGCCGGCCGCGTGGACCCGGACCAGGATCTCGCCCAGGCCCGGCTCCGGGCGCTCGACCTCCCGCTCGACCAGGTTCTCGGGTCCGCCCCACTCGTTCACGACCATCGCGCGCATGACTGTCCGCCTCGTTCCATCCGATTGGTGTCGTACCGGGCCGTTCCGTTTCCCGGCGACGTGTTCCAGATTCGGCCAGCGCGAGGCCCGACGGTGTTGGCCGTCCGGCCACTGTGTGACAGGATCTGGCCATGAGTGAGGCGCGTACGGAACCGACGACATCCGGGGCACCGACCGGGCGCAGCGGCACGGACGGCCGCCACCTGGTCGCCGTCCTCGCCCTGCCCGGCTTTCCGCCGTTCGAGCTGGGGATCCCCTCCCGGGTCTTCGGCAGCGCCGTGGACGAGCACGGCGACGAGCTCTACGAGGTCGTCGTCTGCACCGCCGACGGCGGCCCGGTGACGAGCGACTCCGGCTTCGCGATCCAGCCCGTCGCCGGGCCCGAGGCCCTCGCCGCCGCCGACACGGTGATCATCCCGCCCACCCACGCGATGCCCGAGCTGGCCCTCGGCGGGCCGCTGCCGCCCGAGGTGGCCGCGGCGATCGCCGGCATCCGCCCCGGCACCCGCCTGGTCTCCATCTGCAGCGGCTCCTACGTGCTCGCCGCCGCCGGGCTCCTCGACGGCCGGCCCGCGACGACCCACTGGAACCTCGCCCCCGAATTCCGCCGCGCCTATCCCCGGGTCCTGGTCGACGAGGAGGTCCTCTTCGTCGACGACGGAGACGTCCTGACCTCCGCCGGAGTCTCCGCCGGTGTCGACCTGTGCCTGCACCTGGTCCGCCGCGACCACGGCGCCGCCATCACCAACCGGGCCGCCCGGATGTGCGTCGTACCGCCGTGGCGGGACGGCGGGCAGGCCCAGTACATCGACCGGCCCGTCCCCGAACCCACCGTCGCCACGACCACGGCCACCCGGGCGTGGGCCCTGGAGCGCCTCGCCGAACCCATCGCGCTCGCCGAACTCGCCGCCCACGCCCGGATGAGCCTGCGCACCTTCACCCGGCGCTTCCGCGACGAGGTCGGCATGACCCCCGTGCAGTGGCTCACCGCCCAACGCCTGGAGATCGCGCGGCAGTTGCTGGAGTCCAGCGACCTGCCGGTCGACCTCGTGGCACACCGCGCCGGCTTCGGCTCCGCCAACTCCCTGCGCCAGCACATGCGCGCGGCCCTCGGCGTCTCCCCGATCGCCTACCGCCGCACCTTCCACCCGCACGGCCCGGCCGAGCCCTCCCACCTCGCGGCGGCCGTCGCCGCGACCTGACATGACCTGGGAGGTCATCGACACGGGGGGTGCCCCGCGGGGCAGGATGGGAGCCGACGGCCCGGGAACCGCGGGCCCGTTGACAGGGGAGAGCACCATGACCGCGTACGCCATCGCCCACATACGTCCCGAGCCCGTGAACGAGGACATCCTCCGCTACATCGAGGAGATCCAGTCGACCGTGGAGCCCTTCGGCGGCCGCTTCCTCGTCCACGGCGCCGAGGTCGAGGTCCTGGAAGGCCCCTTCCCCGGCACCGTCGTCATGATCGGCTTCCCGGACATCGAGCGGGCCCGCGCCTGGTACGCCTCGCCCGGCTACCAGGCGATCCTGCCGCTGCGCACGGCCCACATCGCGGGCGAGGTCGTCCTGGTCGAGGGAGTCCCCGCCGACTACGACGCCCGGAAGACCGCCGCCGCCCTCCGCGCCGAAGCCGGCCTCTGACCCCGTGGGGGCGGGCCCGCCCCCACAGGACCCACGGCCCGCCTCCCCGCCGTCCCGCCGCCCGCCACCGCCGGGTTCCGGCCGGTGGGGCGGGCGCCCCCCTCGGGGGTGCGAGCATGGCCCGTATGCCTACTCATCTCATCACCGGCGCCGGCTCCGGCATCGGCGCCGCCGTCGCGGCCCGCCTCCACGCCCGCGGCGACGACCTGGTCCTCCTCGCCCGTGACGCCGGTCGGGCCCGGCAGCTCGCCGAGCTCCACCCCGGCGCGCGGACCCTCGTGGGAGACCTGGCCGACCCCGACCGCCTCTCCTGGGCCTTCTCCAAGCAGCCGATCCCGGAGCGCATCGACTCGCTGCTGCACATCGCGGGAATCGTCGACCTCGGCCCCGTCGGCGAGCTCCGCCCCAAGACCTGGCACCAGCAGCTCAACGTCAACCTGATCGCCCCCGCCGAGGTCACCCGGCTGCTGCTGCCCACCCTGCGGGCCTCCAAGGCCACCATCGTCTTCGTGAACTCCGGCGCCGGCCTGACGGCCCACGCAGACTGGAGCGCGTACGCCGCCTCCAAGCACGGCCTCAAGGCCCTCGCCGACTCGCTGCGGGCCGAGGAGAAGGAGCACGGCATCCGCGTCACCTCCGTCTACCCCGGGCGCACCGCGAGCCCCATGCAGGCCAAGGTGCACTCGCAGGAGGGCAAGGACTACGACCCCGCAGCCTGGATCGACCCCGAGTCGGTGGCCACCACCATCGTCATGGCCGTCGACCTGCCCCGCGACGCCGAGGTGAACGACCTGTCCGTCAGGCCCGGCCGATGACCGCGAGCGCCACCGGTGTCGGATCGCTGCCCGGCGGGGACGCCCGGGAGGCCGCCAAGACCGTCACCGGTTCCTTCGAGGAGTTCCCCCACCTCGCCGAGCTGCCCGCCCGCGGGCCCGGCGCGGACATGATCGGCCGTTCCCTCGGGCTGCTCGTCGACCTGTACGCCCACGTCGAGCCGAGCGGCTGGCGCATCAGCGACCGTCCGGGCCGCGACACCCGCCGCGCCCGCTCCTGGCTCGGCGAGGACCTCGACGCCCTGGAGGAATTCACCCAGGGCTACCGCGGGAAGCTCAAGGTCCAGGCCGTCGGACCGTGGACGCTGGCCGCCGCCCTCGAACTGCACGGCGGTGAGGCCGTGCTGCAGGACGCCGGAGCCTGCCGGGACCTGGCCGCCTCCCTCGCCGAGGGCCTGCGCGAGCACCTGGCCGACGTCCGCAAGCGCATCCCCGGCGCCGAGATCGTCCTCCAGTACGACGAGCCCTCGCTCACCTCCGTCCTCCTCGGTCGGGTCCGCTCGGCGAGCGGCTACCGCACTTACCGGGCCGTCGACCGGCAGGTCGTCGAAGGCACCCTGCGCGAGCTCTTCGCCGTCCACGACGGCGAGGTCGTCGTCCACTCCTGCGCCCCCGAGGTCCCCTTCGGGCTGCTGCGGCGGGCCGGCGCCGCGGGCGTCTCGTTCGATTTCTCCTTGCTCACCGAGCGCGAGGACGACGCCCTCGGGGAAGCCGTCGAGGGCGGCCTGAAACTCTTCGCCGGAGTGGTGCCCGGCACCGACGCCGCGTTGTCGGACCCGGGCGGTAGCGTCATGGGTGTCAGGATGCTTTGGCGCAGGCTGGGGCTGGCTCCGGGGACTCTCGCCGAGTCCGTCGTGGTCACTCCCTCGTGCGGACTGGCGGGCGCCTCGCCCGCCTACGCCCGCGCGGCGCAGGCCCATTGCGTCAGGGCGGCGAGGTCGCTCGCCGACAACCCTGAGTGACGGTCGGGACGGGCCACGGGAGGACACGGCATGGCAGCCGAACAGCAGGACATGGCAGTACCGACAGCGGTGCGTGAGCAGCACGCGCTGCTGGCCGAGCAGGTCGAGGAGCACCGCTTCCGGTACTACGTGAACGACCAGCCGGTCGTCAGCGACGCCGAGTTCGACACGCTGCTGCGCTCGCTGGAGGCGCTGGAGGAGCAGTACCCGGAGCTCCGTACGCCCGACTCGCCCACCCAGAAGGTGGCCGGGGCGTACGCGACGGACTTCGCCTCCGTCGAGCACCGGGAGCGGATGCTCTCCCTCGACAACGCCTTCGACGACGAGGAACTGGCGGCCTGGGCCGAGCGCGTGGCCCGGGACGCCAACACCTCCGACTACCACTACCTGTGCGAACTGAAGGTGGACGGCCTCGCCGTCAACCTCACCTACGAGAACGGCCGCCTCACCCGCGCCGCCACCCGCGGCGACGGCCGCACGGGTGAGGACATCACGCCCAACGTCCGCACCATCGCCGAGATCCCGGACCGGCTGAAGGGCGAGCGGATCCCGGCCCTCGTCGAGATCCGCGGCGAGGTCTTCTTCCCGATGGAGAAGTTCGAGGAGCTCAACGCGCGGCTCGTCGAGGCGGAGGGCAAGCCCTTCGCCAACCCGCGCAACGCGGCGGCCGGATCGCTGCGGCAGAAGGACCCCAAGGTGACCGCCGGCCGGCCGCTGCACATGGTCGTGCACGGCATCGGAGCGCGCGAGGGCTTCGACATCGAGCGCCAGTCGCAGGCGTACGAGCTGCTGCGCGAGTGGGGCCTGCCCACCGCCCAGCACAACGCGGTGGTCTCCACGCTCGCCGAGGTGCGGGAGTTCATCACCCGCTTCGGCGAGAACCGGCACTCGGTGGAGCACGAGATCGACGGCGTCGTCGTCAAGCTCGACGAGATCGCCCTCCAGGGCCGGCTCGGCTCCACCGCCCGCGCCCCGCGCTGGGCCATCGCCTGGAAGTACGCGCCCGAAGAGGTCAACACCAAGCTGATCGACATCAAGGTCGGTGTCGGGCGCACCGGGCGGGTGACCCCGTACGCGCAGGTCGAGCCGGTCACGGTGGCGGGTTCCGAGGTCGAGTTCGCGACCCTGCACAACCAGGAGGTCGTCAAGGCCAAGGGCGTCCTCATCGGCGACACCGTCGTGCTGCGCAAGGCGGGCGACGTCATCCCCGAGATCCTCGGCCCGGTGGTGGACCTGCGCGACGGCAGCGAGCGGGAGTTCGTCATGCCGGCCGAGTGCCCCGAGTGCGGGACGCCGCTGCGGCCGATGAAGGAAGGGGACATCGACGTCCGGTGCCCCAACGGGCAGACCTGCCCGGCCCAGTTGCGCGAGAGGCTCTTCTACCTCGGCGGCCGGCAGAGCCTGGACATCGAGAACTTCGGCATGGTCGCGGCCGCCGCCCTGACGGGCCCGCTGGAGCCGGCCACGCCCCCGCTGCTGGACGAGGGCGACCTGTTCGGCCTGACCATCGAGCAGCTGCTGCCCATCAAGGCGTACGTCCTCGACGCGGACAGCGGACTGCCCAAGAGGGACCCGAAGACCGGCGAGGAGAAGATCGTCACGGTCTTCGCCAACCAGAAGGGCGAGCCGAAGAAGAACGCCCTGGCGATGCTGGAGAACATCGCGGCGGCCAAGGAGCGCCCGCTCGCCCGCATCATCAACGGCCTGTCGATCCGTCACGTCGGCCCGGTCGCGGCGGAGGCCCTCGCCCGCGAGTTCCGTTCCATCGAGCGCATCGAGCAGGCCTCCGAGGAGGAGCTGACGGCCACGGAGGGCGTCGGCGCGATCATCGCGGCCTCCCTCAAGGAGTGGTTCGCCGTCGACTGGCACCAGGAGATCCTCCGCAAGTGGCGGGAGGCCGGCGTCCGCATGGAGGAGGAGGGCTCGGCCGAGGAGCAGGGCCCGCGTCCGCTGGAGGGGTTGACCGTGGTCGTCACCGGGACCCTTCTGGGCCACACCCGCGACGGTGCCAAGGAGGCCCTGCAGAGCCGCGGCGCCAAGGTCACCGGATCGGTGTCGAAGAAGACCTCGTTCGTGGTGGTCGGCGACAATCCCGGATCGAAGTACGACAAGGCCGTGCAGCTGAAACTGGCCATCCTGGACGACGCCGGTTTCGAGGTGCTGCTCGAACAGGGGGCCGAGGCGGCACGCGAAGCCGCGCTCCCCCTGGACGACGGGGCCGCGGCGGAGTAGTAACCCACACGGGAGCCGCCGCGAAGGGCGCGTCGGAGGCGAACGGATGCATGGCGTGCGGCCGTACGGGCGGGCGCACGCCCGGCGCGGCACCCGGTGGTAAACGGCCGGTACAGGCCTGGCCGTGGCGGGGTGGGCTGTCGGATCATCGGAATGGCGACGGGGGGCCTGGTCCAAACTCACCCGTTCGGCGGATACCGTACTGATGAGGATGGCTGGGTCGCATTCGGGCAACCACTGCCGACCGCTGCCCCTGGGTGCCTCTCGCGTCCTACTGTTGTGGGGTGCGCCTGTCGTGCACGGCTGCCTGGATGCGATCGCGGCCGTGATGGCATGACATCGGGGCCATCGCGTGACATCGGCATCGCCGGCTGTGAGAGGGACGGGCATGAAACCCACCGAAAGCGCCGACCCGTCACCTGAGTTCGGCGGGGAACCCCCGCCCGTGCGGACGGGCCGGCTCGGTCTCCTGGGCGCCAGAACGCCGCAGACCCGCCCCCTCGACACCGGTACGGGCGGCGGAACCCGGGGACAACGGCGCACCGTGCTGCCCCTGGTGGTCATCGGCATGGCCGCGGTGGTCCTCGCCGGCGGCATCGTCTCCACGCTGACGAACCGTCAAGCGCTCTTCCCCGGGGGCCGCGTGGGCTGGGCACTGGCCCTCCTCACCGGCGTCATCGTCGGCCACCTCGTCGCCCTCGGCCGGGACCGCTGGTGGGGCGGCACCGGCTCGGGCGCCGCCCTCACCCTCGGCGTGCTCCTCCTCTACGGCTGGGTCCCCGCCGGACTCGTCTCACTGGCCGTGGTCACCCTGGTCGGCGCCGCGCGCCGGCACCGCTGGCGCCAGGGACTGCTCCACGGCTGCGTCGACATCCTCGGCATCGGCGCGGGGGCCCTCGTCCTGACCGCCTTCGACGACACGCCCAACGTCGAGGAGCCCTGGCTGCCCGGCACCTGGGGCCTGGCCGACGTCCCCGAGGTCGTCCTCGTCGCCGTGTCCTACCTCGCGGTCACCCGGTTGCTGCTCTGGTGCTCGCTCGCGCCCCGCGGCGGCGGGCTGCCCACCGTCGCCCGCACCGCCCTGCTCCGGCAGGCCCTGGTCGCCGCCGCGCTCCTCGGCATCGCCCCGCTGATCTGCGTGGTCGCCGTCAGCCAGCCGGTGCTGCTGCCCCTGTTCGCCGTACCGCTCATCGCCCTCGACTCCACCCTCTGGATCGCCCGGGCCCGGGCCGAGGAACAGCTGCGCGACCCGCTGACCGGGCTGCCGAACCGCCAGTGGCTGCTGGAACGCGCCTGGTCGGCCCTCGATGAGGCTGAACGTTTGGGCACCCGGTCCGCCCTCGTGCTGATCGACCTCGACCGCTTCCGGGCGGTCAACGACACCCTCGGCCACCTGGCCGGGGACCGACTGCTGCTCCAGATCGCCGACCGGCTGCGCCAGGCCCTGCCCCAGGACGCGGAAGTGGCCCGGCTCGGCGGCGACGAGTTCGCCGTACTGCTGCCCGTCGCCGACTCCACCACCAGCGCCCAGCGGGTCGCCCGCCACCTCGTCGCCGAACTCAGCTCCCCGCTCGACCTCGACGGCCTCACCCTCGTCCTGGAGGCCAGCGCCGGACTCGCGGTCTTCCCCGACCACGCCCTGGACGCGGAGGGCCTGCTGCGCCGGGCCGACGTCGCCATGTACCAGGCGAAGCGCGACCGCACCGGCGTGGAGGTCTACGAGTCCAAGCGGGACAGCAACACCCCCGACCGCCTGGGCCTCCTCGGCGACCTGCGGCGCGCCCTGGATGCCGGCGAGGTCGAACTCCACTACCAGCCGAAGGTCCGCTTCGACGGACAGGTCGCCGGCCTGGAGGCCCTGGTGCGCTGGGTGCACCCGGAGCGCGGACGCGTCCCCCCGGACGAGTTCATCGCGATCGCCGAGACCTCCGGACTGATGCCGCACCTCACCGAGTACGTCCTGGAGACGGCCCTCGCCCAGGTCGCGCGCTGGCGCGCCCAGGGCCTCAAGGTGCCCGTCGCCGTCAACGTGTCGCCCCGCGACGTCCACACCCCGGGCTTCGCCGGCGCCGTCGCCGCCCGCCTCGCCCGGCACGGGGTGCCGGCGAGCGGCCTGCAGCTGGAGATAACGGAACACGTCCTGTTGGAGGACCCCCAGCGGGCCGCCGACACCATGGCCGGACTGACCGGGCACGGCGTGAAGATGTCCCTGGACGACTTCGGCACCGGCTACTCCTCGCTGGTGCACCTGCGCCGCCTCCCCGTCAGCGAGCTGAAGATCGACCGCTCCTTCGTCGCCCGGCTCGCCGTGGACGCCCAGGACGCGGAGATCGTCCGGTGCACCGTCGACCTGGCGCACTCCCTGGGGCTGCTCGTCGTCGCCGAGGGCGTCGAGGACGACGAGACGTGGGAGCGGCTGCGCGACCTGGGCTGCGACGCCGTACAGGGGTGGCTGGTGGCCGCCGCGATGCCGCCGCAGGAGGCCACCGCGTGGCTGCTGGCCCGCGGTGAGCGCGGCTGGCGCCGCCCGGCGGACATCGACGCCGAGCTCGCCGCGGCCGCGGCCGCCGCGGAGCCGCAGTCCTCGTGACCAGGTGACGGGACCGGCGAGGTGACCATGTGAGTCGATGCCGGGCAGCGCCGCCCTCTAGGATTGGGCCCTACGCCCAGAACTCCAACCCCAGAGGATCGCCGCATGCCTGGCATTACGCGCGAGGAGGTCGTTCACCTCGCTCGGCTGGCACGTCTTGAGCTGGCCAGCGATGAGCTGGACCACTTCGCCGGACAGCTCGACGACATCATCGGCGCGGTCGCCCGCGTTTCCGAGGTAGCCGACCAAGACGTACCGCCGACCTCCCACCCGCTGCCGCTGACGAACGTCATGCGCGCGGACGAGGTCCGCCCGTCGCTCACCCCCGAGCAGGCGCTTTCCGGCGCTCCCGCCCAGGAGCAGCAGCGTTTCAAGGTGCCGCAGATCCTGGGGGAGGACTAATCACCATGACCACCGAAAACATCCTGAGCATCATCAAGCTCACCGCCGCCGAGACCGCCGCGAAGATCGCCTCCGGCGAACTCACGGCCGTCGAGGTCACCGAGGCACACCTGGCCCGCATCGAGGCGACGGACGAGAAGGTCCACGCCTTCCTGCACGTCGACCGCGAGGGCGCCCTCGCGCAGGCCCGCGCCGTCGACGCCAAGCGCGAGGCGGGCGAGGAGCTCGGCCCGCTGGCCGGCGTACCGCTCGCCCTCAAGGACATCTTCACCACCATCGGGGTCCCGACCACCGTCGGTTCGAAGATCCTCGAAGGCTGGATCCCGCCCTACGACGCCACCCTGACGCGCAAGCTGAAGGAAGCCGACGTCGTCATCCTCGGCAAGACCAACATGGACGAGTTCGCCATGGGGTCCTCCACCGAGAACAGCGCCTACGGCCCCACCGGCAACCCGTGGGACCTCACCCGGATCCCCGGCGGCTCCGGCGGCGGCTCCGCCGCCGCGCTGGCCGCCTTCCAGGCCCCGCTCGCCATCGGCACGGACACCGGCGGTTCCATCCGCCAGCCCGCCGCCGTCACCGGCACCGTCGGCGTGAAGCCCACGTACGGCGGCGTCTCCCGCTACGGCATGGTGGCGTTCTCCTCGTCCCTCGACCAGGGCGGTCCCTGCGCCCGCACGGTCCTGGACGCGGCCCTGCTGCACGAGGTCATCGCCGGGCACGACCCGCTCGACTCCACCTCCATCGACGCGCCGGTCCCGCCGGTCGTCGAGGCGGCCCGCAACGGCTCCGTCGCCGGGATGCGCGTCGGTGTCGTCAAGCAGTTCTCCGGCGAGGGCTACCAGGCCGGCGTCGTCCAGCGCTTCAACGAGTCCGTCGCGCTCCTGGGCGAGCTCGGCGCCGAGATCGTCGAGCTGGACTGCCCCTCCTTCGACCTCGCGATGGCCGCGTACTACCTCATCGCGCCGTCCGAGTGCTCCTCGAACCTGGCACGCTTCGACGCCATGCGCTACGGCCTGCGCGTCGGCGACGACGGTACGAAGTCCGCCGAGGACGTCACCGCCCTGACCCGCGAAGCCGGATTCGGCGACGAGGTCAAGCGCCGCATCATCCTCGGTACGTACGCGCTCAGCTCCGGCTACTACGACGCGTACTACGGCTCGGCCCAGAAGGTCCGCACGCTCATCACGAAGGACTTCGAGAAGTCCTTCGAGCAGGTCGACGTGATCGTCTCCCCGACGACCCCGACCACCGCCTTCCCCATCGGCGAGCGCTCCGACGACCCCCTCGCCATGTACCTCGCGGACCTGTGCACCATCCCGACCAACCTGGCCGGCAACTCCGCCATGTCGCTGCCCTGCGGCCTGGCACCGGAGGACGGTCTCCCGGTCGGGCTCCAGATCATCGCCCCGGCGATGAAGGACGACCGGCTGTACAAGGTCGGTGCCGCCGTCGAGGCCGCCTTCATCGAGCGCTGGGGTCACCCGTTGCTTGAGGAGGCACCGTCGCTGTGAGCACCAGTGCACTGTCCAAGGCCAAGGGCTTCAAGAAGTCCAAGACCGGCACCTACCTGTCGATCGGCACCACCGCCTTCGGCGCGCTCAGCGTGCTGAAGCAGGTGAAGAAGGCCCGCTCCGAGCACGACGTGCTCAAGCTCGTCGACGCCGCCGTGTCCGCCGCCGCCATCGTCACCGGCCTCGCGATCCTGTACCGCGAGCTGAAGCGCCTGGGCGACGACGACGTCCTGCTGGGCTGAGAGGGAAAGTTTCACCGTGACCACCTTCACCGAACTCCTGTCGTACGAGGACGCTCTCGCCTCGTTCGACCCCGTCATGGGCCTGGAGGTCCATGTCGAGCTCGGCACCAGGACCAAGATGTTCTGCGGCTGCTCGACCGAGCTGGGCGCCGAGCCCAACTCGCAGACCTGCCCGGTCTGCCTCGGTCTGCCCGGCGCGCTCCCGGTCGTCAACGAGATCGGCATCGAGTCCGCCATCAAGATCGGTCTCGCGCTGAACTGCGAGATCGCCGAGTGGTGCCGCTTCGCCCGGAAGAACTACTTCTACCCGGACATGCCGAAGAACTTCCAGACCTCCCAGTACGACGAGCCGATCGCCTTCAACGGCTTCCTCGACGTACAGCTGGAGGACGGCGAGATCTTCCGCGTGGAGATCGAGCGCGCCCACATGGAGGAGGACACCGGCAAGTCGCTGCACGTCGGCGGTGCCACCGGCCGCATCCACGGCGCGTCCCACTCCCTGCTGGACTACAACCGCGCCGGCATCCCGCTCATCGAGATCGTCACCAAGCCGATCGAGGGCGCGGGCGAGCGGGCCCCCGAGGTCGCCAAGGCGTACGTCGCCGAGCTGCGCGAGGTCATCAAGGCGCTCGGCGTCTCCGAGGCCCGCATGGACAAGGGCCAGATGCGCTGCGACGTCAACCTGTCGCTGCGTCCGACCCCCGAGTCGGAGTTCGGCACCCGCTCGGAGACCAAGAACGTCAACTCCCTGCGTTCCGTCGAGCGGGCGGCCCGCTTCGAGATCCAGCGCCACGCGGCGGTGCTCTCGTCGGGCGGCTCGATCGTGCAGGAGACCCGGCACTTCCACGAGGAGGACGGCTCCACCACGGCCGGCCGCATCAAGGACAACGCCGAGGACTACCGCTACTTCCCGGAGCCGGACCTCGTGCCCGTCGCCCCGGCCCGCGCCTGGGTCGAGGAACTGCGCGCCGGTCTGCCCGAGATGCCGCGCGTGCGCCGCAACCGGCTCCGCGAGGAGTGGGGCGTCAGCGAGCACGACATGCAGTCGATCCTCAACGCGGGCGCGGTGGACTCCATCGTCGCCACGATCGAGGCGGGTGCCGACTCGGCCGCCGCGCGCAAGTGGTGGATGGGCGAGCTGGCGCGCAACGCGAACGAGCAGGGCGTCGTCGTCGATGAGCTGCCGATCACCCCGGCGCAGGTGGCCCGGGTCGCGGCGCTGGTCGCGGACGGCTCGCTCAACGACAAGCTGGCCCGTCAGGTCATCGAGGGCGTCCTCGCCGGCGAGGGCACCCCGGACGAGGTCGTCGACAAGCGAGGCCTGAAGGTCGTCTCCGACGAGGGCGCGCTCGGCGCGGCCGTGGACGAGGCCATCGCGGGCAACGCGGCCATCGCGGACAAGATCCGCGGCGGCAAGGTCGCCGCCGTCGGAGCCCTGGTCGGCGCGGTCATGAAGACCACCCGCGGCCAGGCCGACGCGGCGCGCGTGAAGGAACTCATCCTCGAACGCCTCGGCGTCACCGAGGGCTGAGCCCCCACGACGGCGCCGGCCACGGCCCGCGCCACGCGTACGGCCGCAAGCAGGTCCGCACGTACGGCCGGAAGGGCCCCGCACCCCGATCAGGGGGTGCGGGGCCCTTCCGCGTCCCCGCCCCGAGCCCGTCCCACCACACCCAACACGGCCCGAGCGACCCTCCCGGCGGGAGGGTCGGCGTACGGGGCCGTGTGGTTTCGGAGGGGTGGGTTAGGGTGACCTAACCAAAGGGGTGTCGGGTGAAGGGGTGGGCGGACATGGCTGTGGGCAAGGGCTGGGAGGGCATGGTCCTCAAGCTGCTGCGGGGCAAGGACTTCACGTTCACCGTGACGGAGGTCGAGCAGGTCACCGAGCACTTCCGGCGGATCCGTTTCACCGACGGCGGGCTGCTCGCGGCCGCCGGGGAATCCCTCCACCCGACCATGTGGGTCCGGGTCTGGTTCGAGGGCGGCAGCCGACCGCACCAGCGGGCGTACACCCTCGTCGACCCCGACCCGGCCACCGGCACCTTCGCGTTCGAGTTCGCCCTGCACGACGGGCTCGCCAGCCGGTGGGCGCGCGGCGCCGCGCCCGGTGACACCGTCGAAGCCACCGTGCAGGGCACCGGTTTCACCGCGCCCGACCCGGCGCCCGAGCGGCTGCTGGTGATCGGCGACCCGGCCTCCCTGCCCGCCATCAACTCCCTGCTGGACGCCTACCCGGCGACCCCGGCCACCGTCTGGTTCGAGACGCAGCACGCCTCGGACGTGGACCTGCCGCTGCGGATCGACACCGGCCGGCACGACGTCCGGCGGGTGGAGCGGGGCGGAACGGCGCTCGCCGACCGGGTCCGGGCCGAACTGCCCGAGCTGGTCGCCGATCCGGGCTCGGCCTACGTGTGGATGGCCTGCGACACCGCGACCACCCGCGCCCTGACGGCGTACCTGCGCAAGGACCTGGCCCTGCCGAAGCAGCGGGTCAACAGCCTGGGGTACTGGCGCGCCGCCTGAGGCGCGGATCCCGGCGGCGCCCGCCGACAGGACTCAGGCCCCGACCGTGCCGTCCACGGCCTCGCGCAGGAAATCCGCGTGGCCGTTGTGGCGGGCGTACTCGTGGATCATGTGCAGCATCACCACGCGGGCCGAGACGTCCGCCTCCCACTTCGTGACGTGGGCCGTCACGTCGAGGGACTCCAACGACGCCTCGACCGACCGGGCGTGCTCCACCTCGGCCCGCCAGGCGGCGAAGGCCTCCGCCATCGTGGCGCCGGTCGTGTCGTAGGCGGCCTGGAAGTCGTGCCGGTCGGACCACACGTGCGCCACGTCCGCGTCACCGCCCAGGGTGCGGCGGAACCATTGCCGCTCGACCTCGGCCATGTGCCGGACCAGCCCCAGCAGGGACAGCGTGGACGGCGGCGAGGCCGGGCGGCGCAGGTCCTCGTCCCCGAGGCCCTCGCACTTCATGGCGAGGGTGGCCCGGTGGAAGTCGAGGTACGCCCGCAGGGTCTCGCGTTCCCCGGCGGTGAGGGGCGGGCCGGTGCGCTCGACGTCCCGGACGACGGGGGCGCCCGGAGCCGGGTCCGTGGCGCCGGGGAGTGTGCCTTCGGTGTTCGTACGGCTGTTCATGGGGCGATCCTGCCCTCTCCCTCACCCTGCGGGAAAGGGCTCCGGGCCGCGTCAGCCCTGCCACACGTACGGGACGGTGACCCCCAACACCCCGAAACCGAGGCGCTGCAGGATCGGCCGGCTGTCCTGCGACGCGTCCACCTGAAGGTACGCAATGCCCCGCTGCGCCGCCACGCGGGCGCGGTGGGCCACCAGCAGCCGGTAGATGCCCCGGCCGCGCCAGTGCGGGTCGGTACCGCCGCCCCACAGCCCCGCGAAGGAGGACCCCGGCCGCATCTCCATCCGGGCCGCGCTCACCGGCACGTCCCCGGCCATCGCCACCACGGCCTCGATCGTTTCCGGCTCGTCGCGCAGCAGCCGCAGCAACGTCTCCCGGATCGCCGGCCGCTCGCTGCCGAAGGCCCGGTGGTGGGCCTCCATCATCAGGTCCACCCCGGCGCCGTCCCGCACCACCCGCAGGGTGATCCCCTCCGGCGGTTCCACCGGCAGCACGGCGACATCGGTCGTGCGGGCCACCAACACCGTCTCCGCCGGCTCCGGCACGAAGCCCGCCGCGCGCAGCCGGTCCCCGAGGTCGGCCGGCCGGTCGTGGGAGTACAGCTTCCACTCGAACTCCGTCCCCGCGCCGAGGTCGTCCCGCGCCGCGAAGAACGCCACCTGCTCCGCGATGGCCGCGTCGGCCGTCCCCTCGTCGAGGTCCGACCACAGCACCCCGTTCCAGCCCGGGCCCGGCACGGTCTGCCGGACGACCGGACCGACCCGCTCCACCCGCGCCGCCGCCACGTCGGGCACCGCGTCCCGGCGCATCTGCGCGTCGTGGAGGGCGCGTACCGCCAACAGCTCTTCGTCGTCCATCGCCTTGTTCATCGGGCCAGCCGACCAGCCGCCGGTACGCCCCGGCAACTGCATTAATCTCGCGTGCGTGAACACTTCCCCCGTGAACGAGGACGCCGTGAGCGAAGACGCCGTGAGCGAGGACGCCGCGGACGCGGACGCCGTGGCGGTGGACGCGGGCGCCGTGCACGCGGACCTCGTCGTCCACACCGGTAAGGCCGGCCCCGACGCCGCCGCCGACCGCGGCTGGCTCCTCGGGCACTTCAAGCCGCCCGGCGACCCCCGCCACAGCGAGGACGTGGAGATCAAGTGGGGCGTCCACCCCAAGGGCGAGGAGCGCGGGCGCTGGGTGACCGGCGAGCGGCGCACCGCCCTCCAGGTGCTGATCAGCGGCCGGTTCCGACTGGAGTTCCCCGGCCGCACCGTGGTCCTCGCCGACCAGGGGGACTACGTCGTGTGGGGGCGGCGTCGACCACTCCTGGTACGCGGAGGAGGACAGCGTCGTCCTCACCGTCCGGTGGCCGTCGGTGGCGGGCTACCGCGCGGACGCTCCGTCCGCTGTCCCGTCCGCTGTTCCGCTCGCTCCACCGACCGCCGGCGCGGCCGACGTTCCGGTCGGCCCCGTCAACGACTGACCAAGGTCCCGTACTTCCCCGCAGGCCTGTGACGATGCACACGAAACGGGCCAACGATCACGAAACGCTGAGATCGTGGCCCCGAGGTGCAGACCCTCCCGGCCGTGACGGGGCGACCCCCCGTGCGCGGCGGCCGTCCGCACGCGTTCAAGCGTTCTTTGCGTCGGGCCGACTCCCGGTGAAGATCCGAACCACCAGGGAGCACGTCCGTTGGCAGCAATCGCACGGTGGTGCATGCGGCACCGCTTGGTCACCGTCCTGATCTGGCTGCTGACCCTCGGAGGGACCGCCGTGGCCGCCGGCCTTGCCGGGAGCGCGTTCTCCACCGACTACGAGGTCCCCGGCACCGAGTCCGCCAAGGCCCACGCCCTGCTCCGCGAAGGCTTCCGGGGCCAAGGTGGTGACACCGACACCATCGTGTGGCGGACCCCGGAGCACCGGACGGCACGCACCGCGGACGTCGAACACCGCATGACCCGCGCCCTGGAGAAGGTGGCCGCCCTCCCCGGCGTCGGATCCGTCGCGAGTCCCTACGGTCCCGGCCCGGGCAGTGCCGCGCAGATCAGCCCCGACGGCCGCACCGCCTACGCCGTCGTCACCTTCGACCGGCCGGCCGACGCCGTACCCAAGGAGCAGGCCCGGGCCGTCGTCGACGCCGCGCGCAACGACACCACGCGGGCCGACGGCCTCCAGGTCGAACTCGGAGGCCGGGCCATCGGCCTGACCGAGGCACCCGGGGCCCACCTCGCCGAGGTCATCGGCGTGGTCATCGCCGCCGTCGTCCTCTTCCTCGCCTTCGGCTCCCTCGCCGCGAGCCTGCTGCCCATCGCCACCGCCCTCGTCAGCGTCGGCAGCGCCTACTTCGGCATCACCCTCCTCGGGCACGCCATGCCCGTCGCCGACTTCGCGCCCATGCTCGGCACCCTCGTCGGCCTCGGCGTCGGCATCGACTACGCCCTGTTCATCGTCACCCGGCACCGCAAGGGCCTGACCCGCGGACTGACCGTCGACGAGGCGGGCGAGAACGCGGTGGCCACCACCGGCCGGGCCGTCGTCTTCGCCGGCGCCACCGTGTGCATCGCGCTCCTCGGCATGCTGGTGCTGCGGCTGAACTTCCTCAACGGCGTGGCGATAGCCGCCTCCCTCACCGTCGTCCTCACCGTGGCCGCGTCCGTGACGCTGCTCCCCGCGCTCCTCTCCTGCATCGGCACGCGCGCCCTCTCCGGCCGCGAGCGGCGCAGGCTCGCCGCCGAGGGGCCCCGGCCCGAGCAGCCCAGCGGCTTCGCCGCCCGCTGGTCGGCCTTCGTCGAGCGACACCCCAAACTGCTCGGGGCCGTCGCCACCGCCGTCATGGTGGCGCTGGCCCTGCCCACCTTCTGGCTCCACCTCGGCACCTCCGACCAGGGCAACAACCCGGCGGGCTCCACCACCCGCAAGGCCTACGACCTGCTCGCCGAGGGCTTCGGACCCGGCACCAACGGCCCCCTCACCGTCGTCACCCGCCTCGACGGCCCCGGCGACCGGATCGCCGTCGACCGGATCGCCGAGGCGGTGCGCGACACCCACGGCGTCGCCTCCGTGGGCCCGGCGGTCCTCAACCGCAGCGGGGACACCGCGGTCCTGACCGTCGTACCGGACTTCGCCCCGCAGGCCCGGGCCACCAGCGAACTCGTCGACACCCTCCGCCAGGACGTCATCCCGCGCGCCTCCCACGGCAGCTCGGCGCAGACCCACGTCGGCGGAGTGACGGCCGGCTACGACGACTTCGCCGAGGTGATCGTCGGGAAGCTGCCGCTGTTCGTCGCCGTCGTGATCGCCCTCGGCTGCGTGCTCCTGCTGTTGGCCTTCCGGTCCGTGGGCATCCCGCTCAAGGCCGCCGCCATGAACGTCGCGGCCGTCGCCTCCTCCTTCGGCGTCGTCGTCGTGGTCTTCCAATGGGGCTGGGGGAGCGAACTGCTGGGCCTCGGCAGCGCCGGGCCCATCGAACCCTTCCTGCCGGTGATCATGGTGTCGGTGCTCTTCGGGCTCTCCATGGACTACCAGGTCTTCCTCGTCAGCCGGATGTACGAGGAGTGGCTCGAAACCGGCGACAACAAGAGGGCCGTCCGCGTCGGCCTGGCGGAGACCAGCCGGGTCATCAACTCGGCGGCCGTCATCATGATCGCCGTGTTCCTGGCGTTCGTCCTGAGCGGCGACCGGATCATCGCGATGTTCGGCATCGCCCTCGCGGCGGCCGTCGCCCTCGACGCCTTCGTCCTGCGCACCCTGCTCGTACCGGCCCTCATGCACATGCTCGGCGGGGCCAACTGGTGGCTGCCCGCCTGGCTCGACCGCAGGCTGCCCCGCATCAGCATCGAAGCGCCGGACCGCCGCAGCCGCGCCGGCCTGCCCGCCCAGCGGCCGGACGCGGACCGCGCGGAGCCGGCCGTCCCGTCCCGCTGACCGCCGCCGTCCCGCCGCCGTTCCGCCGCTGTTCCGCCGGCGTCCCGTCCCGCCGGCCGGTCACGCGGGGGCCGGGGCCCCCTCCGGGCCACCCCGCCGGGGGCTCCGAGCCCGGGACCTGCGGACCTCGTGGGGGGACGCCGTCCCGGCCTCTCAGAAACCTCTCAGAAAGGCCGCCTACCGTGCGCGGCATGGACATCAAGAAGACCCCCGCCCCGACCGCCCCCGAGGCGGCCGCGGACGCCGTCGCGGACACGGAGGCCGGGACCCCCGCCGCCCCCGCCGACACCACCGCCGCAGCCGCCCCGGCCGCCGGAACCCCCGCCGAGGCGGACGCGTCCGACGACGCCTCCGACTACCCCGAGGATTCCGCGTACGACGACGATGACGAGGCCGTCGCCCCGCAGGAGCACGCCGGCGTCGGCGCCGCGGCCTCCGCGATCGTCGCCGCCGGTCTCGGGCTGGTCGCCCTCAGCGGCAGCTGGGTCTCCCGCGTGATCGCCGAACGCCAGACGCTGATCGGCCAGATCGAGTCGGCCAACGCGACCACCGCCAAGGAGAAGATCGCCGCCCTCTACGGCGACCCCTGGCACATGACCGCCCTGGTCAACGGTGTCCTGTCCACCCTCGCCCTGCTCATCGCCGTCTTCGTCCTGGCCCGCCCCGCCTTCGGCGCCCCCGGCCGCGTCCTGCCCGTGTGGATCCGCTCCGTGTCCTGGGCCGCCGTCGCCCTGGGACTCCTCGGCGTCCTGCTCTTCGGCCTCATGTACTTCGACGTCCTCGTTCCCATGCCGACGGCCGCCGAGTAGGCACCCCCTTAGGGCGCTCCACCCGTTCTGGAGCGCCCGGGCCCACGGCCTAAGGACCCCCACCCCGTACAGATGCGGCATGCGCCCGATGCGGCGGCACCCCCTGGGAAGCGAATCTTGGATCACACCGAACGAGGTGCCCGAGAAACACCACCAGGGAGTACGAGATGTTCGAGTACGAGATGGCCACCGCCCGCCGCGCCGACCTCATCCGCGAGGCCGACGAGTACCGCATGGCCCAGCAGGCCAAGAAGGCGCGCCGCGCCTCTTCCCGCAGCCAGGAACCCGAAGGGCCGGTGAGAGCCGTCCGCAGCCTCTTCACCCGCGCCGCGTGACCCGCGTCGCACGCCACGTGAACTGATACGTGATGAGAAGCGCAGCGATATCCGGTGCCGCCGAGCCGCAGCTCTGTGCGATGCTCGGCGGCGTGGAGACCAGATCTGTCAGCCCGGTGTTCGTCGGCCGAGCCGACGAACTGGCCGTACTCGTGGACGCCCTGACGAGGGCCGCGGAACAAGAGCCGCAGGCCCTGCTCATCGGGGGAGAGGCCGGGGTCGGCAAGACCAGGCTCACCGAGGAGTTCCTCGGTGAGGCCGCCCGACGCGGCGCTGTCGTCGCCGTCGGGAGCTGTGTGGAGATCGGGGCGGAGGGGCTTCCCTTCGCCCCTTTCTCGACGGCCCTGCGCGCCCTGCGCCGCCAACTCCCCGACGAACTCGCCGTCGCGGCCGCCGGCCAGGAGGACGAACTCGCCCGGATCCTCCCCGAACTCGGCGAGACCCCCCGCGGTCCCCACGACGAGGAGAGCACCGCCCGGCTCTTCGAGCTGACGGCCCGGATGCTGGAGCGCCTCGCCACCGACCGCACCCTCGTGCTCGTCCTGGAGGACCTGCACTGGGCGGACACCTCCACCCGGCACCTGCTCGCCTACCTCTTCCGCACCCTCGGCAGCGGCCGGCTCGTCGTCGTCGCGACCTACCGGGCCGACGACATCCACCGCCGCCACCCGCTGCGCCCGCTCCTCGCCGAACTGGACCGGCTCCGCGCCGTCCAGCGCATCGAACTGCCCCGGTTCAACCGCGCCGAGGTGCGCCGCCAGCTCGTCGGCATCCTCGCCTCGCAGCCCGACGAGACCTTCGTCGACTCCGTCTTCGACCGTTCCGACGGCAACGCCTTCTTCGTCGAGGAACTCGTCGCCTCCCGGCAGAGCGGCTGCCGCACCGGTCTCACCGAATCGCTGCGCGACCTGCTCCTCGTCCGGGTCGAAGTGCTCCCGGACGCCGCCCAGCGCGTGGTGCGCATCGTCGCCGAGGGCGGCTCCACCGTCGAGTACCCGCTGCTGCGGGCCGTGGCCCGGCTCGGCGAGGACGAACTCATCGAGGCGCTGCGGGCCGCCGTCGGCGCCAACATCCTGCTCGCCACCACCGACGGTGACGGCTACCGCTTCCGCCACTCCCTGGTCCGCGAGGCCGTCAGCGACGACCTCCTCCCCGGCGAACGCGCCCGCGTCAACCGGCGCTACGCCGAAGCCATGGAGGACGACCGGACGCTGGTCCGCGCCGAGGAACGCGTCATCCGGCTCGCCAACTACTGGTACGCCGCCAACGACCCCGCCAAGTCCCTGCCCGCCGTCCTCGCCGCCTCGGTGGCAGCCCGGCGGCGGCACGCCTACTCCGAGCAGCTGAGCCTGCTGGAACGGGCCATGGACCTGTGGGACAGCACCCCGCACGAGGTCCGTGAGGCCCTGCGCCCCGCCGACTACACCGACGTGTACCCGCCCTGCGGCTGCGACCCGGAGACCACCCCGCTCCAGCGCCTCGACCTGCTGGCCGAGGCCACCGTCGCCGCCCGCTTCGGGGGCGAGCGCGAACGCGCGCTGAAGATAACCAAGTTGGCCCTGCGCACCCTCGCCGAGGACGGCGACGACCCGCTGCGCGCCGCCTGGTTCTGGGCCGAACGCTCCCGACTCGTCGCCGGACTCGGCCGCAGCGACGGCTGGGAGGAGATCGCCAGGGCCCAGGAACTGGTCAAGGGGCTGCCCCCGTCCCAGGTGCACGCCGACGTCCTCGTCCTCGCCGCCGGCTGGGGCATGCTCCACAAGCCCGGACCCGGCAACCTCGCCGCCGCCGAACGCGCCGTCGAGTACGCGCGCATGGTCGGCGCCGAGGACACCGAACTCAACGCCCGCATCACCCTCGGCTGCCTCCTCACCGACTCCGGTGACGGCAGCGCCGGACTCGCCGAGATGCATGCCGTCAAGGACCGGGCCGGCGAGCTCGGCCTCACCCCGATCGTGGGACGGGCCCACATCAACCTGACCTCCCAGCTCGAAAGCCTGGGTCGCTCCCGCGAAGCCGTGGAGCTGGCCGAGCAGGGCGCCCAACTGGTCAGGAAATCACGGCTCATGGACACCGAGGCCTGGGTCTGCGGCAACATGGCGGAGAGCCTGTACAGCCTCGGCCGCTGGGACGAGGCCGCCGACGCCGCCCGGCGCACCCTGAGCGTCGGCCAGAGCGCGGCCCCGCGCGGATCCGCCGCGGCCCGCCTCGCCTACCTGGCCCTGGCCCGCGGTGAACTCGCCGAGGCCGCCCAGCAATTGGCTGCCGCGCACGCCCACTTCGGCACCCACGACACCCAGCCCCAGCACCGGGTCCCGCTCTACCGGCTCGCCGTCGGCGTGGCCGCCGGCGAAGGCCGGATCGCCGACGTGCGCACCGAGATCGAGCATGCCGTCAGCATCGGCTTCCGGCTCGGCCAGCACCGCTACGCCTGGCCCCTGCTCCTCGCCGGCGCCACCGCCGAGGCCGACTCGCGCGGCCTGCCCGCCGCCGAACCCGGCCGGAGCGCCGCCCTCGGCCTGCTGCGCACCGCCGCCCGCACCCTGGCCACCCCGGCCCCGGTGTGGACCGCCCACGCCGAGTACGTGCGCGCCGAGTTGCTGCGCGCCGAGGCCGCCGACACCGTCGCAGACTGGACGGCCGTCGAAGCCGCGGTCCGCACCCTGGAGCGGCCCTACCTGCTGGCCCGCGCCCGCTACCGGCTCGCCGAGGCGCTGCTGACCGCGGGCGGCGACCGGACCGCGGCCGTGGCCCTGCTGCGCGACGCCCACGCCACCGCCGACCGGCTCGGCTCCCGCCGGCTGCGCGAGGACCTGGCCCTGCTCGCCCAGCGGGCCCGGATCCCGCTGGACGTCGAGGCCGACGCCGACCAGGCCCCGCCCGTCGCGGACACCGACCCGGTCGAGGCCCTCGGCCTGACCGGCCGCGAACGGGAGGTGCTGCGACTGGTCGCGGGCGGCAGCACCAACCGCCGGATCGCCGAGGAGCTCTTCATCTCCCCGAAGACGGCCAGCGTGCACGTGTCGAACATCCTGGCCAAGCTGGGTGTCGCCGGCCGCGGCGAGGCGGCCGCCCTCGCCCACCGCCTGCGCCTCTTCACCCCCGTCGCGCCACCGACCCCGCCCGCGCCGACTCCCACCGGGATGCCCGCCGGCCGACCCTAGGCCGAAGCCGCCCCGTCGCCCTCGGCGGAACCGGTCAGCTACCGGCCCCCGGGGGCGCGTCGGCATCGGGGCCCTCGGCCGGGCGTATGAGCACCCGTCCCGAATCCAGGTCTATCGGGCCCCGTCCCGGGTCGCCGTCGTTCACGTCGGTCCGGGACAGCTCCAGGCGCTTGCGCTCCTCGTCCGTGTGCTTGCTGCCGGGACTGAACAGTTCGTCGATCATGTTGAACATCGTGCACCGTGCCTTCCACCCCGTAGGGGCCTCGTTCGGTCACCGCACCTTCAGGGTCAGGATCCTGTCGTCGCCGGTCTCCGGAGAGCCCCGTCCGTCCGTCTCGCTCGTGACCAGCAGCAGGCCGTCCCCACCGAGCGGGACCACCGTGCGCAGCCGCCCGTACTTCCCCTCCAGGAAGGCCTCCGGCTCCGCGACCGGTACGGCCCCGTCCAGCGGGATCCGCCACAGCCGCTGACCCTTCAACCCGGCCATCCAGATCGAGCCCTGCGCCCAGGCGATACCGCTCGGCGAGGCCTCGTTCGTTCTCCACACGGCCACAGGATCCCGGAAGCCGGGCTTCGACGCCTTCCCCTCGGCCTCCGGCCAGCCGTAATTGCCTCCCGGCTCGATCAGATTCAGCTCGTCCCAGGTGTTCTGCCCGAACTCGGCGGCCCAAAGCCGTTTGTCCTTGTCCCAGGCCAGGCCCTGCACGTTGCGGTGCCCGTACGAATAGACGACCGAGTCCGCCTCGGGATTGCCGTGCACCGGCTCGCCGTCCGGCGTCATCCGCAGGATCTTCCCGCCGAGGGACTTCTTGTCCTGGGCCAGCCCCGTCTCACCGGTCTCGCCCGTGCCGGCGTAGAGCATCTTGTCCGGCCCGAAGGCGATCCGGCCCCCGTTGTGGATGACCCCCTTGGGGATGCCCCGGAACACCGTGTCGGGCGCGCCCAGTTGCTGACCGGGTGCTCTCTGTTCCTCGTACCGCATCCGGGCGATCCGATTGTCGGACTCCGTGGTGAAGTACGCGTACACCAGCCGGTCCGTCGCGAACGTCGGGGACACCGCCAGGCCCAGCAGGCCCCCCTCGCCGCCCGGCGCCACTCCGGGGACCTCGCCGATCGGCGTCACCGCGCCCGTGTCGGCCCGGACCCGGCTGATCGTGCCCTTGTCCCGGGAGGCGACCAGCAGGTCCCCGCCGGGCAGCGCCGCCACGCCCCACGGCGACTCCAGCCCCTTGGCGAGCTCGCCCGTCACCGCCACCGAGCCCTTCGCCGGCGCCGCGGGGGCCTTCGCGGAGGCCGAGGACCCCGGGGATGCCGACCCGGCCGGGGGCGACCCCGGGGGAGAGCCGGCCGGGCCCGCCTGGGCACCGCCCGATCCGGAGCAGCCCGCCACCAGCAGGGCCCCGCACCCGGCCAGCGCGAGCGCCGTCAGCCGAGCGCGTCGGCCCGCGCCGGCGGACCCGTACGCCCCCGGCCGCGGCCCTCGCGGACCACTCGGGCCCCCGACCCCGCCGACCGCGCGCGCCCCGCCGACGCCGCCGATCCGTCCGTCGTCCCACATCGCCCTGCTCCCCTCCGTCGACCGCCTGCCTTCTCCTTCTGTTCCAACAGCCCGGGCAACTCCCGAAGTTCCACCACTCGTACACCCGATCGAGTGCACTTGCCCGGGACCGCTCAGTCCCAGGCTCCCACCGCCGACGGCAGTGCCGCTATCTCGGACAGCTCGGCGCCCGTCAGCCGCACCTCCGCCGCCCCGGCGTTCTCCGCCGCCCACCGGGCCCGCTCGGCCCCCGGCACCGGTATCACGTGCGGCCCCTGCGCCAACACCCAGGCCAGCGCCACCTGCGCCGCCGTGACCTGCGGCCCGTGCCGCAGCGCCACCCGTCGCAGACCCGCCACCAGCACCTGGTTCGAGGCCATCGCGTGCGCCGTGAACCGCGGGTGCCGGGCCCGCACGTCCGCGTCCTCGAAACCCTGCCCCGGCGTCAGCGTCCCGGTCAGGAACCCGCTTCCCAGCGGCATCGCCGCCAGTACGCCGACCCCCCGAGCAGCGCACCACGGCAGCAGCTGCCACGCCGCTTCCGGGGACCACACCGACAGCTCCGCCTGCACCGCCGTCACGGGGAACACCTGCTGGACCCGCTCCAGCCGCCGCAGCGTCGTCCCGTACTCCCGGTCACCGCGCCTCCCCGCGCCCGGCCCGGCCCCCGCGCCCAGCGCGCAGTACCCGAGCGCCCGCACCTTGCCCGCGCCCACCAGCTCCGCCATGGCGCCCCAGGTCTCCTCCACCGGAACGTCCGGGTCCACCCGGTGCAGCTGGTACAGGTCGATGACGTCGGTCCGCAGCCGCCGCAACGAGGCGTCGCAGGCCCGCCGCACGTAGCCGGGCCGCCCGTCCGCCACCACGTGCTGCTCGCCCGCCCGCAGCCCCACCTTCGCCGACACGAAGGCGTCGGCCCGCCGCTCCCGCAGGACCCGCCCGACCACCAGTTCGTTGGTGAACGGCCCGTACAGATCGGCCGTGTCCAGCAGGTTCGCCCCCAGGTCCAGCGCCGTGTGCACGGTCCGCAGCGACTCCTCGCCCCGGCGGAGCGACGGCGCGTAGGCCCAGCTCATCGGCATGCAGCCGAGCCCGATGGCACCCACCGTCAGCGGTCCCGACCCGATCGACCTGCGCTCCACTCCCGCGTCCCCCTCCCGGTCCGGCCCTCAAACTAACGGCTTGATCCGGATCCCTTGGCATAGCCTCGTGATCATGACTGCACCGACCGCCGACGTCTGGCTCCCCTTTCCCGCCGGGGAGATCGACGGCCTGCCCGATTCCTTCCGCTACCGCCGGTGGGACGGCGAGGACGAGTTCCCCGCGGACCCCGCCGCCTGCGTCTTCTACGTCACGCCCTACATGAAGTCCCCCGAGGTGACCCTGCGACCGCTGGCGGCGATGCCCGACCTGAAGGTCGTCCAGACCCTCACCGCCGGCATCGACCACGTGCTCGGCGGGCTCGCCGACCTCGGCCCCGGCGTACGTCTGTGCAACGCCCGCGGCGTCCACGAGGCCAGCACCGCCGAACTCGCCCTGACCCTGACCCTCGCCTCCCTGCGCGGCATCCCCCGCATGGTCCGCGGTCAGGACCGCGAGGAGTGGCGCGACGGCTTCTACGAGTCCCTCGCCGACAAGTCGGTCCTGATCATCGGCTACGGATCGATCGGCGCGGCCGTCGAGGACCGCCTGGCCCCCTTCGAATGCGGTCGGATCGCCCGCGTCGCCCGCTCGGCGCGCAGCGCCCCCCACGGCCCGGTGCACGCCCTCGCCGACCTGCCCCGACTCCTCCCGGACGCCGACGTGGTGATCCTCTGCACGCCACTGACCGAGGACACCCGGGGCCTGGCCGGGGCCGAGTTCCTCGCCCGCATGAAGGACGGCGCCCTGCTCGTCAACGTCTCCCGCGGCCCCGTCGTCGACACCAACTCCCTGCTCACGGAAGTCGGATCGGGCCGGCTGCGGGCCGCACTCGACGTCACCGATCCGGAACCGCTGCCCGCCGGCCACCCGCTCTGGCACGCGCCGAACGTCCTGATCACCCCTCATGTCGGCGGCAGCAGCTCGGCGTTCGAGCCCCGGGCGAAGCGGCTGGTGGCCCGTCAGCTCGCCCGGTTCGCCGCCGGGGAGCCGGTGGAGAACACGGTGCTCGTCACCGACTGAGGCGCCCCGCGCGCACGCTCCGCGACCGCCCGCGCGCAGGCAGTGGCCACAACTCCCCTGATGGTGACGGAGAGTAGAGAAGCTATGTCGCTGAGTGACGAAAGTGGTGTATCGTCCGGAAGAAGGGGCTGCGGCGCGTTCGTATGGCGCTGGGGAGTGATCGGACCATTTGGGGGGCGACGGGCGATGCACGGCCAATGGACGAAGGATCCGACGCGGCACAGCCGCCGGAGGCGACGATGGGGCGCGCCGAAACAAGCCGGCGAGGTGGACCGGTGAGCACCCCGGGGGCGGCGCTCCTGACCCGGCCCCCCGCCGCGGCCGACGGCGGTCGGGGACTGGCGGCGCAGCTCCTCCTCGCGGTGGTCAGCGGCGGATACGCCGTCGGAGCCGCCCTGGGTTGGGGGTCCAAGGAAGTCGCCAAGATCATGGGCGACTTCGGGCTCAGCACGGCCGGCTTACTCGCGGCGGTCTCCTGCTACCACTACGCGCGGACGATCGACCGCCGCGAACGCCCCGCCTGGCTGATGTTCGCCTTCTCCTCGCTCATGGGCGCCCTCGGCAACGCGGTCTGGGGCTGGTACGAGGTCATCCTCGGCCAGGAGGTGCCCGAACCCTCCCTCGCCGATTTCGCCTTCCTCTGCTTCGCCCCGCCCGCCATCGTGGGCCTGCTCGTCCTCGCCAAACGCCCGGTCACCCGAGCCGGCTGGGTCTGCCTCGGGCTGGACTCCTGGCTCATCGGCGGTTCGCTCCTGACCCTGTCCTGGAGCCTGGCCCTGGCCAACGCCGCCCGCACCGCCCAGTCGGGAGCACCCGGCAGCGTCCCGCGCGCCGCGCTCTCACTCGCGTACCCGCTCCTGGACATCGCCCTCGTGTCGATGGTCCTGGTGCTGCACTTCCGCCGCTCGGCGAACAACCGTTCCGCGGTCAACACGGCCATCGCGGCCCTCGCCCTGACCGTCCTCAGCGACGCCCTGTTCACCTCGCCGCTGCTGAACACGACCTACCGCTCCGGCGAGATCCTCGACGCCGGCTGGTTCGCCGGCTCCCTCCTGCTCGCCTACGCGCCCTGGGGCGCCCGCCGGGCCGACCCCGCCCGCCGGGCCGACCCGTCCGGCCGGGCCGCGCCCCCCGGCGTCGAGCGGCCGCACAGCCGGCCCATCACGGGCTCGCTGCCCGCCCTCACGCCGTACCTCGCCGCGGCGGTCTGCACCCTCGGGATCCTCTACAACGTCGTGGACGGCCGGAAGGTCGACCGCATGGTCGTCTTCACCGGCTGCACCGTCGTCCTGGCCCTCGTCATCCGCCAGGGCATCATGCTCCTCGACAACATCGCGCTGACCCAGGAACTGGCCCAGAAGGAGAACCACTTCCGCTCCCTGGTCCAGGGCTCCAGCGACGTCATCATGATCGCCGCGCCCACCGGCACCCTGCGCTACGTCAGCCCCGCCGCCGCCGGGGTCTACGGCCGCGAGGCGGAGGAACTGATCGGCAGCGAGCTCGCCGCCCTGATCCATCCCGACGACCTCGGTCAGGTGGTCCACGAGGTGCGCCGCTTCCTCGCGGCCCAGCCGGCCGAGGAACCCACCACCCGCATCGAGTGCCGGTTCAGATCGGGCAGTGGCGAGTGGCTCAACGTGGAGTCCACCGTCAACCGGCATCAGGGCGGACTCATCCTCAACAGCCGGGACGTCACCGAGCGGGTCCGCCTCCAGGCCCAGCTCCAGCACAGCGCCGAGCACGACCCGCTGACCGACCTGCCCAACCGCGCCCTGTTCACGCGTCGGGTCCGCCAGGCCCTCACCGGCCGCCGGTCGGGGGACCACAGCACCGCCGTGCTCTTCATCGACCTCGACGGCTTCAAGGCCGTCAACGACACCATCGGCCACCAGGCCGGCGACGAACTGCTGGTCGAGGCCGCGCACCGGCTCCGGGCCGCGGTCCGGGCCGGGGACACCGCGGCCCGACTCGGCGGAGACGAGTTCGCCGCCCTGATCCTCGGCGACGGCAGTCGCGACCGCGGCGCCCGCGAGTACCAGGTCCACGAGATCGCCGACCGGCTGCGCACCACCCTCGCCCAGCCCTACCGGATCGCCGGGAGCGAGGTCCGCGTCGCCGCCAGCATCGGCGTCGCCTTCGCGGACCCGGGCATCACCCCTTCGGACCTGATGCGCAACGCGGACCTCGCGATGTACCGGGCCAAGGCCGGCGGCAAGGACCGGGTCGAGCTGTACGCCCCGCAGATGCAGGCCGAGGTGGTCCGCAAGGCGGAGCTGGCCGGCCGGTTGCGCACCGCGCTCCACGACGGGGAATTCACCCTTCTGCACCAACCCGTGGTCTCGCTGGCCACGGGGGAGGTCACGGCCGTGGCCGCGCAGGCCCGCTGGCGTTCCGCGCAGGGGATCCTGTTCACCCCGGCGGAGTTCCTCCGGGTGGCCGAACACAGCGAGGCCGCCGCCCCCGGGCAGGACGCCGCCCGCAGCGCCGAACTGGGCCGCTGGCTGCTGGAGGAGGCCGTGGAGCAGGCCGCCGAGCGCCACCGCGCCGGGCACGCCGTACCAGTGGCCGTGCGGATGACCGCCCAGCGGCTGTTGGACCGCTCCATGCCCCGCGGCTCCGTGGAGGCGTTGCTGACGCGCCACGGGCTGCCCTCCGGCGCGCTCGTCGTCGAACTGGCCGCCTCCGACCCCAGAGTGCCCTTCGACGAGCTGGAGCGCCGCCTGACGGCCCTGCACCGGCTGGGCGTACGCATCGCCCTCGACGGGTTCGGCAGCGGTTACGCGGCCATCAGCGCCCTCAGGCGGCTGCCCGTGGACCTGCTGAAACTGGACCGAGGCCTGGTGGAGGGCGTGGTGGAGTCGGCCCGACTCCACAAGATCACCGCAGGATTGTTGCGGATCGCAAACGACCTGGGAATGCAGTCCGTGGCCGACGGCGTGGACCTGCCGGAACAGGTCATGGCGCTGCGCGCGATGGGGTGCACCCACGGCCGGGGAACGGCCTTCTCCGGACCGCTCGACGAATACAGGCTGCGGCGCGCGCTCGTGCGCGGTACGTTCCCAGTACCGGGCGGTACGGCCCAGCCGGCCTTGGCCGGAGGCTCGTCCGGCGGTTCGATGATCGTCCGTAGAGGCTCAAATAATGAGACGCCCGTCCCACCCGCTTGACATCCACCTCCCGCCGGAGGGAGGGTCAATGCCATGCGCACCCGAATTCTCGTACTTGGAAAGCGCGTCGGCTGAAGCTGGGACCCACATGTCCCCGCTCAACACTCCCGACGCGCTCCCCTCGCTTGCCACCCGGCACGAGGGGTTTTTTGTTGCACTGGCACACGCCCCCGGTTCTGACCCGGGGGATCCCCGCTCCTCGTAAAACCCTCAGCTTCGAGAAGAGAATGCCGATGACCGAGCAGGCCACCGGGGCCCACCATCCGCAGCCGCGGCCCCGTACGGGTGGGCACCAGCCCACCGCAGTTGAGCACGTCACGGGTGCGCAGTCCCTCATCCGCTCTCTCGAAGAGGTGGGGTGCGACACCGTGTTCGGGATTCCGGGTGGCTGCATCCTCCCCGCGTACGACCCGATGATGGACAGCAAGAAGGTCCGTCACATCCTCGTCCGCCACGAGCAGGGGGCCGGCCACGCCGCCACCGGCTACGCGCAGGCCACCGGCAAGGTCGGCGTCTGCATGGCGACGTCCGGCCCGGGCGCCACCAACCTGGTCACCCCGATCGCCGACGCGCACATGGACTCCGTCCCGCTCGTCGCCATCACCGGCCAGGTCTCCTCCAAGGCGATCGGCACGGACGCCTTCCAGGAGGCGGACATCGTCGGCATCACGATGCCGATCACCAAGCACAACTTCCTGGTGACCAAGGCCGAGGACATCGCGAAGACCATCGCCGAGGCCTTCCACATCGCCGCCAGCGGCCGTCCGGGCCCGGTCCTGGTCGACATCGCCAAGGACGCCCTCCAGGCGAAGACCACCTTCTCCTGGCCGCCCACGCAGGACCTGCCCGGCTACCGGCCGGTCACCAAGCCGCACGCCAAGCAGATCCGCGAGGCCGCCAAGCTCATCTGTCAGGCCAAGCGTCCCGTCCTGTACGTCGGCGGCGGCATCATGAAGTCCGGCGCCACGGCCGAGCTGAAGGTCCTCGCCGAGCTGACCGGCGTCCCGGTCGCGACCACCCTGATGGCCCTGGGCTCCTTCCCCGACAGCCACCCCCTGCACGTCGGCATGCCCGGCATGCACGGTTCGGTCACCGGCGTCACCGCGCTGCAGAAGTCGGACCTGCTGATCGCGCTCGGCACCCGCTTCGACGACCGCGTCACCGGCAAGCTGGACAGCTTCGCCCCCTTCGCCAAGGTCATCCACGCGGACATCGACCCGGCCGAGATCGGCAAGAACCGCGAGGTCGACGTCCCGATCGTGGGCGACGCGCGCGAGGTCATCGCCGACCTGATCCAGGCGGTCCAGGCCGAGCACACCGACGGCAACGCGGGTGACTACAGCGCTTGGTGGAAGGACCTCAGCCGCTGGCGCGAGACCTACCCGCTCGGCTACGACCAGCCCGAGGACGGCTCGCTCTCCCCGCAGCACGTCATCGAGCGGATCGGCGAGCTCGCCCCGCAGGGCACGATCTTCACGGCGGGCGTCGGCCAGCACCAGATGTGGGCCTCGCACTTCGTGAAGTACGAGGAGCCCCGCACCTGGCTGAACTCCGGCGGCGCCGGAACGATGGGCTACGCGGTCCCGGCCGCGATGGGCGCCAAGGTCGGCATGCCGGACCGCGCGGTCTGGGCGATCGACGGTGACGGCTGCTTCCAGATGACCAATCAGGAACTGGCCACCTGCGCGCTGAACAACATCCCGATCAAGGTCGCCATCATCAACAACGGCGCCCTGGGCATGGTCCGCCAGTGGCAGACGCTGTTCTACAACCAGCGCTACTCCAACACCGTGCTCCACGGCGACGCGACCGGCCACGACGTGGGCTCCCAGCTCGGCGAGTCCAACGCCCCCCGCAAGGGCACCCGCGTCCCGGACTTCGTCAAGCTGTCCGAGGCCATGGGCTGCGTCGCGCTGCGCTGCGAGGACCCGGCGGACCTGGACAAGGTCATCGCCGAGGCCAACGCGATCAACGACCGTCCCGTCGTCGTCGACTTCATCGTCCACGAGGACGCCATGGTGTGGCCGATGGTCGCCGCCGGCACCTCCAACGACGAGGTCCTGGCAGCCCGGGGCGTCCGCCCCGACTTCGGCGACAACGAAGACGACTGAGCCGAGAGAGCCGAAGAGAGAGAACGACTCACATGTCCAAGCACACGCTCTCCGTCCTGGTCGAGAACACGCCCGGCATCCTCGCCCGGATCGCCGCGCTGTTCTCCCGCCGCGGGTTCAACATCGACTCCCTCGCGGTCGGCGTCACCGAGCACCCCGACATCTCGCGCATCACCATCGTCGTGAACGTCGAGGACCTCCCGCTGGAGCAGGTGACCAAGCAGCTGAACAAGCTGGTCAACGTGCTCAAGATCGTCGAGCTGGAGGCGCACAACGCCATCGAGCGCGAACTCGTTCTGGTGAAGGTCCGCGCCGACAACGAGACCCGCTCGCAGATCGTCGAGATCGTCCAGCTGTTCCGCGCCAAGACCGTCGACGTCTCCCCGGACGCCGTCACCATCGAGGCCACGGGCGGCACCGACAAGCTCGGCGCGATGCTCAAGATGCTGGAGCCCTTCGGCATCAAGGAACTGGTCCAGTCCGGCACGATCGCCATAGGGCGCGGCGGCCGGTCCATCACGGACCGCAGCCTGCGCTCGCTCGACCGCAGCGCCTGACGGGCCGGACACGCTCCCGCTCGCATCGCGAGACCAAGAACCTCAGATTCCGTTCCCCGCCGTACGGTGGGTGCAACATCAGCGCACCAAGGAGATATCCCAGTGGCCGAGCTGTTCTACGAGAACGACGCCGACCTGTCCATCATCCAGGGCCGCAAGGTCGCTGTCATCGGATACGGCAGCCAGGGCCACGCCCACGCGCTGTCGCTCCGTGACTCCGGCGTCGACGTCGTCGTCGGCCTCAAGGAGGGCTCGAAGTCCAAGGCCAAGGCCGAGGAGCAGGGCCTGAAGGTCGTCCCGGTGGCCGAGGCGGCCGCATGGGCGAACGTCATCATGATCCTGACCCCGGACCCGCTCCAGGCCGAGATCTACGAGGAGTCCATCAAGGAGCACCTCGAAGAGGGCGACGCGCTCTTCTTCGGCCACGGCTTCAACGTCCGCTACGGCTTCATCAAGCCCCCGGCCAACGTCGACGTCGCCCTGGTCGCCCCGAAGGGCCCGGGCCACCTCGTCCGCCGCCAGTACGAGGAAGGCCGCGGCGTGCCCTGCATCGCCGCCGTCGAGCAGGACTTCACCGGTTCCGCCTTCGCGCTCGCGCTGTCGTACGCGGCCGGCATCGGCGGCACCCGCGCCGGCGTCATCAAGACCACCTTCACCGAGGAGACCGAGACCGACCTGTTCGGTGAGCAGGCCGTCCTCTGCGGTGGCGCCTCCGCCCTGGTCAAGGCCGGTTTCGAGACCCTGACCGAGGCCGGCTACCAGCCGGAGATCGCGTACTTCGAGTGCCTGCACGAGCTGAAGCTCATCGTGGACCTCATGTACGAGGGCGGCCTGGAGAAGATGCGCTGGTCGGTCTCCGAGACCGCCGAGTGGGGCGACTACATCACCGGCCCGCGCGTCATCACCGACGCGACCAAGGCCGAGATGAAGAAGGTCCTCGCGGAGATCCAGAGCGGCGAGTTCGCCAACACCTGGATGGCCGAGTACAAGGCGGGCCTGCCCAAGTACAACGAGTACAAGAAGGCCGACGAGGCCCACCTGCTGGAGACCACCGGCAAGAAGCTGCGCAAGCTGATGAGCTGGGTCGACAACGACGAGAGCTGATCGCGTGCGCGGCGGGGTCGGGACGCACGTCCCGGCCCCGCCGCGCATCTCCGGCGCGGCCGGAAATCAACCCTCGTACTGCACGGATTGTCCACCCCGGCCAATCTCGGACGGGTGATCCTTCCGTACAGGCGGAATTCCGCTGTGGATCCGCTACTACACTGCTCAACACAACGCGTCAGGCCCACAGTGTCGTGCGTCTTCCACGCGGCTACCCCCTCCACGCCTGCGGCCGTCGGGACGGCCGTCCGCACTGGACTTGTGAGGACCCACGTGAGCTCGAAACCTGTCGTACTCATCGCCGAAGAGCTGTCGCCCGCCACGGTGGACGCGCTCGGTCCGGACTTCGAGATCAGGCACGTCAACGGCGCGGACCGCGCCGAGCTGCTGCCCGCGATCGTCGACGTCGACGCGATCCTGGTCCGATCCGCCACCAAGGTGGACGCCGAGGCCATCGCGGCCGCCAAGAAGCTGAAGGTCGTCGCCCGCGCCGGTGTCGGCCTGGACAACGTCGACGTCTCCGCCGCCACCAAGGCCGGCGTGATGGTCGTCAACGCGCCGACCTCGAACATCGTCACCGCCGCCGAACTGGCCTGCGGCCTGCTCGTCGCCACGGCCCGCCACATTCCGCAGGCCAACACCGCCCTGAAGAACGGCGAGTGGAAGCGGAACAAGTACACGGGTGTCGAGCTCAGCGAGAAGGTCCTCGGTGTCGTCGGCCTCGGCCGCATCGGTGTCCTGGTCGCCCAGCGCATGTCGGCCTTCGGCATGAAGATCGTCGCCTACGACCCCTACGTGCAGCCCGCGCGCGCCGCCCAGATGGGCGTCAAGATGCTGGCGCTGGACGAGCTGCTGGAGGTCGCCGACTTCATCACGGTGCACCTGCCCAAGACCCCCGAGACCCTCGGTCTCATCGGGGACGAGGCCCTGCACAAGGTGAAGCCGTCCGTCCGCATCGTCAACGCCGCGCGCGGCGGGATCGTGGACGAAACCGCCCTGTACGCGGCCATCAAGGAGGGACGCGTCGCCGGCGCCGGCCTGGACGTGTACGCGAAGGAGCCCTGCACGGACTCCCCGCTGTTCGAGCTCGACCAGGTCGTCTGCACCCCGCACCTCGGCGCGTCCACGGACGAGGCCCAGGAGAAGGCCGGTGTCTCGGTCGCGAAGTCGGTGCGCCTCGCGCTCGCCGGTGAGCTCGTCCCGGACGCGGTCAACGTCCAGGGCGGCGTCATCGCGGAGGACGTCCGTCCGGGCCTGCCGCTCGCCGAGAAGCTCGGCCGCATCTTCACCGCCCTCGCGGGCGAGGTCGCGGTCCGTCTCGATGTCGAGGTCTGCGGCGAGATCACCCAGCACGACGTCAAGGTGCTGGAACTGTCCGCGCTCAAGGGCGTGTTCGAGGACGTCGTCGACGAGACGGTGTCCTACGTCAACGCCCCGCTGTTCGCGCAGGAGCGCGGTGTCGAGGTCCGCCTCACCACCAGCTCGGAGTCCCCGGACCACCGCAACGTGGTGACCGTGCGCGGCACCCTGTCGGACGGTCAGGAGGTGTCGGTCTCCGGCACCCTGGCGGGCCCGAAGCACCTGCAGAAGATCGTGGGCATCGGCGAGTACGACGTGGACCTGGCGCTGGCCGACCACATGATCGTGCTGCGCTACACCGATCGCCCCGGCGTGGTCGGCAAGGTCGGGCAGCTGCTCGGCGAGGCCGGTCTGAACATCGCGGGCATGCAGGTCGCCCGCGCCGAGGAGGGCGGCGAGGCGCTCGTCGTGCTCACCGTCGACGCGGAGGTCCCGGTGGACGTCCTCGCGACCATCTCGGCCGAGATCGGCGCGGCCTCGGCCCGTACGGTCAACCTGGTCTGAGCGGAACCACCCGCACGCGAAAGGGCCCGGGGTGCCTACCCCGGGCCCTTTCGCGTCCCCCCGTCCCGCGCGGCTCAGCGGGCCGGGACCGGGGGAGTCCCGGCCGGTTCGGCGTCGACGGGAGCGCTCCGCGCAGTGCCCCGCAGCAGGACCGGCGTCAGCAACGCCGCGCCGAGCAGGAGGGCCGCGCCGCCCCAGGCCGCGTACTGCATGCCGTGCACGAACGCCTCGCGGGCCAGGTCCAGCAGATGGTCGCCGGCTTCGCCCCCGAGTCGGTCGGCGGTGGCGACCGCGCCGCCCAGGGTCTCCCGTACGGCCGGATCCGCACCGGACAGGTCGCCGCGGTAGACCGCGGCGCCCAGGCTCCCCAGCAGGGCCATGCCGAGCGCGCCGCCGAACTCCTGTCCCGTCTCCAGCAGGGAGGCGGCCGAACCGGCCTTCTCGGCGGGTGCGGCGGCCAGCGCCATGTCGGAGACCAGGGACATCACGGTGACGATCCCGGCGGCCAGGACCCCGGCGGCGGTGAGCAGCAGCCACAGGGAGTCGGTGCCGGCGAGGGCCATCAGGGCGAATCCGGCCGCGGCGAGGACGAAGCCGCCGGCGATGACGCGGCTACGGCCGATCCGGTGGGCCAGTGCCGCGCCGGCCGGGGCCGCCGCGCCGATGAACAGCGAGGGGGCGAGGCTCCACAGGGCCGCCTCCAGGGTGCCCATGCCGAGGACGGACTGCAGGTACTGGGTGGTGAAGTAGGCCGAGCCCATCATGGCGAAGGCCGCCACCGCGTTGAGGCCGATGCCCGCCCCGAAGCCGGGGTGCCGGAACAGGGCCCGGCCGATCATCGCGTCGGCCCGGGAGCGCTGTCGGCGAACGAAGAGATGGCCGAAGAGCACGCCGGCGGCGAGGCAGCCCAGGCGGAAGGGGGTGAAGCCCTCGGCGGCGATTTCCTTGAGTCCGTAGACCACGGGCAGGACGGCGGCCATCGACAGCGGGACGCTCAGCAGGTCGAAGCGACCGGGGGCCGGGTCCTTGAACTCCGGTACCAGCACCGGGACCAGGACCAGCAGGAGCAGCATCGCGGGGACGTTGATCAGGAAGACCGAACCCCAGTGGAAGTGGTTCAGCATCACCCCGCTCAGCACCGAGCCGAGGGCGATGCCGCCGGTCATGGCGCCGGACCAGATCGCGATGGCCTTGCCACGCTGGGTGTCGTCCTGGAACAGGTTGCGCACGAGGGCCAGCGTGGACGGCATCAGGGTCGCCCCGCCGATGCCCAGCAGCACGCGGGCCGCGATGAGCATCTCGGCGCTGGTGGCGTACGCGGCGGCGACGGAGGCCAGGCCGAAGGCGGTCGCGCCGATCAGGAGCAGCCTGCGGCGGCCGATCCGGTCGCCCAGCGAGCCCATCGTGATGAGCAGGCCGGAGAGGGCGAAGGCGTAGCTGTCGAAGATCCAGAGCTGCTGGGAGGCGCTCGGGTCGAGTTCGCGGGTGATGGCCGGGACGGCGAAGTAGAGGACGGACACGTCCATCGCGACCAGGAGCAGGGGCAGCAGGAGGACGGCGAAGGCGGTCCATTCGCGGCGGCCGGCGAGGCGCGCCGTGGTGGCGGGGTTCGTCATGAGGAGGAATGTACATCCGTCATAAACGTCTGTCTATGACGGATGTATGGAACGCTCGTCTGGAACTTCTGTCTGAGACGCCTGTCTTGCTACCGTGGCGGCATGGGACATCGTGAAGATCTGCTCGAAGGCGCCAAGAAGTGCCTGGCCGAGAAGGGGTTCGTGCGCACCACGGCGCGCGACATCGTCAGCGCGTCGGGGACCAACCTGGCGTCGATCGGCTACCACTACGGCTCCAAGGACGCCTTGCTCACGCAGGCGTTCATCGCCCTGATGGAGGAGTGGGGCGAGGGCTTCCAGACCGGACTCGGCGCCGACTCCGCCTTCCCGGACCGGTTCCGGGCGCTGTTCGAAGGGGTCCTGGACCGGCACGAGGAGACGGCGCCGATCTGGGCGGCCAGCCTCGAAGTGGCCCTGAACCGGGACCGGATGCCGGAGCTGCGGACGCTGCTCGCCGCCTCCCAGGGCGAGGGTCGCAAGGGCCTGATCGCGATGATGACGGGCGTCCGGGAGGAGGACATCACCGAGGGCGAGGTCCGCACGGTCGGGGCCGTCTACCAGGCGCTGCTCAACGGCCTGATGGTCCAGTGGCTGTTCGACCCCGCGAGCGCCGCCACCCCGGAGGAGTTCACCGAGGGCATGCGGCAGGTGGCGCGGGGATTCAACACGGCCGAATAGGGGCGGAGTTCGAGGCCGTTGCCGTCGGGGTGCCGCGTCACACGGTGATGACCACCTTCGCGCGCGCGTGCTCCACCTCGAGGTACCGGATGGCCTCCGGCACCTCGGCGAGCGGGTACGCCCGGTCGATGACGGGGGTGATCAGGCCCTCCTCGACGAGCGCCCGCAGCGCCGCCAGGTTCTGCCCGTCCGGCGTGGCCGTGAGCACGGCCAACCGGTGGCGGGCGAAGGAGGACAGCGCCCGCCCCTTGAGGAGCAGCCCCATCGGCCCGAACAGGCTGCCGCCCCCGGACACGCCGCCGCCGGACAGGACGAGCGTCCCGGCGGGGGCGAGCGCGCGCCGCAGGTCGGCCAACGAGCGGTTGCCGACCAGGTCCAGGACGAGGTCGTGGCGCGGCCCGCCCAGGGCGAAGTCCTCCCGGGCGTAGTCGACGACACGGTCCGCGCCCAGCGACCGGACCAGCTCCGCGTTGTGCGCACCGCACACGGCGGTCACCTCCGCGCCGAGCGCCTTCGCGATCTGTACGGCGAACGTCCCCACACCGCCCGACGCCCCGTTGATCAGGACCCGTTGACCCGGTTCGAGCCGCCCCTGGTCGCGCAGCCCCATCAGGGCGGTGTTCCCCGCCAGCGGCAGCGCCGCCGCCTCCTCGAAGCCCGTGCCGGCCGGCTTGGCCTCCACCACGTCCTCCGACGCGGCCACGTACTCGGCGAACGCCCCCTCGGCCTCCCCGAACACCTCGTCGCCGGGGCTCCACCGCGTCACGTCCCGACCCGCGGCCACCACCCGGCCCGCGAAGTCCGTACCCCGGATCCCGACCTTGGGTCTGCCGAGCCCGAGCACCAGGCGCGCCGCGTAGGGGTCCCCGCGCATCAGGTGCCAGTCGCGGGCGTTGACCGAGGCCGCGTGGACCCGTACCAGCACTTCGTGGTCGGCGACCGGGGGTCGGTCGACCTCCCGGAGCTCCAGCACGTCGGGAGAGCCGTAGCGGTCCTGGACGATCGCCTTCATCACGCCTCCGCACCGCACGCGGCCGGTGCGGAAAGGGTTCGGCCGGCCGGAGGCCGACGCTGCGGGTGACGGTAGGCGAGCACGGTCCGCAGCGGAATGGGGGACGCCCCCTAAGGGCTCCCCGGGATTCCGCGCCCGCGCCACCGGGGCGGGTTCACCGGTGGAGGCGGGAGGCCTTGAGGGCCATGTGGAGCAGCAGGCGGTCCTCGCCCTCGTCGAGGTCGAGGCCGGTCAGCTGCTCGACCTTGCCCAGGCGGTAGTACAGCGTCTGCCGGTGCACCCCGAGGACCGCCGCGGCGCGGCCCGCCTGCCCGGCGCAGTCGAGGAACACCTCGGCCGTGCGGGCCAGTTCGCGGTGGGCCGGGCTCAGCAGGGTCCGGGCTGCCGGGTCGTCCGCCGGGCCGGGGGAGAGCGCCGCGAGCATCCGGTACGGGCCGATCCGCGACCACTGGGCCACCGGGCCGAACCGCGGCTGCGCCGCGGCGGCCCGCGCCGCCGCGCCGGCCTGCTCCCAGGCGGCCGGCAGCTCCCCGAGGGCCCGGACGGGATCGGACACCCCCGCGTTCATACCCGGTGCCCCCGCTGCCGGCGCCCCGGCGGGCGGCTGCCCCGGGGTCGGCTGCGCGGCCCGCGGGCCACCGGCCCCCGCGCCCTGCGGCTCCGCCGCGCGGGGCAGGAGTCGCCCCAGGGCGGTCAGGGCCGGGGCCAGGGCGTCCGTACCGCGCATGCGGACCAGCGCCGCGAGCCGTCCGCCGGCTTCGCCGTCCTGCGCCGGGACCACGCACACCGCCGCCGCGCCGGGGACCGACTGGGGGATCTCCCCGGCCCACGGCGCCACGCACACCACCGTGTGCGGGCCCTCCCCGGCCGTCCCGAGGGCGAGCCGCAGCGCGGCCACCGCCATGTCCTGCTGCCAGCCGCGCCCCGCGGTGAGCACCGCCAGGAACTCCCGCGACAGGTCGGCGCCCGCCTTGGCCTCCTGCGCGAGCAGGACCCCGATCCGCTGGGCCACCTCCATGGCCGCCGCCAGCGCCTGCGGGCCCGGTCCGGCGGCCGCGGCGTCCGGGCCCTCCTGGTCGAGCAGCCACACGTACCCCTGCACGATGCCCCGGTAGCGCACCGGCAGGCAGATGCGCCCCCGGAAGACACCCGCGTCCGGGGCCGCCGGAATCCGTACGGGGCCCGTCGCGCGGGCGATGCCGAAGCCCTCGAACCAGGACCGGACGGCGGAGGTCGACTGCCGGGTCAGGATCGAGCGGGTGCGCACGGGGTCCAGGACGAGCTCGCCGCCGTCGCTGTCGCTGTCGTGCGCGCCGAAGGCGATCAGGCGGAAGTCCCGGTTCTCCAGCGTCGCGGGGGCGCCGAGGAGCGCGGAGATCTCGTCCACCAGGTCCTGGTACTCGTCCTTCACCCGGACATTCTCCCACCCCACGACCGGCCCTTCAGACAGATGTATGAGATCCGGGCCACGGATGCGTGACAGCTGTCGATGGCCGAGGATCGTGGGGATCCTTAGGTTTCACGGTGGTTTCACTTGCGTTTTCCTTACGGCCGCAGCCCATCCGGCGACGGACCGTATGTCTGCTTCTGCCACCCGTTGGAGGTGCCCCGTGCTGGGTCCCGCGATCCTCGCCGCTTCGCGCAGCGACAAGATGCGCCGAATCGTCTCTGCCGCCCCGGTGACCAAGCCCGTGGTGAACCGGTTCATCCCCGGTGAGACGGTCGACCAGGTCATCCCGATCGTCGAGGAACTCACGCGGAAGGGCCTGGAGGTCACGCTCGACGTCGTCGGTGAGGACATCACCGCGGTGGAGCAGTCCCACGCCGCCCGTGACGCCTACCTCCTGCTCATCGAGCGGCTGGCCGAGCTGGGCCTGGGCGAGACGGTCGAGATGTCGGTCAAGCTGTCGATGTTCGGCCAGGCGCTGGAGGGCGGTCACGAGCTGGCCCTCGCCAACGTCCGCCCGGTCGTCGAAGCCGCAGCGGCCATCGGCACCACCGTCACCCTGGACGCCGAGGACCACACCACCCTCGACTCGATGTTCGCCATCCACGAGGAGCTGCGCCGGGACTTCCCGCAGACCGGCTGCGTGATCCAGGCCTACCTGTTCCGCACCGAGGCCGACGCCCACCGGCTGGCCGCCGCCGGCAGCCGCGTCCGGATCGTGAAGGGCGCCTACAAGGAGCCCGCCGAGGTCGCGTACCTCGACAAGGCCGAGATCGACAAGGCCTACGTCCGGATCATGAAGATCCTGATGGAGGGCGAGGGCTACCCGATGATCGGGTCCCACGACCCGCGCCTGATCGCCATCGCCCAGGAGCTGGCCCGGCAGGCGGGGCGCAAGCTGGACGAGTACGAGTTCCAGATGCTCTACGGCATCCGCAGCGAGGAGCACCTGCGGCTGGCCGCCGAAGGCCACCGGATGCGCGTCTACACGGCCTACGGCACGGACTGGTACGGATACTTCATGCGCCGCCTCGCGGAGAAGCCGGCCAACCTGCTGTTCTTCCTCCGCTCGATGATCACCAAGAACTAGGCACCCCACTAGCTCAAGGCCCGTCCCCCTAGCTCAAGGAGTTCCCGCCCCATGGATGCTGTGACCCAGGTCCCCGCGCCCGTCAACGAGCCGGTTCACTCGTACGCCCCCGGCAGCGCCGAGCGCGCGCGTCTCGAAATCCAGCTCAAGCAGCTGTCCGAGAACCCGATCGACCTCCCGATGACCATCGGCGGCGTCAAGCGGATGGGTGGCGGCGAGCGCTTCGACGTGGTCCAGCCGCACGACCACAAGTCCGTCATCGGCACCTACGCCAACGCCACCGGGGCCGACGCCCAGGAGGCCGTCGACGCGGCCCTGGCCGCCGCTCCCGCCTGGCGCGCGATGGACTTCGACGACCGTGCCGCGATCATCCTGCGCGCCGCCGAGCTGCTGGCCGGCCCGTGGCGGGAGAAGCTGGCCGCGTCCACCATGCTGGGCCAGTCCAAGACCGTCCAGCAGGCGGAGATCGACACTCCCTGCGAGCTCGTCGACTTCTGGCGCTTCAACGTCCACTTCGCCCGGCAGATCCTCGCCGAGCAGCCCGCCGCGAACTCCGCGGGCGTGTGGAACCGCAGCGACCACCGCCCGCTGGAGGGCTTCGTCTACGCGATCACGCCGTTCAACTTCACGGCCATCGCCGGCAACCTGCCGACCGCCCCGGCCCTGATGGGCAACGTGGTCGTCTGGAAGCCGTCCCCGACGCAGACGCACTCCGCGGTCCTGCTCATGGAGGTCCTGGAGGCCGCCGGTCTGCCCAAGGGCGTCATCAACCTGGTGACCGGCGACGGCATCGCCGTCTCCGAGGTGGCCCTGAACCACCCCGAGCTGGCCGGCATCCACTTCACCGGTTCGACCAAGACCTTCCAGTACCTGTGGAAGACGGTCGGCAACAACATCGAGAAGTACAAGTCCTACCCGCGTCTGGTCGGCGAGACCGGCGGCAAGGACTTCGTCGTCGCGCACCCCTCCGCCGACCACGGCATCCTGAAGACCGCCCTGACCCGCGGCTCCTTCGAGTTCCAGGGCCAGAAGTGCTCGGCCTCCTCGCGCGCCTACGTGCCGGCCTCCATCTGGAACGACGGCTTCAAGGAGCGCTTCGCGGCCGAGGTCGACGGCATCACCATGGGTGACGTCCGCGACCTGGACAACTTCATCGGCGCGGTCATCGACGAGCGCTCCTTCGCGAAGAACAAGGCCGCGATCGACCGCGCGAAGGCCGACCCGACCTGCACCATCGTCGCCGGCGGCACCTACGACGACTCGGAGGGCTACTTCGTCCGCCCGACCGTCATCGAGTGCACGGACCCGGAGAACGAGGTCTTCACGACCGAGTACTTCGGCCCGATCCTCGCGGTCCTGGTCTACGAGGACGACAAGTACGACGAGATGCTGGCCCAGATGGAGTCCGTCTCGGCGTACGCCCTGACCGGCGCCGTCATCGCGCAGGACCGCTACGCGGCCGCCGACACGATGGAGAAGCTCCGCTTCGCGGCGGGCAACTTCTACATCAACGACAAGTCGACCGGCGCCGTCGTCGGCCAGCAGCCCTTCGGCGGCGGCCGTGCCTCGGGTACGAACGACAAGGCGGGCGCGGCCTCGAACCTGCTGCGCTGGACCTCGACGCGCTCCATCAAGGAGACCCTGGTCCCGCCGACCGAGTACGGCTACCCCCACATGGGCTGATCACCGCCCCTCGCTGAACCCCGCCCCCGCTCCGGTACCCCCAAGTCCGGAGCGGGGGCGGTTCCAGTTGCCCGGCCGGTACCGGCACCGGCACCGCTCAGACCTCGACCATGACCTGGTCCAGGGACTTGCGCACCAGGTCCGGGACCTCGCAGTCGTCGGCGGGGTAGCCCACCGGAATGACCGCGAACGCCTTCTCGTTCTCGGGCCGGTTCAGCACGTGTCCGAGGAAGCGCATCGGGCTCGGGGTGTGGATCAGCGCGGACAGCCCGCTCAGGTGCAGGGCGGACAGCAGCATGCCGACCGCGATGCCGACCGACTCGTCCACGTAGTAGTGCTTGCGCTTCGCGCCGTCCGGGCCGAGCCAGTAGCGCTGCTGGAACACCACGATCAGCGCGGGCGCGTCCGTCAGGTGGGTCTTCACGGCGTCCGTGCCGATCGGACGCAGGGCGGCGAGCCACTCGTCGCCCAACCTGCCGTCGTAGGAGATCTGTTCCTCCTGCTCGGCGGCGGCGCGGATCTGCCGGCGGATGTCCGGGTCCTTGACGAGGACGAACGTCCACGGCTGCTGGTGGGCTCCGGAAGGGGCGGTGGCCGCGCAGGCGACGGCGTCGCGGACGACCTGCTCGGGGACCGGATCGGAGGAGAACTGGCGTACGGTTCGCCGCTCGTCCATCCGTTCCCTCAGTTCCGCGGCCCGCGCGAGCGATTCCCGGCTCGGCATGCGCGCCGGCCGGTAGGCGACGGGCCGGTAGGGCCGGCCGTGGGTGGGCGTCCACTGCTGCGTTTCTGGCGACATGACCAGATCTTCGGTCCGCGCAACCGCCGGAGGCCAGTGTCACGTCGTCACCTCATGTCCGTTGTGTACGGACAGGGGGGCTATGACCGTGGCGAACGTCGGTCGATTCGTGGACCGGGAGGGCTGCCACCAGGCCCGCGACCTGGGCGGGGTGGGAGGCCCGGGGCCGGGGCGCCTCGTGCGCGCCGGCAGCCTCGACGGGCTGACCTCCCGCGACTGGACCGCGCTCGCCGCACACGGGGTGCGGACCGTCATCGACCTGCGGAACGACGATGGGCGGGGGAGTGGACCAATCCCCGCGGTCGGCCGGTGCGACCACCCTGCGGATCCCCCTCGACGGCATCGAGCACCGGGACTTGCGGGACGTGTGGTGGGGCACTCCGGAATTCGGCACCCCCGCGTATTTCCGGCCTTTCCTGGCACGCTTCCCCGACCGGGTCGCGACCGTCGCCCGCGCCGTGGCCGATGCCCCGCCCGGTGGCCGGACCCCGAGGCCCGCCCGGCGGCGGCCGGGCCGAGCGGGGCCGAACCGGCCCGGCCGCGCGGCCGGCTCGTCGCGGACCGGCCCCGCGCGGCGCTGGTAGCGTCCCCGGCGGGACCCGCGGCGCTCCCGGAGCCGCCGGCCGACCGCTGGAGGACGAGCAGTGACCGTGACCCTGACGCTGACCCACACCGCCGGACTCGGCCCCGGTGAACCGCGGGAGGTCCGGGCCCTGCTGGACGCCGCCTTCGACGGGGACTTCGCCGACGAGGACTTCGAGCACGCCCTCGGCGGGATGCACGTACTGCTGCGCGAAGACGGCCCCGGCGGCGCCCTCGTCGCGCACGGCAGCGTCGTTCAGCGGCGGGTCCTGCACGGCGGCCGGGCCCTGCGCACCGGTTACGTGGAGGCGGTGGCCGTACGGGCCGACCGGCGCCGGCGCGGCCTCGCCGGGCAGGTCATGGCCGAGCTGGAGCGGGTGATCGGCGGGGCGTACGTGCTGGGCGCCCTCTCGGCGTCCGAAGCCGGAGCGGCCCTGTACGAGGGCCGCGGCTGGCGCCCGTACCCCGGCACGATCGGGGTCCTCGGTCCGACCGGCCCCGAACGGCTCCCCGAGGAGGAGGGCTCCACGTACCTGTGGACGCCGCCGGGCGCGACCCCGCCGGACCCGGCCGGGCGGCTCGACTTCGACTGGCGCGACGGGGACGTCCTGTAGCCCCCGCGTGCGGTGACTACCCCGAGACGCTGGGCGTGCCCGTCTCGATGTGGCCGGTGTAGCGCCGGGACCAGGTGCCGTCGTTGTCGGCGAGGATCGTGAAGTCGTACCAGCCCTTGCTGTAGGCGACCGCGTTGAAGAAGTCCTCGCGGGAGGAGTTCGCCGGCACGGTGTACGTCCACGGCCCGTCCGTGCGGTAGGCGTTCGCCCGGACGGTGAACGTGACCGGGACGGCCGACGCGTTGGTCATCCTGAAGTACACCGCCGTCTTGCCGGTGCCCGGCTCGACGGCGTAGCGGGCCGCGACCTCCACCGCCTTGCCGGGCTTGGAGGCGTCGCCGATGAAGCGGCGCAGGAAGCGGTTCGGACCGTACATCGAGATGTCGTACTTTCCGGAGCCGTGCCCGAGCCCGATGTGGAAGTAGTCGGAGGTGACCGCCCCCGCGTCGACCGTGTACTGCCAGGCCGCCGTGTCCCGGTGCTGGTGGGGGTGGATCGAGAAGTGCGCGGGCCGCTTGGCCTGCCCGCCCTGGTTGGCCATCGAGAAGTGGGCCGTGATCTGACCGGCGGCCCCGAACTCCAGCCGGTCCAGGTTCCCGTTGACCTGGTACGGCAGGGCGCGCGCCGGACGCGTGCCGGGCTCCTGCGTGGGCAGGGCGTTGTCCTGCGGCGTCGGGTTGGGGAGCGGGGCGCAGGTCGACTGCCCGATGACCTTGGCGGTCGAGGGGAGACCGGCGGGTACTCCGTGGATCGGGCGGGCGAAGTCGAAGACACCGGTCAGGTCACCGGTCACCCGGCGCCGCCAGGCGCTGATGTTCGGACAGGCGGCCGGGGTGCCGAGGGCCGCCGTCCAGGTCTCCATGAACCGCAGGACGGAGGTGTGGTCGAAGACCTCGGAGCTCACCCAGCCGCCGCGCGTCCACGGGGAGATCACGAGCATCGGAACGCGGAAGCCGAGCCCGATCGGCAGGCCGTCGAGGTACTCGCCGGGCGTGCCGGGCGGGGCGACCGGCGGCGGGACGTGGTCGAAGAACCCGTCGTTCTCGTCGTAGTTGAGGAACAGGACGGTGGAGTCGAAGACCTCCGGGTTCGCGGCCAGCGCCCGGTACACCAGGTCCACGAAGTGCGCGCCGTCCCCGGGCGGGGCGTACGGGTGCTCCGAGAAGGCCTCGTTCGCCACGACCCAGGAGACCTGCGGCAGGGTGCCCGCGACGACGTCCGCGCGGATGGCGGCGGCGATGTCGTCCGGGGTGGAGCCCGTGACGCGCGGGACGGAGGCCATGCCCCGGTCGTGCAGCGGGTTGCCGGGCGCCGCGTCCGTGAACTTCTTGAAGTAGGCCAGCCCGTTGTCCCCGTAGTTGTCCTGGGCGTTCTGGTACACCTTCCAGCTCATCCCGGCCCGCTGGAGGGCCTCCGCGTACGTCTCCCAGGTCAGGCCCCGCTCCTCGCCGCCGTCCTTGCTGGTGGCGTCGATCGCGCCGCTCCACAGGAAGGTGCGGTTGGGGCCGGTGGCGCTCAGGGCCGAACAGAAGTAGGCGTCGCAGATCGTGTAGTGGTCGGCGAGCCCGTAGTGGAACGGTATGTCGCCCCGGTCCAGGTAGCCCAGGGTGCGGGTCTGGCCGACGCCGGTGACCCAGTTGTCCATCCGGCCCCTGTTCCAGGCGGCGTGCTGCGAGGTCCAGCTGTGGGGCAGGTCGCCGGTGCACTGGGCCAGCGTCTCGCTGTCCGCGCCGCCCGCCGGCGGGGTGGCGGACAGCTTCCACGGGTACTGACGGCCGCCCCAGTTGGGCTGGTTGAAGGTGCCCCAGCCGCCCGGGATGTTGCCGGCGGCGCGGTCGGCGAAGCCGCGCACGCCCTTGAGCCGGCCGAAGTAGTGGTCGAAGCTGCGGTTCTCCTGCATCAGGATCACCACGTGCTTCACGTCGGTGATCGTGCCCGTCGCGGCGGCCGCCGCCGCGGACGCCGCCCCGACGGAGGGCAGGGTCGCCCCCGCCGCGAGCCCCGCTCCGATTCCCACGAACCCTCTGCGGCTGATCGGTGTCACTGGCTGCTCGCCTCCAACTCGGGTGCCCCTGCGGCACATCGACGGCAAGAGTGGCGGCAGCCGCTGCAAAGGTCTACAACCGTGCGGTAAGAAATCGGTGAACATCCGGAGGGTCGGCGTCAGTCGGCGACCCGCACCAGCATCTTGCCCGTGTTCTGCCCGTGGAGCATTCCGAGGAAGGCCTCCACAGTGCGGTCAAACCCCTCGAAAACGGTGGTGTCCGTGCCCACCCGACCACTACGGAGGTGGGGGACCAGCAGATCCTCCAGCTCCTCCTGGAGATTGGTGTGGTGGCGTACCAATACCCCTTCCATGCGAAGGGACTTGTGCACGACCTCGAAGAGGTTGCGGGGCGCGGCGGGCGCCCGGTCGCCGTTGTACATCGAGATCGCGCCGACCCAGGCGATCCGCCCGAACTCGCGCAGCGACGCGATCGCACCCTCCAGGTGCTCCCCGCCGACGTTGTCCACGTACACGTCGATCCCGTCCGGCGCGGCCTTCGCCAGCTGCTCGGCGACGGGGCCGTCGTGGTGGTCGAAGGCGGCGTCGAAGCCGAGCTGCTGCGTGAGCCGGCGCACCTTCGCCGCCGAGCCGGCGCTGCCGATGACGCGGCGGGCGCCGAGCAGGCGGGCGATGTGCCCGGTGGCCGTGCCGACCCCACCGGCGGCGGCGGACACGTAGAGGTCCTCGCCCTCGCGCAGGGCCGCCGTCCGGGTGAGGGCGGCGTACGCGGTCAGGCCGGTGCCGCCCAGGATCGACAAGTACGCCTCCAACGGGACACCCGCGTGGTCCGGGAGCCTGCGGGCGCCGTCGTGGCCGCGGGTGACCAGGGCGTGGGTGCGCCAGCCCGCGCGGTGGAAGACGAGGTCGCCCTCGGCGAGTCCCGGATCCCGGGAGGCAATGACCCGGCCCACGGAGCGCCCCTCCAACGGGACGCCCAACGCGAAGCCGCCCTCGCCGCCGTCCATCAGCCCCCGGTGGTACGGGTCCACGGAGAGGAGGAGGTTCTCCACCAGGGCGGTGCCGGCGCTCGGCTCCGGGATCGGATGCGCGGCGTACGTGAAGTCGGTCGTGGCGGGGAAGCCGGTGGGACGGGCGGTCTGGTGGACGGCGAGAGCGGTCTTCGTGGTCATGGCGCCGACGCTACGAAGGAATCCCCGGGCCGGGCAGGGGGTTGCGCTCATGGCAGTCGATCCACCATGAACATCGCTCATAGAACGAGGTGAGAGCCCCCGTGGCCGAGCTACTCCCGCAGGAACTGCGGATCCTGGTCGCCGTCGCCGAGACGGGCGGCTTCACCGCCGCGGCCGCCCGGCTCGGGATCGGCCAGTCCGCCGTCTCGCACTCCGTGCGCGGCAGCGAGGGCAAGGTCGGCGCGGTCCTCTTCGAGCGCGGCCGCGCCGGCGCCTCGCCCACCCCGGCGGGGGAGCGGGTCGTCGCCCTCGGACGGCGCATCCTGCGGCTGTACGAGGTCCTCGGCGAGGAGGCGCGCGCCGCCGGCCGCGCCGGGCCCGGCCGGGACGAGCCGGCGGGGGTCCTGCGGGTCGCCGCGTTCCGCAGCGCGGCCCTGCACCTGCTGCCGCCCGCGCTGGAACGGCTGACGGCCCGGCACCCCGGCATCCGGCCCGAGGTGCGGGTGGTGCGCGAACTCGGCGCCGGAACCGCGGGGGAGGTGGCCGCCGGCCGCGCCGACCTGGGCATCGCGACGCTGGGCCCGGGGTCCTCCGTGCCGCCCGGCCTGCTGACCGGGGTGCTCGCGCACGAGGCGTACGCGCTCGTCCACCCGGCCGGACACCCGGACCCCAGGGCGTTGCCGCTGCTGGACTGGGACGAGAACTGCGGCTCCTGGACCCGCGACTGGTGGCGGGCCCAGGACTGGATCCCGTCGGCGACGGTGAAGGCGCAGGACGACGCCATGGTGCTCACCATGGTCGGCCGGGGCCTGGGCATGGCGATCCTGCCGGAACTCTCGTTGAGGGAGGCCACGGACGCGGTGGAGATCACCGCATTGGGCCCCCGGGGGCCGGTGAGGCAGGTGGGATACGTCACCACACCGGAATCGGCGTCAACCCTCGCCGTCAGGGCTCTGATCAGGGAACTCAGGGCTGAGAAGGGCTGAAATCGGAAGTCCCGACGGGGTCATTCCGCGGGTTCGGCGTCTCAGATACTAGGAAGTCCGAGTAATTGCGGAGACATACAGCCGGACCTGCCCTAGCTTTGTAGGAGCCGAACGTCTCGCTGATCCAGCGAATGGCGGTCGAGAGCGCGCGCCCCCTGGCAGGCAATCCCTGCGGCGCACCGCTCCCCGCCTCTTCCGGCGCCTTGAAGGAACCCCTCATCCGTGGCCCCGCCACGCCGTGATCTCAAGGAGTCGATCACCATGACCCCCACCACCGCCGCAGTCCGTCGCGTCCGCCACTCCTCCCCGGCCGACGCGGACCGCAAGAACGCCGCCGCAGCCCTCCAGCGCGCCCTGGACCGCCGTGACAACGGCGGCTCGACCGGCCACTGAGCTGCTCCTTCCTCCCACGCACACCCCCGGCCGGCTGACGTCTCGCGTCCACACGGGTCCACATCGTGGACGCGAGATGTCTGAGGGCTAAGACGCGGAGTACGGTTCCGTCATGTCGACCAGCATCAATCTCGCAGTGATCCCCGGTGATGGCATCGGCCAGGAAGTCGTGGCTCAGGGCCTCAAGGTCCTTACCGCGGCCCTGCCCCAGGATGTGAAGCTGGAGACCAAGGAATACGACCTCGGCGCCCGGCGCTGGCACCGCACCGGTGAGACCCTCCCGGAAGCGGAGCTCGAAGCCCTGCGACACCACGACGCGATCCTTCTGGGCGCCATCGGTGACCCGTCGGTCCCGTCGGGCGTGCTGGAACGCGGTCTGCTGCTGAAGCTCCGCTTCGCCTTCGACCACTTCATCAACCTGCGCCCGTCGAAGCTGTTCCCCAACACGGCCACCCCGCTCGCCGGCCGCCCGGAGATCGACTTCGTCGTGGTCCGCGAGGGCACCGAAGGCCCGTACACCGGAAACGGCGGCTCGCTGCGCACCGGTACCCCGGCCGAGGTGGCCACCGAGGTCAGCGTCAACACCGCCTACGGCGTCGAGCGCGTCGTCCGCGACGCCTACGAGCGGGCCAACGCCCGCCCCCGCAAGAAGCTGACGCTGGTCCACAAGAACAACGTCCTCGTGTACGCGGGCCACCTGTGGAAGAACATCTTCGACAAGGTCGGCCAGGAGTACCCCGAGGTCACCACCGACTACCTGCACGTCGACGCGGCGACGATCTTCTTCGTCACCCAGCCCGAGCGCTTCGACGTCATCGTCACGGACAACCTCTTCGGTGACATCCTCACCGACCTGGCCGCGGCCGTGACCGGCGGCATCGGCCTGGCCGCCTCCGGGAACATCAACCCGACCGGCGCCTTCCCGTCCATGTTCGAGCCCGTCCACGGCTCGGCCCCGGACATCGCCGGCACCGGCAAGGCGGACCCGACCGCGACGATCCTCTCGGTCGCCCTCCTGCTGCGCCACCTCGGTTATGAGGCCCAGGCCGTCCGCATCGAGGACGCCGTCTCCGCCGACCTCGCCGAGCGCGACGGCACCTTCCGCTCCACCGACGCCATCGGCGACGCACTCGCCGCGCGCGTAGCCGGCTGACCCGGCAGCTCCATCCCAGGAAGCCGCCGGGTCGCGACCAACGCACCCGGCGGCTTTTCCTGTGCGGCCCCGGGTGCCACCATCTCCCCTGGGCCGCTCATACCCCGTTTCACCGAAGCCTGGCCGCGGGCGATAATCGAACGCGAGGCCGCGGAATACGGGGAAGCTCGGACGTCCTAGTACGCCGTGAGCGCGGTCCGCCCTACCCAACCGGTGAAGGACAAGCACTCATGACGACGCCCACGATCGAGCTGAAGCCCTCCTCGAACCCTCTGTCCGACACGGAGCGGGAAGCGATCCTGGCCAGCCCCGGTTTCGGCCGCCACTTCACCGATCACATGGTGACGATCAAGTGGACCGAAGGACGCGGCTGGCACGACGCCGAGCTGGTCCCGTACGCGCCGCTGTCGATGGACCCGGCGAACATGACCCTGCACTACGCGCAGACGATCTTCGAGGGCCTCAAGGCGTACAAGCAGCCCGACGGCACCGTGGCCACCTTCCGCCCGGAGGCCAACGCCGAGCGCTTCCAGGCCTCCGCCCGCCGGATGGCCATGCCGGAGCTGCCGTCCGAGCTGTTCATCGCCGCGTGCGACGCCCTCATCGCGCAGGACCGCGCCTGGGTCCCGGACTCCGGTGAGGCCTCCCTCTACCTGCGGCCCTTCATGTTCGCCTCCGAGGTCGGCCTGGGCGTCCGCCCCGCGAACGAGTTCCTCTTCATGGTCATCGCCTCTCCCGCGGGTGCCTACTTCCCCGGCGGCGTGAAGCCGGTCTCCGTCTGGCTCTCCGAGGAGTACGTCCGTGCGGTCAAGGGCGGCACCGGCGCCGCGAAGACCGGCGGCAATTACGCGGCCTCCCTCGTCGCCCAGGCCCAGGCCGCCTCGCACGGCTGCGACCAGGTCGTCTGGCTCGACGCGGTCGAGCACCGCTGGATCGAGGAGATGGGCGGCATGAACCTGTACTTCGTGTACGCCGAGAAGGACGGCACCCGCAGGATCGTCACTCCGGAACTCACCGGCTCGCTCCTTCCGGGCATCACCCGCAACTCCCTCCTCACCATCGCCCGCGACCTCGGCTACACCGCCGAGGAGGGCCGGATCACCACCGAGGACTGGAAGCGCGACAACGAGAACGGCACCCTGACCGAGGTGTTCGCCTGCGGCACCGCCGCCGTGATCACCCCGGTCGGCTCGGTCAAGTCCGAGCGCGCCAACTGGACCCAGGGCAACGGCGAGCCCGGCGAGGTCACGATGGAGCTCCGCAAGGCGCTCCTCGACCTGCAGACCGGCCGCGCCGCCGACGCGCACGGCTGGATGCACCCGCTCGGTTAGTCGTACGGGCGCGGTCGTCGCCCGCTCGCACGGAAGGCCCCCGACCGGACCGGTCGGGGGCCTTCCGTCGTCGCGCCGCCGCGGCTCGAACGGTCGCCGTCAGCGGCTCCGGCGTCGCGCGGCCCGCCGTGCGCGGCGCGCGTCGGAGCGGGCCGCGCCGTCCGGCAGCAGCGCGACGACGGCGTCACCGAAGAGGTACACCGCCGCGCCGATCCCCTTGAGGGTCCGGATGATCACAGGGCCTGCGAGCTCGTCCATGTCTGTTCCGCGTTCTTTCCTTGCTCCTGCGCGACCACGGCGGGCGCGTCCGCCGACCGCGGGGTCAGCGCGGCGTAGACGAGTCCGCCGACGAGCCCCGAGAGGACGAAGCTGCAGTCCACGCCGCCCGTGAGGGCCAGCAGGGGGCCCTCGTAGAACGGTGTGGTGACGGCCGCGAGGCCGGTTGCCGCTCCGAGTGCCCAGGACACCGTCGCACGCGGGTTCCACCCCCCGCTGTACCAGTAGACGCCGCCGCGGGCGCGCTGGTTGAACACCTGGAGCGATTTCTCGTCGTACCGGCCGCGGCAGCGCACGTACCCGATCAGCGTGATCACGGCCCATGGGGTGCCGATCGCGGTGAGCACGAGGACGAACGAGGTCATCGCGGCCTGGGCGTTCCAGCCGAAGGAGCCGATGAACACGAAGGCGGTGGCGACGGCCGCGGCGACCAGGGTGGCCGTGGTGCGGGTGGCCCTCGGGACGATGGCGTCGAGGTCCAGGCCCATGGAGTAGAGCATCAGGCCCGCGTTGCCGATCGAGCCGGCGGCGGCCACCACCAGCAGCGGAACCAGGTACCAGAACGGCGAGGCGGCCACGAGCGGCCCGGCGTAGTCCGCTCCGGCGCGGGCGGCGAGCGCGGTCCAGGTGCCGAAGAGCTGCGGGATCAGCAGGCCGAAGAGCAGGCCGACGACCGTGGCCCACAGCACCTTGCGGGGGCTGTGCCGGCGCGGGGAGATGTAGCGGGTGTAGTCGCCGAGCAGCGTGATGAAGGCGACCGGCCCGCTGAGCCCGGCGGCGACGGTGGCGAGCAGCCAGGTCGGCCAGAAGGAGCCCAGCAGGTACGAGGTCTCCGGCGGCGCGGCGGTGGTGAAGTCGGGGGCGTACGCGAAGACGCCGACGGCCAGCAGGATCACCATGCCGACCGACAGGATCTTGCTCATGCGCAGCAGCAGCCGGTAGCCGAACACGGCCCCGACGACGGTACAGGCGGCGAGTGCGCCGTACATCGCGGCCCGGGAGAAGCCCGTGTCGGGCAGTCCGGTGAGCCGGGACAGGGCACCGACCATCACGTCACCGCCGATCCACAGGGTCAGCGCGGTGTAGCCGAGCGAGAGCAGCAGCCCCACCACCGAGCCGACCAGCCGACCGCGCACGCCGAACTGGGCGCCGCTGGAGGTGGACAGGTTGGTCGCGGTGCGCAGGGAGACCAGCGCGAGCGGGGCGGTGAAGGCGATGCCGACGAGGGTGCCGGTCACCACCGCGGTGACCGAGGGCCACAGCCCCAGCCCGAAGGACGGGGGCAGCCAGCCGAAGACGATCACACCGAGGCAGAGATTGGAACCGAGCAGGATCGAGACGAGGTCGCGGGGACCGCTCGTCCGTTCCTCCTCGGGGACGGTGTCGACTCCGCGCTGTTCGATGGGCATGGGGGGACTCCCTTGGCAGGGCGGGGGGTGGTTGCGCTGGCATTTGAGCGACACTCAATGTGGCCCAGGCGTTGCCCTCCGGTCAATGGTTCCCTGCAAGGAACTGAAGAGTTAGAGTGATGCTCTAACCCATCGACTCAAGAGGTGGTGGATCGGCGTGCGGCTGACCCCTACGGAGCGCGACCGGCTACTGCTGCGCGGCGCCGCGGAACTGGCCAGGGCCCGGCGGGCCCGCGGCCTGAGGCTCAACGTCCCGGAGGCCACCGCGCTGATCGCGGACACCGTCTGCGAGGCGGCCCGGGACGGAAAGCGGTTGGCCGAGGCCATCGAGGAGGCCCGTGACGTGCTGGGCGCCGAGGACGTGCTGCCCGGCGTGTCCGACGTGGTCACCGAGGTGCACGTGGAGGCCGTCTTCGACGACGGCTCCCGCCTCGCGGTGGTCTCCGCGCCGATCCGGGGCGCCCGCTCCCTCGGCGACGCCGCTCCCGGCGCGGTCGTACCCGGTCCCGGAGCCCCGCAGCCGCAGCCGCAGCTGCACCTGCACGTGCGCAACACCGCGTCCGTGCCGGTGAGCGTCACCTCGCACTTCCACTTCTTCGAGTCGAACCCGCGCCTCGACTTCGACCGCGCCGCCGCCTACGGCATGCGCCTGTGCGTGCCGGCGGGCTCCTCCGTACGGTTCGACCCGCACGGCGAGGCCGAGGTCGGGCTGGTCCCGATCGGCGGCGAGCGGATCGCCATCGGCTTCGCGGGCCTGGTCGACGGGCCGCTGGACGCGCCCGGTGCCAAGGAGGAGGCCCTGCGCCGCGCGGCGGCCTGCGGCTACCTCGGCGTCGCCGCCGACCGTACGGACGGCGCCGAATTCCCCGATGGCGCGGACGACGTGGACGGAGATCCGGCGTGAGCAAGAAGACCCCGCACAGCGACCACTGCGCCCCCGGCGGTCGGCACATCGACCCGCACGAGTACGCCTCGGTCTTCGGCCCCCGCGCCGGCGACCGGGTCCGCCTCGGCGACTCCGGCCTCACGGTGCGCGTCGAGCACGACGCGCAGAAGCCCGGCGACGAGTTCCTGGCCGGCTTCGGCAAGACCGCGCGCGACGGCCTGCACCTGAAGGCGGCGGCGGTCCGCGAGACCTGTGACGTGGTGATCAGCAACGTGCTGGTCATCGACGCGGTGCTCGGCATCCGCAAGGTGTCCATCGGCATCCGCGAGGGGCGCATCCACGCGATCGGTCGGGCCGGCAACCCCGACACCCTCGACGGGGTGGACGTCGTCGTCGGCACCGGCACCTCGATCGTGTCCGGCGAGGGCATGATCGCCACCGCCGGAGCCGTCGACACCCACGTCCACCTGCTCTCCCCGCGGATCATGGAAGCCTCGCTCGCCGCGGGCGTCACCACGATCATCGGCCAGGAGTTCGGCCCGGTCTGGGGTGTGGGCGTCAACTCGCCGTGGGCGCTGCGGCACGCCTTCAACGCCTTCGACGCATGGCCCGTCAACATCGGCTTCCTCGCCCGCGGCTCCTCCTCGGACGCCGCCCCCCTGGTCGAGGCCCTCGCCGAGGGCGGTGCGAGCGGCTTCAAGGTCCACGAGGACATGGGGGCCCACACCCGTGCGCTGGACACCGCGCTGCGCGTGGCGGAGGAGCACGACGTGCAGGTGGCCCTGCACTCGGACGGCCTCAACGAGTGCCTGTCGGTGGAGGACACCCTGCGGGTGTTGGAGGGGCGGACCATCCACGCCTTCCACATCGAGGGGTGCGGAGGGGGGCACGTGCCGAACGTGCTGAAGATGGCGGGCGTGCCGAACGTCATCGGCTCCTCCACCAATCCGACCCTGCCCTTCGGTCGGGACGCCGTCGCCGAGCACTACGGCATGATCGTCTCCGTCCACGACCTCAAGCCCGACCTGCCGGGCGACGCCGCGATGGCCCGTGACCGGATCCGCGCCGGGACGATGGGCGCCGAGGACGTGCTGCACGACCTCGGGGCGATCGGGATCACCTCCTCGGACGCGCAGGGCATGGGGCGGGCGGGGGAGACGATCCGACGGACCTTCGCGATGGCCGCGAAGATGAAGGGCGAGCTGGGCCCGCTGGCCGGCGACGGCGAGGGCGACGACAACGCCCGCGTGCTGCGCTACATGGCCAAGCTGACCATCAACCCGGCCATCGCCCACGGCCTGGCCCACGAGATCGGCTCCATCGAGATCGGCAAACTCGCCGACATCGTGCTGTGGCGCCCCCAGTTCTTCGGCGCCAAGCCGCAACTCGTCCTCAAGTCCGGCTTCCCCGCCTACGGCGTCACCGGCGATCCCAACGCCGCCACCGACACCTGCGAACCGCTGGTCCTCGGACCGCAGTTCGGCTCCTACGGAGCCACCGCCGCCGACATCTCCGTCGCCTTCGTCTCCGCCGCGGCCGCCGCGCTCGGCTCCGACGAGATGCCCACCCGACGGCGCCGCGTCGCCGTCCGCGGCACCCGCGGCATCGGACCGAAGGACATGCTCCGCAACTCCCGGGTGGGCGCGGTCGATGTGGACGCGCGCAGCGGACTCGTCTCCCTCGACGGGGAACCGCTGCGCTCCGAAGCGGCCGAATCGGTCTCCCTGAACCGCCTGTACTTCTTGTAAGCCCAGCCAGCCTGTGAGGATCCCCGCCATGACCCAGCCGACGCAGCCGACGCAGCCGGCCCAGCCGTCCAAGCCCGTCGACGCCGGATTCCGGATGCCCGCCGAGTGGACCCCGCACGAGCGCACCTGGATGGCCTGGCCCAGCCCCAACCCCACCTTCACCAACGAGCAGGAGCTCGCCGAGGCCCGCGAGGCCTGGGGCGCCGTCGCCCGCGCGGTCCGCGCGTACGAGCCGGTGACCCTCGTGGTCTCCCCGGGCGACGCCGAGAGCGCCCGCGCGCTCGTCGGTGACGACGTCCAACTGGTCGAGCGCGAGCTCGACGACGCCTGGATGCGCGACATCGGCCCCACCTTCGTCACCAACGACGCGGGCGAACTGGCCGCCGTCGACTGGACCTTCAACGGCTGGGGCGCCCAGGAATGGGCCCGCTGGGACCACGACTCCAAGGTCGCCCGGCACGTGTCCGACCTCATCGGCACCCGCACGTACAGCACCCGCCTCGTCAACGAGGGCGGCGCCATCCACGTCGACGGCGAGGGCACCGTGCTCCTCACCGACACCGTGCAGCTCGGCCGGGGCCGCAACCCCGACTGGACCCGCGCCCAGGTCGAGGCCGAGATCCACGCCCACCTCGGCACCACCAAGGCGATCTGGCTGCCCTACGGCCTCGCCGGCGACTACGGCACCTACGGCACCCAGGGCCACGTCGACATCGTCGCCGCCTTCGCCCGCCCCGGCGTCGTCATGGTCCACACGCAGCCCGACCCGGCCCACCCGGACCACGAGCGCTGCAAGACCATCGCCGCTCTGCTGCGCGCCGCCACCGACGCGCAGGGCCGGCTGCTGGAAGTCGTGGAGATCCCGGCGCCGACCGTGCTGGAGGAGGACGGCGAGTGGGTCGACTACTCGTACATCAACCACTACCTCTGCAACGGCGGGGTCGTGCTGTGCGCCTTCGACGACCCGCGCGACGAGGAGGCCGCCGAGATCTTCCGCGGTCTGTTCCCCGGGCGGACCGTGACGCTGGTTGACGCACGTACGATTTTCGCCGGGGGTGGCGGTATCCACTGCATCACCCAGCAGCAGCCGAAGGTCTGACCTACGGCGGACCTCATGAAGGAGTGGCCCATGGTGGCGGGTGGAGTACCGGTACGGGCGGCGCGCAAGAACGCGCCCCCGCGCGAAGACGTACTCGTCGCCGCCATGGCCACGATCGCCGAGCGCGGCCTGGAGGGCCTGACCATGGCCGGTCTGGGCCGCCAGGTCGGCATGAGCAGCGGCCACCTCCTCTACTACTTCCGCAGCAAGGACGAGCTCCTGTTGCAGACCCTGGAGTGGAGCGAGGCCGCCCTCGGCACCGAGCGGCGGGCCCTGCTCTCCCGCCGCGACCCGGTCCGCGTCCGCCTCCAGGCGTACGTCGACCTCTACGTCCCCGACGGCCCCCGGGACCCGCACTGGACCCTGTGGCTGGAGGTCTGGAACCGTTCCCAGAACGCCGGCCCCCAGGAACGCGACCGGCAGGCCGCCATCGAGGGCGCCTGGCACCGCGACCTGGTCGCCCTCCTCGCGGAAGGCGTCTCGCGCGGGGAGCTCCGCCCGGTGGACCCCGACCGGTACGCCGCCCGGATCCGCGCCCTCCTCGACGGCTTCAGCATCCAGGTCGCCGTCGGCCTGCCCGGCATAGGCCGGGGCGACATCCTGGAACACGTACGGGAGTTCCTCACCGAGACCCTCACCGCCCCCTCCCCGGCCGACCCGGGGACCCCACCCCGTGCGGGGCTGCCCGCATCGTGAGATCGCCGTCCATGTACGGCGAGTCGTGTGGCACACTGCGGACGTGCCTGCTCAGCTCATGATTATGGACAGCAGCGCGCCGGTCCTCTGTGACCGCTGAACCGTGGAAGACCTTCGCGGCAGCGGCCACCGTGCCTCGGACCCGCGCGCAGACCTCTCGCACCCGCGAGGGGTCTTTTCGTTTCCCGGCCCGAAATCATGCCGGGACCGGGCGGCGCGCGATGATGGGGGCAGTGGATCCCGGGTCTCCGGAACCACTCATCCGACAGGAGCCAGATCAGCATGACGACGACAGAGGCGACGGAGTCGACCGAGCCGACGGAGCCGCGCACCGGGCCCGACGACAGCTTCCACGTCTTCGACACCACGCTGCGCGACGGCGCCCAGCGTGAGGGCATCAACCTCACGGTCGCGGACAAGCTGACCATCGCCCGGCACCTCGACGACTTCGGCGTCGGCTTCATCGAGGGCGGCTGGCCCGGCGCCAACCCCCGCGACACGGAGTTCTTCGCCCGCGCCGCCGCCGAGATCGACTTCAAGCACGCCAAGCTGGTCGCCTTCGGCGCCACCCGTCGCGCCGGCGGCTCCGCCGCCGCGGACCCGCAGGTCCGCGCCCTCCTGGAATCCGGCGCACCGGTGATCACCCTGGTCGCCAAGTCCCACGACCGGCACGTCGAACTCGCGCTGCGCACCACCCTCGACGAGAACCTGGAGATGGTCCGCGACACCGTCTCCCACCTCGTGGAGCAGGGCCGCCGCGTCTTCGTCGACTGCGAGCACTTCTTCGACGGCTACCGCGCGAACCCCGAGTACGCCAAATCCGTCGTGCGCGCCGCGTACGAGGCCGGCGCCGACGTCGTCATCCTCTGCGACACCAACGGCGGCATGCTGCCCGCGCAGATCTCCGCGACGGTGGCGACCGTCGCCGCCGACACCGGCGCCCGGCTCGGCATCCACGCCCAGGACGACACCGGCTGCGCCGTCGCCAACACCCTCGCCGCCGTCGACGCGGGCGCCACCCACGTCCAGTGCACCGCGAACGGCTACGGCGAGCGCGTCGGCAACGCCAACCTGTTCCCCGTCGTGGCCGCGCTGGAGATCAAGTACGGCCGGACCGTCCTGCCCGAGGGCGCCCTCGCCGAGATGACCCGGATCTCGCACGCCATCGCCGAGGTCGTCAACCTCACGCCGTCCACGCACCAGCCGTACGTCGGCGTCTCCGCCTTCGCGCACAAGGCCGGCCTGCACGCCTCGGCCATCAAGGTCGACCCCGACCTGTACCAGCACATCGACCCCGAGCGGGTCGGCAACACCATGCGGATGCTCGTCTCCGACATGGCCGGCCGCGCGTCGATCGAGCTCAAGGGCAAGGAGCTCGGCGTCGACCTGGGCGGCGACCGCGCGCTGATCGCCCGGGTCGTCGAGCGGGTCAAGGAGCGCGAGCTCCAGGGCTACACGTACGAGGCCGCCGACGCCTCCTTCGAGCTGTTGCTGCGGGCCGAGGTCGAGGGCCGGGCCCGCAAGTACTTCCGCATCGAGTCCTGGCGCGCGATCGTGGAGGACCGCCCGGACGGCACCCACGCCAACGAGGCCACGGTCAAGCTGTGGGCCAAGGGCGAGCGGATCGTCGCGACGGCCGAGGGCAACGGCCCGGTCAACGCCCTGGACCGGGCGCTGCGAGTGGCGCTGGAGCGGTTCTACCCGCAGCTGGCCAAGTTCGAGCTGGTCGACTACAAGGTCCGCATCCTGGAGGGCACGCACGGCACGGAGTCCACGACCCGCGTGCTGATCGCCACGACGGACGGGGTCCGCGAGTGGTCGACCGTGGGCGTCGCCCCGAACGTGATCGCCGCGTCCTGGCAGGCACTGGAGGACGCCTACACCTTCGGGCTCCTCCACGCGGGCGTGGAGCCGGCGGAGTAGGTCGGGTTCGGGTTCCGCGGCCCGGGGCGGGGCGCGGGTCCGGAGCGTCGGCGCCCGGACCGGGTGGCCTTATGTCCCGTTAACACGGGAAACGACCAGTTCAGGTAGCGTCGTACGCATGAGGACCAGACTGATATCCGCACGTTTCGGACCGCTGCTGGCCGGTCTGCTGCTGGCCCTGTCGACGACCGCGCTCGTGGCCGCCCCGCAGGCATCGGCCGCCACCGGGGTCGCCGCGGTGGGGGAGGCCCTCAAGAAGGGCCCGGTGTACGTGGACCCCGGCGCCCGGGACCAGCTGTCCGCGGCGCAGGCCGACGCGCTGGCCGAGAAGATCAAGGACTCCGGCAAGCCGGTGTTCGTCGCCGTGCTGCCGGCCACCGCGGAGTTCCCGCAGGACAGGGTGCTCCCCGCGGTCCGCGCCGAGACCGGCGTCACCGGCCTGTACGCGATCCGCCTCGGCGACGGCTTCAAGGCGGGTGCCGACCCGGCCGTCATGTCGAGGAACGCGGTGCAGAACCTCACCGCGGCCGTGAAGACCGGCACCCCGGTGGACGCGGCCACCCAGCTCGACGGCTTCGTCGACCAGGCCCTGAGCCAGGCCAAGGGCTCCGCCCCGGCGTCCTGGGGCACGACCGGCGCCTCCGACGGAGCGCCGGTCGGCGGGCTCATCGCGCTCGGCGCGGTCGCCGTCGCGGGCGGCGGCGGCGCGTACCTGCTGGTGAAGCGGAACCGCAAGAAGAAGGAAGAGGCGCGGCGCGAGGCGATCGACCGGCTCGCCGTGGTCGTCGACGAGGACATCACGGCCTTCGGCGAGGAGCTGGAGCGCCTGGACTTCCACCCCGGCGAACCGGGAGCCGACGACGCCATGCGGCGCGACTACGAACAGGGACTCGACTCGTACGAGAAGGCCAAGCAGATCATGGCTTCCGTGCGGCGCCCGGAAGAGGTGCGGGGCGTGACCGAGGCCCTGGAGGACGGCCGCTACGCCCTGGCGTCCCTCGACGCGCGCCGTCAGGGCAAGCCCGTGCCCGAGCGCCGCTCGCCCTGCTTCTTCGACCCGCGCCACGGTCCGAGCGCCGAGGACGCCGCCTGGGCGCCGCCCGCCGGGGCCGCCCGCACCGTTCCGGTCTGCGCGGCGGACGCCGTACGGCTGCGCGAGGGCCTGGACCCCGCGGTCCGTACGGTCGACACCGAGCGCGGACCGCGTCCGTACTACGACGCCGGCCCGGCGTACGGTCCCTGGGCCGGCGGGTACTTCGGCGGGGGAATCCTGCCCGGCCTGCTGATGGGCACGATGCTCGGATCGATGATGTCCAGCCCCGCCTACGCCTCGGACTTCGGTGGCGCGGGGAGCGGCTTCGAGGGCGGGGACGTCTCCGGGGCCGACTTCAACCCGTCCGACTTCGGCGGCGGGGACTTCGGTGGCGGAGGCGGGTTCGACGGGGGCGGCGGGTTCGACGGCGGGGGCGGCTGGTAGCACCGCTCGCGCGGTCGGCTCGGGCGGCCGGGTGGCCGCCCCGGGCCGGCGTCGCGCGCGGGTGATCAGGCCTGCTTGATCGCCGAGATGTCGAAGGTCAGCTTCACCTTGTCGCTGACCATGACGCCGCCCGCCTCCAGCGCGGCGTTCCAGGTCAGACCCCAGTCGGAGCGCAGGATCTCGGCGGCGCCCTCGAAGCCGACGCGCTCGTTGCCGTAGACGTCCGTGGCCGAGCCGGTGAACTCCAGGTCGATGGAGAGCGGGCGGGTGACGTCCTTGATCGTCAGCTCGCCGGTGATCCGGTAGGTGTCCCCGCCGAGGGTCTCGGCCGAGGTGGAGTGGAAGCTCATCACGGGGAAGGCCTCGGCGTCGAAGAAGTCACCGCTGCGCAGGTGCGTGTCACGGTCGGCGATGCCGGTGCCGATCGAGGCGATCTTCACGTCGATGACCGCGGTGGAGCGGGACGGGTCACTGCCGTCGAGGTGGAGGGTGCCCTCGTGCTCGGCGAAAGCGCCGCGGACGTTGGTGACCATCGCGTGCCGGACGGTGAAGCCGATGCTGCTGTGCGCGGCGTCGATCACGTAGTCGCCGGTCAGTGCGGCGAGCGCCGGGTCCACTTCGAGCGTGGCGACGGCGGTGGGGGCGGTGCGGCGGGTGAAGAGACCCATGACTTCCTCCTCGGAAGAGTTGCTGCCGGCGTGTCCGGCGGTGCGTCCGACGGTTCGGCGACTTCCGAACTCGTTGAACTTTCAACAAGAGAGACGCTAGACCCATTCCGTTCAAATTTCAACTTCTATGGAGGTGGGTCCCGCCGGTTTGTCGAACCTCCACAAAGGGCCAAGGTCCCGACTGGGGGAGTCCATGCATCCTTCGCCGGTTCTGTCCGGGCCGGACAGCGGATCGGGTCCGAGACTGTGCGGAACCAACGGAGGGTTTTCGCCGTCGGACTTCGTAAGGTCGGTACATGACCGTTGTGGACCAGACTTCGAGCGAGCCGACCGACGCCCGTGGACGCGTGGCCGAGCTGCACTCCCTCCGTGAGGAGGCGCGGCGCGGGCCGAGCGATCGGGCGACGGAGGCGCAGCACGCCAAGGGCAAGCTGACGGCCCGGGAGCGCATCGCGCTCCTGCTCGACGAGGGGTCCTTCAAGGAGGTCGAGCAGCTGCGTCGGCACCGGGCGACCGGTTTCGGCCTGGAGGCGAAGAAGCCCTACACGGACGGTGTGATCACCGGGTGGGGGACGGTCGAGGGTCGTACGGTCTTCGTCTACGCGCACGATTTCCGGATCTTCGGTGGTGCGTTGGGCGAGGCCCACGCGACGAAGATCCACAAGATCATGGACATGGCCATCGCGGCCGGTGCCCCGCTGGTGTCCCTCAACGACGGCGCGGGCGCCCGCATCCAGGAGGGCGTTTCGGCGCTGGCCGGGTACGGGGGCATCTTCCAGCGCAACACGCGGGCCTCGGGTGTCATCCCGCAGATCAGCGTGATGCTCGGTCCGTGCGCGGGCGGCGCCGCCTACTCGCCGGCGCTGACGGACTTCGTGTTCATGGTCCGTGAGACCTCGCAGATGTTCATCACCGGTCCGGACGTGGTCCGCGCGGTGACGGGTGAGGAGATCACCCAGAACGGGCTCGGCGGCGCGGACGTGCACGCCGAGACCTCGGGCGTCGCGCACTTCGCGTACGACGACGAGGAGACCTGCATCTCCGAGGTCCGCTACCTCATCACGATGCTGCC